>NZ_JAVESI010000072.1:0-9277 GCF_034006665.1 Trichloromonas sp.
TCATTATATACATATGATGAATTTTTAAAATATTATATAATAGGTGGTTTAACTTATTTATTATATCACATTATTTTTGTTAAAAATAAAATTAAAATTAAATAAAATATGAAAATTAGATTTGTAGTTATTAAAGACAACGATAAGAAAATGTATTATTTACAAACTAGAAAATTTTTTGGGTGGGTACCATTTTGTTATACGGTCTTTTCATATGGTGGTACATATAAACAAATATATTTTTCTAAATCAAAAAAAGAATTATTAGAAAAGTTAAAATCTTATTATAATAAAAATACTATTGATATACAAGAATACCAAACGATTAAACGATATACTATATGAAAACAAAAATAATTTATAGAATTGAGAATCCTACTGATAAAAATGGGATGTGGTATGATAAGGATGGTGAACCAAAAAAACAAATTCATATACTTTGTCCTAATGGGATTGATAAAAACTTACCAATGCCTAAAAATTTAGAATTACATAGAAAAGATGGGGAAGAATGGTTTAGTGCGGGCAAATCCATTGAAAATATGAATACTTGGTTTAGTGCAGAAGACGCTTTAAGTTTATATGAAAATGGGTTTAGGTTATTTAAATTTGAAGTTAATATGTGGCAAGAATTAGAATATGAAATTCTTTTTTGTAAAAAAGGAATTATAAGTAAAGTTGAAATACCATTACATGAAGTTTGGGATATTAAAGTAAAAGTCTAAAAATGAAAATATTTGTTATTTGTAGTGTTAGAATAGCCACACCAGAATATCGTAAGATGTTGGAAGATTATGTATTTGTATTAGAAAAAGATGGACATATTGTTCATTTACCACATAGAGATACAAATCAAGAAGCAACTGAATTTGATATTAATAATAGAAATATGCAAGCTATTAAAGAATCAGATGAAGTGCATATATTCTATAGTAGTAAATCATTAGGTACTCATTTTGATATGGGTGTTGCATTTGCACTAAATAAAAAAATTAAAGTTATTCAATCAGAAAAATATGGCGATGAAAAGAGTTATGCTAGAATGTTAGAAACATGGGAAAATTGCTATGATAAAATCAATAACATAGATGTTGATATTAATAATTTTACTGATTTTACAAAAGATGAACATATATCAAATTTAAAAAGATTAGGTGAATCAAATTATAAATCAATGGTTGGGCAAACTGTATTTTATGTTAAAAAATCATATGGTGAACACAAAATAATTAATTGGTGTCCAATTAAAGCAGAATTTTTATTATCATTAGACGGATCAAAATTTTGGTCAAATCCTTTTAAAATAATTAAAATATGGAAAAAACAGTAATGATAGGATTGATTTCAGCGTTTATCGCTAATATTTTTGCTAGTTTTTTAGGAACTTTTATTTTTAGAGAAAAATATCCTAAAATTTTGTTTACTGCTTATTTTTCTTTTTAAATAGTTTATTTTTATACTTGATGTATATTAATAATTAAATATATGAAAATAAAATTTATAAGAGGAATAGGATTCCAATTTTATAAAAAATGTAAAAATTGTGATGAAAGATTTTGGACATCTTCATTATTTAATAAGGTATGCTTACTTTGTAAATATAAAAATAGTAAATTATTTAAAAAATAAAAATATATGAAAGTTGAATATACATTAGATGATATGAAATCATTATTTGATTATGTAAAGAGTAATATCAATTGTGCATTTGATGATTGGGTAGAACATAATTCTAAATTATTGACAAATGAAGAAAAAAGATATTTTAAATTTATAGAAATATCTAATTTTAAAATTATTTCCAATAAAAAAGAATATGATTTTTTTCTTATAAAATGGAATGGTGTTGGTGGTGGTCATTTTCAAGAACCATTTAAATTATTTATAAGAAAATATTTCGGTGATAATGGACATAAATTATATAATAACCATTTAGGAGAACATGTATTATTAACAACTAATGATGATTTTTTCATAGACTTAGACGAATGGGAAGATGGCGAATGTAAGGATTCAAAACAATTAATATCTAAGATTGGTGATGTGGATATAGTTATATCCAGTTCTTTTAATATTGATAGGGATAATATAGAATGGAATAGTTATATAGATTGGTCAAATAAAATGGAAAAAAATAATTATCATTTTTGGACAATTAATGATATAAGTATATATATTAGTAATATTTATAATTTAAAATATATTTCTGTTTTAGAATTATTTAAAAATTAAAAAGTAAATTCTGATATGATAGGGAAATAGGTCGTAGTCTTACAAAAACGTTATCACGTCTACTCAGTCTTATCAGAATTTACTCCATTTTAAATTAATAAAATAATAACACATGAAAGAAATCAAAGGTGATTTAATAGAATTAGCAAAACAAGGTCATTTTGATATAATTGCACATGGTTGTAATTGTTTTAATACTATGCGTTCAGGTATAGCTAAATCAATTATAGATACATGGAATGGTGTTGCTATAATTGACAGACAAACTAAAAAAGGAGATTATAATAAACTGGGAAATATATCAGTTTGCCCTGTTCAAATAGACAATGGTGAATTTATAAAAGTACTTAATTGTTATACCCAATATAATTATGGTACTGATAAAGTGAATGTTAACTATGATGCTATTGCTATGTGTATGGATAAAATCAATCATTATTATAAAGGTAAAAGAATAGGTTTACCAACAATAGGGTGTGGTTTGGCTGGCGGAAATTGGGATATAGTTAGAAAAATAATCGAAGATAGATTAAAGGATGTAGATGTTACAATTGTAAAATTTAAATAATATGAAATTAACAAGACAACAATTTGATGAAATAGGTAAATTCTATTTAGATGGTTTTGTAATTAATTCTAGTGATCAGGATTTAATGTTTAAGGTATTTAATTGTTTACCAAAACACGAAAGAATGTTAGCAATAGAATGGGGGTTTAATGATACAGTATTCAGAGATAATGTATTTGAATTTTTATGTAAAAATCAATTAAATATGTCCGTTGATGAATATTATAAAAGTGATATTTTCAAAAAATATTTGAATAATAGAGAATTTATTACAATAGATTTTTCAAAATTATAACTATGAAAATAAAATTAAAAAGAAAAGAATTAGTAGATAATTTATATCCCGAAGAAGAATTATCAGATTTATCTATAATGGAATCGTTTTATCATATTAGAAAATTGAAAGCATTATCAGAATCATTAGAAAACGGATTTATACATATCGATGAAATTAATGATAATAAACAATGTTATTCTGTTAAATATGAAATTTGGTTTAATTATAATGAATATGAAATTATATAATTTATATATAAGAAAAAACGTATTTATTTCATGATAAAATTTATAAAATCAATTAGAAATATGACAATTAAAGATAATATTGTTAATTTTTTCCTATATATTAGATTTTTTATTCTTATAAGGTTAAATTATGGTAAAAGACAATCATCAAAAAATAAAACTGGATATGATTTAACATTTATTGATGAATTTAATGAAATATCATGGGATTATGATGGTTTTAATAAATGGAAAGTAGGAGAAGTATTTGGATTATATCATCCAGATAAAGATAATGTTTATTACAGTGAACCCGATATAGTTAAAATTAATAATAAAAGTTATGGTAGATTTAAGGTCGAATATAAACCAAAAATATTTGATGATAGATTAATACCATTTGCAGTATCATTATTATCTACTGAAAGATCATTTTCTCAACAATATGGTAGATTTGAATGTAGAATGAATTTACCAAAAGAAAAAGGAACTTGGCCAGCATTTTGGTTATGGGGACCAACTTGGCCACCTGAAATTGATATTATTGAAGCATATGGAAAAAAAACAGGTAGAACTATTAAAACTCAAAGGGCATCTATTTGGTTTAGAAAGAATGAACAACCAGATAATTTAGGAAGTAGGGCGATTGAACTTCAAGATACAGATTTTCATGAATTCGCAATGGAATGGACACCAAAAAGCATTAAGTTTTATACAGATGGAATTTTAGCACTTCAATATACAAATAAGAAAAAACTTGATGGTACATATAACAAACCTAATATCAATATGTGGATGGTATTGAATCATAGTGTTCAAGAAAGATATGTAAATAGAAAGGAATCAAATTACTATTCTGAATTTTTGGTTGATTATGTACGTGCTTACAAAAAATTTTAAAATTTTCTATTTTTTAAATAATTGAAAAAATTCATATTTAATCTATGTTCATAATCATCATTATGATCATTTATCATTCTCATGTTTATTCTCATTTCTATTAAATCATTTATACTACCTTTTTTTTCTAAAATATGTTCACAAGTATCTTTACTATTAGGAAAATGAAATGTATAAGAATAAATATTATTCGAAAAAAATACTTTTTGAGCAATTGCGCCTGTTCTAAAACCTACCATATCATTATCACATATAATATTCACCTGTTTAGGTTTTTTGTTAATTAAATTAAAAAATTGTATTGGTGCCATTGATGCAGCTGATATCGATACAACTTTATCACCTTTTGGTATGACTTTATCTAACGCATATTTATCTAAAATTCCTTCAACTACCCATACGATATCTCCTTCATTAACATTATCTAATCCCCACATAAATATATCCATTGTTGTGTGAGTATATTTAAATTTATTTAAATCTGATAGTTTACGAAATGCTGCATTTATTAAAAAACCATCTTTATTAAATAATGGTATAATTATACCACCACCTTCTAATCCATCACTTAATATATTTCTCATTATTGGGTGAGTAGTAATTCCTAATATATTACAATCATCAATATCGTTTATATATGATATAGAACCAAATTTAGCTCTTTTAATATCATCATCATTAAACCCTCTATTTATTAGATATTTATAATCTATTTCAGTTAAATTATTATGTGCATCTAATATTAATTGAGTTCTTTCTTTAATATCATTGGGTGTAACATAATAATCTGGTGCATTTATATTAATATCATTAAGTTCTATTTCAATTTGTCTATTTTTATTATAAATATTTTGGAATAATCTGACATCTTTCTCTATTTTATTAAGTTTTAATAATTCTAATTCGTTATACTTTGGGATAAAATTAGACACGACATTATCTATACTTCTGTTATTATAAACAATATAAAGTATGTCTTTTTCGGTATATTCTATCTGTCTTTCGTATAATTTCATCATTTTTTACTATAAAATTCAATATATAATTTTCCATCTTTGATGGTATGTGGTACTTCGTATATACCACTATCTGTTATTATTTTATCCATGTATTTTTCTATATCTTTAATGTTAGCGATTATTATCCAACCATCTTTATATTGTTTTGGTTTAAAATATTTTCTATCATTAATATCAATATCATATTCATAATATTTCACAAATTGTTCTTTTAATTTTGTATAATAATCTTGTAATGAACCAAATGACTGTATTATGGCAGCTCTACCATATTTTGTATATTGATAACCATAATTATATTTTATAATCCAATCATCATATTCTTGTTCTCTTATAGTATATCCACCTAATGGATGTATATCACCTATGGCAACATTATCATAATCATCTATAGTATTAACAATATTATCATGTGTTAACCATTCATTTATAAGTAAATCCATTATACCGTTATTAGCAACAAAGAAATCTTCTTGTAAAACTATATCTTTGTGTTCTGACATTTTTTCAAATAATTGTTCTTTACTTAAATTTAATTGTTCTTTTATTTTAGAATAAAACTCTTTAATTGTTTTATCCATATCTGAATGTACAATTTCAGTAAATGAACCAACTCCATACATATCATCTAATATTTCAGATAAATGATCTATTAAATTATCCAAATCTTTTACATTAATAACTCTATCTCCAAATATTTTTTTACTATAAGATATACAATCTTTAACAATTTTATCTAATTCTGGATCAAATCTACGATATTGTGTATTATTATCATTAAATACATCTACTCTTAATGTATTATAAACTGTTATACCATATCTACTTTCTCTATTATCTGATATATAAGTTTTTCCATCCCAATTATTAGGAACTGTTAATTCTATTTCTTTATCAGATATGTATAATTTATCAATTGCAACAAATTGTTTCCCTCCTTTTGTAATAGTATAATAATCCCATTGTGATTTTGTTTTTAGACACCAAGCTGGAGAAACAGTTTCTAATGCACCTTGATAAGTATTTACTATAAATACCTTATAACCACCAGAATCAAACACAAATTCATAATCTTTTTTATTTGTTTTATTGGTAATTAAATCTTTAATTTCATTATATGTTAATTTTTGGATTTCTGCCATATTTAATTTATTATCTTTAATTTCATCATATAATTTTAAAGCATCTTCCACTTTAATATTTTCAGAAAATACTAATTTTGTTATTAATCCAGTATATCCGTCTCTTTGTGTTTTTTTAATTATTTCTTGAAATCTATCATCATCATAATCGATATCATAATATCTTAAAATATGTCTAGCTTGTTCCATATTTTCTGCAATATATTGAAATGGTTCTAATCTTTTCATAAAAGAATATTTTTTATATTATATATTAAAATTATTTTGTTAAATAAAAAAAAATTAATATCTTTGTAATTAAAATATTAAAATATGGAAAATTTAATTGTTTTATCCAAATTTTTGGAGCATTTACGATTATTGCTACCATAATAGGATTTTTTACTCTTATATCAAAAAATCGAAGGAGTAGTAAAATAAAATTACTAGATCAATTATTAAAAGATGGTGTAATTAATTCTTATGATTATTTGAAATACAAAGATAAAAAAATTTAATATATAAATTAAATTTAATTAAATAGATGGATAAAATTAAGGTTAAAATAGAAAAATCATGGAATGGTAGGTATTACACAATAAAAATACCAACTGATCATATATCATTTGAATTATATGAAAAAATAGGTAATAATTTAACTGAAAGTATGTTAATTGATGGATTAGAAAACGGAATTAATTATGATAATAAGGTATTGAAATATCCAAATGATGTTACGTGCTGCTATTATGACAATAAAGAAAAAGTAGCATGTTTATCTAGCGAATCAATTAATAATATTAATAATTGGTTAAATCTATACGATGATATCTTATATACTGAATATAATGTTAATGTAATTTAAATATTAAAAATATGAATTTAAAAAATAATTTTTTATCAATAATAGTTAAATCATTGATTTTAATTATTATTATGATTTTAATTATTATTATGTGTTGTTTATCATCTTGTTTCAATAATAAAAATAATTATACATATAAATGGAAACTATCAGTTGTATATACCAATGGTGATAAAGATACAATTGATTGTGAATATGATTCTTTTAATGGTAATGATTGTTATCTTACATTAAAAATTTCAGAAACTGGTTTATTAACTAGTGGAGGAACTGAACCATGTATAATTACAGGATGTGGTCTTCATTGGAAACCTGTTGTATGTGGGGTTAGAAAATATGAAATATTATCACTTGAAAAAGTACTATTAAATTAATACTATTTATAAATACTTAAAAGATGATAATCTATATTTTATAATTGAAGATAACGTTTGGGTGTATATATGTAGTGTGAGATTTAAAACATTAAACTTGACTTAACCACAAATATTGATTAGATGTAGAAACTATGATTTAACCACTGAACCACACATTACATATACACCTTGTTATGTGTAGGTGTGGTTTATTAAGGTAGAATATTTAATCGGAGAACTGAACAAAAATTTTAAAAGAAAAAAAGGGTGGGTTTTTTAAATTTGAATATTTATATATAAAGATATTATGATTAAAGAAATAAGACAGATGATTGATAAGGTTAAAAACTTTAATCAATTTATAAATGAAAACTATGGTGATTTTAATAGTATTTTTAAGACAATTAAAACATATATTGATTTTACTTTAAATTCAGATGTTCAAATTAATGAATATGTTCCAAACAAACATATTGCGGAAAGATTTAAAGAAGTCTTACAGGCGTGTGAAAAAGAAAATATGTATCCAGAAATTTATCATAATATAACCATTGGTGGATATGATAGTGTTGGTGATAAATCTAAATTTGATTATATTGATGGGTTTTATTATAATAAAGAAAAAATGAAAATTTCTTTTATTGATTATATTGATGACTATTTTAATTTAGAAAGACTTAAAAACAAAGGTATTGAAGAAATACATAACACATATCAAAAACTTCGTGATAAAAAAGATATTATTAGAAATAACTTAATGTTAATTGACACAAGAATACCACATGAGTATAATATGAAACATAAACAAAATAACGATTTGAAATCAGATAAAATTAGAATTGTTAATAAACGTAAAAAATAAATGTGTGAGGGTTTTCTTTTAAAATTTTAAACCGAAATATTGATTAGAACGATGAACAGAACACTTACACATAACGTTTGGGTGTATATGTAGTGTGATATTTGAAACACTAAATTTCACTTAACTACAAATATTAATTAGAAAGATAAACTTGAATATACCACTGAAACTCACATTACATATACACCTTGTTATGTGTAGTAATTTTGTGGGTGGGATTTGGACTAAAATTTAATTTCTGAATATTTATATATAAAGATAAAATTATGGGTAAAGAATTGAGAGAACAAATTAACAAAGTAAAGAACTGGAAACAATTTTTGAATGAAAATATTCAGGATAAATTACCTGAAAGAGAAATGAAGTATTTTTCTTGGATTTTAGAACCTGATTTCAAAACATACAAACAGTTGAAGTATGATAAAAAAATGGAACGATTAAGAAAAGATGAAGAAAAATACAATCTTATTTTTGATATTTTAGATTATATGGACATCTACAACAAAAAAGTTGGAATTAACAGAAGAATTTCAATTACTAACTTGGATTCAATTATAAACAAAAATACATATAATCTAAAAGAAATCAAACATAAGTGGATGAAACTTTCAGAAAATCCTGATATTGAACCGAAAGATATTTTCACTGATTTCAATGTGGGTGGGTAAAAAATTATTACACATAACGGTATTCGGGTATGGTGTCGGTTTTTTACGGATTATTAAAAACTAAAATAAATTGAAATGACAAAAGAACAAGAATGTATGAAAGCGTTGCAATGTTTGTATTTAGAAGTACCAAGTGTAATTGCAGACGATGTAAAACAAAAGGTAATAGATGCACTGAATGA
>NZ_JAVESI010000025.1:0-49736 GCF_034006665.1 Trichloromonas sp.
CTTGCCGTTCAGCTAACGGTTCCCGTCATCAGGGTCCGTAGAGGACTTTCACCTCCAAGTCAACGATTGACCACCACGATCAATCATCTGGTGCTTACGCACCACGCGCCATGCCTGGCGCACCAAGCAAAGGGGGATGCCAAGTGCCATCCCCCGATGAAAAACCGCGACCGGAAAGAAACGTCGCTTCGTTAGTGAAGAAAAATCTTCTCAACCCGCTCGAAAACTTGATTCTCATCACTGCCGTCGGCCAAGGCCAGCTCCTTGACCAACAGCTTGCGGGTCAGATCGAGAACCTTCTTCTCACCGTAGGAAAGCTCCTTGTTTTCCTTGAGCTGGTACAGTTCCCGCAGGACCGAGGCGACCTCGAAAAGATCGCCGGAGCGAATCTTTTCGTTGTATTCCCGCTGCCGACGACTCCAGGAAGCGATCATGCCGCAGGCACCATGCTTCTCTTCGAGGAGATCGTAAATCGAGGCGATACGGTCCTTATGAATGAGGTTCCGCAAACCGACCTGGCTGGCATTACCCACCGGTACCATGATCGTCATATCGCTGTCGACAATGCGCAACACGTAGAAATCGTGCCTTTCTCCGGAAAATTCCCTGGTTTCGATCGCCTCGATTTTCCCTACGCCTTGAGCGGGGTAAACCGCCATCTCACCGATTTTAAACATTTGGGTGCTCCTTCCGCTAACATTGACGAAGAATAAAATTTAGCACAGAAGACCCGCCCCGTCAAGGCAAGACACGGAGAAACAAGCACTTAGCCAAATTCGACCGGCAGCGCCCCCCATATCACCAGACAAAAAAGCGGGCCTTTGCAGGCCCGCCCGTCGCGGCGGTTCCGCCTCTCCGGCAGCGGTTGCCTAACGCAGACCCGCCTCGGTGTAGTTGACGATGAAGGCATCAAGGGCGACCCTCTGCTCCGGTGTCAGCTCACCGAAGCAAAGACCACGCCGACGCATAGGAAGGAAACCGTAATCAAGGGGGCAATCGGAAACCGCCTGGACCGGAACCCTCCCCAGTGCCAGGCTCTCGTCGTGAAAAAGATCGAGTTCGTCGGCGGCTTCGGTGAGTTCGCCGTCGCCAAGATAGCGAAAGGCCAGGCCGCCGGCGCTGATATCGATAACATGGAACATTGTCTCAGGGGCTGAGCGGACTCGCGCCAACGCCCTTCCATGGGTCAAAAACCGGCGATGTCTTCGAGCAGTCCGCACCTGTTCCATGGCTCCCAAACCTCCCGCGCTATCAAGGGTTGAAATCACCCGTACCTGTGATAGATTGCAAAATTCACACCACAAAAAACACAGGGTTTTCTGGGAAAAAGGTCTCTCTTCGCGGGCGTTCTGTAAAAAATTCCGACATTTTTGGGGAGAATTTTACATTTCCGCCCCCCCAGGCAAATCAATATTCATCCATGTCGATACGGAAGAAGTCCTGGGCGCGTGGGCGCTCCTGGTCGACGGCATAGCGGGTCGGCGCGGTTCCCGGCGCGAAGGCCTCAATCATGGCATTCGCCTGGGTCTCGGAAGCAAGCAGGCCGGTGCGAGGATCGATGGCGCAGAATTCCATCATATCGGGAACAGGGAAATCGGTCGCCGGCCAAGACTTGACCGCCTCCTTCATAAAGGAAAGCCAGGCAGGCAGCGCCGCCCGCGCCCCCGTCTCCTTGTGCCCCAGGGGGCGCTCCTGGTCGTAGCCGGTCCAGGAAACCGCCAACAATTGCGGCACATAGCCGACGAACCAGGCATCCTTCAGGTCATTGGTGGTGCCGGTCTTACCCGCCGCCGGCCGCCCCAGCTCCTTGGCCCTCTGCCCGGTGCCGTTCTGAATGACGCTTTCCATGAGGTTGGTGATCAGATAGGAGGTTTCCGGAGAGATCACCCGCTCGCGCCGAACGGAGAGCAGACGCTGCTCCGCACGGGTTCCTCCCGGGAAGTCGCCGGGGTAGATCGACTCCAGAACCCGTCCGTCGCGATCGGTCACCCGGGTCACATAAAAGGGCGCCACCCGCACCCCGCCGTTGGCAAAGGCGCTGTAAGCCGTCGCCAGCTCCAGGGGGGTCACGGCCGAGGAACCGAGCGCCAGGGTCAGGTCACGATTGAGGGGGGATTCGATGCCGAGTTTTTTGGCATAGTCGATGGCATAACCGACCCCGATATCCTCAAGGATTTTGATCGTGACGATATTGTTCGAATGGGTCAGCGCCTCACGGAAGGTCAGGGGCCCCCGAAACTTGTGATCATAGTTCTGCGGCCGCCAATCCTCCTTGCCCCGCTGCGGGTAGATCAGGGGCGTGTCGAGGATCACCGTCGCCGGGGTGTAGCCCTTGTCCAGAGCCGCCGCATAGATGATCGGCTTGAAAGCCGAACCGGACAGCCGCCGGGCCTGGATCACCCGATTGAACTGACTGCGATAGAAATCGTAGCCGCCAACCATGGCCTTGACCTCGCCGGAAGCGGGGTCAAGAGCCACCAGCGCCCCTTGCGCCTCCGGTTCCTGATCCAGGGCGAGGGTGAGGCGACCGTCTTCGGCGACCTGTTGGACCCGCACCCGCAAGAGCGACCCGACGGGTAACCGGGTCTCCTTGCCGTTGGCGTTGCCGACCGGAGTCTGGTCGGCGGCCACCACCCGGACCTTGCCGGCCCAGCCCATGCCCTTGAAGGGAATCTCCCCCCAGCGATTGCCGAAGCGCGCCTGCAGGGCTTGGGGGGTCGCTCCCGTCAAAACCGCATCAAAAAGGCTTCCCTCCGCCGGCGGACGGGCTTCAAGTTCCGGCGCCTGCTCGGCGAGGAAATCGTCGATCTCGGTCGCCTTGAGCACGCGCTCCGGCCCCCGGTAGCCGTAGCGCCGGTCATGCTCCTGAAGATTTTCCCGCACCGCGCGCTGGGCGGCCGTCTGCATGGCGAGGTTCATGGTGGTGCGGATCTCCAATCCGCCGGTATAGAGCATCTCCTCGCCGTAAGCCTTTTCCAGGTAGCGCCGCACCTGTTCGGTAAAGTAGGCCGCCTCATGGGTATGGGCGTTGGTACGGGGATGGATGGTCAAAGCTTCGGACAGGGCCGCCGTCGCCTCCGCCTCGCTGATGTAGCCGTCCTCGACCATACGTCCAAGAACATATTTCTGACGTTCTTTGGCCCGCTCGAAGTTGCGGTAGGGAGAATAGCGACTCGGCGCCTGGGGGAGGCCCGCCAGCATCGCGCACTCGGCGAGGGTCAGCTCTTCGACATTCTTGTTGTAGTAATTCTCCGCCGCGGCCTGCACCCCGTAAGCGCCGTGGCCGAGATAGATCTGATTGAGATAGAGATAAAGCAGTTCGTCCTTGGTGAGGCGCTTCTCCATGCGCCAGGCGAGAATCGCCTCTTTGAACTTGCGGGAGAACTTCTTTTCCGGGGTCAGCAGCAGACCCTTGGCAATCTGCTGGGTGATGGTGCTCCCCCCCTGGACGACGCCGCCGGCCTTGAGGTTTTTCAGGGCGGCGCGGAGTATAGAAAAGAGGTCGATGCCTTGATGTTCGAAGAATTTGGAGTCCTCGGCAGCAACAAATGCGCGCACCAGTCGCTCCGGCATGCGCGCCACCGGCACGACGATGCGCCGTTCCCGGTAGAATTCGGCGATGACCGCGCCGTCGTCGCTGAGGACCCGGCTGATGACCGGCGGTCGGTAATCGCTCAAGGAATCGACTTTGGGCAGGGAACCGGCAACATAAAAGTAGGCGCCGGCAAGGGCGCCGATCCCGAGCAGGACGAGGACCAGGCCGGACCAGAGAAGGAAACGAATCAGCGTGGACATGGGCAAACCACCTCGAAAATCGGTAAAAAATTGTTCATCCATACCACAAACGACCGCCCCTGGCCATTTATTTTGCCGTCCCCCGGGAGGCGTGATATAGTGACGCTCCCCGGGGCATAGGGCCGCTGCCCTTAGTGTCCAACCCCGCTTTCCCCCGGTGAGGAGGCTCCATGTACCGGCGCACCAAAATCGTCGCCACAATCGGCCCCGCCAGCGAATCGGAACAGATGCTGCTCGCTTTGATGGAGGCCGGCACGGACGTCTTCCGTCTGAATTTTTCCCACGGTGACCACGCCGGCAAAGCCCGTATCATTCGCCGTCTCCGCGATCTTTCCCGGCAGCGGCGGCAGGCGGTTGCCATTCTCGCCGATCTGCAGGGACCGAAGATCCGCGTCGGCCACCTGCGCGACGGCGCCATGCCCCTGCGCACTGGCCAGGAGGTGATTCTCACCGCCCGCGAGCTGCTCGGTGAGGGGATGGTCATCCCCAGCGATTACAAGGGCCTTCCGCAGGATGTCAAGCCCGGCGACGCCATTCTCCTCGACGACGGCCTGCTCGAACTGCGGGCGCTTGCCGTCAACGACGAAGATGTCCGCTGTCAGGTGGTAGTCGGCGGCACCCTCAAGGACCGCAAGGGGATCAACCTCCCCGGCGCCCGGGTCTCCATCCCCGCCATGACGGAAAAGGATCACGAGGATCTGCGTTTTTGCCTCGGTCAGGAGATCGACTATCTGGCCCTCTCTTTCGTCCAGCAGGCCGCCGACGTCCTCGCACTCAAGGAACAGCTTTACCAGGAAAAGAGCGCCCTGCGCGTCATCGCCAAGATCGAGAAGCCGCAGGCGGTGGAGGATTTCGCCGCCATCCTCGACGCCGCCGACGGCATCATGGTGGCACGGGGGGATCTCGGCGTGGAGATGAATCCCGAGAAGGTGCCGCTGATCCAGAAGCGCATCATCCGCCTCTGCAATGAAGCGGGCAAACCGGTCATCACCGCCACCCAGATGCTCGAAAGCATGATCCACAATCCGCGCCCCACCCGCGCCGAGACCTCAGACGTCGCCAACGCCATCCTCGACGGCACCGACGCCGTCATGCTTTCCGGCGAAACCGCCGCCGGCAAATATCCGGTGGAGGCGGTTTCGCTCATGGTCCGGGTCGCCCACGACGTGGAGCAGGATCCGGTGCTGAAAAGCAAGGTTTATCACCCGATCCCTGAGATTCTCGGCTACCGGCGCCTTTCCGAAGCCATCGGCCAGGCCGCCTGCCGGGTGGCGGAGATGGTCGGCGCTACCGCCATCCTTGCCTTTACCCAGACCGGCTCCACCGCCGCGCTGGTCGCCAAATATCGCCCCGACCTGCCGATCTTCGCCATCACCCCGTCCCAGACCGCCCGCCGCCGCCTCTGTCTCTACGCCGGCATCCACGCCCTGCGGGTCGCCATCGAGGGGGATACGGAAGCGCAGATCCGCTCGGTGGAACAGGTCATCCTCTCCCGCGGCGTCCTGCGCCGGGGGGATATCGTCGTCATCACCATGGGCAGCCCGGTCTCTTCCCCCGGCACCACCAACCTGCTCAAGGTTCATCGCCTGGGGACCGGGAATTTCTACGAGGTTTACTAGCCAAGGAGTACCCATGTCAGACTGTAAAAAAGCTGTGGTTCTCTACAGCGGCGGGCTCGACTCCACCACCTGCATGGCCATCGCCCGGGTCGAGGGTTTCGCCCCTTACGCCATGAGCTTCGCCTACGGCCAGCGGCATACCGTCGAACTCGACCGCGCCCGGCGCTATGCACCGCTGGTGGGGGCGGTCGAGCACCAACTGGTGGAAATCGACCTGCGTCGCATCGGCGGCAGCGCCCTCACCGGCGATCTGGAAGTGCCCAAGGAGGGAGTGCGCGAGGGGGAGATCCCGGTCACCTACGTGCCGGCGCGCAACACGATCTTTCTCTCCTTCGCCCTTGGCTGGGCCGAGGTGCTCGGCGCCTTCGACATCTTTATCGGCGTCAACGCCGTCGACTATTCGGGCTACCCCGACTGTCGCCCCGAATATATCGCCGCTTTCGAAACCCTGGCCAATCTCGCCACCCGCGCCGGGGTCGAGGGAAGCGGCCGCTACCGCATCCATACCCCGCTGATCTCGCTGAGCAAGGCGGACATCATCCGCAAGGGGCTGGCCCTCGGCGTCGACTACGCCCTCACCCACTCCTGCTACGACCCGACCCCCGAGGGTCTCGCCTGCGGCCGCTGCGACTCCTGCCGGCTGCGCCTAAAAGGCTTCGCCGAGGCGGGGGTGCCGGACCCGGTCCGCTATGTGCGTAGGGCGTGAGAGGTGAGACGTCAAGAGTGAGGAGAAAAATCAAAACGATCCGAGGAATTACCATGATCAATCAACATGAAAGCCCTTCATCCGTCACGCCTCACTCCTCACCCGTCCCCGCCGCCGCCATGCCGGACTTGCAGCAGTCCCGGGACGAGCGCAACATCCCTATCGACAAGGTCGGGGTGAAGAACATCCACTATCCCATCGTCGTCCTCGACAAGAGCAAGGAGCGGCAGCACACGGTGGCGCGCATCAACATGTACGTGGATCTGCCCCATCACTTCAAGGGCACCCACATGAGCCGCTTTATCGAAATCCTCAACGAGCACCACGGCGAGATCAGCATCGAGGGGATCGACGCCATCCTGTTGGAAATGAAGGAGCGGCTGGAGGCCTCCAGCGCCCATCTGGAACTGGAATTCCCATACTTCATCGAAAAGCGGGCGCCGGTCTCGGGGGCGCGGGGTCTCATGGAATACCAGTGCCGGATGCTCGGCAGCCTCGGCGAAACCGGCGATTTCATCCTCGGCGTGACCGTGCCGGTCACCTCCCTCTGCCCCTGCTCCCGGGAGATCAGCGAGCGCGGTGCCCACAACCAGCGCAGCGCCGTCACCGTGCAGGTGCGCTATCGCGACCATATCTGGCTGGAGGATCTCATCGAATGGGTCGAGGCCTGCGGCAGCGCCCCGGTCTACTCCCTGCTCAAGCGCGAGGACGAAAAAGCCGTCACCGAACAGGCCTACGACAACCCCAGGTTTGTCGAGGACATTGTCCGCGCCGTCACCGAGAAGCTGCAACATATTGAAAATATTACCTGGTTCCGGGTCGAGTGCGAGAATTTCGAATCGATCCACAACCACTCGGCCTACGCCCTGGTCGAACAGCGACGCTGATCGCCCCTGTGGAAAAGTCTGTGGAAAGGGTGGATAAGCCAGCGGGCTAACTGTATACAATCGACCGCGACCACCCCGGTCGGGAACACCGCAACGGGTTTCGTCCCGGCAAGGAAGACATCGTGACCGATCTCAACTATCTCGAAAACCTCTTTCTTATCCCCGATGGCGCAGAGCGCGAACGGCGCTGGCGTGAGGATCCGGAGGCGCGCCGCCTCCTGCCCGAGCTTTACCGTCTCGACGGCATCCCCCAGCCCCCCGATTATCATCCCGAAGGGGACGTGCTGACCCACACCCTGCTGGCGATCCGTTACCTCCCCCCCGATGCCGATCCGCGCCTGGCCTGGGGCGCCCTGCTCCACGACATCGGCAAGGCCGAAACTACCCGGGAAGTCGACGGCCGCATCCGCGCCTTCGGTCATGACCGTGCCGGAGTCGAGCTGGCCGCAAGTATCCTCAAGCGTCTCGGCATGGCTCCGGACCAGATCGAGGACATCCTCTGGCTGGTGCACCATCACATGTTCGCCCTGAGCTGGCAGATCGACGACACCAATCAGCTCAGCCGGCGCCAGTGGCGTTTCATCGCCGACCCGCGCTTCCCTCTCATGCTCGACCTGATGCGCCTCGACGCCTTGGCCGCCGGCGCCAACCCGGCCAAACTCGCCCAGGTCGAATTCTACCGTCGCGCGCACCGCGCCCAGGTATCCGAACCGCCTCGTGAATGCCATTGACTTGCCCCCGCGCTTGCATAATAATCGCCGCGTCTGTCCCCAACCCCTTTAATCACGGGAGGCAATCTTGGAACTGGTGCTTAACGCCGGGCCGGTGGTCAAACTGGTTCTGCTCTTTCTCGTCTACTTTTCGGTGGTCTCTTGGGCCATCATTTTCTACAAGTTTTTGGTCATTCACCGCGCTACCCGCGACTCGGACCAGTTTCTCGATTTTTTCTGGGCCAAGAAGCGTTTCGACGCCATCAACCAAGGGCTCAGGGATTATCCCAACTCGCCGTTGACCGTCCTCTTCCGTGAAGGCTACCAGGAACTGCTCAAGATCCAGGGTCGTCGTCCCGGGGAGGAGGAGGGGCATCTGAGCACCGACCTGGGCGGGGCGGAAAACGTCGCCCGCGCCTTGCGCCGGGCCACCACCCTCGAAACCCACCGGCTGGAGAAGTTCACCACCACCCTCGCCACCACCGGCTCCACCGCGCCCTTTGTCGGACTCTTTGGCACCGTCTGGGGGATCATGGACGCCTTTCGCGGCATCGGTGAAAGCGGCAGCGCTTCGCTGGCGGTTGTCGCGCCGGGCATCTCCGAAGCGCTGGTGGCCACCGCCATCGGTCTGGTCGCAGCGATTCCCGCCGTCATGGGCTACAACCACTTCATGCATAAGGTCAACGTACTCACCGGCGAGATGGATAACTTCAGCCAGGAATTCCTCAACATCGTCGAACGCATGATGCGGAGAGGCTGATGAGCCACGGCAGTAACCTGACAGCTCGCATGATGCGGAGGGGTTAGATGAGCTTCGAACGAAACATTTCTGCTCGCATGATGCGGAGGGGTTAGATGGATATCGGACCGAATCGCGGCAACCGCAACGCCGTCTCCCAGATCAACGTCACCCCGTTGGTCGACGTCATGCTGGTGCTGCTGATCATCTTCATGGTCACCGCGCCGATGATGGAACAGGGAGTCGACGTCAATCTCCCCGAGGTCGCGGAAGCGCCCAGCCTTGCCGCCACCAAAGAACCGCTGATCATCACCGTACAGAAAGACGGCGCCATCTCCATCGGCCGCACCAAGATCGAGGAGGCCGCCAAACTGACCCCGGTGCTGCAACAGATCCTCAAGGACAAACCCGAGGATGAAAAGGACGTTTTTCTCGAGGCCGACCGGGACGTTCCCTACGGCAAGGTCGTTCCGGTGATGGCGGCGATCAAGAAAGCCGGCGTCGCCAAACTGGGGATGGTTTCCCAGGAGCCCCGCCCCTGACCCTTCATTGAAAGCCCTCACGGCTCTCCGTAGCTCTCTCTATGCACCCGAATCCGCACATACGGCAGGGCATCAAAGCCCGTTCCGAACCGGGGCTTTCCCGCATGCTGGTGGTTTCCCTCATCATCCATGCCCTGTTTCTGCTCCTGTTTTCCGGGGTGATCCTGCCGAAGATGAAGACCCCGCCCAAGCCGGTCTACGTCGTCGACCTGGTCAACCTGCCGGTCAAGGATCCCCGCGCCGGGCGTCCGGATGTGCGCAAAGGCCCGGAAAAGGCCGAGCCGAAGCCGGCCGCCAGCGCCCCGGAACCGAAGCCGGACGCCGTGCCGCTGCCGCCCAAACCGGAAACCAAGCCCGAGGTGGTCAAGCCGGAGCCGCCCAAGCCGGAACCGAAAACCGAGCCCAAATCCAAACCCAAGCCAAAACCAGAACCCAAACCCGAACCAAAGCCGACTCCGAAACCAACACCCAAGGCCGACGCCAAGCCGAAACCCGAAAAACCGAAACCCGCGGACAAACCGAAGGTCACGGCCAAGGACGAGGCGAGTGTCACCAGCGCCTTGGAGAAGTTGCAGAAAAAACAGGAATACGCGGGCGTTCAAAGCAAGATTCTGGCGATGGCGGCGGCCAAAAACGCCAAGGGGTCAGCCGGCGATGTGCCGGTCGGCATGCCCGACGGCAAGGGGACGGAGGAAGGGGTTTCCAGCGACGCCTGGTTGCAGGAATATCTCAAACAGGCCTGGCGCCTCTCTAAGTACCAGGTCGGCCGTGCCGATCTGGAGGCGAAAATGCAGTTGATCTTCGACGGCCAGGGGAAACTGGCCAATTACACATTCACGAAAAAATCCAGCGACGGCCGCTTCGATGACTCCGTGGTGCGCGCGGTTTTACAACTCAAGGATTATCCGGTCCCGGCTCTCGCCGGAAGCCGCAAGGATGTCGTATTCAACCTGAAGGAATTACAGAGACCATGAAACGTTTTGTTTTTTTCGTCACGATCCTGGCCCTCGCCTGGGCCGCGCCCCGCTTTGCCGCCGCCGCCATCGAAGTCAGCGCCCCCGGTCAGCAGGCCGTGCCCATGGCCATCACGGAGTTTCTGCCCTTGGAAGGGGCCGCTCGCCCGGAGTTGGCCAAAGAAATCGCGGAGGTTTTGTCTTGGGATATGGACCTCACCGGGATGTTCAGTCTGGTCGATCCGGCCTCCTTCCTCAGTGACGCCCGGGTACTCGCCCTCAATAGTGTGGAGATCGACTTCGCCCAGTGGCGCCTGCTGCGCGCCGACTATCTCATCAAGGGCGGCTATGTGGTGCAAGGGGATCAACTGACCCTCGAAGCCCGCCTTTTCGACGTGGTCGAACGCCGGCTGCTCGCCGGACGGCGCTACACCGGCAAGGTCGCCGACGCGCGGCGCATGACGCATTCCTTCGCCGATCAGATCATGAAGAGCCTGACCGACGAAAACGGCCCCTTCAACACCCGGTTGGCCTTCATCTCCAACCGTACCGGGCACAAGGAACTCTATCTGATGGATGTGGACGGGCATAACCCGACGCGCATCACCGACCACCGCGCCATCGTCCTCAACCCCGACTTCTCCCCCCGGAGCAAGGAACTGATCTTCACATCCTACAAGGCCGGAAATCCCGACCTCTACCGCAAGGAAACCTACTCGGGGAAGGAAGTGCGCATCTCCGCCCAGCGAGGTCTGAACATTTCCGGCCGCTACCGCCCTGACGGCCGCGAACTTGCTGTCTCCCTCTCCCGCGACGGCAATGCCGAACTCTATCTGATCGGCACCAGCGGCGCCATCAACCGGCGCCTTACCGATGCCTGGGGCATCGACTCCGATCCCAGCTGGAGTCCCGACGGCAGCCAGATCGCCTTTGTCTCCGACCGTCAGGGCAATCCCCATATTTTCATTCTCGATCTCGCCGGTGGTCAGGTTCGGCGGCTGAACAGCTCCGGCAAATACAACGTCACTCCAGCCTGGAGCCCCAAAGGGGACCGCATCGCCTTCAGCCGCATGGCGGGCGGTCAGTTCGATATTTTCACCATCAACCCCGACGGCAGCGATGAACGGCAGCTAACCTTCGGCGGGGGCAACAAGGAACATCCGCGCTGGAGCCCCGACGGTCGCTTTATCGTTTATTCCTCCAGCGAACGGGGCAAGCGCGGCATTTACATCATGCGTGCCGACGGCAGCGGTAACCGCCCCGTCGCTCTCGGCGGTGGCGATAACAGCCATCCGGCTTGGTCAGGAGAATGGTAAACCTCCTGAAAACTGTTGTTTTTTAGATCATCTTCGATATAATCAGCACGTTTTGCTCGGTCTGAGGCGCACTTGGACCGACAGATAAAGACCCCTTTTTCACCTCAAGGAGAGAACACCGATGAAAACCACCCTGCGTCTGCTGCTGACCCTTGCCCTGCTCGCCACCCTGGCTGTCGGTTGCGCGAAAAAACCGGCAGCCGTCGTGACCGCCCCAACCGACACCACCGCCCTTTCCAGCGCTCCGGTTCAGGAATCGACCGGCTACGGCGACAGTTCCGTCGGCTCCGGCGGTGTTGGCGACCGCCCCGCCTCCAGCTACGATGCTCTGCTCGGCGGTGAGGTCGCGGGCCTTAACCGCATCTATTTCGGCTTCGACCAGTTCACCCTCAGCGATGAGGCCCGGGCGACCCTGGCCAACAACGCCGAGTACCTGAAGGCCAACCCGGGGCTGAATATCCGCGTCGAAGGGCACTGCGACGAGCGCGGCTCCGATGAATACAACCTGGCCCTCGGCGAGCGCCGCGCCAATGCCGCCAAGAGCTACCTGGTCTCCCTCGGCATCGCCCCGAACCGCCTGAGCATCATCTCCTTCGGCGAGGAAATGCCCTTGGCCGTCGGCGGCGACGAAAGTGCCTGGGCGCAGAATCGCCGCGCCGAGTTCAAAGCCTCCCGCTAATCCGTCCCGCCATCCCCCGGCCGCGTTACGACGCGGCCGGGCCTGCCGAAAAAGGAAGTCCGCCATGACCCCTTGGATCAAACTTCTTCTGCTGCTCACCTTGGTGACGACTCTCTCGGGCTGTGCCACCCAGCGGCAGTTGCATATGGAACGGGATCTTGACGAAATGAAAAAACGCCTGGCCAAGGCGGAACTGAGCCTCGCCGCCCAGGGCAAGAGCCTGACTGGCGAGTTGGAACAGCGCCTCGATACCCTCGGCCGGACCCAGGCCGACCTGCAGGTCGCCCTCGATACCCTCAAGATCGACATGCAGTCCCTCAATGGCCGTTTCGAGGATCAGGCCCGGGAGCGGGACGAACTGCGCGGCGACATGCTGTTGGTCAAGGATGATGTTGGTCTTAAACTCACCTCCCTGGAAGACCGGGTGCGGACGCTGGAAGAGAACCGTACGGCCGTCGGCGGCGCCGGGGGTCTCGGCGGCGGTATGCCCAACTCACCCGAAGCCCTGTACGAGGTGGCCCTGGAAAAGATCCAGAAGAGCGGTGACTACGCCGGGGCGCGGGAGAGCCTGCAACAATTCCTCAAGGACAATCCCCAGCACCCCCTGTCCGTCAACGCCATGTACTGGATGGGCGAAGCCTACTTCGGCGAAAAGAACTACGAAAACGCCATCCTCCAGTTTCAGGACGTGATCCAGAAACACCCCACCCATCCCAAGACGCCGGCGGCCCTGTTCAAGCAGGGACTGGCCTTTCAGGCCCTAGGGGATGCGCAGAACGCTAAGATCATCCTGCGTAAGGTGCAGGAGACCTATCCCCAGTCCGAAGAGGCCGGCAAGGCCAAGGCCAAACTTGCCGAACTCAAGTAAACGACTCGTCCGTCGTCGTCATCGGGCACAAAAAAGCCTCGCTACCTGAGCGCGGCTTTTTTATTGCCCGATTCAGCGCTCCTGGCTGCTGCGCACCAAGGCGAGAAACTCGGTGAAGTTGCTTACCCCGGGGACTTTTTCCCGGATTTCCTTGACCTTGAAGGTCGAGGCAATGTCCGCGAGGATTTCCAGTTGGGCGCCGTCGTCCTGTACCGGGGTAAGGATCAGACAAATGATTTGGGCGGGGATGCCATCCGGACTGTCGAAGTCGATCCCTCCCGGCGACAGCCCCACCACCACCAGCGGCGCGGTCAGCTCCTTGAGCCGGGCATGGGGAACGGCGAGGCCGCGTCCGATTCCCGTGGACATAAGCCGCTCCCGTTGCCGCACCGCCTGGCTGATAAGGCCGCCATCCACAGCAAGCACCTCGCCGGCGACGGTGGCGAGTTCCATGATGATACCGTCCTTGGAATAGGCGCTGAGAGGATTGACAAAGGTTTTCCCGCTGACATAGTCGCAGAAGCGCCGAGCCTTGCGCAGGCTGAGCAGGCGCTGCAACAACGGACCGCTCATCAGCGAGGTGACCAGGGCCACCACCACCAGGGCGACGAAAACCTGGTGACTGATCATTCCCATCTGCAGGGCCAAAACACCGAGGATTATCCCCATCGTTCCCTGGGCGCTCATGCCGAAACCGACGGCGAAGGCGTCACGCCACGCCAAACCGCCCAGTCTGCCGCCACAGGCACTGCCGATCACCTTGCACGACACCGCCAGCAGGAGAATGGTCAGCGTCAGGGGAAGATCGAACTGTTCGGAAAAATTGACCTTGAGGCCGATACTGGCGAAAAAGAGCGGAGCAAAGATAAAGGAGACGAACTGGTCGATCGTCGCCCGGGTCCGTTCCCGCAAATGACTTGAATGCCCAAGAGCCACACCGGCCAGAAAAGAACCGAAAATCGCATGCACGCCGATCCATTCGGTAAAAGCCGAAGCGACCAGGCAGAAGGAAAAGGCAAAACCAAGCACGCCGCCGGGCCAGCTGGTATGCGCCTGAATCCACGGCAACAGGCGATGGATGCACCAGGGGACGACGGTCAACATCGCAGCGGTAAAGACCAAGGTAATCCACAGGGTATGGGCCAGGGGAATGCCCTGATTGACGCCGAGCATGCCGAGGATCATGGCGAAAACCAGCCAGCCCAGCAGGTCATTGAAGACTGCGGCGGCGATGATCGTTACCCCTAGGTCGCTACGGTAGATATTGAGATCCATCAGGATTTTGGCGATGATCGGCAGGGCGGAGATAGAGAGGACCGTCGCCATAAACAGGGCGAAGGGCAAAGGAGCGACCCCAGACTGATAACCCATCTCTTGCGGAAACCACCACGCTACGGAAAAACCGATGGCGAAGGGCAAGAGCATGCCGGAGATGGCGACCCAGAAAGCGACTCGGCCCTGACGCCAGACGGTGGTGAGATCCACCTCCAGTCCGGCCACCAGCAGAAAGAGAGCAATCGCCAGGGTCGTCAGACCGTCGAAGGCCAGTGCACCGCCTCCCTGGGAAGGAAAAAGAAAGGCGCTCCACTCCGGCGCCAAGGCGCCGAAAATCGTCGGTCCCCAGAGGATCCCGGCGACGATCTCGCCAAGAACCGAAGGAAGATTCAGGCGCTGGGCCATTTCCCCAAGAATCCGGGCGCTGGCCAAAAGCAGGCCGAGCGCCAGAAGCAGGGCAGTAATTTCATTGTGGGTGAGTGTGCTCATGACAGGCCGCTTCGCACAGAGCTGATGATCGCTCCTCCGACAGGTCTTGACAGGTCTCTCACCCTACCGGCAGGGCTAATCCGTTGCAAGAGAAATCTCTTGCTCTTGTCGTCAAATCATCAAACAATCAAGTGGGTTGTGCATATTGAATAACAAAACCCGGGCCGTCTCCTCAGGGAGCGGCCCGGGTTTTGTTAGTGCATTGTCGGTGTCGATTCGGCCGCTTACTTGCCGGCCTCCGTCGCTTCGCTGCCGGAGGTCACGCCCTTGGCGATGCCGATCATCAACATCACCGCCGGAACCAGCTGGGTAGCGACGATCAGACCGAAGAAGCCGAGAAAGAGCCAGGCGAGGAGACCGCTGCCGGTGCTTGCGAAACCAGCGGCAAAGGCGCTGGTGGCCAGGGTCAACAATCCGGTGGTGAACAGGCTGGTAAGGGCGATGGCTTTCATGGTCTCCTCCTCTATGGAATCGGGCTCGTTTGCGCTGTTAGTGGATGCTCTGTTTCGCTTCTTCCGCTTTCGGCTCGACCACCGCCTTGGCGATGCCGAACATCACCAGCAGGGCGGGGATGAGCTGGGCGGCGACGATCAGACCGCAGAAGCCGAGGAAGACCCAGACGACGAAGCCGCTGTGGTCGGTGCGGGTCGAGGCGGCGAATGCGGGAGCGGCCAGGGCGGAAAGGGCGAGGGTGGCGGATGCGATCAGGGATTTGACTTTCATGATGTCCTCCTATGGATTCAGGTGATTGCTGTGAGGCGTTGTGCCTTGCTGTTGTCTTTATCTATAGCGAGGAGCGTACCAATCTTGGAAAGACCCCATAAATTATTTTCAACTTGTTGAAATTAAAAGGCAAAAAAGGAAACGCCAAGGCCTTGCGCGAGGATTTCGCAAGGCCTTGGCGTATAACACAAATATACATTTCTTCGTTACGTCGGTTTCGTTAGATTGGCCTGAATTTAGTTCAATATACTGTAATAACTGATGATTCAACCAAATCCAGGGTGTATTTTACTTTTATACGGGTGTATGAGCAGCAAACAGGCAAAGCGGCAACACGCCAGCGGACGACTGTTGTGGCGCCATCATCAATGGACCAGATGGCGCGACATGGGAATCAGCCGCCGATAATCCTCGGCGGTCAGGCTCGACTCCCAAAGACCGCTGATCATGCCGATCCCCACCCCCAGGGAGAAAATCGCCACGACCAGTAGCGGAAAGCGCCAACCGGCGAGAAGATCCCGTCTTCCCGGAGGGGCCATGGCCAAGGAACGGGTCGGACAGACGGCCTCGCAACTCAGACAACCGGTGCATTCCGGGCTGCCGATGGCAATTTTGCGATCGACCGGCAACCGGGAAGGGCAGGTTTCGGCACACTTGCCGCAGTCAACGCATGTTGAAACGTCGCGCCGGATCTTGAGGGGGCTCAGCAGGCTGAAAAGCCCGAGGAGCGCCCCGTAGGGGCAGAGGTAGCGGCACCAGAAGTTCTGATAGAAGAAGGAGAGAACGGTCAGCGCGGCAATGATCGCCAGGGCGGTCGCGGACATCCCGGTGAAGAAATGGAGCATCTTCACGTCGCTCACCGCCCAGTAGGGGGTTTCGAGAAAGGAAGCGAGGGCGAAGGACGGCATATCGAGGAAGATAATCTTCACGAAAAAGGCCAGCAGCAGGTATTTCAGACCGCGCAACGGCCAGTCGAGCCAGGGCCAGATACGGAAATTGCGGCCAAGAAACCGACGCCCCAGCTTCCACATCGCTTCGGACAGGGTTCCCACCGGGCAGAGCCAGGAGCAGAAGCTCTTGCGTGCCAGCAGGCTCATGGCGATAAAGGTCAGCAAGAGAACCATCGCCGCCGGGTGGATGCTGTCGACGATCCCCGTCGTCACCCAGTATTTCAAGCTCACTAGGGCGCCGATGGGGAGAAAACCTTCGACCCCCGGGGGGCGGGAAACATAGGGGCTCGCGCCGAAGCTTTCGTAATGACGGACAAAAAGGGCGAAACGGACGCCGATGCCGAGGATCCAGGCGAAAAATAGCCATTGAATCAGGTTGCGCACACGGGTTCTTCGGGATAAAAAATCTCTGATCATCATCTTCTCCTGGATATCTGCTCAACGGGCTACGGTTTTTCCCCATGAAAGCAGAGGACATCCGGCAAAACCTTGACGCCGGTCAAATTCTCCCGGAAGAGGAAACGCCCGCGCCCATTCCCTAGGCATGGATGGACAAGCCCCGAAAAATTCCCGCACCAAGTTAATCAGCGTGTTCAAGAAAGAAGAACTTGAAAATTTACCGGGATGAAGGGATAAAGAATCGGGAAATGCCTATCCGGTTCACCCTCTTCAGCCCCGTTGTGATCGCCTGTTAACCTCTCCCTACGGGGAAAATCCAGGGGTGAAAGTTACATTTTAATCAGATCAGCCGCCCAAGGAGCCGACCATGATTCAGGACGCTACCGACCAATACATCACCACCATCCTTGCCCACTACCCCCTCGCCGGGAAAAAAGTCCTGGAGATCGGCTGCGGCGGCGGCCGTATTACCCGCGACCTTGCCCGCCATGCTGCCTCGGTCCTGGCCACCGATCCCGACGGCAAGGCGCTGGCCAAGGCTCGCGCCGCCGTCACTGCAGAAAATGTCACCTTCCGCCAGGCTCCGAGCGGCGTTCCCGAGGACCTGTCCCCCGCCTCTTTCGATCTGGTGATCTATACCCTCTCCCTGCACCACGTCCCCATCGGCGCGATGACCGCCAGCCTGGAAGCCGCCGGCCGGCTGCTGCGCCCCGGTGGAGCGATCATCGTGCTGGAGCCCGGGGCGGAAGGGCCGTTTATGGAGGCCAAGCAGCGTTTCGGCATCGGTAGCGGCGACGAAAGCCGCGAGCAGGCGGCGGCGCTGGCGGCCATGAAAGAACTGACCGGCTGGCAGGTCGGACCGACCATCCATTTCGAAACGGCTTTTCTCTTCAGCGACGAAGCCGACTTCTTCGCCAGCAAAGTACCCAACCATGCTCAACTCCCCGCCGAACGGCTGGCGGAAATCCGCGCGTTTCTCAGCCCCTATAAAACGGCCGAAGGGATCGTGCTGCGGGCCGGGCGTCGGCTCAATGTCCTCACCCGAAACTAGGCCTTATCGTCACCACGAGGATCGATACGCACCCGGCGGATCGCGGTCCCCCGGACCTTGACGCAGGTCAGGCGAAAGCCCTCCCAGTCAACCTGCTCCCCCTCGGCGGGGAGATGCCCCAGCCTGAAGAGGATCAACCCCGCCAGGGTATCGTAGGGCTGCCCGGGAGTCGCACGCACGCCGAGCAGATCCTCCAGATCCCTGAGGGGAAGAAGGGCATCGACGAGATAGCCGCCGTTAGCGAGAGGCTGGATGCGGCGCGGCTCGTCCGCGTCGTATTCATCCTCGATTTCCCCCACCAGCTCCTCCAGCAGATCCTCGGTCGTCACCACCCCGCTCAACCCGCCGTATTCATCGACAACCATGGCCATATGCAGATGCTTGCGCTGCATCTCCCGCAACAGCTCGTTGACCCGTTTCGTTTCCGGAACGAAAAAACAGGGTCGAAGCAGAGCTTCCAGATCGAAAGGAGTCGCACGCACGGCCTGGGCCAGCAGATCCTTGCCGTGAACGAACCCAGCCACGGCTTCGATCTCGCCCCGATAAACCGGATAACGGGAATACTGATGTTCCAGCACCCGCGCCAGCACCTCCTCCCGAGACAGATCCAGATCAAGACCGACCACCCGCGGCCGGGGGACCATCACCTCACGCACCAGGGTCGTGGAAAACTCAAAGACGTTGCGGATGAATTCCTGCTCGTCAGGGCTGACCGAGCCGGTTTCCCGCCCCTCGGCGATCAGATGCTGGATCTCTTCCTTGGTGATGAAAGCCCGCTCGCCATCCCCCTTGACTCCAAGCAGCGCCAGCACCGCCCGGCTCGACAGGGTCAGAGTCAGAACGGCCAGCCCCCCCAGCCGAGCCAGCCAGTGGATGGGCCGAGCCACACCGAGGGCGATGCGTTCGGAATATTCCAGGGCCAGGGCCTTGGGCACCAGTTCTCCAAGAATCAGCGAGAGGTAGGCGATGCAGCCGACCACCAGAAAGAGGGAAAGAGGTTCGGCGGCATCGCGCACCAGTTCAAAGGGCGCCTGCAGCAAAAGCGGTTTGATCACCTCAATGGCGGCGGCGCCGCCGACGGCGGAGGCCAGGGTGCCGACCAGGGTCACACCGATCTGTACCGTGGCGAGAAAACGATGGGGGTCGGCCTGCAACTCTTCCAGGATTTTCGCGCCGGGCCGATCTTCGGCGACCAGTTGGGCGATGCGGCCGCGCCGGACCGAGACAATGGCCAGTTCGGCCCCGGCGAAAAAGCCGTTGGCGAGAATCAGCAGCAAGACGATCGCCAGTTCAAACCATAGAGTTTCCATCTAAAATCCTTCTTTTCAGAAACGGGACAAAAAACCCGGCGCTATCAGCCTTCGCCTTTTTTCTCGGTCTTGTCCTCCGCCTTGGCCGGACTCCCCGGAACCCAGCCGAGTCGCGCCTCGGCGGCAGCCGTTCCGGCGGGCAGAACCCGGGTCTTGAAGACCGAAACCAGCATCGAGCCGCCGATGAGCACCGCGGTAACGAGCAGCGCCGCCTCGGTGGGGATGACCTTGCCGAAGGCCGCGTTGATCAGCATCTTGGCGCCGACCACCATGAGCACCAGCGACAGCCCGTACTTGAGATAATGGAAGCGATGGATGATGCCGACCAAGGCGAAGTACAGAGCGCGCAGGCCGAGGATGGCGAAGACGTTGGAAGTATAGACGATAAAAGGGTCGGTGGTGACAGCGAAGATCGCCGGAATGGAATCGAGGGCGAAGACCACGTCGGTGACCTCGACCAGGATCAGCACCACCATCAGCGGCGTCAGAAAGATCAGCCCGTCGCGCCGGACGAAAAAGCGGTTCCCCTCGTAACCCTCGGTGACCCGGCAATGGCGGCGGACCATCCGGACCAGGCGGTTTCCCTCCATGTCCGGCTCCTGATTGATGGTCGCCAGCATCCGCCCGCCGGTGAAGATGAGAAAAGCACCGAAAAGGTAGATGACCCAATGAAAGGCCGAGATGATCGAGGCGCCGACCAGAATCAGCACGGCGCGCATGACCAGGGCGCCGAGAATGCCCCAGAAGAGCACCCGGTGCTGATAGCGGGAAGGGACCGAAAAGTGGCTGAAGATCAGCACGAAGACGAAGATGTTGTCGACACTCAGGCTCTTTTCCAAAAGATAGCCGGTGAAGAACTCGACCGCCGAGTCCCGCCCAAGAAAATGCCAGACCCCGGTGCCGAAGAGCAGGGCAAGGACAAAGTAACCGAAGCTCAGCCACAGCGCCTCGCGGATTCCCACCTCCTTGCCGTTGCGATGGAGAACGCCGAGATCCAGCGCCAGCAGAACCAGGACGAAAAGATTGAAGCCAAGCCACATCCACAGGGTATGCATCGATTCATTGCTCCTTGCGTGTTCGCGTCCCGGGCAAAAAAAAACCTTTCCCCAGGACATTGGTAAATGTCATGGACAAAGGTCTTGCAAGGCGCGACATAACGTCGCAACTCCCGCGTCCGGGTGAAAATCACCGTACTGACGAAGCGCGGGCCGGAACCCTTTCCGGATGCTACTCCCCTTTTTCTCCGACGATCATCCTAACAAGATCCCAAAACGGGGACAACGGAAAATTTTCCGAGGTCTTTTCTGAGGGAAATCCCTAAGTTCCCGCCGGGGGCCGACACAGAGGTGATAATTGCCGTTCGGACCCCCTGAAAAGCTTTGTGATAACCCTTTTTCTTCAAAAACATAGACATTTTAACCCTTGACCTTGGAAAGCCTTTCATGGTTATGATCACATACAATTGAATGCTTTCGTAAGTCCCGCGCGCCAAAATATGATTCAGGAAAATCCCTTGTGCCCTTCCGGAAAAACACTGAAGGGTTTCGGGGTTTTTTCCGTGCCCCAGAAGGGTTACGGCCATGATCCTGGAAAAACTGCGCTTCGAAAGGATTCCCAGCGTTCCGGAAGTTTTGGTGGCGCTTCTCAAACTGTGCCACAAACCCCAGGTCGAATTCGATGAACTCGCCCGGGTCATCGAGCGGGAACCGGTCCTTTCCGGAAAAATCCTTCATCTTGCCCATTCCGCCTGTTACCGCCAGTGGACCGAAGTAACCCATATCCGCCGTCTGCTGGTCGTTCTCGGACTGGATACGGTGCGCCAATTGGCTCTGACCAGCGCCGTCCACCAGCACTTCAGCCAACTCGCGCCGGAACATGAACGTTTCACCGCCGCCCTCTGGTTCCGTTCCCTCCTCTGTGCCCATCTCGCCCGCGACCTTGCCCGCCTGACCGGCTATCCGGCCCCGGAAGAAGCCTATCTCGCGGGGTTGCTCCAGCGCATCGGACAACTGGTGCTGCTCCAAAATTTTCCCGAGCCCTACCGGGACATCCTCTTCATGGACGAATCCGAAGGGCGCATCGAAAAGGTGGAACGGGACCGCTTCGCGACCACCGCCGCCGAGGTGGGTGCTGAACTTCTGCGCCAGTGGCCGGTCTCCTCTTGCCTGGTCGACGCTGTCCGCTACCAGAACTTCCCACAGGACGACCTGAGCGAGAGTCCGTCCCTGATCAAACTGCTCAACCTGGCAACCCGCCTGAGCCGCGGCAATCACGCCGGCGACAGCCTCCCGACCAACCTGGACGATCGGCTCTTCGGTCTCAACGCCGCCCTGCTCGCGGAAGCTTTTCAGAAAGCCCGAACGGAGGTTCTGGAAACGGCGCGGGGCTTCGCCATCGACCTCGACGGCTCCTCCCAGCGGGAACCCAGTCCGGCCCAGCGGGAACTGGCGGGCTACGCCAGGGATCTGGCCCTGCTCGGCGGAACCCAGGCCTCGCAGCCTTACTGCCTCGAAATCCGCGCCGCTCTTGAGCGCATCCGCCGGGATCTGGCCTTGGTCTTCGCTCTGGACGAAGTCGAAATTTTCCTCTGCGACCCCTCGGGAGAACGCCTGCTCGGCCAACCCTCGCCCAGCCATCCCGCCTGCTCCGCCTTCGCCCTGGAGTGGAGCCAATCCCCCAGTCTCTTAGGACGGGCCCTGCGCGAAGAACGGCCCCTTTCTTCCTGCGAAGACGCCGGGCCGGAAACGGAAGCCCTCGTCGACGAACAGCTGCGCCGACTCTTGAACGCCCCGGGATTGCTGGCGCTTCCCCTGATCGCCGAACGGCAACCCCTCGGCGTGGTCGTGGCGGGAATCGCTTCAGCGAGCCGTTTTCCCTTGGGCGAACGGCATGCGGGTCTGAGCCTTTTCGCCGGACAGCTGGCCCGCCTTCTTCACCAGGCCCGCGAGGCCGAAGCGACCCATGCTGCCGAGGAGAGCGCCGGGCGCCAGTGGCGTGAACTGGAAATTCGCAAGTTGCTGCATGAGGTGAACAATCCCCTGGCCGTCATCACCAATTACCTGCATGTTCTTGGCCTCAAACTGGGGGAGGACGGCCCGGTCCGAGAACTGACCGTTTTGCGCGAGGAACTGGCCCGGGTCAGTGACCTGCTCGCGCGCTTCAAGGATCTGGAGCAGCCTCCCGCCCCCGGCGCGGAAAGGCTGGAGCTGAACCGGGCCATCACTGATCTTTGCACGATCTTCAGAGAAGGGCTCTTCCAGGGAAAAGGATTGAACGCCGAACTCGACCTGGACAAAACCATCCCCCCCCTGGCCCTGAGTTCCGGCGCCCTGCGCCAAGTGCTGATGAATCTGGTCAAGAATGCCGCCGAAGCCCTTCCCGAAGGTGGGCGCATCCACCTTGCGACCCGCGACCGGATCCACAAGAACGGTGCCCTCTTCGTCGAACTGCGCATCAGCGACAACGGTCCGGGCCTGCCCGAGAAGGTGCTGAACAGCCTCTTCTCCCCGGTCGCCAGCGATAAACCGGGGCATGCCGGTCTCGGACTGACCATCGTCAAACAGCTCCTCGACCAGCTCGGCGCCGAGATCAGCTGCGCCTCCAGCCCCGAATCCGGCACCCGCTTCCAGATTCTTTTACCCCGCCTCCTGACTAAAGAGACGTCCGCCCATGCCTGACCGCCTCCGCTCCAGCATAACTTCCGCCGTGCCTGCCGACACCGCGGAGAAGGCAGAGCAGCAGGAGCTCTTCCCCCCCCGACTGCTGGTGGTGGACGACGAGCCGCAAATACTCGAGAGCCTGAGGGTCCTGCTCGAACTCTCCGGCTACCAGGTGAGCTGCGCCTTGGACGGCCATGCGGCGCTCGGCCTGCTGGAACGGGAACGCTTCGATCTGCTCCTGCTCGACCTCAACATGCCGGGCCTGTCCGGACAGCAGGTGCTCAACATCCTGCGCCGGCGCGAGATCGACAGCAGCGTCGTCATCCTCAGCGGCGAAACGACCTTCGCCCAGGCGACCTGCGCCTTCCGCCAAGGGGCGGCCGATTTTCTCGCCAAACCCTGCCCTCCCGAAACCCTGCTCGCCGCCATTGCCGCCGCCCTCGCCCGACGGCGCCGCAAACAGGACTATTTCGTCATCCAGAAACGCCTGCAAGGGTCCGAGGAGCTGCACCGCTTCATCGTCAACAGCGCCCCCGATCTCTTCTTTATGCTTGATGGCGAGGGACGGTTTTCCTTCGTCAATGACCGGGTCGAAAGCCTGCTCGGTTGCCGGGTCGACGATCTGCTCGGCCGGCATTTCACGGAAATCGTCTACGAGAAGGATCGGGACCGGGCGCACTATGGCTTCAATCTCATCCACCACCCCGGGACGCGCTCGACCAAGCGCATGGAACTGCGCCTGCGCATGCACAACGGCGACGACCTGCGTTACGTCGAGGTGCGGGCCATCGCCACCGAACTTTCCCCGATGGGAACCTACACCGCCGAGGGCGGAGTTCCCCAAGGCCCCACCGCCACCTACGGGGTCGCCCGGGACATCGGTGACCGCAAGCAGTCCGAAGCGCTGCTGCGCTACCATCGCTACCACGATGTTTTGACCAGTCTCCCCAACCGCACCCTTTTCAACGACCGCATGGACATCGCCCTGGGCCAAGCCAAGCGCGCCGGCGGCAAACTCGCCCTGATGTCCCTCGACCTCGACCGTTTCAAGAAGATCAACGATACCCTCGGCCATTTTGCCGGGGACGAACTGCTCCAGGCGGTAGCCATGAGACTCAAGCGTTGCCTGCGCGAGGGGGATACCCTGGCGCGGATCGGCGGCGACGAGTTCGTCCTGCTGCTGCCGGGGATCGTTCGTGCCGAGGACGCTTCGGTCATCGCCCAAAAGATTCTCGGCATCGGCGCCCAGCCCTTTTATCACCAGAACCAGGAACTGCGCCTCACCTTCAGCATCGGCATTGCCCTCTATCCAGACCACGGTGAAAGCAAGGAGACCCTGCTGCGCCATGCTGATTTGGCCATGTATCGAGTAAAAGAGACGGGGCGCAACGGTTTCCGCCTCTATGCCGCCGACATGCAGCAGGACTGTTCCCAATTTCTGGACATCGAATTGGGACTGCCCCGAGCCATCTGCCATGACGAGCTGCGCCTCCATTACCAGCCCCAAGTGGATATGGCGCGGGGGCGCGTTGTCGGCCTCGAAGCCCTGGTGCGCTGGGCCCACCCGCAACGGGGGTTGTTGCCGCCAGCGGAATTCATCCCCGTCGCCGAAGAGACCAAGCTGATCCGCGATCTCGGCGACTGGGTGCTGCGCCGTGCCTGCCGCGACGCCGTTACCCTGCGGGAGAAGGGTTTCCGCGCGCTGAAGATCGCCGTCAATGTCTCTCCCCAGCAGTTCGAAACGGAAGACTTCGACCAGAACGTCCTGGCCACCCTGCATTGTCACGGGCTGGACCCCCGGGTTTTGGAAATCGAAATCACCGAGAACAGCATCATGCGCGACATGAACAAGTCGATGGCCAATCTCACTGCCCTCGCCCACGCCGGCATCACCATCGCCGTCGACGACTTCGGCACCGGCTACTCCTCCCTCGGCTACCTGCACAGCCTGCCCCTGCACACTCTGAAGCTCGATCGTTGCTTCGTCCAAAACATCACCCAGGCCGGAGAGCGCAACACCATCATCGCCGCCGTGCTTGCCATGGCCCGGGGGCTGGAAATCGACTTTGTCGCCGAAGGGGTCGAAACCCAGGAACAGCACGATTATCTGCTGAATGCCGGCTGTCCCATCGGCCAGGGCTACCACTATTGCCGCCCCCTCGAACTGGAAAAACTCCTTCCCTTTCTCGCCGGCCAGCCCACCTGAAATCCCCTCCGCGCCGGGGCCGATTTGACTTTTCATCGCAAATACGCTAGGGTAGCCAAGTTACAGGCAACGTCCCGCCAGGACGTTTCGACCTGAATCCGCATTCGAGCCGCCGCCGTGCCCCCCCGGCACACTTCGGGCGACGCCTCGACCTCTCCGGGCAGCGCCGGATTTCGGGAGTCCCCCGTCATCCCGGTCGCGGGTTGCCCGACCTGCTTACAATCAAACCCAGCCTGCGAGCACGCCGCCGCGTGCATCCACGTTCGTTGTCCCCGAGAAATCTCTTTCGCGCGTCGGCCTGCTTACGTTTTCAACGAAATTCCGGATCCTTCCGGAATCCTTGGCGGGGGTGTGTCCTCTCACCGCCCCCCGCCGTCAACCGAAGGAGGTCGTTTTGCCGATTTTTTCCACCAGCCAGCAACAACTTGCCGAAGCCATCGACCACAGGGGCGTCACCCTGACCAACTGGAAGGACTGGCGCTGGCAGCTGCGGCACTCCATCCAGACGATCGACCGGGTCGAGGAACTTCTCGACATCCACTTCGAGCCGGAGGAAAAAACCTGTCTCAAAGAGACCTTGCGCCGTTTTCCTTTGTCGATCACCCCTTACTATCTCTCCTTGGTCGACAGCGAAAACTTCCGCGACGACCCTGTCTTTCGCCAAGCCTTTCCTTCCCCCCGGGAACTGGAGATCGATGCCTGCGACCTGGCTGACCCCCTGGCCGAGGATCGGGACAGCCCAGCACCGGGAGTGACTCATCGTTATCCCGACCGGGTGCTGTTGCAGATCAGCAACGTCTGCGCCATGTACTGCCGGCACTGCACCCGCAAGCGCAAGGTCGGCGATGTCGATTCGATTCCCGGCAAGGAGGAGCTGCTGGCCGGTATCGACTACATCCGCAGAACTCCGGTGGTCCGCGACGTCCTCCTCTCCGGCGGCGATCCGCTCATGCTCTCGGATGAGCGGATCGACTGGATTCTCAGCGAGTTGCGGAGCATCCCCCACGTCCAGGTCGTGCGCATCGGCAGCCGCATGCCGGTGGTCCTGCCCTACCGCATCACTCCGAAGCTGGTGACGATGCTGAAAAAACATCAGCCCCTGTGGCTCAATACCCACTTCAACCATCCCCGGGAAATCACCGCCTCGTCGCGGGAGGCCCTGCGCCTGCTCGCTGATGCCGGCATCCCTCTCGGTAATCAGTCGGTGCTCTTGGCCGGGGTCAACGACTGTCCGCGCATCATGAAGTCTCTGGTGCACAAACTGGTGGAAAACCGGGTTCGTCCCTACTACCTCTACCAGTGCGACCTGTCCGAAGGGCTTTCTCATTTCCGCACTCCCATCGGCAAAGGGATCGAGATCATGGAGAGCCTGCGCGGCCACACCAGCGGCTTTGCCGTTCCCACCTATGTGGTCGATGCGCCGGGTGGCGGCGGCAAGATTCCCCTCACCCCCAACTATCTGATTTCTTTGTCGACCAACAAGGTGGTGCTGCGCAACTACGAAGGGGTGATCACCACCTATCAGGAGCCGAACAGCTACGAACCGATCTTCTGCGACCGTCAGTGCGAGGATTGCCGTCTGCATCTGAAACTGGAGGACGCCGAGGAATACCGGGCCACCGGCATCGAAATGCTGCTCGCCGATTTCGACGACACCATTTCCCTCACCCCCGAGAACACCAGCCGCATGGAGCGCCGCAATGATGACTGATCGTATCGAAACCTTCGGCCAATCGACCATCCAGCACGGCAAGCACAGTGATCGTGTCTATCTGATGAAACTGGGACGAAGCGATTTGCCCGAGTTGCTGACCCGGCTCGAAGAACTCGCTGACGAGAAAGGCTATTCGAAGATCTTCGCCAAAGTGCCCGACGACCGCCTGGAACCTTTTCAGCGCCGTGGTTACCGCCCCGAGGCGCGGGTGCCGGGCTTTTACCAAGGCGATCTTGATGCCCACTTCCTGGGCAAATACCTCTGTCCGCAACGTCGGGAAGAACCCCGTCCGGGCCGGGTGGCGGAAGTTCTGGCACTCGCTCGGAGGAAATCTTCGCTACCCGAGCCCCCCTCTCTGTCGGGAGACTACCGCTGGCGCCCCCTGAGCCCCGACGATACCGAAGCCATGGTCGCGGTCTACCGACGGGTCTTCGCCAGCTACCCCTTTCCTATCCATAACCCCGCCTATCTGGCGCGGACCATGGCGGAAAATGTCCGTTATCACGGAATATTCCGCAACGAGCGCCTAGTCGCCATCGCCTCTGCCGAACTCGACAAAAGCGGCGAAAACGCAGAAATGACCGATTTTGCCACCCTGCCGGACGAACGTGGTCAGGGTCTGGCCAACTACCTGCTGACCCGCCTGGAGGAAACCGCCGCAAACGAGGGCATCGTCACCGCCTACACCATCGCCCGGGCCTATTCCTTCGGCATGAACATCACCTTCGCCAAGCACGGCTACGCCTTCAGCGGTACCCTGACCCGCAACACCCAGATTTCCGGCGAACTGGAGAGCATGAACGTCTGGTACAAACCGCTGGCTTCCTGATAACGGCGCCGTCCTGCCGTGATGCGGTTCGCTTCGCTCACCGGCATCCTAGATTTCGCTGTGCCCCCGTAGGATCCGGTGACGCCAGAAACCGCATCTTTCACGCGCCGGAGCGCAAAAAAGCCCCTCGGGATCGAACTTCTCCCGAGGGGCTTTTTGCCGTCAATCCGCATGGATCATATTCCCCAGAGTTCGTCCTCGTCCTCTTTCGGCGGCGCATCCAGAACGATCCTGGGTTCCTCTTCCGGGGTGTTCAAAGCGTAAGCCGGACCGCCGCTGCCGGCGAGATGAAAACGTCCGAGCATCAGTTTGAGATGGGCAACCATGCTCGAGAGCTCCTCAGCCGCCGCCGCCGTCTGTTCGGCGTTGGCGGTATTCATCTGGGTCACCTGATCGATCTGGGACAGTCCCTGATTGACCTCGGAAATTCCCAGGGCCTGATCGGACGAGGCGCTGGCAATGTCACCGACAAGCTCGGAAACCTCCGTCGTCTGACTGACGATGCGGCCTAGAGCACGGGCCGTCTCCTCGGCCAGACGGGCGCCGTTTTCGGTTTTGGTGACCGTCCCCGCGATGAGGTCGGCGGTCTCCCGGGCGGCCTTGGCGCTGCGGGCGGCGAGGTTACGCACCTCCTCGGCGACCACCGCGAAGCCCTTGCCGTGTTGCCCCGCCCGGGCGGCTTCGACCGCCGCGTTCAGAGCCAGCAGGTTGGTCTGGAAGGCGATCTCGTCGATGGTCTTGATGATCCGCGAAATGTCCGCTCCGGCGCGGCGCATCTCCTCCATGGCCGCGACCATCTGCTGCATTTGGACGTTGCACTTCTGCGCCGAATCCCGGGCCTCTTCCGAATTACGATTGGCCTTGCCGGCATTCTCGGCGTTGGTCTTGGTACGATTGGCCATTTCGTTCATCGAGGCGCTGATCTCCTCTAGGGAACTGGCCTGTTCCGTCGCCCCCTGGGAAAGGGACTGACTCGAATCCGCCACCTGAGTGCTGCCCGAGGCAATCTGATCCCCCACCGCCTGCACCTGGCCGATGAGTTCGTTGAGATCGTTCCGCACCCGGCCCAGGGCATGTCGCAACGCATCGCCTTCGTCGCGGGGCTGGACCTCGAAATCGAGATCGCCGCCGGCGAGCCGCTCCAGGGGAACGACCACCTCGCTCTTCAGGCTCGCGGCAAAATTATCCATGGTCTGAGCGAGCATCCCGACCTCATCCTGCAGATCGAGATTCAGCCGCGTGTCGAGGTGTCCCTTTTCCAGCTCGCCGATCATCCCCACCACACCGGCCAAGGGCCGCTGGATGCCGAGGGCGATACGCAGCGCGAGCAGAGCACCGAGGGCCAGAGCCACGAGAACGCCCCCCCAGAGGGCGGTGGTCACCGTCTTCGCCAGGGCGAGCATGCCCGCCTTCTGGATTTTCACCGCCTCGCCGCACGCTGCGACGGTCGCTTCCGCCTGGCTCTGCATCTGCCCGATAAGGGCCTCCTGTTCCGTCAACTGCCCCACGAATTCGGCATACTTGGTGGTGAACTGGTCGAGAACGGCCTTCATGTTCTTGAGATTGGCGATGCTCTCCTCGTCATCGAGATCGGCGATGAGGGCGTCGGCGGTATCCTGTACCTCCTGCATAATCGTGCGCGAACGCTCCAGATATTTTTCGTCCCGCCTCAGGAAGAATTCCTTCTCGAACTTGCGGGAATCGTTGAAGAGGAGAAGCATGCGGTCCGTTGCCGCGACCCAGCCGTGACGTTCCGTCATCAGTTCGTCATACTGCCGAAGCTGATAATTCTCCTGATGGTCGCGCAGATCCTCGACCGCCGCCAACTGATCCTCCCGCACCCGGGTCAGGGCTTGCAGGGCCACGTTGGAACTGGTTTTCATCTCCTCCATGGCGGCGCTTTTCAGCGCTTCGGACCGGACATCGCGGTCGAACTCGCCGCGGTAGTAGGCGGCGGCCATGCGCACCTTGCCCATCTCCCCCCTGACCTGGTCCGCCGCCGGCAACTGCTCGATCTCCCCAGCCAGGGCGGTCATTTCACCCAGGCGCTTGCGCACCAGCTCGGCCTGCGCCGGATTGGCGTTCAGGGCGAAACTCTTTTCCGCGCCCTGGGCCTCTTGCAGCAGGTTGAGCATGGCCGTGACCTTCTGCGAAACCTCGACCCGGCCGATGATTTTCTTCATACCCCCGTAGCCGACCAGCCCCACCACCAGGGTAAGAACCAGCAAAACGCCAAAAGCCATCATCAGCTTGGGTGCGATTTTCATGCGCTTGAACATGATGCCTCCTTACGGGTGGAATAACTGCAGCCCCCTCATCGAGATATTCCGCGCACGGTTCACCTCCGGACCACATGGTATTTTAAAACAATATTAGTAGCAATTTGCGGCACCTCGCTCATGTTCATTGAGAACGCTTTACGAAATAACCGGGGGGAAATTCAGCGGGAGGCGTTTTCCGCCGGGATGAGGCTGACATCTTCAGCGATCACTTCCAGCAGCTGACGATAGTCCTCTTCCTTGAGCGGCACCGGGGCCATTCGCGTCAAAGGCCGGGTTTGGCGGGGATTATCCAGATATTTCTTGAGGTTGTCGCGGTTGAAGGGTTCGTCTTCACGATATTTGACGGGAAAGAAGGGGGTCAGCAGACCGGAGAGATTCGGGGCGTTGTCCGTCTCTCCCAGCCCGCCGGCGGCGGCGGTCAGCACGCGATGGCAGGCTCCGCAATGCTTGACGAAAAAATTTTCTCCGGCTTCCTCACCCCTTTCGAAATGGACGATGCGCGGGAGTTCGTCCTCCGCCATTTCCCGGCATGCGGCGGCGTACAGCGCATTGACCACTTCGTCGAGGAGCGCATCGGGCCAGTGGAAATCGGGCATGAAGAGAACGGGACGGCGAATCGCTTCGACCAGCTCCCCGGGAGCGCTCTCGCTCACGCTTTGATCGAGATCGGTGGCGAGACGATTGCCGCGTCCGCCGATGATGTGGCAGCGGCGACAGCCGGTCTCGTCAATGCGCTTGCCGCCACGCTCAACCAAAATGCTGCCCGGCCGTCGAAAATGCGCATAACGCCCCGAAATAAGGCCGAAATGGGCAATCTCTAGACGGCTTGAGCGGGGGTCGCCGCGATGGCAATCCAGGCAGCCGCCCAGCTCGGCATAGTGGACGGCGTGGCAGGAGAGGCAGCGCGGTTCGGCGGCGAGGGCTGCGCCGGGCAGCAGCCAGAGACATATCAGAAGGGCCAGATGAGCGACCAATTCTCCCCCCGAAAAACCAGGGCCACCAACGTCAGGGCCAGGATTGTCAAAAAGGCCAGAAGCGTCAAAACATTAACCAGCCGTTGCTCGCGGGGAAACCAGCGGGCGCGCCGAGCTGCGGGCAAGCCCGGCAGCCAGGGAAGGAGGGCGTAACCGACGGCCAGGGCGACGATCAGGTAAACCCAGGCGTTGCCGTAGCTTACCAGTTCCTGCATCCAGAGCAGAAACCACGCCGATTTCGAAGGATTGGGCACCCGCCCGAGGTCGGCGGCCTCCTCCAGCGGCGCCGGCAGCAGCGCCGCCAAGAGGAGCACGGTCACCGTCCCGAGGGCGAAAGCCCACTTGATCAGGCGAAAAAAATGGGGAGAACTCTTGAGATACTCGCTCATAGGTAGGGCAGAATCCCCTTGTCCCGGCGAATCCGGTAGAAATGGAGAGCGATCAGCACCCCCATGGTCAGCGGAAGCACGACGATGTGCAGGGCATAAAAACGCAGCAGCGACAGGCTCCCGCCGATACCGTCGGGAAGCAGGAACACCTTGGCCAGAGAGCCGCCGGGAATCGTGCCGAGGAGTTCCATCCCGGTCTGGGTCGCCCACAGGGCAAGCTGGTCCATGGGCAGCAGATAGCCGGTGTAGCCGTCGAAGAGGGCCAGACAGAGCAGGGCGAAACCGATCAGCCAGTTGAGCTGGCGCGGCGGCCGGTAGGCGCCGGTCAGGATCACTCGCAGGGTATGCAGAAAAAGGAGGATCAGAAAGAGGTGCGAGGCCATGCGATGGAGGGAGCGCAGGTACTTCCCGCCCGGCACCTGCTCCTCCAGAAAGAGGATCGAGGTGAACGCCCCCGCCGCCGTCGGCTGGTAATAGAAAAGGAGCAAAAGGCCGCTGACGACCAGCAGCAGAAAGACGGTCAGGGCCAGGCCGCCAAGACAGAAGGTGTAGCTCAGGCGCAGGTTTTCCTTCCGCACCACCCGGGGGAAGAGATGGGCGACAAACTCGCCGGCAAGCCCCCGTTTCTTCATCCTCTCACCACCCAGCGTTCCCCTTCGATCCGCACTTCCAGCCGGCGCAAGGGGAGCTGTGCCGGTCCTTGCAGCACCGCGCCCCGGCGGTCGAAACGGCTGCCGTGGCAGGGACAAACCAGCTCCGTCGGCGTCACCGTTACCGTGCAGCCGAGATGGGTGCAGGTCAAATCGAGGGCATAGAACTCCTCCGCCTCCCGCACCAGCGCCACCCGCGCCTGGCGGTAGACCAGAGCGCCGTGGGGAGGCACTTCCCGTCGGGGCACATCGAGCCGGGCCGGCGCCTGCGGCAGGCGCGGCCGGAAGAAGCGCGCCAAGAGGCCCAGTCCGCCAAGACCGAGGATCAGGGAGATGAGGAATTTTCGACGCTTTCGACCAGTTGCTTCCATTTTTCCAAGTATGCCTTCACATAGGTTGCATCGCGGCGACTCAGCCGCTGATAACGCGCCTCGTCGACAAAGGCGCCGTTGACCACTTGCTGCCCCGCCTGGTTCCAGAAAGAGACCAGCCCGAGGCCGTCCTGATCGGGCAGATAGACCCGGTCCTCGGGCTTTTCCAGCAGAAACCGCGCCGGCCGGTCGTGACAGGCGTCGCACAGGGGCGCGCCGCGCTGCACGGTATGCGGGAAGAAGGCCTTCCACTCGGCGGCCAATCGGCGGTTTTCTTCCCTCTTCGCCGTCTCGCCGGCGATTTCGCTGAAATAGGCAAGAAACTGGGGACGGATGGGGCTGACCAGCCCCCGTTCGTTAAGCCCCAGGGGAGGCAGATCCTGCAAGCGCAGATAGGCGCTGCGCAGGTAGTCTGGGGCGGTCTGGTCCCGACGCAGGCGGAAATAGTCGGGGATGACCCCATCGCTGAAACGAATGAAGAAGGTGCCGTACTCCTGAGCCGCCCAGGCGCTGTGACAGGCGTAGCACTCCAGCTTTTCAAGATGGGCAGCGATGCCGTGCTCGATGATCGTCGGGTCCGGCTCGTGGCAGTCGCGGCAGCCCTGGTCCGCCCGCTGGCCGGCGGCCAGACCAGCCATGCCGTGGCAGTCGCCGCAGACCATCCCGGCCTCGGCGTGAACATCGGGGCTCATCTTCAGATAGTGTTCACCGCCGAAACCCGACCCCCGCTGGTAACGCTCGGCATCTTCCCGGGGAGCATGACCGTAGTAATCGGCCCCGACGTAGTAGCCGCGATGGCAGACGTGGCAGTCCTCCTTTTCCGGCCGGGCGATGGCATGACCGGCAAAGCCGTGGCAATCGAGACAGTCGCGCACATGGCAGGAAGCGCAGTTCTTGTCGTAAAAATCCCCATCGGCCCGTCCCCAGGAGCGCGCGACGAACGCCCGCTCGGCTTGGCGCGTCGCCATGGGACCGTGCAACACGCCGAGGGTTTCCTCATGGCACTGTTGACAGCGCAGGGCCATCCCCAGGGAGTCCAGCTCGGCGGCGCGCTGCTCGGGGCCGCCGCCGTGACAGTCGGCGCAGGCCAGCAGGGCATGGGCCCCCCCGGAGGACTCCCGGTGGCAGAGCCCGCAGGATTCCTCAGCGGCCGGCGCCGGCGGAGCGCTCAGCAGGAGCAGGGCGAGAAAGGCAACGATCAAGGACACGATAATCGAGTTCCTTCTGATAGATGGGATCTTTTGGCTCAAAATGGCAGACCAGGCACTGGTTGACCGCCCAGGTTCGGCGGATCTCCTCGCCGTTAAGCGGCCGGGAATTTTCCCGGGTGATGGCCGAGAAGGCCCGCACCTCGCCAGCGCGCAGGGTGAGAAAGCCGTCCAGGGGTTTGTCGGCGGAGCGTTCACAGAGCAGCGTAGCGCGCAGCGAATCCCCCTCCAGCACATGCTGGCCGAAACCGGCGAAAGCAGGATTGGTGTGGCAGTCGGCGCAACTCACCGCCTTCTTCCCGGTGTTGTGGCCGAAGAAAGGGGCGAAGCGCAACTGCTCCTTGCCGTTGAACCTGGCGACGTACTCGTCCTTCACCCGTTCACCGCGCCGGTCGATGACCGTCACGAAGGTCTGGCAGCCGGGAGTCACCGGGGAGATCTTCCCACGCTGGTTGAGGGCCAGGGGGAAGGGGTAGAGCATGCGGTAATCCTCCGACTCATCGAAAGTGCCCGGGGTTTCCCGCCGCTTGATAAAATCCATGGATTTGGCGCGCTGGTCATATTCGGTGTGGCAGCCGTAACATTGGGCGACGCTGTGGGAATGACAGGCGTAACACTCCAAACGCTCGTGGCCGACGATGGTATGCTCCGGGGTGCCGGTGATGACCTTGCTCTCGTGACGCTGGCCGTCGCGCTTGTCCACCACCCAGATTTTACCGTCCTCGACAAAGACGTTGGAATACTTGCGCCCCTTGGCAGTGAGCACCAGCTCGTCGCCGAGGAGAACCTGACGTTTGTACGAACGGGACTCACGCACCGCCTCGTCGTTTTCCCGCGTCACCTTCTCAGTGCGAGGACGCTCCTTGGCGCCGCCGTGACAGTCCTCACAGGCGATCTCGGTCTGCAGGTACATATTTTCGTAGGCGTAGCCGTCCCCCATGATATCGCGCGAGGTGTGGCAGTCGATGCACTCCATACCCTTTTCGTGGTGGATATCGGGGGGGATGGAGGTGGCGTTGCGCACGCCACTGATCAGCTTCGGGCCGGGATATGCGCCGTCGGTGGGAACCAGACCGTTGTTGCCGTCGTTCATACCCTGATAGGCCAAAGCGATGCGCCCACTGCGGTTGTGGCAGCGGAAACAGACCTCGTTCTCGGGCAGGGCGGCTATGGCGTGGGTCTTGGAATAGGGCCACTTGCCGCTCACCGTCGGATCGCCCCCCTCGTAGGTGCCGTTGTTGTTGTAGGGGAAGTGGCAGGCGGTGCAGCCGGCACCGTGGCTGGCAGTCCAGGCCTGGTTCGATTCAAGGGCAACGTGACAGAGGGAGCAGAACTTGCGGTAAAGCTCCCCGGAAAGATGGTCAAGGGCGGTCACCGGCGCCAGCTTCAACGCCGTGCCGTCGGCGGCAAAGGTCTCCAGACCTTGGGCAGCGTAGAGTTTGCCGTCCACTCCTTCCCAGGTGAGTTGGATGTTCTTGATCATGCCGGTGGCGGTGGTCATGAGATTTGCGCGCACCCGGCTCAGCTGATAGGCGTGACAACGGCCACAGGTCTTGTCCCAGACCTGGGGATGGCCGGGATTCTTCTTGCCGAACATCCCGCGATGGGACACCTCCTTGTCCGCCGCCGTCGCGTCGCCGCCGTGACAGGCCACGCAATCGCCGTGGGTCGGCGACGCCAACTCCAGCCCCTGGTGACATTTGACACAGGTTGAGGTTTCGGTTTCGAAAAACCCACACCCGGCAAGAAGAAGGAAAGATAAGAAAAGCGGCGTAAAACGCATGAAAACCGTTGGCAAATAATGATTTGGCGTAAGGGCGTGGCAAGGCACCGCCTTGCCGCGATCAACAACAAAGCCCCAAACGAAACCGGGCTTTTCATCCTCGCCATACTAGCGGACTTGTTCCCTTTGCCGCCAGTAAAAAAGGCCGGCGGAACCCTGTGAGAGGGGTCCACCGGCCATGCATAAAGCCAGATCAGGAGTCGGAAATCTCTCTACAGCTTGACCTCGACGGTTTCGCTGTACTCTTTCCAGAGGAAAGGATCGCTCTCACGGGTGCCGAAAGGCAGATACCAGAGTTCCACCTTGAGATCGACCTTGGAACTGGTGATATCTTCATCGTCAGGCAGCATGATCTCGAAATGTTCGTGGGTTTTCTTGCCGGGATGGAGAGCCGTATCGGCAACAATGCCACTCTTTTCGTAAGGACCACGACCCATTTTGTTGGTACGGGCAAACTGCTGAGGAACGGGCATGTACAAACGCTCTTCGTTGAAAACTTCGTCGCCTTCTTCATCTGTTGCAATGACCGACAGAACCAGTCGGTTGGGGGTCGGTCAGCCATCAGGGATGCCATGACCCGCTCTGTTGGTCATGGAGATATCAACCATCAATTTCGGACGAGGAACCGGACCGTCGAGCCAAACCATCGGCCGGGTATGGACATCCCATTCAATCGCCTTGTCGGACATCACCTTAGAGCGGTAGCTCTGCATGTCATGCCCCAGGCCGCTTTCGCGCATGTGACATTCCTGACAGGTCTTGTCGCCTCCACCGGCAAGGTACGACCAGAGGTAGCTGCCGTAACCGGTGGCGCATTGGGTCGGGTTATCCAGTTCAAGCTGGGGTCCGAGTCCGTGACACTGACCGCACTGGATGGACTCGCCCATGATGTGGCTGGTTTTCATGATCGGAGTATCGGGATCGTCGTGAGCGCCGTCATTGAAACCGTAAACCACGCCGGCCTGAGGATAACCGTCGGTCCACTTATGAACGACGGCGTTACGGTTGTGGCAGACCATGCAGTTGATGTTGAGCTTGAGCAGCAGGTCTTTTTTCTCCTGGAAGGTCTCGGAGTCTCCTCTTTTGTTGGCGTCCATCAGGTCATAGATGGTCTTGACAAATTCCTTGGCGACATCGTCGGTGGCATCGGCCATCTGTGGCAGATGACACTTGGTGCAGCCCAGCAAGTGTTCGACTTCGACGTCGCTGGGATCCGTCACGCCCGAGTAGGCCCATGAGAGAAAGCCGTTGGTGAAGGCGGTCTTGAAGGTCGCGGCAACCCGGCCGGTGCCGTAGACCGAACGGGAATGGGCGGAATTGGCCCACTCATTGTGAGCTTCCTCGTGACACTCGATACACGAGGAGGAATCGTACATGGCGATCAGTTCTTCAAGGGTCGTGGCCTTACCCTTTTTGGCGACAATCGTACCGTCCTTGCCGATACCGGCGGCCTGCGCCGGATCGAGAGCACCGCTGAAAAGAATCAGCGAAAACCCCGCCAAAACCGTCGCCGCGATAGAAAAAACATTCGATGTTTTCTTCGTCGGCATGATGTTTAAGTCCTCTCCTATCTCCCGTTTTGCCGTGAAGGGTGAGGGCGTAGAAAACGGCAGCCCTCGTCTAACCCATAAACGACATTTTGATGACCACAGAGATCAGAGGACACGGAGCAATCCAACAGCTTGTCTTTCAAGCGAAAGCTTACCCCTTTTTTCCTCTGTGCTCTCTATGGTGAAACACTCTCCAGATTAAAAAGATGGGGCCGGCGACGGGCGCCGGCCCCGGGGTCAAACAGGCTGATTAGCAGCCTTGCAACATGTCGTTGCCTTTTTTCGGAGCTTTTTCAGCTTTGACGTCAAGTTTCACGTCGGCGCCGACGGCGATGTCGGCGGCTTTGCCTTTTTCCACTTCCACGGTGACAACGTTGCCGTCAACGGCGGTTACTTTGCCTTTGATATCCTTGGCAAGGGCCAGACCGGAAACGGAAACAACCATCATCATGGCAGCGGCCAGAACAACAAGCTTCTTCATGATACGTACTCCTCTCGTTACAGGGTTGATGTCCACCGGCTCAACCGCGAGCCGGAAGTTGTGAAGCTAAATTAGAAAATAACCTGCATTTGCGCGGTGAAGGTGGTGAAGTCCTCGGTCAGTTCGGTCGAGCCAAGGCCGAACCCTTCCTTGTCGAAATCCGCCTGGCTGAGTTCCATGGTCAGCTTGAGATCCTGGCCGCGGAAGTAGTAGTTGAAACCGCCGCCGTACCAATCGACTTCCTGATCATAGAAGCCGTTGTAGCAGGCGAGGGACCAGCTTTCGCTGCGGGCGAAAAATTGCAAGGGCAGATTGGGCAGCATGTAGCCGATCTTCACATAGCCACCGTTCTTTTCACCGTTCATGTTGATGACATTACCATCGACATCCGCCAAGGCCACTTCACGATAGTCGGAAGCATCATCCAGGTCGTAATCGACATAGGCGCCGGAAACGGTGAAAGTACCCACGCCGTCAACCGGATACTCGAAGAAAAGATCGACGGTCCAAGCTTCGTAGTCTACCGGATCACTCGCCAGAGTTGCGTTCCTGTAAGCCACGTCTTTTTCCATCTGGTAGGCGCCACCGATGGTCAGCACCTTCTTCTCGCCGAGATAGGTACCTTTGTAGCCAAAACGGCTCTCGGGATCAAGAAGGGTGATATGAGCACGAGCGCCGTAGCGGAAGGCCGAGTCGGGAGCCGAGGCGGAATCATTACGGCCGTTCATGGCATCGAGGCGATACTGGAATTTCTGGTCGAATAGGTTACCCCACAGGGTCACACCCTTGTCACGGGTTCCTTCGTCAACCAGCGGCGCACGAATGAGAAGCGAGCGGTCGAGGGTCAGCGGCATTTCGCAAGCTTCGAGGTTTTCACGGGTGAAGCTGTACTTGTACTTGCCGAGCCAGAAGTTGACAGCGTCGTTGTACTTGAAGCGCATGACCGCATCGAGTACATGGAAGTCTTCATTATCGCCATCGGTTACGTTGAAACCGCTTATATTGTTATCTTCGTTAAACTCGGTATTTACATACAGGCTGAAATGCTTTCCGTAGGCGCCCATCAGAGCTATACGGTTACGGCGGAAGTTGAACTCGCTGACGCTTTCGTCATCGTCGGTACCGCCACCAGTATCCCGGTGATTGAGCTGGAATTGCCCGACATATTGAAGCTTAAGGGCACCCTGATCCTCGGGGCCGAAGGTCCAAGTCGGCCCGGCGAACGCCGGGGTCGCCAACAGGACCGTACCTACGCAGGCGGTCAGTAATTTACGGAATTCCACGATAGTCACTCCTTTGCAGAGAAGTTAATTAATCAGATCAAGCCGGCAAAATCAGCAACCGCCGCCGCCACCGCCGCCGGTGCTGCTAGCCGGACCGGTGGGTGCTGCCTCGAAATATTCGCGGTCTTCAATTTCAATGTTGTTGGCGCCGGCATCATAGGGACTGGCGGCATCAGGAATGGCTACCCGAGCCGGCTCAACCAGCTTACCCGCATCAGCATTATACAGCACAACGTCCATCAATTCGGCAACATCCGTGGCCCAAATGGAACCGGCGGGAAGCAGACCACCCTTGGCAGTTTGATCCGACAGGCTCCCCCACTGGCTCCAAGAACCGTCATAAACCATGGCATCCCAGCCGAGAATGGCGTCGACGGCCAGGAAACCGGCGGAGGCGATCATCGCGGTCCGGCACATGGTGATAAGCTTCTTGGAATTATCGATGCCGGCGGCGGCAAATTCCGCGGTCAGAACATCGGGGGTCACGAAACGTTTGTCGTCAGCGGTTCCGGTAACACGGTCAGGGTTGACCAATTTGCTCCAGGAATAATACTTGCCGCCCTTCATCGTTCCTTCGAAAACAACAAAATCCGCTTCGGCAGTTCCATCCCCATCACGATCATCAGCAAAAACACCGGCTGTTGCTGCGGGCATAGCATCGCCGCGGAAATCAACCACCTGCATGGTCTGATTTTCGATGGCCGCGATCACCTCGGACAAACCACCGCGCAGGTCATCACGGAACTGGGGCAATTCACAGACGCTGAAGTCCGAGCGCGAGACAGCCGGGGCATCGGCGGTGAGAGCAAACCCCGCGTCGGTCCAGGCGCTGTCGAAGCCGTCAAGTATCTTGATGCGGTCCTTGGGGAAGCCCCAGTAACGCAGCAGGAAATAAGCACGGCCAACCTGATAGGTCGCCTGTCCCGTGTGCGCAGTCAGAACAATGGTGGTAGTTCCGTCAATGGCATGCTTTTGCAGCATTTCATCCATGGCGGCACCGGTCAGTACCATGTTGACGGTTTCCACCGGCCCTTCAATGCGGTTCATTACGTGCTCGCCGGTTGCCCAGAGCTGGGCCCCAGGAATATGCCCGGCAGCGTATTTTGCCGTATCGGAAACGCTCAGAAGAACCACTCGTTCCGACCCTAACGGCCTGTTGACCAAGCCCTGATCGATCCAATTTTTAATAATGGTCGCATCGATCAAAACATTCTGGGTATGGCCAGCGAGCGGCTGAGTCGTCGTCAGCTGAGGTCCGATATAGGCGGAATCATCGGGGGTTTGATTGACTTCCGGCGCCTCATAATCCGACCCGCCACCGCCGCTACAACCGCCCAGCAGCAGAGCCGACGCCGCAAAGGCCAGCAGCGCATACCTGAGACTCTTCATTTCCGAAAAAATCCTCTTCATGCTCTCTCCTTGCTCCTTGTGAATGAATGTAGCGTTACGTCCCCTGGAAATGCCGTCCGATCAAATCACAATCGGGGTACGGCATTTCACCTCCCCTAATCTCGTCTTTTCGCCTTTCCGCCCATCAACCACCTCCCTTGACTGTATTAAATCAAACCGGCAGACTTCAGACAAACCCAGTCTAGCAGCGTTTTTATAAGTGACCAGAAAACAGGAAGGGATTTTTACCCTCTTGCGCATCCGGGCGACAGTGCCTTAATCCAAGCAAGGAGCATGCCTGATGAAGAACGTTTCTTAGCCATTTTGCCCGAACCCCAAGGCCGCAAAACCCGCGCCCAACGCGGTTCGATTTGAGGAAAACAACGAAAAAACGGTATCTTGCTGGATGATTCGGAAGGAATAAAAAACGTCCAGCGGGCACCTAATAGAAGAGTAAAAATGTCACCAAAAGCTTCGTTTTTCTTTCAAAACAGACTCACATCGGAATATCGCGATTTTGACATAGTTTACTTTTTGTGGTTTTTCCCTGCCAAATGACGGAAAGCGGCTGGGCGTTTTCACCGATCAATCTATTTTTAACCATATCAAACCAATATCCGTTCAGTTTCCGTGTGGACAAATTTTGGCAAGGAATGGATTGCGAATATCGTGAAGAACGACGAAGATAAAAAGGACACATCCCGCCCACGCGAACCTGTCGGACGGCATGACGGAAATCGGAAAAGGAGCCAGAAATCATGACCGAACCTTCTCCAGAAACGGCAGCCCCGGCCCCGGATGCACAGGCATCCGGAGCCGGTCCGTCGGCCATCTCCTTTCACCTGATCACCTTCTGCTGGACCCTGCTCATTCTCCTGCTCGCCGGCTGGGACTACTATCAGGTCCGCCAGTCGGCGCTGGACAACGCCCGCACCGCCGCCCGCCACAGTTACGCCAAGGATCTCACCTTCCGCAAGTGGGCGACCGGCCACGGCGGCGTCTATGCCCCGGTCACTCCGGCCAATCCGCCCAACGCCAATCTTGCCCATATCCCCGAACGGGACATCCAAACCCCCTCGGGTCGCCCCCTGACCCTAATCAACCCCGCCACCATACTGCGCCAGGTGCATCAGCTGGCCGACGAGACCTTCGGCACCCGCGCCCATATCACCAGCTTGCGGCCCATCCGTCCGGCCAATGCCCCGGACCCCTGGGAAGTCGCCGCTCTCCAGGCCTTCGAGCGGGGAGAAAACGAGCGTTCGGAGCTGCAAAGCATCGACGGCGAACCCTACCTGCGACTGATGCGGCCGTTTGTTGTCGACACCGGCTGCCTCAAGTGCCATGCCGCCCAAGGATATCAGATGGGCAACATCCGCGGCGGCATCAGCATTGCCATCCCCTGGGCACCCTATCGAGCCCATTTGCGCTCCTATCTGCTGCACCATAGTCTCGGCTATGGCGGTCTCTGGTCCCTGGGGATGCTCGGCCTCGGCGCCAGCCGCCGGCGCCTGCAAAACCATCTGCGGGAACGGGACCGCGCCGAGGCGCTGTTACGCGAAGAACGGCAACGGCTCACCGGCATCATCGAAGGAACCCGGGTCGGCACCTGGGAATGGAACGTCCAGACCGGCGAGACGATCTTTAACGAAACCTGGGCGGAAATGATCGGCTATCATCTTGATGAACTACGCCCCCTGAGCTTCAAGGTCTGGGAGCGCCTCGTCCAGCCCGACGACCTGCTCCGGTCACGCGAGCTGCTGGAGCGGCACTTCTCGGGCGAGTTCCCCTATTATGACGGCGAGTACCGCATGCGCCACAAGGACGGACACTGGGTCTGGGTGCATGATCGCGGGCGTCTCCTGAACCGCGACGCCAAAAACAGGCCGCTGATGATGTTCGGCACCCATACCGACATCAGCGCCCGCAAGGAGGCGGAAGAGGCCCTGCGCCAGAAGGCCCAGGAACTGGAAGAGCGCGGTGCCGAACTGGAGCGCTTCAATTACACCGTCTCCCACGACCTGAAGAGCCCGCTGGTCACGGTCAAATCCTTTCTCGGTTTTCTTGAACAGGATATCGCCGGCCGCGACGCCGAACGCATCCCAGGCGATATCGAGCACATGCGGACGGCAACGGAGAAGATGGGACGGCTGCTCGACGAACTGCTGGAGATGTCCCGCATTGGGCGGGTCGTCAACCCCCCGGAAAAGTTCTCCTTCAAAGAGCTTCTTGAGGAGGTGCTGGCGCTGATGGCCGGGCCCCTGGCCGAGCGGGGCGTCGCCGTTGCGACCGATGACAAGGATCCGCTTTTGCGCGGCGACCGTCCGCGCCTGCTGGAGATCTGGCAGAACCTGCTCGAAAACGCTGTCAAGTACATGGGCGACCAAGGCGCTCCGCGCATCGAGCTGGGCATGGAGGAAGCGGACGGGGAGAGCGTTTTCTTCGTGCGCGACAACGGCCAGGGAATCGATCCCCGCTACCACGAGAAAATTTTCGGACTTTTCGAGAAACTCGACCCGAAGAGCGAAGGCAGCGGCCTGGGTCTTGCAGTGGTCAAGCGGATTGTCGAACTTTACGGCGGCCGCATCTGGGTCGAATCGCCAAGGCCGGGGCAGGGTTGCTGCTTCCGCTTCACCCTCCCCGGCGCGCTGCCGCAACGCTGACCCCCTTATGGACCAAGCCGCGATGGACGCCAAGAACTTCCCACCGGACAATCTGGCTGATTTTCTTCTCGGCAGCGACCTGCTTTTCTGCGTACTGCTTGACGCGGGAGGGATAATCCGCGCCCACAGTCCCGGGGTGCCGCGGCTGCTGCACCTGAGCGGCGACGTTTGCCTGAACCGGCCGTTTGTCGCTCATCTGGCCGAAAACGACGCCGAGCCATTCCGGCGGCGGCTCACGGAAACCGGAAGGGAGGGCAGCGACGAGTTTCTGCTCAACCTGCACAGCCCCATCCAGGGGCCAAGCACCCTGCGCTGCCGGCTCTTCCCCCACCCCCGGGGCATCCTCTTCGTCGGCGAAAGCCCCATCGCCAAAGCCGACGTCCTGACCGAGGAACTCATGCAGCTGAACAACCGGCTGGCCGTGCTGAGCCGGGAAAACACTCGCAAGAACCGGGAACTGGAAGAACGCAACCGGCAGTTGCAGGAAGCAAACCGCACCATTGAGGAACTCGCCCGTAAAGATCCCCTGACCGGCGCCGCCAACCTCCGTAAATTCAATGAAGTGTTGAACTTCGAAGCGGAGCGGGGAGCACGCCTGGAAACACCCTTGGTTATGATCATGCTCGATCTCGACCACTTCAAGCAGGTCAACGATCTTTACGGGCATGATGCCGGCGATAAGGTTCTGATCGCTGTGACCGCTTTTCTTATGAAGGGGGTGCGCCCTTACGACCTCGTCGCCCGTATCGGCGGCGAGGAGATTGCTCTGCTACTGCCTGAAACCGATCTGGATAAGGGGGTCGAGGCCGCCGAGCGACTGCGGCGTGAACTGGCGGAACTGGTCATCGACGGCTACCCGGAACGGATTACCGCCAGCTTCGGCGTTGCCCTGCTGCCACCGGGAGAGAATCCCGGCCGGCTCATGACCCGCGCCGACGCCGCTCTCTATCGCGCCAAAGAACAGGGACGCAACCGGGTCGAGCGGGAAACCGCCCCGGCCTGACCACAGGAGCCTGTATGAACGAACCGTCCTTCGCCCTCCGCCGGGAACTGACCGCCCGACTCCGCGAAAATCGACAAGGCATTGCCGAACGGGTCGCCAAAGCCTTCTCTCGTCGCCCCAGCGACGACCATGCCCACCTCGACGGCGAGGAGATCGCCGCTCATCTCGACTTTCTCGCCGGAGCCGTCGAAGGGGGGACGGTCTCCGCCTTTGCCGATTACGCGCGCTGGACCGCTCGGGTAGCGCAGGCCCGAAACATCCCCCCCGCTTTCGTCGCGGAGAGTTTCCGCCGGATCGAGGAGGCACTGGGCGGAACGCTGGCGCCGGAATTCCGTCCCGTTGTCAGCCCCTTCCTCGCCGCCGGCCGCGCGGCCGCCCTGGCCGGCGACGAGCCCGCCGGGGAAGCCGAAGAGGAAGATCCTCTGGCCCTCCACCGCCGGATCTTTCTCCAGGCGATCCTCGCCGGGCGGCGCGATGCCGCCGTCAACGTTGTCCTCGAAGCCCTGGACAACGGCCACGACCTCCGCGATCTCTATGTGGAGATTTTCCAGAAAGCACTCTACGAAGTGGGACGCCTCTGGGAAGCCAACCGCATCACCGTCGCCGACGAACACCTGGCCACCGCCGTCACCCAGTACGTGGTCGCCCGGGCCTACGAACGGCTGCCGACGGCGGAAACTCATCGGGGACGGGCGATCATCACCGGCGTCCAGGGGGAACTGCATCAGGTCGGGGCCAACATGGTGGCCGATCTGCTGGAGGCGGACGGCTGGGACGTGCGTTTCCTCGGGACCGACATGCCCGCCGGCGACATTCTCACAATGACTCGCGATCACCAGGCAGAACTCCTCGGCATCTCGGCCACCATGCTCTTCAACCTGCCCCAGGTCATCGCCCTGGTGGAACGGCTTCGCGCCGAACTCGGCACCGCCGCGCCGCGAATCATCCTCGGCGGCGGCGCCTTCCGCCTGCTCCCCGAACTCCCCGCCGAACTCAAGGTCGACGCCGTCGCCACCGAGTTGCGACAGGGAGTGGAACTGGCAAGAAGTCTGCAACAGTAAACATCCCACCCCCACGGACCCCGCATGCTTTCGATCTTCATCGAACTGATCTACAACCTGGCCCTGCTGATCGCCTTAAGCACCGTCTCGGGCTTCATCGGCGACCGTTTTCCCGGCCGCCGGGGGGCGCTGCTGCAAGGACTGCTCTTCGGTGCGGTAGCGGTGATCGGCATGCTCAATCCATTGATTTTCGCCCCGGGACTGATCTTCGACGGCCGCTCAGTGATGATCAGCCTCGGCGGGCTCTTCTTCGGGCCGCTGACGGCCGCCGTCAGCGCGACAATGGCCATCGCTTGCCGCATTGCCCAAGGAGGAATAGGCACCCTGACCGGGGTGTCGGTCATCCTCTCCTCGGCGCTGCTCGGCGTCTTTTTCTACCGGCGACGGCAACAGCGGACGCGGGAAATCACCAACGCATCCCTGCTGATCTTCGGCCTGGTGGTGCACGGCGCGATGCTGCTGCTCATGCTCACCCTGCCCTGGCCGCTTGCCCTCGACGTGCTCAGGCGCATCGGTCCGCCGGTGCTGCTGGTCTACCCCCTGGCCACGGTGCTGATCGGCAAGATCCTCTCCGACAATCTCGGCGGCGCCCGTTTTCTGGCGGCGCTGAAAAAGAACGAAAGCCAGCTGAAACAGGCCCAGGCCTTGGCCCATCTGGGCAGCTGGGAATTGGAGCTCCCCGACAACCGGCTCTACTGGTCCGATGAAGCCTGGCGTATTCTCGGGATGACCCCAAAGGATGGCCCCGCCGGCTACCAGCGCTTTCTCGAACGGGTGCATCCCGAGGACCGGGAAAGGGTCGACCGCACCCACCGCGAATCGCTGCGGAAAGGCCCCGACAGCTACGCCATCGAACACCGGGTGGTGCGCCCCTCCGGCGAAATCCGTCAGGTGCTGGAACGCTGCACGCACGAACGCGACGCCTCCGGTCGGGTGGTGCATTCCCTGGGGATGGTTCTCGACATCACCGAACTGAAGGCCGTCGAAGCCGATCTGCGCCGGGTTTCCGAGGAATTGGGCCGACGTAACGAGGAACTGGAACGCTTCATCTACAGCGTCAGTCACGACCTGAAGAGCCCGCTCGTCACTTTCAAGACCTTTCTCGGTTTTCTGCGCCAGGACCAGCGCACCGGCCGCCGCGAGGATGTGGAAAAGGATATGGAGTTCATGGCCGGCGCCGCCGATAAGATGGAGCAGCTGCTGGAGGACTTGCTGGAGATGTCGCGGATCGGGCGCCAGGAAAAGGCCCCGGCCCGGGTCGACCTGCGCGGCCTACTCGAAGAAGCGCTGGCGGCAGTGGCCGGACCCCTCGCCGAGCGCCGGGTGGAGATGCGAATCGAGGCGCCGGAACTGACCCTTTACGGCGACCGGCTGCGCCTGGCGCGCCTCTGGCAGAACCTTATCGACAACGCCGTCAAATATCTGGGCGAGCAGGCCGCGCCGCGCATCGAGATTGGCGTGGACGAAGCGGCCGGGGAAACGATCTTCTTCGTCCGCGACAACGGCCAGGGCATCGATCCTCACCATCAGCACAAAGTCTTTGACCTCTTCGAAAAGGTCGATCCAAAAAGCCCGGGGAGCGGCCTCGGCCTGGCCCTGGTCAAACGCATCGTCGAACTCTACCATGGCCGGATCTGGGTCGAATCAGCTGGCCCCGGCCAGGGCGCCTGCTTTCGCTTCACCCTCCCCGACGCCTTCAAAGCTCCCGAAGAAGCCCGATCATGAAGCGCCTGACCGTCCTTCTCGTCCTGCTCTGGCTTCTGTTCCTAACCATCGTGACGCACGCCCCCTACACGGCGGAAGCGGCGGAACACCCCATCCACGCAGCCAGCGAAGACAACTACCCCCCCTATTGCATTGTCAACGAAGAGGGGAAAGCCGACGGTTTTTCCGTGGAGCTGCTGCGCGCCAGCCTCAAAGCCATGGGGCACGAGGTCGATTTCCTGATCGGTCCCTGGGACGAGGTCAAAGGGATGCTCGCCACGGGGACGATCCAGGTTCTGCCCCTGATGGGGCGTACCCCCGAACGGGAACCGCTCTACGACTTCACCTTCCCCTACCTGACCATGCACGGCACCATTGTCGTCCGTGCAGATGACAGCGCTATCCGCACCTTGGACGACCTCGCCGGAAAGGAGGTGGCGGTCCTGCGCGGCGACAACGCCGAGGAATTTCTGCGCCGCATCAATCTCCCGGCGACCATTGTCACCACCGAAACCTTCGAGAAGGCCCTGCGGGAACTCGCCGGAGGAGAGCACGACGCGGTCGTCATCCAGCGCCTGGTTGCCCTGCAGCTGATCAAAAAAGCGGGATTGACCAACCTGCGGATGATTGAAGAACCCCTGCGCGACTTCGAGCAGTCCTTCTGTTTCGCCGTGCGCGAAGGGGATAAAAGGCTCCTCGAAGTGCTCAACGAAGGCCTTTCCCTGGTCATTGCCGACGGCACCTACCGGCGCCTGCACACCAAATGGTTCGGCCCCATTGAGGCCGGTCAGCAGCGTCGGGCGCGCATCGTCGTCGGCGGCGACCACGACTATCCCCCCTATGAATTTCTCAACGAAAACGGTGAGCCGACCGGCTACAACGTCGAACTGACCCGGGCTATCGCCCACCAGTTGGGACTGGAGGTCAGCTTTCGCCTCGACACCTGGGAGCGGGTGCGCGCCGCCCTCAAAGAGGGGCATATCGACCTGGTGCAAGGCATGTTCTATTCGCCGAAACGGAACGAGGAGTTCGAGTTCTCCCCAGCGCATACGGTGGTCAACCACGCCATCGTCGTTCGCGCCGACACCCCCATGCCGGGCAATCTTGCCGAGCTCTCCAGAAAGTCGATCCTGGTCATGGAGGGGGATATCATGCATGACGTGGCCAGGGAGATGGGTTACGGCAACCGGTTGCTGACGGCCCCTACCCAGGAGGAAGCCCTCCGCCGTCTCGCAGCGGGGGAAGGGGAATGCGCCTTGACGGCGAAGATTCCCGCCCTCTACTGGATCGACAAACACGGTTGGGACAACCTGCGGGTTTCCGATCATGCCGTGCGCGCCCCCGAGTATGCCTACGCCGTCCCCGACAATCAGCACCAGCTCATCACCCTCTTTTCCGAAGGTCTGGCCAATCTCAAGGCGAGCGGCGAATACCGGCAAATTTACGGCAAGTGGCTGGGCGCCTTTGAGCCGGCCGAGGCCGACTTCCGCGAGGTGCTCAAGCGCTTTCTCTGGGTTCTGGTGCCGGTGCTGGTGGTGCTGGCCGCCGCCCTGCTCTGGTCCTACACCCTGCGCAACACGGTGCGCCGCCGTACCCTCGAACTGCGCCGGGAGATCGCCGAGCGCCGGCGGCGGGAGGAGGAAATCCGCGCCAAGAATCGGGAACTCGACGAAAAGAACGCCGAACTGGAACGCTTCACCTACACCGTCTCCCACGACCTGAAGAGCCCGCTGGTTACCCTGAAAACCTTTTTCGGCTTTCTGGAAAACGATCTTCAAGCCGGCGATGCCGAGCAGATTAAAAAAGATCTCGGCTACATGCACGGCGCGGCAGACAAGATGCACAGCCTTCTTTCCGACCTGCTTGACCTCTCCCGGGTCGGCCGGATCGAGGAGACTTCCGAGACCATCGCTTTCACCGAACTGGCGGAAGCGGCCCGCGACTTGGTACTCGGTGCCATCGACCGGCACCAGGCGACCGTGCGCATCCGGCCTTACGGGGCGACCCTGCGCGGCAACCGGGCGCGCCTAGTGGAAATCTGGCAGAATCTCATCGACAATGCCGTCAAGTACCGCCACCCCGAGCGCGAACCGAAAATCGAACTCGGCGTCGAAACGACCACCGAGGGGCCGGTCTTCTTTGTCGACGATAACGGCCTGGGGATCGATCCCCGTTACCAGGAAAAGATTTTCGGCCTCTTCAACCAGCTTGATCCCAGCACACCGGGGAGTGGCCTTGGCCTGGCCCTGGTCAAACGCATCGTCGAATTGTATAAGGGGAAAATTTGGGTGGAGTCGGACGGCGAGAGCGGCAGTTGCTTCCGTTTCACCCTGCCGGCAGCCTTCCAGCAACAAGGAGAGAAAAAGTCATGAATGGTGAGCCAATTGTGATTCTGCTGGCCGAGGATGATCCGGCCCACGCCGAAATCGTCCGGCGCAATCTGGAGAACAGCCGCATCGCCAACCGTCTGATCCATGTGAGCGACGGTCAGCAAGCTCTCGACTATCTCTACCGGCGGGGATGCTATGCCGATCCGGAAGCCTCGCCGCGGCCGGGGCTCTTCCTTCTTGATCTGCGCATGCCCAAGGTCGACGGCCTAGAAGTGCTGAGTACGATCAAAGGCGACGCCGAACTGATGCGCATTCCCGTGGTGGTGCTCACCACCTCGGCGGCGGAAACGGACATGGCCCGGGCCTACGACAACCACGCCAACAGCTATCTGGTCAAGCCCGTTGATTTCGTCAAGTTCGTTGATATGATGGAAACCCTCGGCTATTACTGGCTGGCCTGGAACCGCAAGCCCTATGGCGACTGATGCCCTCTTTCCAGCGCTCAACATTCCCATCGTCGCGGACAAACCACCCTATGCCGAGAGGATTCGCCGCTCGTGCGGGGGCTCGGAGCCGCCGTTCTGATTGGAACATATGAGGGGTAAAGGAAAAACCTCAACCACTTCTCTCTCATTTGTATTTCAAGAGGGCTTTTCCTCGACAGCCATCCCTGCTACACTTGAACAGCCTTGCGCGAACGGGCGTTGCGACGCCCCTGCTGAATTTGTCCGCCTCCGCCAAAGAGAGGTTCAAGCTATGCCCGTCGACCTTGCCCAGGTTCTCGTCGTTGAAGACGACCTCGCCCATGCCGAAGCGATCACCCGGGCCTTCGCGCGGATTTTTCCCGCCGCCCGCATCTGCCGTGCCGGGAATCTGGAGGAATACCGCCGGGCCGTCGCGAGCGACCCGCCCGACGTCGTGCTGATGGACCTCAATCTGCCCGATGGCTGCGCCATCAACGTCCTTTCCGACCCGACGACACCCCCGCCCTTCCCCATTCTGATCATGACCGCCCACGGTGACGAAACCCGGGCGGTGGAAGCGCTGAAGGCGGGAGCCCTCGACTATATCGTGATGCAATCGCGAAAAAAGCTCACGCGGCTTGAGGCATGAGCCAACCAATTCGGTTGTTGCCGGGCCGAAAGGCCTCGGCAAAATGTCGTAGATATCCCCGCAGCGGTCTTAATGGCTCTTTGAAA
>NZ_JAVESI010000026.1:0-49500 GCF_034006665.1 Trichloromonas sp.
ACCGGGTACCTGCCTCAGATGTACTGAGGGGAAGAATGGACAGGAGCCGTATACGAGGCCCGTACGTACGGTTCTGTGAGAGGGATGAGGCGAGCTTGATCTGCTCGCCTCACCCTACTCGATTGTGTCGTTTATGCTGTGCTTTACGTTAATTTTTTGCTCTTAGTTCTTTGACCTTTTCAAAACCGAGGTTGTAGGCTTTTTTGTTCAATTCAACGAAAGCAGCAGGAACTTTTCGAAGAACCGCCTTTTCCCCGATTTCACGGTCGACAACGTCGGTCAATGCGACCATTGCGCCCAAGGCGATTACGTTAGCAACAATTTCCCGACCAATTTCGAGCTTAGCCGTGCGCACAATCGGAAAACTATAGACTTTGAAATCGCCTTTCGGCACATTCTTTACAAAATCAGTGTCTATGAGCAACAGACCTCCCGACTTGATGCCGTTGGCATACTTGTCGGCAGCTTCTTGCGTCATAGCTAGGCAGGCATCAACGACTGTAGCCTTGGGATAGTCGATCGGAGCATCCGAGATGATAACCTCAGCCTTCGACGCCCCACCACGTGCCTCAGGACCATAGCTTTGCGACTGAACAGCGTACTTGTTGTCAATGATCGACGCTGCTTCCGCTAAAATTATTCCGGCCGTGATCAGACCTTGGCCACCAGCACCGGAGAACCGGAGTTCATATCTTTCAGCCATTTTCACATTCTCCTTAGTTCACGGTTTGCAGAATCAGGCGCCTTTGGCCTTGGCAATGATTTTGGCGTACTGTTCGCAGTATTCGGGCTTGTCTTCCTTGTACAAAACGCCGGTCAGAATTTTGCCTTCGAGTTGATCGGCTGACAATTTGGAGGCAGCGGCAACCGGTACGGCAGTATCCTTGAGGACCTTCATCATGTCGACGACACTGCGGAACTTGTTACGACGTCCGTAGCTTGTGGGGCAGTCGTCCACGACTTCGATGACTGCCATCCCCTTGTGCTGGATACCTTCGGCGATCAGCTTGTCAATCTGAGTCGCATGGAAGGAGGTGGTCCGGGCAACAAAGGTGGCGCCGGCGCCGATGGCCAGCTTGCTGATATCGAAAACCGGGTCAGGATTGCCGTAAGGGGTGGTTGAAGCCAAGGCGCCGGTCGGGGTACAAGGGGAGAACTGACCGCCGGTCATGCCGTAGATGTGGTTGTTCATGATCACATAGGTCATGTCGATATTACGGCGACAGGCGTGGATGAAGTGATTGCCGCCGATGGCAGTGCCGTCGCCGTCGCCGCCGCAACAAATAACCGTCATTTCCGGTTTGGCCATCTTAATGCCGGTTGCAAAGGCCGCAGCACGGCCATGAGCGGTGTGCAGGGTACAGGCATCAATATAACCAGGAAGCCGGCTGGCGCAGCCGATACCGGATACGATGGCGGTTTTATTTTTTTCCAGACCGCAGGCGTCCAAGGCCCGGATCAGGCCTTTCATGACAATACCGTGACCGCAACCGGGGCACCAGATGTGGGGGAGTTTCCCGGGACGGATCCATTTTTCGTAATCGTAAGCCATTTTACATTACCTCCTTGACCTTCTTAATGATCTGGTCGGGATTGATCGGCTCACCATCGACACGTCCGATATGGGCAACAATACAATTCCCTTTAGCTACGCGCTCAACCTCAACCACCATCTGTCCCAGGTTCAACTCCGGACAAATAATGGCCTTGGCCTGAGCAGCCAGTTCGGCAACCCGCTTCTCTGGGAAGGGCCACATGGTCAGGGGGCGGAACATACCAATCTTGACGCCTTCCTTACGCAATTCGTTTACGGCGTAACGTGCGCTGCGACTGGTTGTACCATAGGCAAAAAGGACAACTTCGGCGTCTTCCAGGTGATATTCCTCGTTTTTCTCAATGTCTGCTGCATTGAGGTTGACCTTGTCTATTTGGCGCTGTTCTTCTGCGGCTACCAACTCGGCCTTGGTGGTTGGGAAACCGTCAGGACCTTTATTCAAGCCTGTGACATGATAGCGATAGCCACTGCCGAAGGAAGCCAACGGGGGAATCATACCCTTGCTCGAATCATAGGGTTTGTAGTCCTCAGGAGCAACAGTAGGCTTGGCTCGATCAATGACTTCAAGTTCGCCGGGTTCAGCAAACTCAACACGCTCACGCATATGGGCACCGATTTCATCAAGCTGAATCTGCACCGGCATGCGATATTTTTCAGCCAGATTGAAAGCACGCACTGTCTCTTCGTAGATCTCCTGACAGGAGGCAGGGGTCAAAACGATAGCTGCATGATCTCCGTGGGTTCCCCACTTTGCCTGCTGCATATCCGATTGACTGGGGCCTGTCGGCATCCCGGTCGATGGGCCACCGCGCTGAATATTGGCAATGACACAGGGGATCTCGGCGATGCAGGCATAGCCAATCAGTTCCTGCTTAAGAGACATGCCGGGACCTGAGGTTGCATCAAGCACCTTGGCACCAGTGAGGGAAGCACCGAGAATCGACGCTATTGCAGCGATTTCGTCTTCCATTTGCATGAAAGTACCACCGATCTTTGGAAGTTCTTTAGACATATCTTCCGCAACTTCAGTGGAGGGAGTAATCGGGTAACCACCAAAGAATGTACATCCGGCATACAATGCGCCTTCGGCACAGGCATCATTACCCTGTAAGAGAGCTGTTTTTTTCGCCACGTTAATCGACCTCCTATAATAGATTAATCTTTGTGTACCTTGATGGCAAAATCAGGACACCGCAGCTCACATTGCATGCAAGCGATGCAATCGTCAGGCCTGGCAACCTTAACCACAAACGCGTCCATCTCCAGTACCTGTTTCGGGCAAAATTCGACGCAGATCGAACACCCCTTGCAGTACTTTTCGATGACTTCAATTCTTGCACTGCTCATTACCGATGATCTCCTTTTTTAGGTAGTTGACGCTGGCGTAACCGCCAGAAAAAGCGTCGAAATCCTAACACATGACCTTGTGGCATGCTACAAATTTAATGCATTCCGGTAAAAAAAACGGAAGCACCCAATAGAAAAAAAGGGCAATGTCGCCATTGCCCTTTTTGTTGGGGTTCGGCAAACCGCTTGTAATTACTTCATGCTGTCCACGAGGCCCTTGACGGCTTTAACAGACTTGTCCATCATGGCCTGTTCAGTGGCATCCAGTTTAAACTGCAGGATGCGCTCGACACCTTTCTCCCCGAGAACGGTGGGAACGCCGACGAAGTAGCCTTTAACGCCGAATTCGCCGTTGAGGTAGACGCAGCTGGGCAGAACGCGCTTTTGGTCCTTGAGAATCGCTTCAGCCATGGCAATGGCGGAAGAGGCCGGGCTGTAGAAGGCACTGCCGGTCTTGAGCAGGGCGACGACTTCACCACCGGCGCCGCGGGTGCGCTTGACCATGGCTTCCATGACTTCAGCAGCCTTGGCGGCGCTGCCGTACTTTTGCTCCAGGAGTTCCATGACCGGAATGCCCTGCACGCTGGCATAGCGGACCAGGGGCACCATATCGTCGCCGTGGCCGCCCAGGGTCATGGCGATAACATCCTTGACGGACACGCCCAGTTCCCAGGCGATGAAGGCCTTGAAGCGAGCTGAATCGAGAACGCCAGCCTGGCCGATAACGCGCTCGTAGGGGAAACCGGTGACTTTCTGGCAGAGCGTGACCATCGCGTCGAGGGGGTTCGAGATGATGATGACGAAGGATTTGGGAGCGTATTTTTTGATGCCTTCGGCGACCGAGGACATGATCTTGCTGTTGACTTCGATCAGGTCATCGCGGCTCATGCCGGGTTTGCGGGGCAGGCCGGCGGTCACGATAACGATGTTGGCGCCTTCGATGTCCTTGTAATCGTTGGTGCCTTTGAGACAAATGTCGAAGCTGTCAACAGGAGCAGCTTCGGCGATGTCGAGGCACTTGCCCTGGGGCAGTCCTTCGACGATGTCGAACAGGACGACGTCACCGAGTTCGCGCAGGGCGCAGAGTTGAGCCAATACGCCACCGATCTGTCCACCACCGATAAGAGCGATTTTCGGTCTTGCCATGATTTTCTCTCCTTATGTTGGGAAATGAAATTACGGAATCGGGGGAGATCGTTCCCCCGATTCCGCCAGCTTTGCCTGGAAAGTTACATCGCGTCGATGATTGCGTTCAGCGTCGCGCTGGGACGCATTGCCTTGGCTGTCTTCACCGGATCGGGGCGGTAGTAGCCGCCGATATCTACCGGCTTGCCTTGGCCGGCGAGCAGTTCCTGATTGATCTTGGCTTCGTTCGCGGCCATATCGGCTGCGACTTTGGCGAAGCGCTTGGCGATCTCGGCGTCCTTGGTCTGGGCGGCCAGAGCTTGGGCCCAGTACATGCCGAGGTAGAAGTTGCTGCCACGGTTATCGATTTCGTTGACTTTGCGGGAAGGCGCTTTGGCGTTTTCCAGATATTTGGTAACCGCTTCGTCCAGGGTGTCGGCGAAGAGCTGAACCTTGGCGTTACCGCTTTGCTTGGCCGCCAGTTCAAGGGAGGGGACCAGGGCGCAGTATTCGCCCAGGGAATCCCAGCGCAGATGACCTTCCTTGAGGAATTGCTCGACGTGCTTGGGTGCGGAGCCACCGGCGCCGGTTTCGAACAGACCGCCACCCTTGAGCAAAGGTACGATGGAGAGCATGCGGGCGCTGGTGCCCAGTTCGAGGATCGGGAAGAGGTCGGTGAGATAATCGCGCAGGGCGTTGCCGGTGACAGTGATGGTGTCTTTGCCGGCGCGGGCGCGTTCACAGGCAAGCTTCATGGCGTCGTCGGGACGCATGATGCGGATATCCAGGCCGGTGGTGTCATGATCTTTCAGGTAGGTGTTGACCTTCTGGATGATCTGGGCGTCGTGACCGCGACGGTCGTCCAGCCAGAAGATGGCGGGAGCGCCGGAAGCCTTGGCGCGGGTGACGGCCAGCTTGACCCAGTCCCTGATCGGCTCGTCCTTGGCCTGGCAGGAACGGAAGACATCGCCCTCTTCAACGGTCTGCTCAAGAAGAACCTTGCCGGAGGCGTCGACAACACGGATTTTGCCGTCGCCCGGAGCGTAGAAGGTTTTGTCGTGGGAGCCGTATTCCTCGGCTTTTTGCGCCATCAGACCGACGTTGGAGGTATGGCCCATGGTCGCCGGGTTGAATTGGCCGTGCTTCTGGCAGTCTTCGATGACGGTTTTGTAGATGGTTGCATAGCAACGATCGGGAATCATGGCGATGGTGTCCTGAAGTTTGTCTTCCAGGTTCCACATCTGGCCGCCGTCGCGAACGACAACCGGCATGGAGGCGTCGATAATGACGTCATTGGGCACATGCAGGTTGGTGATCCCGGCGCGGGAATCGACCATGGCCAGAGCCGGACGGGTTTTGTAAACGTCCATGATCGCCGCTTCGATTTCGGCGCGCTTGGCATCGGGGAGGCGCTTGATCTTGGCATAGACATCGCCCAAGCCGTTGCTGACGTTGACGCCCAGTTCCTTGAAGACGTCGCCGTATTTATCGAACACGTCTTTGTAGTAAACAAGGACGCATTTGCCAAAAATATAGGGGTCGGAAATCTTCATCATGGTCGCTTTGAGGTGCAGCGAGAGCAGGACGCCTTCTTTTTTAGCTTCTTCGATGGATTTGGCGTAGAATTCTTGCAGAGCCTTGATGTTGATCGACGAGGAGTCGAGAACTTCACCGGCTTGCAGAGGCATATCTTTTTTCAGAACCTTGACGCTGCCGTCTTTGCCCACGAATTCATAGGTTACCTTGGTCGCGGCGGGAACGGTAACGGAAGTTTCACTGGCGTAGAAATCCTTGTCGTTCATGTGAACAACGCGGGTCTTGGAATCTTTCGGCCAGGGCTTCATCATTTTGTGGGGGTTCTTCTGGGCGAATTTCTTAACCGAAGCAGCGGCGCGGCGGTCGGAGTTGCCTTCACGCAGGACCGGGTTGACAGCGCTGCCCAGACATTTGGCGAATCTTTCCTTGAGGGCTTTTTCCTCGTCGGTTTTCGGTTCGGCCGGGTAGTTGGGGATTTTGTAACCTTTGCTTTGAAGTTCTTCAATGGCTTCTTCAAGCTGAGGAATCGAGGCGCTGATGTTGGGCAGCTTGATGATGTTGGCTTCGGGTTTCTGGGTCAATTCGCCCAGTTGGGTCAGGAAGTCGGGAATCTGCTGCTCTTTGCTCAGCTGGTCGGGGAAGTTCGCGATGATGCGGCCCGAGAGGGAGATGTCCCTGGTTTCTACATTGACGCCGGAGCCCTTGAGGTATTTCTGCACCATGGGGAGCAGAGCGTAGGTTGCCAGCGCGGGAGCTTCGTCAATTTCGGACCAGATAATCGTTGCTGTTTTCGTTGTCATGTTCTCTCCTTAGTTTTTATGCCAGTATCGCCAGAGCTTGGAGCCAAAGGGGTAAAACAGACAACCTTCGGCAAGCTTGGATGTAACTCAGGATCGTTCTGCATCGAGCAACCTGGAACCGAACGGCGCGAGCGGGTATCGTGCCGGGAACCTTGCGGATTGCGGTACTTTGAGGACGAAGAGCGATTCATCAGGCCCTAAAGCGTGTATACAGTATGCAAAAGGTTAAGGCATGTCAAGAAAAATAGTGTTGCGCTGTTAGGGGGTTTGCTGTGGGCAGGCGGCACTTGCCCGGCCCTGGTCAGGGGGGCGCGAAAGAGTTTTTCATAGGGGGGGCAAGGGGAAAGATGTCGGATTTTTGGGCCAAGTTTCTCGTCTCGGCGAGTTCCGACGGGCTCTGGTTACGTGGGATATTGAGGGTTTGCCCAGCGTCGACCTGTCGGGGATCCTTAATCTGGTCACGGTTCGCGCGATAGAGCAAGGGCCAAAGCAGGGGGTCTTGGTAAATCTCCTTCTTCGCGGCGATGATCCAAAGGGTTTCACTCGCGATGACGGTGTAGCTGGAGGGAAGAGCCGGCGTGGAGGGAGATTTGCCGGTTCCTTCGTTTTCGGTGGAAGCTTTCTTTTTCGTCGTCGATTTGATTTTGGTTTTGGAAAGTTCGGGACGGGAAGGTTTGGGGGCTGTAGGAGATGGAATTAGTTGCGTTTGGTTCTCTTCGCGGAGGCGCTCTTTGAGTCCCAGGAGTTTTCCCTGGATGCGGCGTTCTTCGTCATCGCGGCGTTTTCGCTCAACACGGGCCGCTTCGGCAGCCTGGAGCGCCAGGTCCTCGGCGTAGGGAAGGGTTTTTCGGGCCTGACGATACGCGCAGTTGGCCATGAGGGCTTCGCCGGTGTCGAGGGCTTCCCGTGCGGTTCGATATCGTGCCGAAGCCAGTTCGGCAGCACCGCCGGCATGGGCTTCGGCGAAGGCCGCGCGCGCGGCTTTGAGTTCCCGGTGAGGAGGGAAGGCGCAGCCGTAGATGAAAGAAGAAAGGAGGATCGCTGGAAGAAGAAATCGGTTCATGCGACGGTCTTTGTCGGCCGTTGAATCCGCGAAGGAGGCTTGGGCCGGGAGGGCGCCGGTTGTGGGCACCCTCCCGGTTTCCGGGCTTACTTGGGTTTGACGGCCAGCTTGATATGCAGTTCGCGCAGCTGTTTTTCGTCGACCGAGCCGGGGGCTTCCGACATCAGGCAGGTGGCCTTCTGGGTTTTAGGGAAGGCGATGACGTCGCGGATTGACTCGGAACCGGTCAGAATCATGGTCAGACGGTCGAGACCGAAGGCGATGCCGCCATGGGGCGGGGCGCCGAATTCCAGGGCGTCGAGAAGGAAGCCGAACTTGACTCTCGCCTCTTCCTCGCCGATGCCCATGAGTTTGAACATCTGACTTTGTACCGCCTGGTCGTGGATACGGATACTGCCGCCGCCGATTTCCGAGCCGTTGAGCACCAGGTCGTAGGCCTTGGCCCGGGCCTTGCCGGGATCGGTGGCGAGAAGAGGGACGTCTTCGTCCATCGGCGCGGTGAAGGGATGATGGACGGCGACGTGGCGGCGGGTCTCCCCGTCCCATTCGAGCAGAGGGAAGTCGGTGATCCAGACGAAGCGGTAGTCGTCCTTTTTGGCCAGGCCGAGGCGTTGGCCGAGATGTCCGCGCAGGCGGCCGAGGGCTTCGTTGGTAACCTTGAAGGAGTCGGCTACGAAGAGCAACAAATCGCCGAGTTGGGCATCCAGACGGCGGTTGAGGGCGGCCAGTTCATCGGCGGTGAAGAATTTGGCGATGGGCGACTGCCAGCCTTCCTCGGTCATCTTCACCCAGGCCAGCCCCTTGGCCCCGTAAATCTTGACGAACTCGGTGAGTTCATCGAGATCCTTGCGCGACAGGGTAGCGCCGCCCTTGACGTTGATCGCCTTGACCAGGCCGCCGCCGGCAACGGCATCGGCGAAAACCTTGAAGCCGCAGTTCAAGACCAGGTCGGAAAGTTCCACCAGTTCCAGGTCGAAGCGCAGATCGGGATTGTCCACCCCGTAGCGGTCCATGGCTTCCTGGTAGGTCATGCGGGCCATCGGCAGGGCGACTTCGACGCCGATCGCCTCCTTGAAAATGGTGGCGATCATTCCCTCCATCACCCGGATCACGTCGTTCCGATCGACGAAGCTCATCTCGCAGTCGATCTGGGTGAACTCGGGCTGGCGATCGGCGCGCAGATCCTCGTCGCGGAAACAGCGGACGATCTGGAAGTAGCGGTCGAAGCCGGAAATCATCAGTAGCTGCTTGAAAAGCTGGGGGGACTGGGGCAGGGCATAGAAGGTACCGGGGTTGACGCGGCTCGGCACCAGATAGTCGCGGGCGCCCTCCGGGGTACTCTTGGTCAGAACCGGGGTTTCGATATCGAGGAAGCCGTGGCTGTCGAGGTAGCGACGGACGGTGCGGGTGACTTGGTAGCGCAGCATCAGGTTGTTCTGCACCGTCGGCCGGCGCAGGTCAAGATAGCGGTGCTTGAGGCGGATGTTTTCCGCGACCTCGGTATATTCGTCGAGCATAAAGGGCGGGGTCTTGGCGCTGTTGAGAACGCGCAAATCACTGACCTCAACTTCGACCTCGCCGGTCTTCATCTTGGGATTGACGGTCCCCTCGGGGCGTGGGGAGACCTTGCCGCGGACGGCCACCACGAATTCGTTACGGACCCGGTCAGCCTTGCCGTGAGCTTCCGGATCGCGGTCGGGGTCAAGGGCGAGCTGGACGATCCCCTCGCGATCCCGCAGGTCGATGAAGATCAGGCCGCCATGGTCGCGGCGGCGCTGCACCCAGCCCATCAGACAGACTTCCCGACCGATTTCCGCGGCGGTCACGTTGCCGCAATAATGACTTCTTTTCCAGTCTCCCAGTACCTCGTTCAAGTTCATATCCTCCCTGTATCGATAAGTTGTGTTGTCGAAAGCCGAATCTTGCGAATTGGCAATTATAGTGATGCACTCCAAGGGTCGTCAAGAACTATCCCGAGCCGATTTGTTCAGCGGTTGAGGGCCGCATCCTTCATCAGGAAATCCTCGATGTTGTCTAGGGGGATGCTCTCCTGGGTGCTGGTTTCCATGGTTCGCAGCTGCCCCTGACGACGAGCGAGTTCTTCTTCGCCGATGATCAGCACCCGCTTTGCCATCAATTTGTCGGCCCGTCGCAGCTGAGCTTTGAGGCTTTTGCCCTCATAGTCCATCTCGACATGCAGGCCGCGTCGTTGCAGACGAGACATGAGCCCGAAGGTGTAACGGGTGGCTTCCTCCCCGAGGGCGGCCAGGAAGAGCTCGGGAGAGGAAGGCTCGATGCGCGTATCCCCCTTCATCAGTACCAGACGCTCGACGCCCATGGCAAAACCAATGCCGGGTAGGGGCGGCCCGCCCAGATCCTTGATCAGCCCATCATAACGGCCGCCGGCGGCGACCGCATTCTGTGAGCCCAAGCTGCTGGTCACCATCTCAAAGGTGGTTTTCGTATAGTAATCGAGGCCGCGCACCATGCGTTCATTGATGGTAAAAGCGGTGCCTACTTCCCGCAGATGTTCCTGTACGCCGGCGAAGTGTCCTCGGCAGGAGCCGCACAGATGATCGAGAACCGACGGTGCCCCGCCGGTCGCCTCCTTGCAGCCGGGCACCTTGCAGTCCACCACCCGCAGGGGGTTGGTCCGGTAGCGGCGGCGGCAGTCGTCACAGAGGGCATCCAGGCGCTTTTCGAGAAAGCCGGTCAGCGCCTGGCGGTAGCCGGGGCGGCATTCGGGGCAGCCGAGGGAATTAATTTGCAGTTCCACATCGGCGATGCCGACGTTCGCAAAGTAATGGGTGAGCATGGTCAGAATCTGGGCATCGATTTTCGGATCTTCGACACCAATAACCTCGGCCCCGATCTGATGAAACTGCCGGTAACGCCCTTTCTGCGGGCGTTCGTAGCGGAACATCGGGCCCATGTAAAAGAGCTTGGCGATGGGGTCGCGGGTATGCAGCTTGTTTTGGATGAAAGCGCGTATGACCGGCGCGGTTCCTTCCGGGCGCAGGGTCAGGGAGTTGTCGCTTTTGTCACGGAAGGTGTACATCTCTTTTTCGACGATATCGGTGGTTTCGCCGATGGACCGTTGAAAAAGCTCGGTCTTTTCCACCACCGGGACGCGGATTTCGCAAAAACCGTAAAGGCCGAAAATCCGGCGCGCCTGTTCTTCGAGAAACTGCCAGGTTTCTACTTCTCCCGGCAGGATGTCGTTCATGCCCTTAATGCCTGTGATGCTCACGCCAGCAAACCTTTCATTGAGTTCGAGGATAAATGTTTGGGGTGTCGCAGGGCGGAATGGGGCGGGTTGGGGCCCTGTCGGGACCGCTGTCCCGGTTCCGTGCGGCGGAGGTTTCAACGCTTCGGGTGGGGATTTGACGGGGGATGTTTCATTCTTTCAATGTCGCGGCGGCGCGGGTGACGTTTCGTACCAGCTTGCCCTGATACATGGCCTGGTCGGCCAGGTCGATGAGTGACTGCTTGTTGGTCGCGTCGCTGGGATAGACCGCGTGTCCTACCGTGGCGGTGATCCGTACCGGCGTGGAACTTTCCGCGAGAAATACATGGTTTTCGATGGTCCGGCGGATACGTTCACTGACCACGGAGCTACCGTATGAGCCGGTTTCCACCAACAGGGCAGTGAATTCATCGCCGCCGTAACGGAAGGCCAGATCGACCTCGCGAATACAGCCGCGCAGCAGGTCGGCGACCTCGCGCAGAACACGGCTGCCGACCAGATGGCCATGACTGTCATTGACCCCCTTGAAATGGTCGAGGTCCATGAAGATCATAGAAAGTTCCTGGCCGTAGCGATCCGCGCGACGGATTTCCTGGTCAAGCATGACTTGCAGGTAGCGGTAGTTGTGCAAACCGGTCAGATCATCGATATAGATGAGGTCCTTGGTCCCCTGGAACCGGCAGGCATTGTAAAAGCCGCTAGCCGTTTGTTCCGCCAGAAACAGCAAGTTTTCATAGGGGAAGGGAGAGGACAGGTCGGCGCCGGGAGCGTTGTACAGAAAGAGGGCGCCACGCAGATGCTTGCCGAAGCGCAGGGGGAAGACGCACAGTTCCCGCAGGTCTTGTGGAAAGGCGATATTTTCCGGAAGTTCGCCGCGACGTATCAGGCGTAACCCGTTGATATCGCGTAATCCCGGGAAAAGGGCCTTGGCCATGGCAAGCAGGCGCACGTCGCTGTCGTTGCCCTGCTTACCGAGAAGGCGCGGGGTGCGATTGCGTTCCTGCAGAAAAGCGAACCCGCGTCCTTCGCCCATCTCCCGCAACAGGGTTTCGGTCGCCTGAGGCATAAGCCGGTCGAGATCCATCTGCGCTGCGAGACTCTGACCCGCTTGGTAGAGGCGGATCTGGCTCTTGAGCAGCGAATTCTCATCGAGCAGGCGCCGTTGTTCGATGCAGCTGCGCACCAGGTGCCGCAACTCCTCGGGGTCGAAAGGTTTGAGCAGATAGTCGCGGGCACCGCTTTTCAGGGCGTGTATGGCGGTTTCGAGACTGGCATGGCTAGTGGCCAGGATCACTTCGGGAGGATTGTCGAGTCCCCGCGCCAGACGCAGAACATCCAGCCCGCCGATGCCGGGCATGATCATATCGGTTAGGACCACATCGATTCCGCCTTGGCGCAGACGGGTCAGGGCACTGTCTCCGGTGGCGACGCTTTCGATCTGGTAGCCTTCCTCGGCCAGCAACTCGGAATAGAGGCGGCGAAAGAACAGTTCGTCATCGACAACCAGAATGGTAGGTTTCTTCATTCCGAGGTGCTCCTCATAGCTAGAATAGCAGAGTAGCAGAGTGCCTATTTGGTGTCAACGGAATAGCCTTTTGTTCCAATGGGTTGCTTGCCAGGTAAGGGCATTGCTGAGGAATCTCAGAGAGCCGTGGAGGTCGGTGCGCCAAAGGGGGATATCCCGCGCTTCCAGGGCGTCTGTCACCCGGGGGTGGGGAAACCGGAAGCGGTTGCCCAATCCCAGCGAAGCGAAAGCGAGCTTCGGATGCACTTCGTCGTACAACCTTTCCGGGTGGCATTTACCGCTGCCGTGATGGGGCAGTTTCAACAGATTGACGGGATGAGGCAAGGGGTGCGCCAGAAGCTGTTCGATCCCCGCCTCCTCCAGGTCGCCGGTCAGTAGGACGCCATTGTTGCCATGCCGGACAAGCAGAACGAGAGAGGCATCGTTAAGATTGTCCGTCATCTGCTGCGGGGTGAAAGTCCGGATCGCTTCACCTTTTTTTTCGTAGCGCAGGCTCCAGCCGGGCGGCGGAATGACGATGGGAACCCCGCTCTTGGCGAGGGCGCCGCGCAGGGATTCATTCAGCCGCTCGGGGGGCTGAGCCGTCCAGAATTCGGCCACGGGGAAGTCCTCCAGAATCCGCACGAGCCCCTGGCTGTGATCGGGATGATCATGGGTGAGGATCACCGCTTCGAGGCGGCGTACCCCGAGTCGGCCGAGGGCCGGGGCGAGCAGACGGCGGCCGACATCGAACCGGGGGTCGTGGGAGCCGCCGCCGTCAATGAGATAGTGCCGATTTCCTGACAACGTCACCAGGGTGGCGTCCCCCTGACCGACGCTGAGGGCCGTGACGACCACCTCCGACACAGACGGTTCAGGCGCGATGAACAGCAGGGCGGACAAAAGGGCGCAGCCGGCTCGTGCCAGTCGGAATCGCCGGGATCCGCCGGGCAGCAACAGGCTTGCGGCGAGAAGCGCGGCGCCCGCCAGAAAGATGGGGGAAGCGTAGCAAGTCAGTGCTTCGAAAAGAGGGAGAGCGGTCATCCGATCGACCAGTTCCAGCACTCCGAGGGTGACCTCGGCACAGGCGGTGAAAAGGAGGTTTGCGCCTGTCTCCCATAAGGGGAACAGGAGCGCTCCGCCCAGACCGAGGGGAACGGCGACGAGGCCGATGAGCGGGACGGCGAAGAGGTTGGTGACCAGTCCGGCGGGGGCTAGCAGGTGAAAGTTGGCCAGGACCAGCGGGGTTGTGGTGATCGTCGCCGCGACGGTGGTCAAAGCGAGCCCGACCAGGTACCTCAAGGATTTTGAACGAAGCCGTGAACCGGGATACCAGCGGGGCACCAGGACGAGGATGCCGAAGAGTCCGGCGAAGGAGAGTTGAAAGGCCGGTTGGAAGAGGATCAGCGGTTCGGCGAGGAGGAAGAGAAAGGCGCACCCGGCGAGAAGTTTCAGCGGTGGCGTGCGCCGGTTCAACGGCATCAGCAACGCGACCGTCGCGAGCATGACAAAGGCGCGGCGAGTGGCGATGCCGTCGCCGGTGAGCAGCAGGTAGCCGAAGAGCGGGACCAGCAGCGGCAGCGGCAGCAGCCGACGCGCCGGGGACAGCAGAAGCAGGCGCTCGGAGCGGCGATAGAGGTGGTTGGCGGCGGCATAGAGCAGGGCTGCGACCAAGCCGAGATGTAGTCCCGAAATCGCGAAGAGGTGGGCGACCCCACCTCGGGCAAGGCGCTCGCGATCTTCTTCGGGCAGGGTGCTCTTGTCGCCGATGACCAGGGCTCGAACCAGCGGCGCCGCCTTGGCGGAAACCGCTCCGTCGATGGCCGCGCCCAGGCGTTCCCGCAGGCGTGCCGGAGTTCGTATCACCCCCGGCGAATCGGTGAAGACCACCAGTTCGCGGGTGTTGGTCAGGTGAGCCGTGGCAAAGATATCCCGATAGGCCAGATGTCGGGGGTAGTCGAACTCACCGGGGAGCCCGTAGGTATGGGGTTCACGAAACCGTGCGCTGAAACGGACCCGGCTGCCGGTGCGCGCCGGGCTTTCCCCATGGTCGATAGAAACTCGCAAAATGCCGAAGACGGCTCGACTCCCCTCGTCGTCGCTGATTTTTTCCGTAGCCACTTCCAGGCTGAGACCGCTTTCCGGCCGCGGGGTCAGGGTGCGGATCCGCCCTTCGATGATCCAGGGCTGGTCGCCCGCGAAAGCGCGAATGTGTCGGGGGGAGGCCGGTGGGGTGAGGGCTTCCTGATAAAAGGCGATGCCCAGCAGGGCAAAGAAGAGCAGTGGCGGGACGATACCGAGGCGGCGGAAGAAGAGCGCGCAGAGCCCGGCGGTGAACGCGCAGAGGCCGGGAAGCGTGGGCGAATCCCAGGGGGCGGGGAGATAGGGAGAGCCGGCCAGGCCGATGATATAGGCCGTCAGGTAGTGCCAGATCCCCATTTTCTTCTCAGCGCGGAGCGCCGATGGCCGCAAGCAGGGCTGTCAGGCGATTGGGCCGGGTCGGTTTCGGCGTCGCGCCTTCCGCAGGCAGACCGACCAGTCGTCGGTAGTCTCCCCCTTGCGAGGCGCACCGGGACGGCCGCAAAGGGGTGACCCTGGCGCCCGTCTCTTCCAGCAGGTGTCTTTTGGTCGGTTCGGTCCCTTGCCGAAAAAGGACATTTTCCGCTTCAATGATGAAGGATTCCAGAATCGGGGGGAGGGTGTCTTCGAGTTCTGGCCGCTGGGCTAAGGAGAGAACCAGCCAGAAAGGCAGGGTCGCCAGGTTGTGTGTCTTGAACAAAAGCAGGCCTCCCAAACAGGTCGTTGACCCGAAGCGCGGGTTGACGGCTACGTTAGCACAGCCGCCGGATTTTGCCTAGGGTGACCGGTGCCGAGGGTTTTTCCCGGCGGGTCGCGGGCTTTTCGTTTGCGTGCCGTGATGCCGGCAGCCGCTGCCCCCGGGGCTGCCGGCGCTCAAGCGCTGGTGAGTTTTTTGCGGTCGGCTTTTCCGCTTTCGGCGGCGGGGCCGAAGGAAGAAGCAGGTGGGAAAAGCCGATGGTGAGAAAGCCCAGCAACATCAATATTTCAAACATGGCCATTATCCTTTCTGGTTTGATGGCCCGATGATCCACCCATTGTGTGACAGAATAAGTCACAATATTCGTCGGCCCCCTGGCCCGGGATTGTTTGGCATTTTTGCCGCATCCATGTATATATGAGGCCGCCCGGTTGCTGACGGGGAGTGATTTCAAGAGGACGAAGCGCATGAACGTGATTGATGTCAACGGGTTGTACAAGAGTTATGGCGCGCGGTTGGTGCTTGACGGACTGGCATTTGCCGTGGCCGAGGGGGAGAAGGTCGGGGTCATCGGTCGTAATGGCTGTGGCAAGTCGACCCTGCTGCGGGTGCTGGCGGGGGAAGAAGATGCCGATGGCGGTGAGGTGATGCGCAAGCGGGGGCTGACGGCTGCCTATCTGCCCCAAGAACCGGAACTCGACCCCGATCTGACCATCGCCGAGACCCTGGAACGGGCGTTGGCGGAAGCGCGCCGGAATCTTGCCCGATTTTACGAGATCGCTGCGCGCCTGCCTGCCGCCGACGCCGACGAAGGGGAGAAGCTGCTGGCGGAACAGCAGGCCCTGCAGCTTTGGCTCGACCACCATGGCGCCTGGGATCTCGGCCATCGCATCGCCGACATCTCCGGGCGTTTCGGTATCGTCGACCCGACCCGACGGGTTGGTGAACTGTCGGGCGGCTGGGTCAAGAAAGTGGCCCTGGCCGCGATGTTTTTGCGCGAACCCGAACTTTTGCTGTTTGATGAACCGACCAACCATCTCGATGCCGAAACCGTCGCCGCCCTTGAAATCATGCTGTGCCGGTATCCCGGCGCGGTCATGCTGGTGACCCACGATCGCTATTTTCTCGACCGGGTGGTGGGGCGCATGTTCGAGTTGGAACAGGGGGTGTTGACCCAGTATCAAGGGAACTACAGCGACTACCTGCGCCAGAAGCAGGAGCGGCTTGAAGCCGAAGGCCGGGCCCAGGGTCGTCTGATGAACCTGCTGCGGCGGGAGGAGGCCTGGCTGCATCGGGGGGCCAAGGCGCGCACCACCAAGCAGAAGGCGCGTATCGGTCGGGTTGAGGGACTGCGTGGACAGAAAAAGGATTTGCGGGTGCGCGACGTCAAGCTCGAATTTGCCGCCGAGCAACGCCTGGGTGGCACCATTCTCGAATTCCAGGACCTGGAGATCGAACTGGGCGGCCGGCGCCTGGTCGCGGGACTCTCCTTCATCCTCCGCAAGGGCGAGCGCATCGGTATCCTTGGTCCTAACGGTTGCGGCAAGACCAGCCTGCTCAGAACTGTGCTGGGCGAGTTGAAACCCGCGGCGGGAGAGGTTGTGGTCGGCAGCAATACGCGCATCGGCTATCTCGACCAGGCCCGAAGCGGGCTCGATCCCGAGCAGTTTGTCCATGAAGCGCTGGGGGAGGGGGAGTGGGTTGAGGTTGCCGGCCGGAAACGGCACAAGATCGGCTATCTGGAAGACTTTCTCTTCCCCGCCGCAGAGCAGCGCAAACGCATCAGTACCCTCTCCGGCGGCGAACGGGCGCGGCTGCTGTTGGCCTGTCTGATGCTGAAAGGGGCCAATCTACTGATTCTCGACGAGCCGACCAACGATCTCGACATTCCCACTATGCAGGTGCTGGAAGAGGCCTTCGCCGACTTTTCTGGTTGCGTGCTGGTGGTGACCCACGACCGCTGGTTTCTCGATCGGATCGCCACCGGTATCCTCCATTTCGAAGAGGCCGGCCGGGTGGCCTATTACGAGGGGAATTACGAGGATTTCCTCCGCTTTCAGGAATTGCGGACGGAGGATGAACGGCAGGCGCGCAAGCTGGAAGTGAAGCCGGCGGTGGTCGAGCCGAAGGCGCGGAAGAAGACCGGTCTTGGCTACAAGGAAAAGCGCGAACTGGAAGCGGTAGAGCGGGAAATTGCCGAACTGGAGCAGACCAAAGCCGACTATGAAGGGCTGCTCGCCGATCCGGCCCGCCTGGGGGATCATCTGCGCCTGGCGGAAGTGGCCGAATCGCTGCAGGAACTCGATTCCCGTCTGGAACAGCTGTTCGAACGCTGGGAAGAGCTGGAAACCCGCAATCAGGGGGGGTAAGGGGTTTTTTGCCGGCCCGTTCACTTCTCCACAACGACGCTTTTCCCTTTGTTTGGAAGTTTCTCCCCTGCGAGACCGTCGGCGGCAATCTCTTCTGCCTGGCGCCCCTCTCCGAAGATGCCCGGATGGTCGATCTGCTTGACAGGAGCGACTACGGAGCCCGTCGGTTCTGGGATCAGGAAGGTAGGCGATATTGAAGAACTTCACGCTACGCCGGGAGACGGCGTCAGGTTTTTCGGGATTGAATTCACCGGTCCGCGTTAAATGGCGGATTCTCTGCCCCGTCGTTTGCAGCGCTTTCCTTATCCCGTCATTTTAATCCCTCCCTCAGGAGGAACCCTTTTTCCTGCCCCGCCAAGGGTTTATTTTTGAACGACTTCCGCGTTGACAATCTCCCGTTCAATCGTATACAGTATGCAAGTTTCCGGTTCCGTAGCGCGCCTTCGCGCACCTTTTTCGCCGAACTGGCAGTCTTTCGATAAAGACCTCTGTCGGCCGTATTCAAGGGGCCGCTTCGCGAGGAAAGAACGTCCCCACTACATTGAGGAGGAGAGAGATGATCGAAGCATATCTGAAACATGAGGAAGAGCGTAAGGCCCAAGGCATTCCCGCGCTTCCCCTGAACCCCGAGCAGGCCGCCGATCTCTGCAAGCTGCTGCAGGCACCCCCCGCCGGCAAGGAAAGCTTTCTGCTGAATCTGTTCAAGGAGCGCATCTCCCCGGGGGTTGACCCGGCCGCCGAAGTCAAGGCCGATTTCCTCGGCAAGCTCCTCAAGGGCGCGGTCAGCTCTCCGCTGATCAACAAGAAGGATGCCATTAAGATCCTCGGCACCATGATCGGCGGCTACAACGTCAACCCCCTGGTCGAAGCCCTCAAGGATGCCGAACTGGCCGACGACGCGGCCGCCGCCCTTTCCGGCATCACCCTGGTTTACGATGCTTTTGATGACGTGCTGGCGCTGTCCAAATCCAATGCCGCCGCCAAGAAGGTTGTTGAATCCTGGGCCAACGCCGAATGGTTCACCTCCAAGCCGGCCATGCCCGAAACCATCAAGGTCAAGGTTTACAAGGTTGACGGCGAAATCAATACCGACGATTTCTCCCCGGCCGGCGATGCCTGGAGCCGCCCCGACATCCCGCTGCACGCCCTGGCCATGGGCAAGACCCGCTTCCCTACCGGCAACGCCGAAATCGCCAAATTCCGCGATGATGGCTTCCAGGTTGCCTTTGTCGGTGACGTCGTCGGCACCGGCTCCTCCCGCAAGTCGGCCTGCAACAGCGTGCTCTGGCACATTGGCAATGAAATTCCGGCCGTGCCCAACAAGAAGACCGGCGGCATCATTATCGGCGGCGTTATCGCCCCGATCTTTTTCAACACTGCCCAAGACTCCGGCGCCCTGCCGCTGAAGATGGACGTGACCGGCATGAACACCGGCGACGTCATCGTCATCAATACCAAGAAGGGGGAAGTGACCAACGAAGCCGGCAAGGTCATCACCACCTTTGAAATTGCGCCCAATACCGTTCCCGACGAATTCCGCGCCGGTGGCCGTATTCCGCTGATCATCGGCCGCAGCGTGACCAGCAAGGCCCGCGCCGCTCTCGGCCTGCCTGAGACCGAGGTCTTCACCAAGCCGGTCAATCCGGTGCCCAAGGCCGGTCAGGGCTACTCCCTGGCGCAGAAGATGGTTGGCCGGGCCTGCGGCGTTGCCGGTATTCTCCCCGGTACCGCCTGCGAGCCGAAGATGACCACCGTCGGCAGCCAGGATACCACCGGCCCGATGACCGCTGACGAACTGAAAGAACTGGCCTGCCTCAAGTTCCAGGCGCCCATGTTCATGCAGTCCTTTTGCCACACTGCCGCCTATCCCAAACCGGCGGACGTGAAGATGCACAAGACCTTGCCCCATTTCGTCGCCGAGCGCGCCGGTGTCGCCCTGCGTCCCGGTGACGGCGTCATCCACAGCTGGCTCAACCGTCTGCTGCTGCCCGACACCGTCGGCACCGGTGGCGATAGCCACACCCGCTTCCCTATCGGCATCAGCTTCCCGGCCGGTTCCGGTTTGGTTGCTTTCGCCGGCGCCATGGGTTTCATGCCCCTGGATATGCCCGAGTCGGTGCTGGTCCGCTTTAAGGGGCAGCTCAACCCGGGCATCACCCTGCGCGACGCGGTCAACGCTATTCCCTTCTGGGCGATCAAACAGGGTCTGATGACCGTGCCCAAAAAGAACAAGAAGAACATCTTCAACGGCCGCATCCTTGAAATGGAAGGTCTACCCAATCTCTCCGTTGAGCAGGCTTTTGAGTTGACCGACGCCGCCGCCGAGCGCTCCGCTGCTGCCGGCTGCATCCAGCTCTCCGAGGAGTCGGTCTGCACCTATTTGCGCTCCAACGTCGCCCTGATGAAGAAGATGATCGAAGATGGTTACCAGGATCCCCAGACCCTGCAGAACCGTATCGACGCCGTCAACGAGTGGCTGAAGGCGCCCAACCTGCTCAAGGCTGATGCCAACGCTGAGTATGCCGCCGTCATCGAAATCGATCTGGCTGACATTAAAGAGCCGATTCTGGCCTGCCCGAACGATCCGGACGATGTCAAACTCCTCTCCGAAGTCGCCGGTACCCCGATTCAGGACGTTTTCCTCGGTTCCTGTATGACCAACATCGGCCACTTCCGCGCCGCCGCCGAGATCTGGCGCGGTCAGAAGTTCAATCCCAACGTCCGCACCTGGATCTGCCCGCCGACCCGTATGGATCAGCAGCAGCTCAAGGAAGAGGCACTCTTCTCGGTCTATAGCGCTGTGGGCGCCCGCATCGAAATCGCCGGCTGCTCGCTGTGCATGGGCAACCAGGCCCGCGTTCCCGACGGGGTGAATGTGTTCTCCACCTCGACCCGTAACTTCGACGACCGTATCGGTACCGGCGCCAAGGTCTACCTCGGCTCCGCTGAACTCGGCGCGGTGACTACCAACCTCGGAAAACTGCCGACTCCGGCCGAGTATCTGGCGGTTTACAAGGAGAAGGTCGCGCCCAAGGCTGAGCAGATCTACAAATACCTGCAGTTTGATGAAATGAACGGCTACCGCAAGTAAGCCGAGGGTTTTTCCGAAAGAAAAATGCCCCTGCCGGATTTCCCCGGCAGGGGCATTTTCGTGGTGCGCCCGGTAGGTCGCGTGGCGCGTAAGCGCCATCGATTCAGCTGTGGTGGCTGAATCGTGAATTGGAGGTGGAAGTCCTCTATCGGCTCGCCAAGGGGAACGATTAGCCGGACGGCAAGGGTGTCCACCGCGAGGTGGAATCTGAAGGAAGCCGCAGGCAAAGCACTGGCCTGACGAACAGGAATCGCATACGAGGCGGCCGCGCCGGGTGAGAAGGCTTACTATCTTCAAAGCCCGATACTTGTGATTTTTCACGACCATTCCCCCACCTGAACTCCTGATTTTTCAGGAGCATTCCTCCGCCCCTTTTTCAAGAGCATTCCCCCACCCCTGAGATTATCGGCACGGCGCTGTTTCTAACCTTCTTTCATTCCCCCGCTGGAGGAAGGAAGGCATGGCACACAAGGAGTACGGCGTGACGGATATTCTTGACCTTTTACGCAGGGTGAAAGCCAAAGACAGCCAGCGCCGCATTGCCCGGGCGACAGGCATGGACCGCAAGACCGTGCGCAACTACCTGGGGCTCGCCGCCGAGCATGGCTTTGCCAATTCGGTTGCCGACGATCAGTTGTCCGAGATCGCCGCGGCCTTCTTTTGCCAAGTGCACGGTGGCCAGAGTAGACCATCGGAGCCGGGCGCTTGCGCGCCACTTCTGCCCCACCGCGAGTTGCTTTCCGGTTGGCTGGAGACGGACGGACTGTCCCTGACCAAGGCCCACATCAAACTCGGCCGCATGGGGGTCGACGTCACCTACAGCACCCTCTACCGCTATGCCCGGGAGACCCTCGGCTTCGGCGGCCCGAAGGTGACGGTGCGCATGGCCCAGACCGAACCGGGCGAGGTGGCCCAATGCGATTTCGGTCGCATGGGGCTGGTGTTCGACCCCGAAACCGGCAGGGACCGGGTGCTGCACGCCCTGGTGGTAACCCTGGTGTTCAGCCGGCACCAGTATGTCTTCCTCACCCATCGTCAGGATCTGGATGCCCTGATCGCCGGGATCGAGGAAGCCTGGGAGTTTTTCGGCGGGGTCTGCAGGCGCCTGATTCCCGATTATGTTCTCGGGAACATAATCGATGATCACCAGTTCCGGCACGCTGCCGAAGAACGCAAAGGCGCGGGCGTGGGAGCCGAGCCAGTCGGACAGGCCCTGACTCAGCGTCGCCTTGGCAAAGGTGTAGCTGCTGGCTCCCAGCACCGCGACGAAGATCTGGGCCTCGCTGATCTCGCCGGTGTGCGGATTGACAATCGGCAGGGTGTGACCGGCGTAATCGACGAACAGCTTCTCCCCGGCCTTGTGCACCTGGCGCATGGAGATCTTCAGTTTACGTGCCCAGCGGCGGTACAGTTCACAGAAATGGCTGTAGCGATACCCCTGCGGATGCTCGGCAATATATTCCTCCCAGAGTAGCATCAGGGTGACACCTTTACGCTTAAGCTCATTGTGGAGGTAGGCGCAGTCCGGCAGCGGACGGTGGGAAGAGACAACCGCAGCGGCAGGAGGAAACAGCAGATTGTAAAGCTGCTGATCGGTCAGTGAATCGGCTCAGCCCGGCCATGTTGGCCCGCTGCAGATAATCGCCGACCGTGGTGCGGGATATGTTCAAACAGCGGGAGATCGGGCGTTGCCCGAGACCGCTGTCATGATGAAGACGGAGTGTTTCTCTGATCTTGCGCATGGATAACCTCTTGTTTGCCAACGGTGCACCTCCTGGAAAATAAAATTTCCAAGGTTGTACACCAGGTTATCCAGCGTCGCGTTTCGATTCCGGAGGAAACTGGGCCAGTTTGCGCCGGAACGGGTGGCCCAGTTTGCAGCGGAATCGGTGGCCGGATGGTCCCGGAATCCGCAACTTGGCAGTGTCGCCGGGAATTCTGTCGTCAACGATTGTGCTGGCATAGTCCCCTGATTCACCGACCGCCAAATCGTTCTCTATCCTTCTCCCCCCTCCCGCAACAACTCCAGCAGGTCCTCCGCCGAAACGCGTAGGGCCGTTTCCGTTCCTTCGAGCAGGGAGTCGGCCAGTTCGCGTTTTTGGCCGTGCAGGGCGACGATCTTTTCTTCGATGGTGTTGGCCGCGACCAGACGATAGACCGTGACCGGGCGGAGCTGGCCGATGCGGTGGGCGCGGTCGGAGGCCTGATCCTCAACCGCCGGGTTCCACCAGGGGTCCATGTGGATGACGTAGTCGGCGGCGGTGAGGTTGAGGCCGACGCCGCCGGCCTTGAGACTGATGAGAAAGAGCTCCCCTTGTCCAGCCTGAAAGGTGGCGACCTGGGCTTGGCGTTCCTTGGCCGGGGTGGAGCCGTCGAGATACTGGTAGGCGATGCCGTCCTTGTCCAATTCCGCCCGCAACAGATCGAGATGGGCGACGAACTGGCTGAAGACCAGCGCCCGGTGGCCGTTGGCCCGCAGTTCGTCGACGATCTCCCGGAAGGCCGCGAGCTTGGCGCTGGGCAGGGCGCTTTCCGGCAGCACCAGGCGCGGATGGCAGCAGGCTCGGCGCAGGCGCATGATTTCGGCGAGGATGCGGATCTGCCGCTCGCCGGGGGACTGCTCTTCGGCCTCGCCCAAGTTGTCCAGGGCCTTGCGTCGCAGGGCTTCGTAGAAGGCCGCTTCTTCCGTGGAAAGCTCCACCCGCTGGACGATCTCGGTGCGCGGCGGCAACTCCTCCAGCACCTGGCTTTTGCTGCGGCGCAGGATGAAGGGACGGATAAGTTTTTTCAGCAGGGTGCGGGCAGACTTGTCCCGCTCCCGTTCGATGGGGTGGGCGAAGCGGGCGGTGAAGGACTGGTGCGAGCCGAGCAGGCCGGGATTGAGAAAGCGGAACAGGTTCCAGAGTTCGTCCAGGCGGTTTTCCACTGGGGTGCCGGTGGTGGCGACGCGGAATCCGGCATTAAGCTGCATCGCTGCCTGGGAGCGCTTGGTGGCCATGTTCTTGATTGCCTGGGCTTCGTCGAGCACCACCGTTTCCCAGCGGACGCCGGTCAGCCGTTCGGCTTCCTGCTGAAACAGGGTGTAGCTGCAAATCGCCAGATCGAAGGGTTGCAGCGATTCGACGAAGGCTTGCCGGTCGCTGCCGCCGAAGAGTCGCGGCCGCAAGGTCGGCGCGAAGCGGCGGGCCTCGCTCTCCCAGTTGAGACAGACCGAGGTCGGCGCCAGCACCAGCGCCGGTCCCGACGGGGCGCGGTCGATGAGCAGGGCCAGCGCCTGCACGGTTTTGCCCAGGCCCATGTCGTCGGCGAGACAGGCGCCGACCCCCCAATGGGCCAAGCGGCTGAGCCATTCGAAGCCTTCCCGCTGATAGTCGCGCAGTTCGGCGCGCAAGGTGGCGGGGACCGTTGGTTGCAGGGCTTCGGCGGCGCGGAACCGTCCCAGCGCTGTTTTCCAGGATTTATCCCCCTTGAGCCCGCCGACGCCGCCCAGCGCCTCGTTCACCAAGGGCGCTGCCAGGGGATGGAAACGGGGTTCCTTGCCGTGCCGGTCCACCACCCGCCGCAGCTCGTCCAGCCGCCGGCGGAATTCCTCGGTGAGGGCGACGAATTCCCCGTCGGCCAGGGGGATGAAGCGGCCTTTTTCCTGCTCGGCGAGTTCCAGCAGCCGTTGCAGCGACAGCACCTGATCCGCGTCGAGGGCGATTTCACCCTCCAGCGAGAACCAGTCCTTGCCCGAACGTACCGCCAGCTTCAGCCGCTCCCACGAGGCCGTGCCGCGCAGCCTGAACTTTTCCCCTTCCGGCCAGCGCAGGACATAGTCCTCGGGATCGGCGCGCAGCAGGTCGTGCAGCGCTTCAAGCAGTTCCAGGGCCTCTTGCGGCTCTTCCAATCGCCAGAACCCATCGTGGCTTGCACAGGACTCGAAACCGCTCCAGCTTTGTAGCAGCGTTTCGTGGCGCCGTCGTTCCAGAATCTGATCCCGCTGGCATTGCCGCTTTTTCCCCTCGATCTCGGCGATCACCGTCGCCCCGCCCTGACTGGGGAGGAAGCGAGGGCCCCGCTCGCCGAAGGGGAAAACCCGCGTCTCGACGCTGATTCCCGCTCCCGACGGGCGCAGCAGCAGATACAGGCGGCTGTCCGCCTCCACCGATTCGGCGGCGAGATTCTCCCCGGCCAGGTCGGAGTGGACCAGGACGTGGGGGGAAACGGCGGTGATGGCGGCGAGGAGCTCCTTCTCCCCTGTTTCGGGCACGGTCAGCTTTTCGCCGAGAATGCTGGCGATGCGCCGCTGTTCCACCGTCGGTTCGTAAAGGCGCAAGCGTGTCGGTCCTTCCCAACTCCAGAAAAAATTCTTGTCCGGATCGGGCAGGGGCGCCAGGCGCACATTCAGTTTCCCCTGGGCGCGCAGCACTTCCAGGGTGAACTCCCCCTTGGCCAAGGTCAGCGGCTCTTCCTCGTGGCCTCCGTTAAAAACCAGCGGGTGATCGATCAGGGCGCGCAGGGTCTTGGCGATGTCGAATTCGTAGACCATCTGGGCATAGTAGCCGTAGTTGTAGGTTCGTTCCTTGCGAATGCAGGCGATAGCTTTGTGATCTTGGGGCGTGAGGAAATCGAGACGCGCGCTCTCCTCCGCCAGCCGTTTCAGGGCGACGTTACGCCCCTTGCTCCAGCCCCGGGCGCCCAGCTTCTGTTCGACGGGCTGGATAGTGATATGAGAATCTTTGCCATAGATCAGCCAGATCAGACGGGAGGCCTTGGCGGCGACGGTTGGGGATGTCCCGGCAGCGACCGCGCCGGAGCCCAGAGTCAAGAGCGCCTTGAGGGAGCGCTGCCAGTTTTGCTCGTCCGTCCTCCCCCCGGTCAGACCGGTGATCCCCTCCTCGGCGAAGAGTTTCGTCGCCCACTCGGGTCGCACCTTCCCTTTCGAATCGAAGGCTTCGAGCAGCAGAAGCGCTTCGCCCCCCAGCCAGAGAAATCCCGAGGCATGGGCGGCTTCCGTGACCTGGGACAGTGTCTTGCGATGAGGGGGAATCAAATCGGTCTTGAGCTCGAAGGCGACCAGACAGCGGATGAGATGTTCGAAGGGTTTCAACCTGTCTTCCCGGCGCAGAAAATCCTTCAGCACCGTGGCGCTGCGGTTGCTCCCCTGTTTTGCCTCGGCCAGCCGGCTCAATAGATCGAGGAGGAAGCGGGTACTCCCCGATTCTTTCTTCAAGCCGATGGCGGCCAACTGGACGGCGCTCTTCAGGTATTCCGGCAGCCCGGCGCGAAGCAACGCCAACTGGTGAAAGACGCCGATCATCCCGGGAAAACAGATCTTGCGTTTGCCCGTCTCCTTTTTGATGTGTGTCAGCCCCTGTTCAAAAAGGAGGACGGCTTCTTCGACCTGCCCCCGCGCCAGGGCGATGATTCCGGTCAGTTCGGTGAAGGCCTGCAGGCGCAGTTGCGCGATGGCCGCTTCCGCCGCTTGCAGTCGGCCGCGCATGATCCTATAGAAAACCACATGGTATTTCGCGTTCAGTGGCGTCTCCGGAGTGTCGCCGACACAGCCGTCGAGGATGTTAAACGCGTCCGACGGCGCCAGTCGCAGGAAATCCCGCATGGTCAGGTCGACCAGAATGGTGGCCCAGAGGTTGGGGGGGAGGGACTTGAACCAGTCACCGTCCATAGCCCGGTCGAAGAGCAGACCATAGGGAGAACCGTCGAAGCGCGAGTGGTAAAAATCCAGAATCCGTGCAACTTCCGACAGGTCACGCAGATAGATCGCTCGTTGCAGATCCTGAAGGCAATGCTCCAGGCTTTTGTAGTAAATGTTGCGGATGCTTAACTTGACCGCCTCGGCGAAATCGGGGAGCGTCCCTTGCCGGTCCAGTTCGCGCAGAAGGGGATGCCGCAACTCCGGGCGCAACAGGAATCCCCCTTGAATCTCCGTGGCCAGCCCGGCTTTTTGCAGGTTTTGCAAGAGCGGCAGAAGGCTGGGTCCATAAATGGCGCGCCCCGTGTCGTGCCGGATCCCGGCTCGGGTCAGGCATGCGGCGAGGTTGCTACGGGCCACCGGCGCCAGGAAAAAGGCCAGCATCCGCGCGACCTGCTGTTCCACGGCCGGAAGCTTGCGGAAGGCGGTCAGAAGTTTTTCGGTGGCGGGATCGATGTTGGACACGGGGCGGACCTCCGGGAGGAAATCAAATCGGCCAGGGATGATAGCACTCGGGGGAGGGGGTGTCGACGGTGTTGATGGCGCGGCGCCGCTTGGGGGGGAGGCGACGGGGCTTGCCGTTGAAACATCCGGCTATTTGGTCGCGGCACAAGACGCGACCCCGGTACCTTTGCCCGGAAACCGCCGCCTGGCGAACGGGCTTCTCTTCCTCGTGCCCCCATGCTACAATCCCTCCCCTTTGAAAATCGAAGCCGTCTCTCGCCCGCTCCCTCCAGCTTTTCTCTACGCCCTCCGCGTGCTCAAGTGAGCGCAGCGAACGGGCGCGAGGCCGGTTTTAATCTTATCTCCAAAAAGGAACCACCCATGGCACTGACCCCCCAACAGCTTTCCCGGGTGCTCGACACTCTGGTCGAGGAATCCGGTCTTAAATTCTCCCAGGTGGACAATACCGTCGAACTGCTGCGCGAAGGGGCGACTGTCCCCTTTATCGCCCGCTACCGCAAGGAGCGCACCGGCGAGCTGGATGAAGTGCAGATCCGCTCTCTGGAAGAGCGGTTGGCCTATTTCGGCGAGCTGGAGGAGCGCAAGGTCACGGTCCTCAAAACCATCGAAGAGCTGGGCAAGCTGACGCCGGAGCTCAAAGGCCGCATCGAGGCGACCCGGCAGAAGACCGAGCTGGAAGACCTCTACCTGCCCTACAAGCCGAAGCGCCGCACCAAGGCGACCATCGCCCGCGAGCGGGGCTTGGAGCCGCTGGCTGCGCTGATCGCCGCCCAAGAACTCAAAAGTGGCACCCCGGAGGAGGTCGCCGCGCCTTTTGTCGATCCGGAAAAAGAGGTGCCCGATGTCGCCGCTGCCTTGGCCGGGGCCGGGCATATCCTCGCCGAGGGACTGAGTGAGGATGCCGACGCCCGCGCCCTGGTGCGGCAGCTGACCTGGGAGCAGGGAGTGTTCCGCTCGCAGGTGGCCGCCGAGAAGGTGGGGGCGGTGACCAAGTTCGAGATGTACTATGACTATCAGGAGCCGCTGAAAGTCATCCCCTCCCACCGGATGCTGGCCATGCGCCGGGGGGAGAAGGAGGAGGTGCTGCGCTTGACCATCGATGCGCCCGAGGCGGAGATCCTCTTGCGGCTGAAAGCCCGGCTGCTGAAGGGGGAAAGCATCTTCAAGCCGCTGCTCGAAGCGGTGGCCGAGGACGCCTACCGGCGTCTGATCGCGCCTTCCATCGAGGTCGAAATGCGGCTGGAGGCGAAGAAAAAGGCGGACGAGGCGGCCATCGAGGTCTTCGCCCAGAACCTCAAGAATCTGTTGCTGCTGCCGCCGGCCGGGGGCAAGCGGGTCCTTGGCGTCGACCCGGGGATGCGTACCGGTTCGAAGCTGGCGGCGGTGGACAGCACCGGCAAGTTTCTGGAGCACGTCACCATCTACCCCCACACCGGCGAATCTCGGCTGCCGCAGGCGAAGAAAGATCTGCTGCGGATGGTGCAAACCCATGCCATCGAAATGCTCGCCATCGGCAACGGCACCGGCAGTCGCGAGATGGATCGCTTTATCCGCGACACCTTGAAAGAGGCGGGATTGTCCGTCGCCGTGGTGGTGGTCAATGAGGCCGGAGCCAGCGTCTATTCGGCTTCGGATATCGCCCGCGAGGAGTTTCCTGAGCTCGACCTGACCATTCGCGGTGCCATTTCCATCGCCCGCCGGTTGCAGGATCCCCTGGCCGAGTTGGTCAAGATCGATCCGAAGAGCATCGGCGTCGGCCAGTACCAGCACGACGTCAGCCAGAGCGCCTTGAAAAAGGCCCTCGACGCCACCGTTGAATCTTGCGTTAACTTCGTCGGCGTCGATCTCAACACCGCCTCCTGGGCGCTGCTTGCCTACGTCTCCGGCATCGGCGAATCGTTGGCCAAGGCCATCGTTCGTTACCGCGATGAAAACGGTTCCTTCGCGGCTCGCAAGGGGTTGCTCAAGGTACCGCGCTTCGGCGCCAAGGCCTTCGAGCAGGCCGCCGGCTTTCTGCGCATCCGCGGCGGCGTCCATCCTCTCGACAACACCGCCGTCCATCCTGAGAACTACAAACTGGTCGAAACTATGGCCACCGACCTCGGCGTCTCCCTGGCCCAGTTGGCGAGCGATCCGGCCTTGGCCGGCAAGATCGAGCTCAAGCGCTACGTCAGCGAGACCGTCGGCCTGCCGACCTTGCGGGACATCCTCGAAGAACTGAAAAAACCCGGCCGCGACCCCCGCGCCGCCTTCGAGGCAGTGGCCTTTCGCGACGATGTGCAGGAGATTTCCGATCTGAAAGAGGGGATGGTGCTGCCGGGAACCGTGACCAACGTCGCCGCCTTCGGCGCTTTCGTCGACATCGGCGTCCATCAGGACGGCCTGGTTCACGTCAGTCACCTCTCCGACCGTTTCATCAAAGATCCCAACGAAGCGGTCAAAGTCGGCGAGATCGTCAAGGTCAAAGTTCTCGCCGTCGACGTTACCCGCAAGCGCATCTCCCTGTCGATCAAGGAAGCGCTGGAAGGCACCGGCCGCCAAAAAACCACTCGGCCCGCCGAGCCGAAAAAGGCGGCTGTGGATGATCGCAACGCCTGGGAAAAGGCGGGGTTCCGGGTGAAGAAGCGGTAATTTGGGGATATTTTGTAGGAGCGAGGAGATGCCTCGCCTAGGGCGACCCGCCGGGTCGCTTCCAAAAAAATCGGCGGAAAAGCCTATTTTGAAAGGATTTTTATGACCCGGAAACTGGTGGATTTGCACCTGCACAGTACCTGCTCCGACGGCGTTTTTACGCCAGAGGAGGTGGCGCGGATGGTGGCGAAGGCGGGGCTTTCGGCGATGGCGCTGGCCGATCACGACAATATCGACGGTATCGACGCGGCGATGGCGGTTGGGGCCGAACTGGGGGTCGAGGTGCTTTCCGGGGTCGAACTGTCGGTGGTGTGGGAGTCGATCCAGGACATTCACCTGCTCGGCTACGGTTTCGACCACCGGGACGGCAACCTGCACGCGGCGCTCAAATCCTTTCGCGAATTCCGCGAAAGCCGCAACGAGCGCATCGTCGAGCGAGTCAACGAGAAGTTGGTTTCCGAGGGGCGCGCGCCCATCGACATCGCGGCGGTGAAGGCCAAGGCCGGGGGAACCATCGGTCGGCCACACATCGCCATGGCCCTGCTCGAAGACGGCCATGTGATGACGAAAGATGAAGCCTTTGAACGCTATCTCGTTCCCTGCAACGTGGAAAAGCGCTATTTTCCCATCGCCGAAGCCATCGACCTCATCCATCGCGCCGGCGGCGTCGCGGTACTTGCCCATCCCCCCTACATTCCGGTGGATCGCGCCGGTCTGCTCAAGCTCTTCGACATCTTCGTCGCCCTCGGCATGGATGGCGTCGAGGCCTACAATACTGGAGCGAGTAACGACGATATCGACTGGACCATCACTCAGACCCGACGGCGGGGGATGATCGTCACCGGCGGCAGCGATTTCCACGGTATTGAAGGGGGAGAGATCGTTATCGGAGGTGGTCGGGGCAATCTGAAAATCCCCTACTCCTGCGTCGAAGAAATCCGCTCCGCCGTAGAAAAACGCCGCGTCGCCAAGCCCTGATTTGCCCGTCGGCTATGGATTGTGCTAACCTGCCCGTCTTTAACCTTCAGCCTTCAGTCTTCAACCTTCAGTCTTTTTTATGGAGCTTTCATGTCCCAGGTAAAAAACGGCGATACCGTCAAAGTGCATTACACCGGAACCCTTGCAGACGGCACCGTCTTCGATTCCTCCCTTGAGCGCGAGCCGTTGGAATTTACCCTCGGCGAGGGCCAGCTCATCCCCGGTTTCGAGAAGACCGTCCTCGGCATGAGCGCCGGCGAGTCGCGCACTGTGACCATTCCCGCCCAAGAGGCCTATGGTCCTTATCGCGAGGAGATGGTGCTGGAAGTGCCCCGCACCCAGCTGCCGGCCGACATGCAACCGCAGGTGGGAATGCAGTTGCATGTCGGCGAGGAGCAGGGAGAGGGGATGGTTGTGCAGATTACCACGGTCAGCGACAGCCACATCACCCTTGACGCCAACCATCCCTTGGCCGGTAAGGATCTGACCTTCAACATTCAGTTGCAGTAAATCCGTGAGGAGTGAGGGGGGGGGGAGTTTAACGTGAGGAGAAACCCTTAAACTGCCCACTCTTCACAACAAATCTAAGACGAGGGGGGGGGCGGCCAAGGCGGTCGCCCCCGCCATTTTGAACGGAACGCCATGACCAGCCACCTGAATTTTTTTGCCACCGCGCCCAAGGGAATCGAGCCGCTGCTCGCCGACGAACTGCGCGCCCTCGGCGCTTTTGAGGTCGTTGAGGCTCGTGCCGGGGTCGCCTTTTCCGGGCCGCTGGAAATCGCCTACCGCGCCTGTCTCTGGTCGCGCCTGGCGAGCCGGGTGCTGCTGCCGCTGGCGACCTTTCCGGCAAAGTCCCCGGAAGAGTTGTACGCCGGGGTCCGTTCCCTCGACTGGGGCGAGCATCTTTCCGCCGAAAGTACCCTGGCGGTCGATGCCAGCGTTTCCGGTTCGAAAATCACCCATTCCCACTACGCCGCCCTCAAGATCAAGGACGCCGTCGTCGACCAGTTCCGAGACCGCACCGGCATGCGCCCCTCGGTCGATGCCGAGCGCCCCGATGTGCGCATCAATCTCTATCTGCTGCGCGATACCGCCACCTTGAGCCTCGACTTTTCCGGCGACAGTCTGCACCGGCGCGGCTACCGTGACGAAGGGGTACTTGCGCCCCTCAAGGAGAACCTGGCGGCGGCGATCCTGATCCGCGCCGGCTGGCCGGAAATCGCCGCGCGGGGCGGGGCGCTGGTCGATCCCATGTGCGGTTCGGGGACGCTGCTGCTGGAAGGGGCGTATCTGGCCGGGGACATTGCCCCCGGGCTGCTCCGTCCCCATTACGGTTTCCTGCGCTGGCGTGGGCACGATGCTCTTCTCTGGCAGCAATTATTGGATGAGGCGCAAGGGCGTCGCGCCGCCGGTATGGCGCGGATTCCGACGATCGTTGGCTATGACGCCGACCACAAGGCGATCCGCGCCGCCTGGGCGAATATCGAAAAGGCCGGGCTGCGCGAACGGATTCACGTCGAACGGCGCGAAGTGGCGGCCCTGGTCGCGCCCGCTGGAGCCGCTGCCGGGCTGCTGGTGGTCAATCCCCCCTACGGCGAACGGCTTGGCGAGGTTGAGGCGCTCAAGGAAGTCTACGGCACCCTCGGCGATAAACTGAAGGAGCAGTTCGTCGGCTGGAAGGCGGCGATCTTCACCGGCAACGTCGAGCTCGGCAAGAAGCTCGGCCTGCGGGCGAGAAAGCTGCACACCCTCTACAACGGCGCTCTCGAATGCAAGCTGCTGCACATCGACGTGCAGCCAGAGAGCTTCGTCGACCGCCACCGCCCCCCGGCGCCGGTGGTTCTCTCGGAAGGGGCGACCAGCTTCGCCAACCGGTTGCGCAAAAATCTGAAAACCCTCAGCAAATGGGCCAGACAGGAGGTAATCTCTTGTTACCGGCTGTACGACGGCGACATCCCCGAGTACGCGGTGGCGGTCGATCTTTACGACGGCTGGGTGCATGTACAGGAGTATCAGGCGCCCAAGGAAATCGACGAGTGCAAAGCTGCCCAGCGCTTGCAGGAAGTGATGGCGGTGCTACCCGAGGTGTTGCAGACGGCGCCGGAGCGGATTTTCCTGAAAGTACGCAAGCAGCAGAAAGGGACCGAGCAGTACGGCAAGTTCGGCGAACGGGGGCAATTCATCGAGGTGCGCGAGGGGGCGGCACGGCTCTTGGTTAATCTTTCCGACTACCTCGACACCGGTCTCTTTCTCGACCACCGCCCGACCCGGCTGCTGCTGGGCGAACTGGCGGCGGGCAAGCGCTTTCTCAACCTCTTCGCCTACAGCGGCGCGGCATCCGTCCATGCCGCTCTTGGCGGCGCGGCTTCGACCCTGACCGTCGATATGAGCCAGACCTACCTCGACTGGGCGAAAAAGAATCTCGCCCTGAACGGCTTCTCCGGCGGCAACCACCGGCTGGAGCGGGCCGACTGCCTCGAATGGCTCGGCCGCGCCAAAGGGGAATTCGATCTGATCTTTCTCGACCCGCCGACCTTTTCCAACTCCAAACGCATGGTGGGCACCTTCGACGTGCAACGCGACCACGTCGAACTCCTGCGCAAAACGGCGGATCTTCTGGCTAAAGACGGCACGCTGATCTTCTCCAACAACAACCGCAAGTTCAAGATGGACACCGCCGCCCTTCCGGAACTGCTCATCGAAGACATCACCCGAAAGACCATCCCCAGGGATTTCGAACGCAACCCGCGCATTCATAATTGCTGGCAGGTTCGGAAACGGTAGAAAAAGGTAGAGTGTTCTTTTAATTGATCAGGCTGTTCTTTCCGCCGGTTTTTTTGCCGGAATGATCGGCCTCTCGTCGTATATGCCGAAGCGTTTGCGGGGGGCAACTGGGGGATGTGCGGGCTCTGCGAAACCCGCTGCCCCGTGGCGGGGGTGAGTGCCATTCGGGTCATCAGCGAAGAAGAGAGTCGGCACGCCCACGATTTTTGGGCGTGAGGCGGTGGATCAGCCGAAGATGGTTTCGACGCGGTTACGCCCTTTTTCTTTCGCGTTGTAAAGGGCGCGATCCGCTTCGAGAATCAGATTGTCGACGGTGCGTACTTTGGGGTGAGGATAGGTGGCGACGCCGAGGCTGATGGTCAGGCGGATTTCGTTATGATTCGCCGGAATTCTCAGTTCGCTGATGGCGATGCGCAGACGCTCGGCGACCTGCTCGGCTTCGGACAGGGTGGTTTCGGGCAGAACCAGGGCAAATTCCTCGCCGCCGAAGCGGGCCGCTAGATCGTAATCGCGCAGGTGCGCCTTCATCTGGTCGGCCAGAGTTTTCAGGATCACATCCCCCTGCTGGTGACCGTAGGTGTCGTTCACCGGTTTAAAGTGGTCGACGTCGACCATGATCAGCGCCATCGACTTCTGCGACCGCTCGCAGCGTTGCAATTCCTTTTCCAGGGTTTTCATCAGATAGCGGCGGTTGCTCAGGTGCGTCAGGGGGTCGGTGTTGGACAGTTCCATGAGGGCCTGGTTACTTTTTTTCAGGCTGTCTTGCAGTGTCTTGATTTTGAGCTGCACCTTGACCCGAGCGATGAGTTCGGCGGGGTCGTAGGGTTTGGTGAGGTAATCGCTGGCGCCCCGTTCCAGTCCGTGGATTTTGCTCTCTTGGTCGTTGACGCCGGTGACCAGGATGACGGGGATATCCTGAAGTTCCTTGCGGGTCTTGATCATGCTGAGGAACTTGAAACCATCCATGTCGGGCATATCGAGGTCGCAGAGAATGACGTCAAGGGGGTCGCTCAGGGCGATCTTGAAGCCGTCGACGACACTTCCCGCCTCATGATAAACTTGGAAAAGATCGGCTGTCTTAAGCCCGTCGATAATCTGGTGACGGGCCCCGGGCGAATCATCGATAATTAATACCGAAGTTTCCATAGGTTCCGGATAGTTGATAAAGGTTGAAAGTTTTTGCCAATCTAAATGCTTCCACGGCCTTTGTAAAGAATTAAACAAATCGCAATGAAGATGCCGCAACGAAGCAAGGAGGTTCGCGAAACGGGTGGCCCTGATAACGGCAAAGAAAGGATGTTTTTATGGCTCTGATGAAGACGTGGTATACGCCTGAGGAAATTGAAGGGCAGTTCGGTATTGGCCGGGGTCGTCTGACCCAGTGGGTGGAAGAGGGGCTGGTGCGGGCCGAGCGCGAAGGGAAGAAGATCACCAAGGTCAATGTCGATGATGTCCGGCTGGTTTTGCAGGAACAGACCCCGCGAAGCTGAGGATCGTCTCGCCCCGTCATCGGCGGTGACGGGGCGAGGGACGGATTTTCGACGGTCGACGGCAGGCTGTTCGCCAGGAAGGGAACGCCCCGATCCGGTCAGGCGGTCTTTCTGCCGCCGTAGTCCTTGAGGGTCTGGTGGGCGTAGCGCAGCAGCCTTTCGGTATCTGTCCAGCCGATACACTTGTCGGTGATCGATACCCCGTATTTCAGACTGGAAAAATCTTCGCATGTCGGTTGGTTGCCCGGTTCGAGATTGCTTTCGATCATGACGGCGCAGATGCTGCGGTTGCCGGCGCCGATCTGCTCGATGACGTCCTTGAGGACGGCTTCCTGTCTTTCGTGGTCCTTGTTGCTGTTGGCGTGACTGCAGTCGACCATGATCCGTGTCGGCAGGCCGGCTTTGGCGAGCATCTCCTTGGTACGCCGGATATCCTCGGCTTGGTAGTTGGGGCCGTGGTTACCGCCGCGCAGGACGATGTGGACATCGCTGTTCCCCGCCGTGGAAACGATGGCGTTGCGACCGTCATTGTCGATGCCGAGGAAGTTGTGGGGGTGCAGGGCGGCGTTCATGGCATCGATGGCGATTTGCAGGTTGCCGTCGGTGCCGTTTTTGAAGCCGACGGGGAAGGAGAGGCCGCTGGCCATTTCTCGGTGAACCTGGGATTCGGTGGTGCGGGCGCCGATCGCCCCCCAGCTGATGGCGTCCGCCAGGTAATGGGGGGTGATCGGGTCGAGCATTTCGCAGGCGACCGGGAGTTCCAGTTCGGTGATGGCGCAGAGCAGGCCGCGACCGATGCCGAGACCCTTGGAGATCCGGTGGGTGCCATTGAGGTCCGGATCGTTGATCAGCCCCTTCCAGCCGATGGTGGTGCGGGGCTTCTCGAAGTAGAGGCGCATCACTAGGAAAAGCTGGTCGGAGAGCTGGCGGCTCAGGCGGGCGAGGCGCTCGGCATATTCAAGGGCGGCCTTGGGGTCGTGGATGGAGCAGGGACCGACGACCACCATCAGGCGCGGATCTTTGTGGTTGAGAATGTTGGTGATCTGTTCCCGGGCCTGACAGACGAATTCGGCGCCGTGTTCGGTAAGAGGAAAAACCTGTTTCAAGTCGGCGGGGGCGATGATCGGCGCCGTACGGCGTATGCGAAGGTTGTTGGTACGTTTCATGAATTTCCCCTTTGTGTGGTCATTTGCGGGTCGCCCCTGGCCGGTGCGCGTTTCTGGGCGCATAATGTAGCGTTTTTCGGCGGGAATGTCAAAATTCTAATCGGTATTGCCGCCGTTCTTTGGGATTTGCGTCCCGCCGGGGAAAGGGTTTGACACCCTTTCCACCCTTGCTGTATAAAAGATCCCTTGTTAATGGCTCGTTGTGTCTGATTTCACGGGAGAAGATGCACATGGGAATTTTCGGTGAACTGATCATGGTGGTCGCTCAGGTTTTCAACCTGATCGTCACTCTTTACATCTATATCGTCGTCGCCCGGGCGATCATTTCCTGGGTCAATCCCGATCCCTACAATCCGATCGTGCGTTTTCTGCATAGCGCGACCGACCCCCTGCTGATCCGTATCCGCCGGATCCTGCCGATCAGTTTCGGCGCGATCGACTTCTCACCGATCATCCTGCTCTTCGGGGTTTTTCTCCTGCAGCGGATCGTCATGATCATTCTCACGCGGGTGGCGTACAGTCTCTAGTTTCTCTACTTGGGAGCGGGCATGAGCATCACCCCCATCGACATCCAGCAGCATCGCTTCAAGACCCGGCCTTTTGGTTATGAGAAGGCCGGCGTCGATCATTTTCTCGAACTGATCTCCGAGGAGATCGAACGTCTGACCCGGGTCAGCCAAGGGTTGAAGGAGGAATTGGCGCGGGCACGGGTGACCATGGAAGAGATGCGCGGACGGGAAGCTACCCTCAAGCAGACCCTGATGACGGCGCAGCAGATGTCCGATGACATGAAAAATAACGCCCGCCGCGAAGGGGAGATTCTCATTGCCGATGCCCAGTTGCGAGCCGAGCGGATCGTGCGCGATGCCGAGGATCGCCGTATTCAGCTGGTAAGTGAAATCCAGGAGATCAAGCGCCAGAAGATTGCCTTCGAGACCGGTTTGCGTACCCTGGTCGAGAGCCATCTGCGCCTGCTCGACCTCGACGTGGTTTCGGTTGCGGGCAGGGGATTTGGTGAGCTGGAAGGTAGCGAGTCCTCTTTGGCGACGGAGGAACGATCTCCAAGCGGGGACGAGAGGTTGGAACTGGAAGGCTTCTGATGTCTCCTTTCGCCCGCCAGGAACCTGCCGGTATCGTTCTGTCCCTGTGGGTGCAGCCCCGCGCCAGCAGGAATGAGGTGGTAGAGGTCCGCGACGGTGAACTTAAGGTCCGCCTGACCTCGCCGCCGGTGGAGGGGGCCGCCAACGAGTTGTGCCGGGACTATTTTGCAAAGTTGCTTGGCGTTTCCCGTGGCGATGTCCGGCTGGTGGCGGGTGAGCGATCCCGTCATAAGCGTTTGCTGATCAGCGGCCCCTCCCTGGAGGAGGTGCGTGAACGCATTGCCGTGACCATGAAATAACCCGCTCTGGCTGGGATGGAACCTCCTCCAGGCAAGATTTATCGGTGGACAGTTATACCCTTTTTTGCTAGTATCGGTTCGCTCTAATGTGAATATGCTGGGCTATGGGGCCGAGTTATATGTACTTTTTCCTGGCGAATATCCGTAGGGCCCAAGTTCCCGCCGGATGGTGAGCCCGGGTTCTTTATCTCAGGGAGTCGTTGAAAGGGAGGTACGATGAAGAAGGGTTTGGGTTGTATGCTGGTCTTGGGTGGGCTGTCCCTGCTGCTTTCCGCGGGGAATGTTCTGGCACAGGATACCGTTCTGGCGAACAGCGATTGTGTCAAGTGTCATGACCAGGAGCCGGCCGATATTGCCGCCGCCGGCGGCAAACATCAGACAGCCGTTTCCTGTCAGGACTGCCACGTCGGACATCCGCCCAAGGTGACGGACAATATCCCCGAGTGCAGCATGTGCCATGAAGGGAACCCCCACTACGAGTTGCCGGACTGCACCGGCTGCCATAACCCCCATCGCCCCCTGGAGGTCGCTTTGACAGACGACATGACCGCTCCCTGTCTGACCTGTCACGATTCGCAGAAGGCCCAGCTGGATGCCAATCCGAGCAAACACACCCTGCTGGCCTGCAGCTTCTGTCATGCCGAACGGCATGGGGTGATCCCAGAGTGCGTCAAGTGTCATTCACCTCATTCGCCCGAGCAGACCCAGGCCGACTGCGGCATCTGTCACAAGGCGCACATGCCGGCGACCGTCACTTACGGTGAGGACACTGCCAATGCCCATTGTGCTGCCTGCCATCAGACCGCTAATCAGCTGCTGATGGCCAGCCCCTATAAACATAAGGATGTTGCCTGCGTTACCTGTCATGCCGAACAGCACAAAATGATACCCAAGTGTACTGATTGCCACGGTACTCCTCACGCGGCCGGTATCCATGAAAAGTTTCCGAACTGCGGTGACTGCCATAACACCGCCCATGATCTGAACAAATAAGTCCTGTCAGAATCGAACAGCCACCCGCCCAAGCCGGTGGCTGTTCGATTGTTCTTTTATGCAGACGCCTTGGGCGCACTTCGAATGTCGCGTAGCGAAAGAGAGGTATCCATGGAGAGAGAGAAGAAGAAACGGGTCAGCAGATCCCTGTCGTTTCTGGCGGTTATGGCTCTGGTGATGTTGTCGATTTCCTGTGTCAAGCCGGTCGCCGAGTCCCAGGCGGCTCCGGAACACCAGGCCGAGGCTGCGCCCGCTCCCGCCGTCGCGCCGGCTCCTGCCCCTGCAGCACCCGTGCCCAGTACTCCTTCTGTCGCCAGCCCTTATGACGCCCCCGTCGAAAAGATGACCACCGCCGAGTGTGGGAGATGCCATACCTCCTATTTCCAGACTCTCAAAAACGAGGGCGGAGGCCATCAGTTCGACTGCGTTGACTGTCATACCGTCTACCATGCCTACAACCCCACAAGGAACAACTGGTCCGAGATCATGCCCAAGTGCGAAAGCTGCCATACGCTGCCGCACGGCCCGGCACAGACCGAATGTTTGGCCTGTCACAGCAATCCCCATAAGCCGGTGGGCGTTCCCCTTTCCGACCGCTTGGCCCAGAACTGCGCCTCTTGTCACGCCGGTCCGGCCGCCGAACTTCAGCAGTTCCCGAGCAAGCACTCCATGGTCGCTTGTGTCGACTGCCATAGCGAGCGTCACGGCAATATCCCCTCTTGCTTCGTCTGTCACGAGGGCCACTACCCCGAGCAGCCGCAGGAAAGCTGTCTGCCTTGTCATCCGGCGCACAAGCCGCTGCAGATCGTCTTCACCGAGAATACCGATCTGAAGACCTGCTCCGGTTGTCATTCCAGCGTCTATGCCGTCTGGTCCGGAAGCCAGAGCAAGCACGCACAGGTTTCCTGTGTGACTTGTCATGAACAGCATGCCATGATTCCCAAGTGTAGCCAGTGTCATGGCGAGATGCCGCATAACGCCTCCCTGCATGCCAAGTTCCCCGACTGTTTGACCTGCCATCTGGATCCTCACGATCCGCCGGTCAAAACTCAGTAAGGTTTTTTCGGCCCGACGGGCCTTGCGCCTAGGTTGTTCCCACAGAAAAGGACCGCGATTGCGGTCCTTTTCTGCTGTTTGGCTCTTGACAGCGAGGAGAGGATTTTTTAAGTTACGCCCTTTCGCAGGAGGGTTCTGGGTGAATAAGATCTGGTTGGCTCCAGCTAAAATCAATCTCTGTTTGCATGTATTGGGCAAGCGCCCGGATGGCTATCACGAACTGTGTATGCTGATGCAGAGGGTTTCTCTTTATGATCGGATTCGCGTCGCATTGACCCGGGAGCCGGGGATCCGCGTCCGCTGTCCGCAGTTGTCGCTGTCCGCCGGCGAGGAAAATATCGCCGCCCGGGCTGCCGGAAGAATGCTTGAACTGGCCGAATGCGGCCAGGGTGTCGACATACATATCGATAAAGAGATTCCGGTGGCGGCCGGTCTGGGCGGCGGGTCTTCCGATGCCGCCACGGTTCTTCTAGCAATGAATGAATTGCTGGGAAGTGTATTGCCCAGGGAAGAGCTCATGTCGCTGGGGCTTCAGCTTGGCGCCGATGTTCCTTTTTTTATTTATGAGTCGACCGCTTGGGCGACCGGTATCGGTGAGAAGTTGGAGAAAGCTCCGACGGTTTGGGACGTCTGGTACCTTCTGGTGAATCCGGGGATTAGTGTTTCGACCGCCCAGGTTTATGGAAAATTACTGTTGACATCCGCAGGTGATGTGGCTAGACTGCCGAGGTTTTCCGGAACGCTGGAAGGCGTGATCGGCGGATTGCATAACGATCTTGAGCAGGTCACCCTGAGAGATTACCCCGTCGTCGCTGAAATCCGGCAACGGATGTTGAGCCTCGGGGCCGAGGGTGCGCTCATGTCCGGGAGCGGTCCAACGGTCTTCGGAGCCTTTCGATATCGGGATGCGGTACGGCAGGCGGCACGGATCTTCGAGATGGAACCCGGCTGGAAAGTTTTCGTCGTACAGCCCATCTGATGGACAGAACAACTTGTTGGGGCGTCGCCAAGCGGTAAGGCACCGGATTTTGATTCCGGCATTCCCAGGTTCGAATCCTGGCGCCCCAGCCACGTTCTTCCGGCTTGCAATAGACAGTGCCTTCATCGGGGTTCAGATAGGTCATGGTCCGCCATGGCCTACAGTTTTTTTCTGGAAGTAAGAGAGGTCACGTGGTGGACAAACTGAAAATATTTTCCGGTACCTCCAACCTTCCCCTGGCCCGGGAGATTTGCGGGCATCTGGCGGTTCCGCTGGGGAGTGCCAATGTAAAAAACTTTTCCGACGGCGAAATCATGGTGGAGATCGGCGAGAATGTTCGCGGTCGGGATGTCTACGTAATTCAATCGACCTGCGCGCCTTCCAATAACAATCTCATGGAACTGCTGGTTATGACCGACGCCTTGAAACGGGCTTCGGCGGCGAGCATTACCGCAGTCATCCCCTATTTTGGTTATGCCCGGCAGGACCGCAAGGTCGCGCCGCGGACTCCGATTACCAGCAAGTTGGTGGCGGATCTCATTTCCGTCGCCGGTATGGACCGGTTGGTCACCATGGATCTTCACGCCGGGCAGATTCAGGGCTTTTTCAATATTCCGGTGGATCATCTCTATGCGGCGCCGGTTCTTCTTGAAGATCTCAACGGGCGTTTCCCCGGTCAGCGTCTGGTCGTGGTCTCCCCCGATGCCGGCGGTACCGAGCGGGCTCGGGCATTCGCCAAGCGTCTCAATGCCGGTCTGGCGATTATCGATAAGCGTCGCAGCGGGCCCAATGTCTCGGAGGTCATGAATATTATCGGTGATGTATCCGGGGAGACCTGCGTGATCATCGACGACATGATCGATACGGCCGGAACGCTCTGTCAGGCCGCCCAGGCCCTCAAGGATAAAGGTGCGCACAAGGTGTATGCCTGTGCCAGCCATCCTGTTCTTTCCGGACCCGCCCTAGAACGGATTAGCCAGAGCTGTCTCGAGGAAGTCGTCGTGACCAATACCATCCCCTTGGGAGAAAAACCCAGGTTGTGTGGTAAGTTGCGAGTGCTTTCCGTGGCGGGACTTCTGGCTGAGGCCATTCGCCGAATTCACGGCGACGAGTCGGTCAGTTCACTTTTTGTCTGACGACTTTCGCGAACTTTTGTACAGACGTTCGTTCATCACCTTAAATGGAGGATAAAGGATATGGCTACAGCAGAACTGAAAATTTCCGAGCGTGCACAATCCGGTAAAGGGGCGGCTCGTTCCCTGCGACGTCAAGGCATGATCCCCGCCGTGGTCTATGGCCGCGGTCTGAGCCCCGCGAGTATTGTGCTGACTCCCAAGGATCTGAAAACGGCGATCTCCACCGAGGCCGGATGGAACACCCTCATCACCCTGCAAGGGGAGACGGAATACGCCGGTAAGGTTGTCATTCTCAAGGATCTGCAGGTTGATCCGATCCGCCGTGATTACATGCACGCGGATTTCCAGGTTATCGACTTGACCCAGAAGGTTCATGTCTTGGTTCCCGTGCATACAATCGGCAAGTCGGCCGGGGAGAAGGCCGGTGGCAGTTTGCAGATTATTCGTAAGGAACTGGAAGTCGTCTGTTTGCCCAATGCGATTCCCGGAGCGATCGAAGTGGACGTAACTGCGCTGGAAATCGGTGATGTGTTCCACGCCCATGACATCAGTCTGCCAGCTGGGGTGGAGATGTCCCATGATGTGAACTTCACGGTTATCACCTGTGTCGGTCAAAAGGTGGAAGAGGCTGAAGAGGCCTCTGCCGAGGCTGAAGAAGCTTAAGCGCAAGGTCTTGGTTTGAAACTGGTCGCAGGGCTGGGTAATCCCGGCGCGGAGTATGCCGATACCCGGCACAATATCGGTTTCATGGTGGTCAGCCAACTGGCCGAGATCTGCGGTATTGCCCTGAAGAAGAAAGGGCATCAGGCTTTTTATGGCACGGGTCGGGTGGCCGGCGAAGAGGCGACCCTGCTCCTGCCGCAGACGTATATGAACCTCAGCGGAGCCAGTGTCGCCTCGGCGGTTAAAGCCTTGGCGGTGTCTCCGGAAAATCTGATCGTCATTCATGACGATATCGATCAGCCCTATGGCGCCCTGCGGATTCGTATCGGTGGCGGGCATGGGGGACATAACGGCATCCGCCATATCTGCCAGGCCTTGGGATATGCCGACTTTATCCGGGTCAAGATCGGCGTCGGCAGACCGCACCCCGGCGGTGATGTGGCGCGTTATGTGTTGACTGGCTTTGCAGCGGCAGAACGTAAAACCCTTGGCTCCCTGATTGATGAGGCCGTCCGTGCCGTTGAAACGGTCGTGGCGAGGGGGCCGCAACTGGCTATGAATGAGTTTAACCGACGGGAAATCGGTCCTTAATAACCAGACAGAGAGAGAGGGTACGACAAATGCAAATGCTTGTTCCAATTCTGGGCTTGGTCGGGTTCGCGATAGCGATCCTGATCTACCAGCAGGTGAAATCCCATCCTGTTGGCAATGATAAGATGCGGGAAATCTCCGAAGCCATCCACGCCGGAGCCATGGCCTTTCTGGCCAGGGAGTATAAGGTTCTCGGTATCTTTATCGGGATTGTCTTTCTGCTTATTGCCATCAGTATGGGCTTCTGGACGGCTCTTACCTTTGTCGGCGGCGCCGCCTGTTCCATGATTTGCGGCTTTGTCGGCATGAAGGCTGCTACCCGCGCCAATGTCCGTACTTCCGAGGCGGCTCGTGCTCAGGGTCAGGCGGCCGCGTTGCAGGTTTCCTTCAACGGCGGGGCGGTCATGGGCTTGGCTGTTGCTTCCCTCGGCCTGGTCGGCGTTGGCATCGCCTTTATCAATTTCGGTGGTGATCCGGAAACCGTCCGCTATATCAATGGTTTTGCAATGGGCGCCTCGTCGATCGCTCTCTTCGCTCGTGTCGGCGGCGGTATCTACACCAAGGCCGCCGACGTCGGGGCCGACCTGGTAGGCAAGGTCGAAGCCGGTATTCCCGAGGATGACCCTCGCAATCCCGGGGTTATCGCCGACAACGTTGGCGATTGCGTCGGCGATACTGCCGGCATGGGGGCCGACATTTTTGAATCCTATGTTGGCGCCATCATCGCCACTATCGCCATTGCCGCTTCCGCCGGTCCGGAACTGTTGGCCAAGATCGGTTCCGGCACGCCTGAGGAAACCATGGCCAGCGCTCTCTTCATGCCTCTGAGCCTGTCGATGATCGGGCTGATCTTCTCGGTCATCGGCATCTGGTCGATGAAGAAATTCAGCGGCAAGGATCCGGCCAAGGCCCTGCACTACACCACCTTTGTGGCGGCCGGACTCTTTCTGGTCTTCGCCTTTTTCGTGGTCATGTTCTCCAGCCTTAAATTTGGCGTCTTCATGGCCATTCTGGTCGGTACCCTGGCCGGAATCGCCATCGGTCAGATCACCGAGTACTACACCGCGAAAGCTCCGGTAACGCGGATCGCTGAGGCGAGCAAGACCGGTCCCGCCACCAACATCATCCATGGCCTCGCCGTAGGTCTGGAGAGCACCGCCGCTCCCATCGTCATGATCGCGTTGTCCATTCTTGTCGCCAATGCCTGCGCCGGACTTTATGGCATCGGCATCGCTGCGGTCGGTATGCTGGCGACCGTCGGCGTGACCATGACTGTCGATGCTTATGGCCCCATCGCCGACAACGCCGGCGGTATTTCGGAGATGGCTGGTCTTGGTCCTGAAGTCCGTAAAATCACCGATGGTCTCGACGCCATCGGCAACACCACCGCCGCTATCGGCAAAGGTTTCGCCATCGGCTCCGCGGCACTTACCGCCTTGGCCCTCTTCGCCGCTTATGCTTCTACGGTACAGCTGGAGGCGATCAACCTCATCGATCCCAAGGTCGTGGTCGGCCTGCTCATTGGCGGTGCCCTGCCGTTCTTCATCGGCGCCCTGACCATGACCAGTGTCGGCCGCGCCGCCGGCAAGATGGTGGATGAAATCCGTCGTCAATTCCGGGAAATTCCAGGGCTGCTCGCCGGTGAAGAAGGGGCCAAACCCGATTCCCAGAAATGCGTTGATATTTCGGCCAAGGCAGCCTTGAAGGAGATGATCCTCCCCGGCGTCGTCGCCGTCGTCGCGCCGGTCTTCATGGGGCTGGTTTTCGGTAAGGAAGCCCTGGGCGGCATGCTGGCCGGCGCTACCCTCGCCGGTGTTCTTCTCGCCCTGATGATGTCCAATGGTGGCGGTGCTTGGGATAACGCCAAAAAATACATCGAGAAGGGTGAACTGGAAGGGGAGAAGAAGGGTGGCGAGGCGCACAAAGCGGCCGTTGTCGGGGATACCGTCGGCGACCCGTTCAAGGACACTTCCGGTCCGTCCATGAACATCCTGATCAAGCTGATGAGTGTCGTCTCTCTGGTGATCGCGCCGCTGCTGGTGTGATCCGCTAACGACATCGAATGACCTGGATAGCCGGGGCTTTGGCTCCGGCTATCCTTATTTCTGGAGAATAAACATCCCATGGGTTTCAAATGCGGCATCGTCGGTTTGCCCAATGTCGGCAAGTCGACGATATTCAATGCGATTACCGCGGCTGGCGCCGAGTCGGCCAACTATCCCTTTTGCACTATCGAGCCCAATATCGGCGTCGTCGCCGTCCCCGATTCCCGCCTTCAGAAACTGGCTGAAATCGTGCGCCCCAAGGCGATTCTGCCGACTACCATCGAGTTCGTCGATATCGCCGGGCTGGTCAAGGGGGCGAGTCGGGGGGAAGGATTGGGCAACCAGTTTCTCGGCCATATCCGCCAAGTGGATGCCATTGCCCATATCGTCCGCTGTTTCGATGACGAGAATGTCGTCCATGTCGACGGTTCCATCGATCCGGTGCGGGATGTTGAGGTGATCCAGACTGAACTCAACCTCGCCGATCTCGAGACGGTTCAGAAGCGTATGACGCGCATTGAGAAACAGGCCAAGAGCGGTGACAAGAAGAGTCAGTTCGAACTGGTGGTCTTGCAGGCGGTTCAGCAATGTCTCGATCAGGGGCGTCCCGCCCGGGCAACCGATCTGACCGGCGAGGAGCGAGAGGTGCTGCGCGATCTGCACCTCATCACCGCTAAGCCGCTGCTCTATGTCGCCAACGTCTCCGAGGACGATCTGGAGGGTCGGCACCCCTACGTCGCCGGCCTCCGCGAACTTGCCGCCGCCGAGGGCGCCGAAATGGTGACCATCTGCGGGAAGATCGAAGCGGAAATCGCCGAACTGGACGAGGAAGGCAAAGCGGAATTCCTCAAGGAGCTGGGCCTCGACCAGTCCGGCCTTGATCGGGTCATCCAGGCGGGCTACAGTCTGCTCGGTCTGCTCACCTACTTTACCGCTGGCGTCAAGGAGGTCCGCGCCTGGACGGTGGATCGCGGCGCCAAGGCGCCGGCGGCTGCCGGGGTCATTCACAGTGATTTTGAAAAGGGCTTCATCCGCGCCGAGGTCATCGCTTTTGATGACTTCGTTCGCTGCGGCGGCGAGGCTGGGGCAAAGGAAAAGGGACTGATGCGGCTCGAAGGGAAGGAATATGTCGTCGCCGACGGCGATATCATGCACTTCCGTTTTAATGTCTGAAGATAGAATTATCTGGCAATCGCCCAGGTGATGTGTTAGTAAATCAAGTTCAATTTTTCGCCGGCGCTATGCGCCAGCTCCTTGCTCCGGCCGGTCCGGGGCTAACAACCCAAGAGGAGGTTCCATCAATGCGTACCTATGAAACCATCTACATTGTGCACCCTGAGCTTGTCGGCGACGGCTATCAGGCCATCGTCGAAAAATTCAAGGGGATTCTGGGCGACCTCAAGGCCAATATCCTCAAAGTCGACGAGTGGGGAACTCGCAAGCTTGCCTACCCGGTGAAGAAGCAGCAGCGCGGTACTTATGTGCTGATGGCTTATGAAGCAGCCGCCGATGCCATCGCCGAGCTTGAACGGCGTATGCGGATCGATGAGAACGTCATCAAGTTTCAGACGGTTCTTCTCGAGAACGGCTACCAAGAATCCGCATCGGAGGCCGGAGTGGTCGAGAGTTCCGAGGAGGAATCCGAGGAAGAAACCGAGGAAAACGAGTAATCCACTGACGCCATAAAGGAGATTCGACATATGAGCTATCCCAATAAACCGTCCCGTCCGGCCGCTCCTCGTCGCCGTTTTACCCGCCGTAAAGGCTGCCGTTTCTGCGGCGACAAGACGCTGAAAATCGATTATAAAGAGATTCGCACTCTGCGTTATTTCATTTCCGAGCGGGGCAAGATCGTTCCCCGTCGTATTTCCGGTAACTGCGCCAACCATCAGCGCAAGATCACCGAGGCGATCAAGCGCGCCCGTAACATCGCACTGCTGCCCTTTACTTCGGGCCACAGCGCCGATTAGTTAGGGGAGGAGGCGGTGCGTTTGTCCCCTGGATCGCCTGGTCCGGCGGCGCTTTTTCAGTTGCTGGGTGCCATCGCGACCCTGGGCCTGCTCTGGGCTTCTGGGGTTCTTGGCCCCATTGGCATGGTGCTGGCCATGCTCGCTCCCTTTCCTGCCGCCTATGTACAGATGCGGCAGGGGCTAGCTGCGGGGATGGGGGTCGTACTTCTTGCTTCCGCTATGATGTGGCTGATCGACGGTTCTGGTGGGGCCTTGCTTTATTTCGTGCAGTTCGGTTTTGCATCCCTGCTGCTCCCTCGGCTTCTGCTTAAGGGGCAATCTTGGGATCGGGCCATTGCCGCAACCGCCTTGGTCGCGACCCTGATTTCCCTCTCTCTGCTCTTCGTCTACGCCCAAGATGCCGGGACGCCGGTTGAGCAGGTCGTCACCGGGTATATTCAGGGGGAGCTGGTAAAGGTTAATGAGTTTTATCAGCAGGCCGACCTGACCCCCGCGCAATCGGAGGAACTCAAGGCGCTTACCGCCGGGACTGCGGATTACCTGCTTGCGGCTTATCCCTCATTGATCCTGGTTGCCAACGCCACCCTGCTGCTTCTGGTGGTCATTCTGCTGGCGAGATTTTCTCAGGGGTACTACCGGATTCCCGGCTCTCCGCTCTATCTTTGGAAGGTGCCGGAGTTACTGATCTGGGGGGTGATTCTCGGCGGATTTGGCGTATTTTTCGCTGTCGGACTGCCTCAGCGTCTCTCGGTTAACCTTCTGACCCTGTTGCTGCCCGTTTATTTTTTGCAAGGCATGGCGGTGGTGGCACACTTCTTCCGTCGCCGTGAGACAGCCCCTTTTCTGCGGGTACTGGGATATCTGCTGCTGGTCATCGTCAATCCCCTGCCGGCTATTGTCACGGGTATCGGCATCTTCGATATGTGGCTCGATTTTCGTAACCCTAAAGTAAAAAAGACCTAGATCTTTTTCAGAGGAGATCACGATTCATGAATATCATTCTTACCGAAAATGTGGAGAACCTCGGCACGATCGGCCAGATGGTCAAGGTCAAGCCCGGTTATGCCCGGAATTTTTTGATTCCTGGCGGAATGGCCATGGAAGCCAATCCCCGTAACGTCAAAGAGCTTGAACATCGCAAGCGTCAGCTCGAGCGCAAGCTGCAGAAACTGACTCAGGGCGCCGAACTGCTCAAGAAGCAGATTGAGGCCCTGAGCTGCACCTTCGCCCATCGCGCGGGCGAGGATGGTAAGCTTTTCGGCTCGGTCACATCCATGGAAATCGGCGCCAAGCTCGCCGAGGCCGGGATTGAGATCGACCGCAAGAAGATTGTTCTCGAAGAGCCGATCAAGACGCTCGGGGATTATCAGGTGCCGGTGAAGCTGCCGGCCGGAGTCGTTGCCACCGTCAAGATCAGCGTCATCCCTGCGGAATAACCCCGAATGGCGAAGCGGAACCGTTCACGGTTCCGTTTCGCCCCTCCGGAGCCTCTACCACTCATGGTCGATCAGCCTGCTCACCGTCTTCCTCCGCAAAGTCTGGAAGGGGAGATGTCCGTGCTTGGCGGCGTCCTTCTAGAAAACGAAGCCCTCAACAAGGCGCTTGAAATTCTTCGTCCCGAGGATTTCTATCGCGACGCCCACCGCAAAATCTTCAACGCCCTCATCAATCTCAGTGAAAAAGGGGAGCCGGCCGACCTCGTCACCCTGACTGCCGTACTGCAGCAGCGGGGGGAACTCGACGTCGTTGGCGGCAGCGCTTATTTGGCGACCCTGGTCGATTATGTTCCAACCGCCGCGAACATCGTCTACTACTGCCGTATGGTCAAGGATAAAGCCATCTCCCGTCGGCTGATCCAAGTCGCTACCGATATCGCCACGCGCGGTTATGAGGGGGGGGATGTGGAAGCGGATCTGGATTGGGCCGAAAAGTCCATCTTCGAAATTGCCGGGACGAAGGCCAAGCCTTCCTATTTCTCGACTCGGGAAATCATGAAGGAAACCTTCAAGACCATTGAAAAGCTCTATGATCGCAAGGAGCTGATCACCGGCGTACCGACGGGTTTCAATGACCTTGACCTGATGACGGCCGGTCTGCAAGGCGGGGATCTGATCATCATCGCCGCTCGCCCCTCCATGGGCAAAACCGCCTTTTGTCTCAATATCGTCGAGCATGCCGCTCTGCGCACCGAGAAGCCAGTTCCCTGTATCGTTTTTTCCCTGGAGATGGGCAAGGAGCAGTTGGTGCAGCGTCTGTTGTGTTCCGTCTCCCGGGTCGATGCCAGTCGCCTGCGCACTGGTCATCTCGGTGAGTCGGACTGGCCCAAGCTGACCAACGGTGCCGGTCTGCTCAGCGAGGCGCCGATTTTCATTGACGATACGCCGAGCATATCGGTTCTCGAACTACGGGCCAAGGCCCGTCGGCTCAAGGCCGAGCACGACCTCGGCTTGGTCGTGGTCGACTATCTGCAGCTGATGCAGGGGCGCAACGCCGAGAACCGGCAGCAGGAGATTTCCGAAATTTCCCGCTCGCTCAAGGCCCTGGCTAAGGAACTCAACGTCCCGGTGGTCGCGCTTTCCCAGCTCAATCGCTCTTTGGAAAGCCGCACCGACAAGCGACCGATGATGGCCGATCTGCGCGAATCCGGAGCCATCGAGCAGGACGCCGACGTGATCATGTTCATCTACCGCGATGCGGTCTACTGCGAGGCCTGCAAACGGCGGGACAATTCCTGCGATAAGGGCCACGACAAGGATGCCGAGATCATCATCGGCAAGCAGCGTAATGGGCCGATCGGCAGCGTCCATCTTACCTTTCGCGGCGAGTTCACGCGCTTCGAAAACCAGAGCAAGCGTGAGAACGGATTCTGATCTTTAGCGCGAATCCATAAAAAAGCCCCGGAGTTTATTCTCCGGGGCTTTTTTTGTTTGCCCAGCGTAGCGGGCAAACCCGGCCTGTTGCAAGAGACAGGCGTCACCCCGGCCAGGGGGAAGACAATCCGAATCGCAAGGGCGTTGCTGGTAACGGCAGGGTCTGAAGGAAGCGA
>NZ_JAVESI010000002.1:0-162992 GCF_034006665.1 Trichloromonas sp.
CAAACCGGGTACCTGCCTCAGACGTACTGAGGGGAAGAATGGACAGGAGCCGTATACGAGGCCCGTACGTACGGTTCTGTGAGAGGGATGAGGCGAGCTTGATCTGCTCGCCTCACCCTACTCGATTATTCCTTTTTCAGATCGATCCCCAGGGTCTGGATCTTTTTGCGCAGGGTGTTGCGGTTGATCCCGAGGATTTCGGCGGCCTTGACCTGGTTCCCCCGGGTTTTGTCGAGAACGATGTTGATCAGCGGTCGTTCCATCTGATGCAGAACCATTTCGTAGAGATTGTCCAGCTCCTGAACATTCATTTGCGCCAGCGAGCAGTTCAGCTTGCGGGCGATCAATGCCTCCAGAGATTCCTCTTGGTCGCTACCGGCCGCCGTCGCCAGAAAGGGGAAATCATCGACCGTCAACTGGGAATTGGGGGAGAGCAGAGCGGCGCGTTGGATGGCGTTTTCCAGTTCGCGTACGTTGCCGGGCCAGGGAAAGTGCTTGAGGGCCGTCAAGGCTTCGGCAGAGCAGGTTCGGGCCGGCAGATTCTGCTTCGCCTGCAACCGCTGCAGAAAAAAATCGACCAGCAGGGGGATATCCTCGGGACGTTCGCGTAGGGGCGGCAGGCTGATTGGGATGACGTTCAGGCGGTAGTAGAGATCCTCGCGAAAGCTCTTGGCCCGCACCTGCTCCTGAAGGTCTTGGTTGGTGGCGGCGATGATCCGCACATCGACGGGAATGTTGCTTATCCCACCGGTGCGGGTGATCTCCTTCTCCTGTAGCACCCGCAAAAGCTTGGCCTGCAATTCCAGCGGCATGTCGCCGATTTCGTCGAGAAAGAGGCTGCCACCCTGGGCCTGCTCGAATTTGCCGATCTTGCGTTCATGCGCCCCGGTAAAAGCCCCCTTTTCGAAACCGAAAAGCTCGCTTTCGAGTAGTTCCCTGGGAATCGCGGCGCAGTTGAGGGCGAGAAAGGGCTTGCTGACCCGGGAGCTGTTGCCGTGGATGGCTCGGGCCACCAGCTCCTTGCCGGTCCCCGATTCTCCGGTAATGAGCACGGTGACGTTGGCGGCGGCGACTTTCCCCAGGGTTTTGTACACTTCCTGCATGGGACGGCTGCGCCCGATCAGGGTGCGGTCCAAGGGCTGAGCAAGCGTTTCCCGCTGGTCGACGGGTTTCACCTCCGCGGCCCGGCTGGCGCGGAGGATGATGGCGTCGAGGGCCTCGAGATCGAAGGGCTTGGTCAGGTAGTCGTAAGCCCCCCGTTTCATCGCTTCGACAGCGTTGGCCATGGTCGATTCGGCGGTCATGACGATTATTGGCAGCTCCGGTCGTTCCTGATGAATGCGGGTGAGCAGATCAAGACCCGACAGCCCCGGCATTTTGATGTCGAGTACCGCAAGGTCAAAGACATTTGTACGGAGCATGGCCAGAGCCTGGTCGCCGCTGGAAGCTAGTTCGACCTGGTAGCCGAGTTTTCCCAGGGATTTGGCGAGAACCCAGCGAATGCTCTCCTCGTCGTCGGCAACCAGGATATGGTGAATGGACATGGCGCAAGACCCTCCGTTGGCGATGAAGTTATTCCCCCAGTCCGGATCCCGGGGGCGGAATCAGCGGCAGGGAGACGGAAAAGACGGTTCCCGAGCCGGGCTCGCTGGCCGCCTTGAGCATCCCGTCGTGCTGCCGGACGATTTTCTGGCACAAGGGCAGCCCCAGTCCGCTTCCCAAATGTTTAGTGGTGTAGAACGGGGTGAAGATGCGTTCCAGGTCTTCCCGGGCGATACCCGTGCCGTTGTCGCGGATTTCGACGGTGACGAAGGGGGCGGGGCGTCCTCCTGGAAGACTGAGGTGGTAATCCGCGACGATTTTGCTGGAAATGCGCACGAAGCCGCTATCGGAGATGGCTTCGGCGGCATTTTTGATGAGATTCAGGAAGAGTTGGGTCAACAGCGCTTCGTCGCCGCGAAATTCGGGGATGCTTGGGTCGAGATCAAGCAGAAAGTCGATCTGTTTTTCCCCATAGACGGTTTTCTGCAGAAGCAGAATGTCTCCCAAAATCTTGCCGAGGTTGACCCCCGCCCATTTCGGTTGTCGGTCTCGGGTCAACTCAAGCAGCCCTTCGATGATGGTATTGACCCGTTCGGTTTCGCGAATCATTACTGCCGTGTATTCCCGCAGGGGGCTTTCCTTGGGCAGTTCCAGGTCGAGCAGCTGGGCGGCGCCCTTGATGCCGCCCAAGGGGTTTTTGATCTCGTGGGCCAGGCCGGCGGCGAGGGTGCCGAGCTGGGAAAGACGCTCCGACTGGCGCATCGCCTGTTCCAGATCCTGCAGCCGGGAGAGATCGCGGAGAATCAGGATCGCTCCGTCGCAGCTTCCGCTTTCGGTGAGAAGCGGTGAAACGCTGACACTTGCCGGCAGGGGCTGGGACAATGGCCGGTACAGAGTAATGTCTTCATGGTTGGAAACCGATCGCCCTGCTGCCAGCGCCGTGGCGACCAGCTTCAGTAGGGGCGATTGCCCCTTGAAAAGAACATTGAAAGATTTGCCCAAGGCCTGACGTTCGGAAAGGCCGGTCATAGCCTGGGCGGCCGGATTGAAGAGGGTGATGATGCCATCGTTGTCCAAGGCGATCACGGCGCGATCGATGTTTTCGAGAACCCGGATATGAACTTTCGTGTTTTCTTGAGTTGGCATCTCTCAGCTCTCACTCCGCGCCACGGCGGCCAGATAGAAATCCCGGGTCATATCTTCTATTTCCGCTAGGGATTGGGCATGATTTATCGCGGCACGATAGGTTGCCGCTTCGGCGAGCCCCCGGGAGTACCAGCAAAGATGTTTGCGCATATCGAGGAGCGTTTTTCGCGGGCCGAAAGTTTCCAGATGCAGGCGCAGGTGCCGAAAAGCGACTTCCATACGGTCGACGGGGGAAGGCGCAGGAGGGGTGGGGCCACCGTCGAACCGGGCCTTGAGATCCCGGATCAGCCACGGATTGCCGTACCCCCCCCGTCCGATCATGACGGCGTCGCAACCTGTTTGGCGCAGCATGCGCAGAGCGTCGTCGGCGGTGTAAATATCGCCGCTACCGATGACCGGAATGCGCAGGGTTTCCTTGAGTTTGCGCAGGTGTTCCCAGTCGGAATGACCGGAAAAACCTTGGCAGCGGGTGCGCGGATGCAGGGTGACGGCATCCGCGCCTTCAGCTTCGGCGAGGCGTGACGTTTCCAGATAGTTGATGGACTGCAGGGACCATCCGGAACGGATCTTGATGGTCAGGGGAAGGTCGGTCGCGCGGCGGACTGCGGCGACGATGGCGGCGATTCGTGGGGGATCCCGGAGCAGGGCGCTGCCGGCGCCGCTACGAACCACTTTTTTTACCGGACAGCCGAGGTTGATGTCGATCAGATCGGCATACTCTTGGGCCAAGACGGCCGCTTCGGCCAAGAGCGCAGGATCTTCGCCGAAGAGTTGGACGCCCAGTGGCCGTTCGTCGCGGGTGGAGGCGAGCAGTTCCAGCGTCTGCTTGCCGCCCCGAGTGAGCCCGTTGGCACTGATCATTTCGGTAAAGACCAGACCGGCGCCGTATGCTTTCATGAGGCGCCGGTAGGGCAGGTTGCTGATCCCGGCCATAGGGGCCAGCCAGATATTGTTGGCGAGTAATAATTTATGAATTATCATTGATAAGTTGCCTTTTAATTGCACAAATTTTGTGCATACTAGCATGCAAAGTAAGAAAAGCCAAAATGAAAAAGCCCCCCGTGTCGCCGGACACATGTATACCGTATACAAAATAGTGCTTGACAACCCTGGGCGCAGTTGCTAGAACTTACCATGCGTAAATGAGATTGAGCCAAGATTGACCCGGCAATCCTGGTCAAAAACATCCAAACGCCGCGGCTTCCAGCCGTGTGGAACGCCTCCGGGATGCGATTCAAATTTGGTTTTGTTGGAAAGGGCAGTTTGGCCTGGTGGGTTTTGCCCATCGTATTTATTTCACCAAAGGAGAGAGAAGCATGGCGACACTCAAGGAAGTATTGGCTCAGAAGATCGCAGACCATCGTCCCCGCACCACCAAGCTTGTCAAGGAGTTCGGTCAGGTTGTCATCGACCAGGTGACGATTGACCAGTGCATCGGCGGCGCTCGTAACATCCGCAGCCTGGTAACCGACATCTCCTATCTCGATCCCCAGGAAGGCATCCGTTTCCGCGGCAAGACCATTCCCGAGACTTTCGAAGCCCTGCCCAAGGCCAAAGGCTCCAAGTATCCCACCGTCGAGTCCTTCTGGTACTTCCTGCTGACCGGTGACGTGCCGACCCAAGCTCAGGTTGACGCCGTTGTGGCCGAGTGGAAAGTCCGTCAGGTGGTTCCTTCCTACGTATGGGACGCCATCCGTGCCCTGCCCCGCGACAGCCATCCGATGGTCATGCTTTCCGTCGGTATCCTCGCTCTGCAGAAGGACTCCAAATTTGCCGCTTTCTACAGCTCGGGCAAGTTCAACAAGATGACCGCTTGGGAATCCGTCTACGAAGACGCTTGTGACTTGGTTGCTCGTATTCCGATCATCGCCGCTTTCATTTACAACTTGAAATATCGCAGTGACTTCCAGACCCCCATCGATCCTACCTTGGACATGGGCGCCAACTTCGCTCACATGATCGGCCAGAGCGAGCAGTACAAAGACGTTGCTCGTATGTACTTCATCCTCCACTCCGACCATGAGTCCGGCAACGTTTCGGCTCACACCACCCACTTGGTGCATTCGGCGCTGTCCGACCCGTACTATTCCTACTCGGCCGGTCTCAACGGCCTCGCTGGCCCGTTGCACGGCCTGGCCAACCAGGAAGTTCTGGACTGGACTCTCAAGTTCCAGGAAAAATACTGCAAAGACGTTGAGCCCACCAAGGAACTGGTCACCAAGGCTCTGTGGGACACCCTCAACTCCGGTCAGGTTGTACCGGGTTACGGCCACGCCGTTCTGCGCAAGACCGACCCCCGCTACATGTCCCAGCGTGAATTCTGCCTCAGCACCCCGGGTCTCAAAGACGACAAACTGTTCAAACTGGTTGCCATGATCTTTGAAACCGCTCCCGGCGTTCTCACCGAGCACGGCAAAGCCAAGAATCCTTGGCCGAACGTTGACGCGCAGTCCGGCGTTATTCAGTGGTACTATGGTCTGCGTGAGTGGGACTTCTACACCGTTCTTTTCGGTGTGGGTCGCGCCCTCGGCTGCATGGCCAACATCACTTGGGACCGTGGTCTTGGCTACGCCATCGAGCGTCCGAAGTCCGTCACCACCGCGATGCTTGAGAAGTGGGCTGCCGAAGGTGGCCGTAAGTCCTAAGATGGTTTGTTGATCGCACGGTCAACAGTTGAATAAAAAAAGCGACTCTGGCAACAGAGTCGCTTTTTTTATGGCGGTACGATGTGACGGAGGGCTGACGTTAAACATTTTGGGGGTCAATCTGGCAAACTGTTGACCTTGCACAGCAGTTCCTGCCAAGGACGCCACTTTTCTCGGGCGGTGCCGGAACCGTATTCCGGCGGTAGCCGACAGTGGATCATGTCGTCCAGCAGGGTTTCCAGTTCCGGGATCAGCCCTAGGCACTGGCAGGGCCGCTTCTCCGGGGGAAAAGAACAGCCCTTTGGGCCCAGTTCGGCGCAGCCTTGCTCCGTCTCACGCGGGGCTGGGACAAGGATGCCCCCCAGGTTTCGTAATACAAGGCGATTTTCTTTGAGGATTTTACTCAGTTCTTGGGCTGTAGGGTTCTGGTTCGTGGCAAAAATCGTGAAAAAACGTTGTGGGTCGGTCCATACTCCAGGATGTCCCTGGCAACAGCGACCCCCACATTGACGGCAGAGGGTTTCATCGATATTCGCATCATTCATTGTTCACACCTGAGAAAATATTTAGGTAATCCTTCAGGCTGGGAAGTCGGATAATGCGCCGTCATCCGCCGCCTGATCTTCCGGATCCGCTTCTGCATGGTTATTTCTTCAGTTCAATACCGAAGCTCTTGATCTTGCGATGGAGGTTCGAGCGTTCTATGTCGATGACCTCGGCGGTTCGGGAGATGTTCCAGTCGTTCTCTTCGAGTTTTTGCAGAAGGTATTCCTTTTCGAACTCTTCCCTGGCTTCGCGGAAGGTCACGGCATCCAGAGCCGAAGAGGTTTCTGCTTTGGACCCTTCCGTTTTTTTCAGGAAGAGGGCGGTCGGGAGGTGTTTTTCGTTGATCTGCGCATCGGGAATCATGATGACCAGGCGTTCGACAATGTTTTTCAGCTCCCGCACATTCCCGGGCCAGGAATAGTTCACCAGCGCCGTCATTGCTTCCGGGGTCAGGCTCTTGATTTCCCGGCTCTCCTTGCTGCAGAAATATTTCAAGAAATGATCCACCAACTGGGGAATGTCTTCTTTCCGCTCCCGCAGCGGCGGCACTTCAAAGGGGAGAACATTGAGGCGGTAATAGAGATCCTCGCGAAAGTTCCCCTTGACGATTTCCGCTTCAAGATCTTTGTTGGTCGCTGCGATGACCCGGACATCGACTTCGATGGTACGACTACCGCCCACTCGTTCAAACTTTTTTTCTTGAAGGATGCGCAAGACTTTCGCTTGGGTCTTTAGGCTCATGTCGCCGATTTCGTCGAGAAAAAGGGTTCCTTCGTGGGCGAGATCAAACTTGCCCTTGCGCATCGCCGTCGCTCCGGTGAAGGAACCCTTTTCGTGGCCGAATAGTTCCGATTCGATGAGCTCTTCAGGGATCGCCGCGCAATTGACTTCAATGAAAGGTTTCCCCGCCCTATGCGAGTGGGCATGGATAGCCCGCGCCACCAGTTCCTTGCCGGTACCGTTTTCGCCGGTAATCAGTACCCACCCAGATGTCGGCGCGGCAATGCTGATCTGCTCCTTGAGGAGACGGATCGCCGGGCCGTTACCGATCATTTCATGTTCCTTGGCGATGCGGGCCTTCAGGGTGCGGTTTTCTTCCACCAACTGGCCGGTGGTCAGAGCATTCTGGACCGCGAGCAGCAGCTTTTCCAGGGACAGCGGTTTTTCGATAAAGTCATAAGCGCCGAGTTTGGTCGCTTTTACTGCGGTCTCAATCGTGCCGTGACCACTCATCATGATGACCAACTGGTCGGAGGAATTTTCGCGGATTTTACGCAGGGTTTCGATACCATCAATGCCCGGCATCCAGATGTCGAGAAGAATAAGGTCGGGATCTTCCTCTTTCAGAAGGCTCAACCCCTCTTCTCCGCTCTCCGCCCCTAGCGTACGGAATCCTTCATCCTGTAGAATGCCCGTCAGACTTTCGAGAATACTCTCCTCATCGTCGATGATCAGTATCGTTTTCATGGTCGTCCTTTTTCAGGTTCAGGTCGGCAGGCTGTTTTCACTTACCGGCAGCTCCACGATGAATTTTGTCCCCCGTGGCGGGTTGTCCTTGACCCGGATATAGCCGTGGTGGTCGGAGACGATGGTGGAGACAATCGCCAGCCCAAGACCCGTACCGGTTTTTTTGGTGGAAAAATAGGGCTCGAAAAGCCGGGTTTTATCGTCCGGTTGAATGCCGCAACCGTTGTCGTTCACGGCGAAGGTGACCATCTGCAAAGTGGGGTTGTAGCTGGTTTCCACGGTAATCGTGGGGTCAGATTCCTCCTGCACGGCGCAGACGGCATTTTCGAAAAGGTTGATGAGCACGCGCTTGATCTGATCCCGGTCGAGGCTGAAAGGGGGGATCTCCTGGCAGGGTTCGAAGACGAAACGGATATCCTTGTGCCCTTCCTGATAGAGAACTAGAGTTTCGGCGATGAGCTCGTTGAGATTGTTCAGGGTCGGGTTGCCGGCGGGCATGCGGGCAAAATTGGAAAATTCATTTACCAGATTTTTCAGCTCGTCCACCTGGGTCACGATCATCCGCGTACATTCGTCGAAGACCTTGTCGTCATCGTTGAAACGATCGAGATAACGGCGGCGCAGTCGTTGCGCCGAGAGCTGGATGGGAGTCAGGGGATTTTTGATTTCATGGGCGATGCGCCGGGCAACCTCGCGCCAGGCGGCCATGCGTTGCGCCTTGATGATATGGGTCAGATCGTCAAAAACCACCACCGTGCCGAGAAATTCCTGGTTTTCGTCCCGTAGGGTCGTGATGTTGAAAAGAAAGGTAACGCGGTTCTCCTGCACGGGGATCGTTACCTGCTTGCGAATGGAGTCTTTTCCTGAGAGTTTTAGATCCTTGAGGAATTCCTTGACCATAGGCAGGTGCTCGACGCTGACTACGTCCCAGAAGCTGCGGCCGACAATCTGCCCCGGCTGGATTTTGAGGAGGTTTTCCGCCGATTTGTTAATCGTGCTGATGAAGCCGTCCTGGTCGACGGAGATGACTCCGGCGGTCACGTTTTTGAGAACGGTCTCCATATAACGGCGACGCTGGTCGATTTCCGCGTAGGTTGCCTGCAGATCTTGATTGGCTTTGCGGATTTCCTCCTGCCCTTTGCGCAGGTCGTTGGTCATCTGGTTGAAGGCCTTGACCAGACAGCCGATCTCATCGTTTCCGAACTGTTCGATGCGCACATTCAGGTCACCGTCAGCGACCCGGCTGGTGGCCTGGGCCAGCTCCTGGATTGGTACGGTGATGCCCCGGGCCAGGCGGAAGCCGAACCAGGTGGCGAGAAAGACAATGACCAGGGCAATCAGCAGCAGAACCGCGATGTAACCTTTTTTGATCTTGTTTTTCAGCAGTTTGGTGTCCTTGTACTGTTCGTAGGAGGAGGAGATCTCCTTCATCTTGCTGACCAGGGAACGGGGAACGTAGTAATTGACGACTACGACCGCCACGACATCCGCGGGATTCCAGTTGGACAGGACCGGGACAATGCCGCGAATCAGATCGGCTTCACCGATCGGAGTGATGCGGGTAAAACGTTTCCCCTCCAGCCCCTGACGGATATTTTCCGAGCCGGGGTCGGTAAAATTCGCCGTTGCAATCTGTGGGTTGGCGGCTCGCACCAGCTCTTCATATGTGGCGGAAAATACCTCGACAACACCCAGGTTATATTCCTGCTGTTTGGTGTGGACCAATTCCCTCAGGCGGGGAAGGTTTTCCTCATTGAGGAGTTTTTCTTGGCGGATGGTGTTGGCCAGTTGTTCGCCATAGTACAGGGCATTATCGGCGGAGTTCTTGTAATAGGTCTCCGCCACTTCCAGGGATTCCTGGAGGGAGGTTTCAATCTGGGAGTTGAACCAGCTTTCGATGGAACTGGTGATGAACCCGGCGGAAATGAAAAAAAGCAGGAGTGTGGGAATCAGAGAGAGGGAAACAAAGGCCACCACCAATTTCGAGCGGAGACGGGCTCCGGGAACATTGCTGCGGCGGTCCAGAATCAGTTTGAAGAGATTTCTGAAAACGAGAAAGAGAAAGAGCACGACCAACAGAATGTTGAGGTTGATCAGTGCCAGTACAAGAATCGTGTTGGAAAGGGGTAGCTTGGAGGAAAGGTCGAGAAGTTGCGATTCGAAGTTGGAAAAGAGCGCTACCAAGACGGTAAGCACGAGGATCAGTAGCCATTCGCGGCGACGTTTGCGGTTTTCCGTCGGTTCCGGGTGCGGGGAGTGATGCTGGGTCATACTCTTCCTCAAACAACAGGATAAAATTGCAATAATAGAATAATATCAATCTATTTGGCAAGAATTCGCGATCCGCGGCGGGGCGAAACAAAAAAGGCAGCCTCTGGCTGCCTTTTTTGATCTATATACCGGGAAAAATCAGGCTTCGGATAGAGCCAGACCGGCGGAAAGAGCCGGCGGCGCGGCCAGCAACGCTTCCTGCAGGTCTTTATTGGTAAATTCAACCAATCGCCAGGCGTCAGGGGTGGCGAGGATCTTCTCGATCATCTGATGGTTGATGTCATGTCCCGATTTGAAGGTCTTGAAGTGGCCGAGGACCGGAAACCCGGCCAGGCTGAAATCGCCGATGGCGTCCAAGATCTTGTGACGCACGAATTCGTCGTGAAACCGCAGCCCTTCGGGGTTGAGAATCCCCTCATCGCCGATAACCACGGCGTTTTCCAGGGAACCGCCCTGGGCCAGACCATTGGCCTTGAGATATTCCACTTCCTTGAGAAAGCCAAAGGTTCGGGCTGAAGCCAGTTCCCGGCGGAAAAAGTCGGGAGTCACCTTGACCGAACGGTGCTGTAAGCCGATTGCCGGGTGATCGAAGGCGATGTCGGCGGTAATGCGGAAGAAACGGGACGGAATGACCGTTACCCGTTTTTCACCGTCAATGACGGTGAGGGGTTTGCGGATGGCGAGGAACTTGCGGCTACGGGGAAGGGAGCGCAGACCCGCCTTGCGGATCGCTTTGACGAAATAATGGGCGCTGCCATCCATGATCGGGACTTCAGGACCATCGATATCGATGTGCAGATTGTCGATCCCCAGGGCGCAAAGCGCGGCCATCAGGTGTTCGACCGTCGAGACGGTGAGGCCACTTTTGCCGAGGACCGTGGCCAAGCGGGTATCGACTACGTTGGCCGAGATTGCTTCGATGGAGACCGTGCGCTCCCCTTCGGAACGATGGAAAACGATGCCGCTGCCGGCTTCGGCAGGGCGCAGCTGCATACGGATGGTACGACCCGAATGAAGGCCGATTCCGGCGATGGAGATGGTTTGGGCGATAGTGCATTGATAGATCATATGGGATTCTCCCTTGGCATTCTGAATCGCATGCGGCGACAGGCTTTCTTAATGCAAGGGTCTTGCCAATTGAGAAAAAATTTTAAGTCACTGGAATTACTATATAAAATATTTATTTCCAGGAGTTGGGCGGGGGATGTGTTGCAGATGCACACGACCTCTTGTGGCGCTGGGGCCACAGTGCCACAGGATGTGGAGGGGATCAAAGCCGTCCTGAACGAAGGATAGCGATGGCCAGCCACAGGCCGAGGAAGCCGGCGATGGAATAACCGAGAAAGCCGAGCATAGGAAAGCCGAAGAGCATAGGGCCCTTGTCCGTCTGCATGATCAGTGACGAGCCGATGATCAGGGCGGCGATGAGCATGCTGAAAGAGAGGCGGTTGCTCGATTTGTCGAGGTCGGTGATGAGCTTTTCGAGGCCGCGGTGTTCCAGATCGATCTTGAACTTATTGCGGTTGACGCGGTTGATGAACTCTTTGAGATCGCGGGGAAGATTTTTAGCTAGGGCGCTGTAGGATTGCACCACCCGGACCATTTCCTTGGAAAGATGGGTTGGCGTGACCTTGTCGCGCACCAGCTTTTCCATGAAGGGGCGCAAGTGGTCGATCATGTTGAAGTTGGGATCGAGTTGTCTTCCGATTCCCTCGATGGTGATCAGCGCCTTGCCGAGGAGCATCAGGTCGGCGGGGAACTTGATCCGGTAGACCGTGAGGATTTCGATGAATTCGGTGAGCAGGCGCCCGGCGTTGATCTCCTGCAGGGGGATCTCGTAGTAATTGTCGATCAGTTCCGTGAGGTCGCGTTTCAGCTGCTTGTTGTCGATATCCTCGGCGATGTCGCCGGAATAGAGGAGCAGGGTGATGACGGTATCGACATCCCGGTGAAGAATCGCCAGCAGCAGGTCGACCAGCTGATATTTGACTTCGTTGTCGAGCCGCCCGACCATGCCGTAATCGAGCATGCAGATGCGATTGCCCGGCAGAATAAAGAAGTTGCCGGGATGGGGATCGCCGTGAAAGAGGCCGTCGACCAGTACCTGTTTGAGAAAGGCGTCGGCGCCGTTGCGGGCGATGGCTTTGAGGTCGTAGCCTTCGTCCTGCAACCGGCGCGTGTTGGAAACCTTGATCCCCTCGATATACTCCATGGTCAGCACCCCCTCGCCGGTCAGGGGCCAGTGAACCTTGGGGACGTGCACGGTGGTGGAGGCGGCGAAATTGTTGGCGAAGCGGTCGATGGTATGGCCCTCGCGGGTAAAATCCATCTCGCGGCTGATCGTGCGGCGGAATTCCTTGACCACCCCGACCGGATCGTAAATATCCGCCTGGGGGATGTGGTTTTCGATGAGATAGGCAAGCCCCAGCAGGATGTCGACATCGGTTTCGATGATCTGCTTGATCGCGGGGCGGCGCACCTTGATGACCACCTCCTCGCCGCTCGTCAGTCGCCCCCGGTGCACTTGGGCGATGGAGGCGGCGGCCAGGGGGATGGGGGAAAATTCGCTGAAGAGTTCGTCCACCGGCGCGCCGAGCTCTTCGCGGATGTAGACTTCGATCTCGTCGTAGGGCAGGGACGGAACCTTGTCCTGCAACTTGCCGAACTCATCGGCATATTCCTTGGGGATGATGTCGGGGCGGGTCGAGAGAATCTGGCCCAGTTTGATAAAGGTTGGGCCGAGCTCAACCATGGCCAGCCGCAACCGCTCCGGCTGGCTGAGTCGTTCGATCTCCTTGGGAGCCGTTCCCAAAGTGACGATGCGGCGTCCCAGTTCGAGATAGTAGTTGAGGTTAAGCTCTTCGACAATATGCCCGAAGCCGTACTTGATGAGGATGCCAAGGACGTTTCGGTAACGCCGAATCGTGCGGATATTGCGGTTGAGGCGCAGAAAGGAGAGCATGAACGCGGGCTATTCCCCCCGTTCCCGGAGTTTTTCCTCCAGATCCTTGACCCGCTGCTTGAGCGCGGCGTGCTCTTCGCTGGTGGCCACCCCGATCCGCTCACACGCCTTTTTCACTTCCTGCAAGGCCATTTCTTCCAGCTTCTTCTGGGTGTCCTTGGCCGCGCCTTGCAGTTTGTCGAGCAGGGCCTTGCCTTCTTCCTCGCTGACGTTGAAGCGCTGTTTGAGATCCTGGATCAGCTCCTCGGTCTTTTTCTGACTGAGGGAGACCGCGCCCATGCCGGCCAACAGGGTTTTTTCAATCAGTTCGAACATGGCATTCTCCTTGGCAAATGAGGGAGTAGTTCGTTTCGGCACGCCAAGAGGTCAGTCTCAACCCCCCGAGCTGTTTTCGCGCTGGCCTAAAAATAACATGGATTTCAGAGGTTTCAATGGTCAAGCAGGGCGCGGATGGCGGCGATGCCGGCGTGCGCGCCCTCTTCTCCGGCGCGAATGATCTCCCGGGCCTTGTGGAATTCCAGCAGGGTGACGCCGTTGAGATCGGGGCGCAGGAGCACGTCCGCACCATCCCGGGCCAGGCGCAGGCTGTTGATTTCATTCTCCATGATGGCGATGCACTGGGCGAAGATGCGCAGTAGACCCGGCGGCTTGCGTTCCTTTTCCACCGCCGGATTGTCTTTGCTGCCGGGGGGCCAAAGTTCGCGCAGCAGCCTTTCTACCATGGTCGAATCAAAAAAATCGAAGAGAAGATTTTTGCGCGGCTCCTCCCGTTTCGGATTGGGCAGAAAAGCCTCCTGTGGCCGTTTTTCCACTTCGGGGATGGCACAGACGCCAAGCACCCGACGTGCGCCGAGGTCGCGGGCGACATCCACGGGGACCGGATTGCACAGCCCGCCGTCGACCAGAAAACGCCCGGCAAAGTACACTGGCGTAAAGATGCCGGGGAAGGAGATCGCTGCGCGCAGCGCTTCCCGTAGTAGTCCCCGGCGGATTACCAGCAGTTCACCGGTTTCGACGTCGGTGGCGAGCACCGCCAAGGGGATGCGCAACTCTTCGAAGGTCTCCACCGGCAAAAGTTCGGCGATGAACCGGGCGACTTTCTTGCCATCGATCAACCCGGAAGTGGGAATGATGGGATCGATCAGCCCGGCCAACTGCTGCCAGTCGACATTGCGGGCCACCTCTTCCATCTGCGTCGGCGGCACTCCGGCGGCGTACAGGGCGCCGATCAGGGCGCCGATCGAAGTGCCGGCGATGCAGCCGATGGGAATGCCTTCGGCTTCGAGGGTCTTGAGCACCCCAATGTGCACCAGCCCCCGGGCAGCACCGCTGCCGAGGGCCAGGCCGATCGAATTGTCCGGGATCGCGGGGGTGGTCATAAACGGCAGCTCACTGGATCAAAAGGATTAAAATATCAAGTTATTATAGGAGTCGGTTGCGGTCTTGGCAAGGCTGTCAGCGGCGAAAGAGCCAGAGCAGCAGGGAAAGAAGGAGAGAAACCAGGAGGCTGGAAGCCAGGGGGAAGTAGAAGGAAAAATTTTCCCGTTCGATGCGGAAGTCCCCGGGAAGTCGTCCGAGCCAGGGGATGCGACCGCCGTAGGTCAAAAGCAGTCCGACCAGGATCAGGACGAGCCCGAGGATGATGAGCAGACGGCCCGGCGGCATCGGTCATTTTCCCGGTCGCGGCGCGTAACGGTCGTATTCCGAATAGATACAACCGCAATACTGCTGTCGGTAAAGACCGAGCCGCTTCGACTCGGCGACGCCCAGATTCCAGCCCTTGCGAAAATCCTCATAAACGAAAACCAGGCCGTGACGGCGGGCAAGATCTTCCCCCGCCAAGCGGATCTCCTCGTGCTTCTGAAAGCGGGAGTAGAGCAGCGTTGAGGTGAAGCCCTCATATCCCTGTTCGACCGCGACTTTCGCCGTTTCCTCCAGACGATTCTGATAGCAGTAGGTGCAGCGGTTGTTTGGGTCGGCGGCCACTGCGCCGAGAAACTCGGTTAGCTGGTAGTCCTCCCGATAAAGTACCGGCAAATCACGTATCTCGGCGTACTCCTTGAGCGTCTCCAGGCGGCGCCGGAATTCCAGGTAGGGATGGATGTTCGGATTATGGAAGTAGCCAGAAACCTCGTGACCGGCGTCGCGCAACCGGTCGAGGGGATAGATGGCGCAGTTGGCGCAGCAGATATGCAGCAGGATTTTCATAACGTCTCGACTCGTGAAGGATAAAGGGTACGGCCATTTTCACCCCTTGCCGGTGCTTTGTCAATCGTCCTCGCCGAGCAATATCGCGGGGGGAAGGCCCTGGTCGCGCCACAGTTTTTCACCGGTTCGCTCCGCCGTCGCGGCGTGCGGGATGGCGGCATGGCAGGCGTGGAGCAGCTTTTTGCGGAGCTTGCGCAGATCGGCCCGATAGCGGCGCAGGATCGCATCGGTCAGCTCCCGATCGCGGGGCAGGGCGGCTTCCCGACGACCCGTCGCCGCCGCCAGCAGCAGTGCCTGCGCCGTTTCCGCGCCGTCGACGCTGAGAGTTTCGCCGTCGCCGTCGACCAGGGTGTAACGGCCGAAAAATTCATCTCGCAGGGTCAGCGGCGGAGTCATCCGATAAGTGACGAGTTCCGGCCGGTAATGATCGTACAGATAGTGCTCGGGAAAACGGGGGATGCCGTCGACGAAGACCCGGGCGACGATTTGCGCCAGGAGAGCCGCCGATGGCGGCGTCGGCCGGGAGGTCGGCACCAGCGGCTGCGGTTCTCCTACGGTACTTTCCGGAAGGACTGGTCCGAGCCAGCGGCCGATGGCCTCATCGAGCAGTTCGGTCGCGGGCAACGGCCGCCGGCCGTGCCAGTCGAGCAGGCGCAGTTGGTCGAGAACCTCCCGCCGTGGCAAAGGCAGGCCGAAACGCTGGGCGCTATGGCGCAGGTCACCGATATCCGGCAGGGGGCGGTCGCCGGCGACAGTGGCCCAAAGCCGGCGGCCGAGGGTCGAGCGGCTGAAGAGCAAGACTTCCGCGCCGCGATCCGCCGGCCAGTCGTCCGGGGCGGGAATGGTGAGCCGACCGCTTTCAAGCAAGGAGAATAGACCCTCATCGAGGTGCAGGGTCAGGGGCAGCAGCGCTCGGTGTCCCGTCGCCAGTTCGCGCCAGGACCGTTGGCGTTCCCCATCCGGGCGGTAAAAGCGGGTCATCGCTTCCGGTCTGCGCCCCTTCACCAGTTCAAGACGCAACCGCCCTTCGTCGCCTAGCGCTAGTTCAAGCAGGGTGAACTCGTCCCGCAGCAGATCCACCAGCGGCTCGCCCAAGGCATCGCTCAGCCAGCCACCGGGAACATCGAGAAGAAGCCGTCCCCCTTCGGCGGCGAGACCGAGCAGATGCAGAAATTCCCAATGCCAGCGTGGGGCTTTGGTTCCCAGCCGGAAACGGCGGGTGGGCCAGGAGAAACGCAGGCGGGTTGTCAGCGCAGCGCGCTCTTCACGGTCGGGAGGCTGCTCGGCGTCGAGCCTTGCCCGGATGAATCCCGGCGGGACGACCGCTGTCAGGGCGAAGAGATCCTCGGCCTGGCGCAGCGCCGGCGGCAGGCCGGTCAAGTCCCGGCGCAGGGCCAACAAGGCGAGGAGGGGCCGGGGCCCGACTTCCATGACCTTCCGCAGGTTTGTGTCCGCCCCATGCCGGGGAGGAGGCAGAAGCAGGATCGAACCCTGTTCGGAGGGGGGGAGGACATCACCACTATCGGCGCCGAACTCTTCTCCGGCGGCGAAGAGTTCGAGGGCGCGCAGCAGCCGCTCACGGTCATGTCCCACATGCAGCTGCCCGAGACGTCGGGCGAGATGGTGAAAACGCACCGCTGCCGGGAAGGGCAGGGGCATCTCCCCCGCGCTTAGGACCAGCGCCGTTCGTGCTCCTTCGGGCAGTTCGGCCAGGGCGTTGCCCAAGGCCGGTTCCAATTCTTCCGGCTGGACGCCGACCGGAAGGAGATCGAAGGCGGCCAGAGCGAGAATTCTGAGCAGGGTCAGTATCCCTTTGTCGTAGGCCAGTTTCCGCGGCTCCCCGTCGACGTCCCGTCGGGTCGCTCGAAGCGTCCGGAACCCCTCTTCCAGAACGTTCTGGCTATCGCGGGGGGCGGCGCGCCAAAGGTTGGCGAGATAACCGGCGGCGAGTTCGTCAGGGGGAACGGCACCCAGCACCGAGAGCGGCTTGAACGCTTCCAGCAATTGCCACAAGGCCTGCTGGAAAGCGACGGCATGATTTTCGGCGAGGGGGATCTCCCGATGGCGGACGGGGCCTTCGGCACGGATCTCCCAGATGCTCAGTTCATGGGGAGCCCAGACGGCGAAGTGGCGCAGCCCGAGGGCGGGTGCGCAGCGACGGCCCTGCTCGACTGCTTCCTCCACCCCGGCGTCCGGGAGGAGCAGCAGGCCGCCAGCCATGTGACTTTCCCGGTTGATCCAGAAGACCAGATGAGGGGGCTCCTCGCCGGCCTCGGTCAGAAGAGGCGGGTAAAGATCGACACGGCGAAAGGGGAAGCGACCTTCCGCCAGAGCCTGTCCGGCCCAGTGCGCGAGTTGTTCGGCGAAGCGCCGGAGAGATTCCTGATTCATAGGGGAGGTCACGATGGCGCCCGCAGGGGCGTGGGGCGTCGGCCGATAGTGACGGCCGCGGAGGTTTCGAGGGTTTGCGAGTCGATAACGGCGATGGAGATGCTCAGCAGCGGGAGAGAAGCCCGGCACCATGCGATCGACGTTGCGGATGTCCCGTGGTTGTTGTTCGGCCGTCGCTCAGATTGCCTTTTCGGGACCGGCGAAGAGCGGGCCGTTTCCCCCTTTGAGGGGGCGATGAAAATGGGCGTAGGCCAACGGGGTGGCAGTGCGCCCCCGGGGGGTGCGGTTGAGGTAGCCCTGTTGCAGTAGGAAGGGCTCGATGACGTCCTCGATGGTGTCCTTCTCTTCGCCGATGGCGGCGGCCAGGGTTTCCAGGCCGACCGGCCCGCCGGCGAACTTGTCGATGATGGTCAGCAGGATCAGCCGGTCCATGTGGTCGAAACCGCGTCTGTCCACCTCTAGCCGCCCCAAGGCCAGATCCGCCAGTTCCCGGGAAATGACGCCATCCCCGGTGACCTCGGCGAAGTCCCGCACCCGGCGCAGCAGGCGATTGGCGATGCGCGGCGTTCCCCGGCTGCGGCGGGCAATCTCTCCGGCGCCGTCCGCTTCCGTCGGAATGCCCAAGAGCCCGGCGCTACGCTGGACGATGGTGGTCAGTTCCGCATCCGAATAGAATTCCAGGCGGGCGATAACCCCGAAGCGGTCGCGCAGGGGGGAAGAGAGGAGCCCGGCGCGGGTGGTGGCGCCGACCAGAGTGAAGCGGGGCAGGTCGAGCTTGATCGTTCGCGCCGACGGACCCTGGCCGATGATGATGTCGAGCTGGTAGTCCTCCATGGCCGGATAGAGGATCTCCTCGACGACCGGCGACAGGCGGTGGATCTCGTCGATGAAGAGGACGTCGCCGGCTTCCAGATTGGTGAGAATCGCCGCCAGATCGCCGGGTTTTTCGATCACCGGACCCGAGGTGCTCTTGATGTGCACCCCCATCTCGTAGGCGATGATGTTGGCCAACGTGGTCTTGCCGAGCCCCGGAGGACCAAAGAAGAGGACATGGTCGAGGGCTTCGGCGCGGTTGCGCGCCGCGTCGATAAAGACCTGAAGATTCTCTTTGGCCTTCGACTGGCCGACATACTCTTTGAGGCTGCGGGGGCGCAGGCCGTTTTCATAGGAATTGTCGTCCCCGCCCGCTTCGGCGCTGATGATCCGTTCGCTCATGGGCCGCTTTCACATCACTTGAGGAGAATTTTCAGGGCGCCCTTGAGGGCTTCCTCGACCGGGGTGTCGGGGGCCAGTTCCAAGGCTTCCAGCGCTTTTTTCGCCTGCGCCTCCTTGTAGCCCAGGTTGATCAGGGCCGACAAAGTATCGTCCAGGGTATCCGCCGCGCGCGTCGCCGGCGCGCTCGGGTGAGGGGGGCCGGCGACGGCGGCGGCGAGCTTGCCGACCTTCTCCCGCAACTCCAGGATCAGCCGGTCGGCGGTCTTCTTGCCGATGCCGGGAATCGCCGCCAGGCGCTTGTCATTCCCCTGGCTCAGGGCCGCGCGCAGCTCGGCGGCGGGGATGTTGGAGAGGATGTTCACCGCCAGTTTTGGTCCCACCCCTGAGACTGAAAGGAGCAGGATGAAGAGTTCCTTTTCCTGGGCGGTCAGAAAACCGTAGAGATGGATAGCATCTTCCTTGACGTAAGTGAAGATGTGCAACCGTACATCCCCTGCCTCGGGAAGGGCGTAGAAGCTCGACAGGGGGATCTTCACCCGATAGCCGATGCCGCCGACATCGACGATTAGATGGTCGATGGATTTATAGGCGAGTTTTCCGGTGAGCAGGGCGATCATGGGAACCTGTTGGCAAGGCTGAAGGCTGAGGACAGAAGGCTAACGAGCTTTTCCGGCCAGAGCCGTAGCCAGGCGCTGGTTGAGGCCGTGACTGTGGGCGTGACAGATGGCCACGGCCAAGGCGTCGGCGGCATCTTCCTGGGCGATTTCCGGCAGGGCGAGCAGGGTGCGGGTCATCTGCTGCACCTGGGCCTTGTCGGCGCGGCCGTAGCCGACCACGGCATTTTTCACCTGGAGGGCCGAATATTCGAAGACCGGCAGGTTCGAGTTGACCCCGGCGAGGAGCGCGCCCCCCCGGGCATGGCCAAGTTTGAGGGCGGAAAGGGCATTCTTGGCGACGAAGATCTGCTCTACCGCCACGGATTCCGGGCGATACTCGGCGATGATGGCGAGCAGGCCGTCGTAAATCTGTTTCAGGCGCAGCGCCAGTTCGTCATCGGCGCGGGTGAAGATCGCGCCGTTGTCGATGTGCCGCAGGCGGCTGCCCTGCTTTTCGATGAGCCCGTAGCCGGTGGCACGGCTGCCCGGGTCGATTCCGAGAATGCGCATAATTCGAGGCTGAAGACTGAAGGCCGAAGGCTGAAGAATTTTTCCTTCAGTCTTCAGCCTTCAGCCTTCGGTCTAGTCTCCTTTTACCCCATCACCTTTTCGATTTCGTCGTCGGAGATGTCGAAGTTGGCGTAAACGTTCTGAACGTCGTCGTTGTCTTCGAGTTTATCCATCATCTTCAGCATCTGCTCGGCCTGCTTGCCTTCCAACGCCACCATCGTCTGCGGAATCAGGGTGATTTCGGCGTTGTCCCACTGCAGGCCGGCGGTGGCCAGAGCCTCGCGCACCTCGATGAAGTTGCCGGGATCGGTGATGACCTCGTAGGCATCCCCCTCGTCCTTGACGTCTTCGGCCCCGGCTTCCAGTGCCGCTTCGAAGATGGCGTCGAAGTCGTTATCGGTGGTGAAGGAGATCAGACCCTTGCGGTCGAAGAGGAAGGAGACCGAGCCGTTGACGCCGAGATTGCCGTTGTGCTTGGTGAATATGTGGCGCACATCGGCGACCGTGCGGGTGCGGTTGTCGGTCATGAACTCGACGATCACCGCCACGCCGCCCGGGCCGTAGCCTTCGAAGGTACCTTCCTCGTAGTTGACGCCGTCGAGATCGCCCACCCCTTTTTTGATGGCGCGCTCGATGCTGTCTTTGGGCATGTTCTCGCCCTTGGCCTTGTCGATGGCCGTGCGCAGGCGCGGATTGCCTTCCGGGTCGCCGCCGCCGATCTTGGCTGCGACGGTAATTTCCTTGATCAGTTTGGTGAAGACCTTGCCGCGCTTGGCGTCCTGGGCGCCCTTGCGGTGTTTGATATTAGCCCATTTACTGTGTCCTGCCATGGTTGTGCCGTGCTCCTTGCTGGTTCGATCTGAGAGGTCGGGGCCGTGGTGGCCGGTCGGAATTAAATATCGGAAGAGAGGATGCAAAAAGCCGGCGGGGGCGCCGGCTTTCGCAAAAATGTCCACAACATAAGGGCGCTCAGTGCTCCCGGGGGTTGGACTGGTACTGGCGTAGTTCCAGGTTGTTGGTTACGCTCTTGATGCCGTCGATGCTCGCGATCACGTCGAGAACCGTCTTGAGATCCTCGCGGCTGTGCAGATAGCCTTCCAGGGTGACCTCTCCGTCCTTGGCCGCGACATGAAAATGATACTGGTGCAGGCCGCAGATCGTTCCCCTGGCGAAGAGTTCAGTCTCGATCTTCTTACGGATGATCAGATCCTTGAGGTTCTTTTTGCAGTGGTCCTTCCGCTCGGTCAGGTTGCGGTCCTTGATGGCGTCGCAGATGAGTTTGACGGCGGTCTCCTCGGAGAGGTTCAGGGTGTTGATGATGAGATCGTAGGCGAGAGGATCGTTCCAGTCGCGGTCGAAATAGTATTTGATGAAGCCGGCGCGCTGCTGGTCGGATTTGCGCACCAGCACCCGGGCCAGGTCGGGGTCGAGCCATTCCCGCTCGGCCCAGCGCTCGACCCGCTCATCGAAGGGGGCGATGATGCGCACCCGCAGGACGCTGTTGATGCCCTTGAGCAGATCTTGACCGCCACGCCCGTAGATGATGACGTTCCCCTTGAGGGCGTATTCGAGGATGATCAGCTGGATACGGTGAAAGTTGGCTTCGGTCTGGGAGTCTACCGTCTCGACGAAAGCCGGCGGCTTTTCGTCGGCATTTTCCAACGCCTCGACGGAGAGTCCGTAGTTGGCGGCGACTTTGCGGATGGCGTCGCCGTCGACCAGGGTATAGCCAAGCTTGTCCGCGGCTTTGTGGGCGATGGGGATGCCGGCACTGCCCATTTCCCGGGAGATAGTGATGATCGCCATTGGTACTCCTTGCTCAACCGTGGGTGTCCGCAAAAACGGCTCGTCATCATAGCAAGTTGAAAAAAGGATGAAAAGCCATAAGTTGCCGCCTCGAAAAAAAGCCGGCGGGATGCATGGGCATGGGTCAGAGGATTAAAGCCTCGGCTTGTGTTCGAAATGGTGGCGCGCTTCGATAAAGCGCACGGTGCGGGTTTTCGAACGCATGACGATGGAGTGCGTACAGGCTCCGCCGGGGAAATAGCGTACCCCCCTGAGGAAATCGCCGTTGGTGATGCCGGTGGCGGCAAAGAAGACATCACCTTTCGCCATGTCGTCGATGTCGTAGACCCGGTCAAAGTCTTCGATGCCCATGCTTTGGGCGCGATTGCGCTCTTCCTTGCTCATGAAAACCAGGCGCCCCTGCATGTCGCCGCCCAGGCACTTCAAGGCCGCCGCCGCCAGCACCCCTTCCGGGGCGCCGCCGATGCCCAGGAGCAGATCGACGCCGCTCTCCTCCACCGCCGCCGCGATAGCCGGGGCAACGTCGCCGTCGCTGATGAGATGAATGCGCGCCCCGGCTTTGCGGATTTCGGTGATCGTGCGCTCGTGTCGGGGGCGGTCGAGGATGACCACGGTCAGTTCCTCAACCCGGCGGTTTTTGGCTTCGGCAACCCGGCGCAGGTTGACCGCCGGGGTTTCATTGATATCGATGGCGCCTTTCCCCAAGGGGCCGACGATGAGTTTTTCCATGTACATGTCCGGGGCATGGAGAAAGCCGCCGCGCGGGGCGAGGGCGAGGGTGGCGATGGAGCCGTTCATCCCTTTGGCGCAGATATTGGTCCCTTCCAGAGGATCGACGGCGATGTCCACCTCCGGACCGGCTCCGGTCCCAAGCTGCTCGCCGATGTAGAGCATCGGCGCCTCGTCCATCTCCCCTTCGCCGATGACCACGGTGCCGTTGATCTCCATTGAGCCGAGGACGCGGCGCATGGCCTCGGTGGCGGCGTCGTCCGCCGCGATCTTGTCCCCCTTGCCGACCCATCGACTGCTGGCCAAAGCCGCCGCTTCGGTGACGCGCACCAGTTCCAATGCCAGATTGCGATCCATGCCGTTGCTTCTCCTTGAACCCTTGCGGGATTGTTAAGTGGGCGGTATCATGGCACGATTGCCTGGGAAAAACAAGATTTGTAAGCTGTTTCGCGCCCCTGCCGGGGCGGGGGAGGAATGATGGGATTTTTTGTCTGGGCCCACCGGGGGGCCGCCGTCGATGCGCCGGAGAACACCCTGGTTGCCTTTGCCGCCGCCGAGGCCGCCGGTGCCGACGGCATCGAGCTGGATGTGCATCTGAGTCGCGATGGGGTGCTGGTGGTCATCCACGACGAATGGGTCGAGCGCACCACCGACGGTTGGGGACGGGTGGCCGAGCTGCGCCTGGCGGAACTGCGCCGTCTCGATGCCGGCAGCTGGTTCTCCCCGCGCTTTTCCGGCGAGCCGATTCCGGTGTTGGACGAGGTGCTCGACTGGGCCGGCGATCGCCTGCGCCTCAATATCGAAATCAAGGAAGCTGCGGCCGGTGGGGCGCTGCTCGATCTGCTCCCCCACTATCCCCGGGCGCAGGTGCTGGTCTCCTCCTTCGATCACCGCCTGCTGGCGGAACTCCGCCGCCGCGATGCCCGACTTCCCCTCGGCTTTCTCTTCGAGGATGACAGTTGGCGCCGGGTGCTCCGGCGGGCCCTGGTTTGTGGCGCCGAGAGCCTGCACCCCCGGGAGGATTGCGTCAGTCGCCCGCTCGTCGCCGCCTGCAAGGATAACGGCCTGGCGCTCTATCCCTGGACAGTGGACGACCCCGGCCGCATTCGCGCCCTGCGCCGCCTCCAAGTCGACGGCCTCTTCACTAACGATCCTTTCGCGGTGAGTTGCAAGCGAAATTGACACTGCCGGTCGTGCCTGCTAGGGTGGGTTCGGTGCGTAAACGGTTTGTATAAGGAGGAATTTCATCATGTTGGGTGACATGAGCCAGGTCCGTTCCATCGTCTTCGATCTTGACGGCACCCTCTACAAAGACGACGGCCTCGCTGCCGAGATTCAGACCATGGCCGCGCGGCTGGTGGCCGACTCCCGGGGGGTGGGGCTCAAGGAAGGGCGCGCCCTGCTGCGCAAGTCCAAGCGGCGGCTGGCCGAAATGCTTGAAGAGGAACCGACCCTGACCCGCACCTGCCAGACCCTGGGCATCGAGGCCGTCGACCTCCATCGCGCCATGCAGACCCAGGTCCGTCCCGAAAATTTCCTGAGTACCGACCCCATTCTGCAAGCCCTGCTCGAATCCCTGGCCGAAGGCTGGGATCTCTACCTCTACACCAACAACAACCTCGTCCTCTCCGAAAAAATCCTCGCCCTGCTCGGCGTCGAAAGCTACTTCAAGCGCCTCTACACCATCGAATTCAACTGGACCCCCAAACCCGACGTCGACACTCTGCGCCGCATTCTCGAAGACATCGGCGGCGAACCGGAAAGCTTCCTCTTCGTCGGCGACCGCGAATCCGTCGACCTCAAAGCCCCGAGAATGCTCGGCATTCCTACCCTCCTCGTCACCGAAACCGCCGACCTGCTGCGCATTCATCAATGGTTGGGGATGATTCCTTGAGGGAATTGTAGGATAGAGTAACTCGACCCGCGACCCTGCTGAGGTAAATAAAATGGCGATTTTCATAAATCCAAACTCTCCTGTCCAACCGCAAGCCGGCGTATATGGGTGGTTTGCACAAAAGGATGGTTTGGCAAGGATTGCGATCTACATCGGGATGGCGGGTCAAAAGGGATCTTTCATCCCCAAAGGTACTCTCTTTCGCGGTGTAAGTGAATTACAGCGCAACACTTTTACATCGAACGCACCAGATTATGACAAGTTGGATACGGATTTCATCGTAGGTACTGCCATTCGATTTTTCGAACAAAAAGGTTATCTCTGTACCTGGGAGCATCTTAACAATGATCCGACCACGGAAACAGCGATGGTCGTCTCAATGAAGCCAGTTATTCAGAACCAAAGCAATGCACGCATCAAAGAAACATTGAGAATTCGTAAGGAGCAAAAAGGGTATTGGCATTTAAAGAAAAACAGCGAGGGCGTAATAGAAGCCGAACATGAAGTCTTTTCTGTTCTCGACGGCCTGCTAACCCATAAGGATTGACACGACACTGTAAGGGAATCAGAGAGGGACAGGATCAGGCCAGGGGCAAAGGGCATGCTTTCAAGTTGTTGGATTGAAGGGCCGTTACCCTTGAAAAATAGACATGACTCATTGCATCCGTGTTGCTGTACCCAGAGGCGTTTATGACCCGTCTGAAGAAATGGTTTGTCCTGGTCGCTACGATGCTGACGGGTTGTGTCGGTATGCCGGATGGAGTTACGCCGGTCGAGCCCTTTGACCTGGAGCGCTATCTCGGGCGCTGGTATGAAATCGCCCGGCTGGATCATTCCTTCGAGCGGGGCTTGAGCAAGGTGAGCGCGGAATACTCTCTGCGCGAGGATGGCTCGGTTCGCGTGGTAAATCGCGGCTACTCCGAGGCCGAGGGGAAGTGGAAAGAAGCGGAAGGTAAGGCCCGTTTTGTGCGGAAGCCGACAGAGGGGTTTCTGAAGGTTTCCTTTTTCGGTCCCTTCTACGCCTCCTATATTATCTTCGACCTCGATCAGGAACACTACCACTACGCTCTGATCAGCGGCCCCGATACCTCCTATCTGTGGATCCTTTCCCGGCAGCCGACTTTGGAGCAGGCGACCGTGGATATGCTGATCGGAAAGGCCCGCCAGGCGGATTTCGATACCGGCGGATTGATTTTTGTCGAGCAGGCGGCGGACCCCTCTTCGGTGGAGTAGGTTTCGCCCCCCCCTATGTCCCGGCAAAACCGCAGGCCCGCGCTCTGGTTGGAATTGATCCGGGAGAAAATGTGGCGAAACAAGACCCGACCCCGCCGTCGGTGCTGGGGAGAGGTCGGGCTGTGGGCGAAGGGGCGGCTTATTGCCGTGCCAGGCGCCAGTTGGGGGCCTGGGGGGTGTGGGTGCTGCGCCAGGGGTTGATGTCCAGTCCGCCGCGGCGGGTGTAGCGGGCGTAGACGCTCAGTTGCACGGGGCGGCAGCGGTGCAGCACATCGGTGAAGATGCGCTCGACGCACTGCTCATGAAATTCGTTGTGTCGGCGGAAGGAAATCAGGTAGCGCAGCAGGCCGGCGTGATCGATGGCCGGCCCGCGGTAGTGCAGCCACAGACTGGCCCAGTCCGGTTGCGAAGTGATCAGGCAGTTGCTTTTGAGCAGATGGCTGTAAAGGCGCTCTTCGACTTCGTGGGCGTCGGGCAGGCAGTGCAGCAGGCCGCTGTCCACCTGATAACGGTCGACGGTGATGTCGAGGGCGTCGAGGCTCTGGCCCGGCAAGCGGCCGATCTGCCAGAGTTCCAGGTCGTCCGGGCTGCTCAGGGTCACCGCGATCTCGGCTCCGGCGACGGCGCTCAGGTCGGCGCGCAGTTGCTCGGCCACAGCCGTCTCCGTAGCGAAAGGCGTCTGGTTGTAGCTGTTGAGATAGAGCTTGAGGGATTTGGATTCGATCAGATTGGGGCTGTGACAGGGGATGCGCAGCTGCAGCAGCGCCACCACCGGCTTGCCTTTGGGATTGAGCCACGAGAGCTCGTAGCCGTTCCACTGGTCTTCGCCGACAAAGGGCAGCGGCTCGCTGAGGCCCAGTTCTTGCCTTTTGAGACGGCGCGGCACTGGGCAGAGCAGGCGGTTGTCGTAGCGATCGGTGTAGCGGGTCGGTTGTCCCAGCGGCAGCTGATTCGGTGGCATCATCACGTGTCCTTGTTGTGCGGCGGCCAGGCCAAGAGGTTTTGCCAGGAGTTGGTCGGTGAGATGGCGAGGAAAAGACGCCTTGTGTTTATAGTTGAACGGTTATTTCGTCAAGGGGAATTTCCGGCAACGGGGCAACTCCGTTCTTGTCATCCCTTCCCTCCTCATGTAGAATCGCCATTTTAATCATCATGTTCAGGCAAGGAAGTGTGCGCAATGAACGAACAGATTACCGTGGCCGGCCGGCCGGAGCTGGAAGCTTTCATCCGCGAGCGGATCGCTGCGAACGGGGGGATCCCCTTCGCCGAGTTTATGGGCCACTGTCTGTATCATCCCGACTACGGCTATTACATGGCCCCCCGCGACCGCATCGGCAAGGGCGGAGATTTTTTCACCTCGACCAGTGTTCATTCCGCCTTCGGTCGGCTGATCTGCCGGCAGTTGGAGGAGATGTGGCGGTTGCTCGGCAAGGGGCCATTCACCATCGCCGAGCAGGGGGCGGGGGAGGGACATCTGTGTCTCGACATTCTCGACGCGGCCGCCGCCGAACATCCGGAATTTTATCAGGCCTTGCAGTACGCTCTGGTCGAGATCAGCCCTGACCACCAGCGTCGGCAGAAGGTTCTGCTCGCCAATCATGAGGCCCGTCTGCGCTGGTGCGCGCTGGATGAACTGGCGGGGATGGAAGGCTGCTTTCTTACCAACGAGCTGGTCGACGCCTTCCCCGTGCATCTGGTGGAGCAGCGGGACGGTCGCCTGCAAGAAGTCTTCGTTATTGACCGGGACGGTACTTTTGCCGAGGAGTTGCGCGCTCTGTCCACGCCCGAAATCGAGGCGCATCTCGCCGGGTTGGGGGTGACCCTGATCGAGGGGCAGCGCACCGAAGTCAATCTCGAAGCGCCGCGCTGGATGGCCCGGGTCGGTTCCATTCTCAAGCGCGGCTTTGTCATCACCATCGATTACGGCTATCCGGCGGCGGATCGCTACGCCCCCTGGCGCCAGAGCGGCACCCTGATGTGCTACTATCGCCATACCTCCAACGAAAATCCCTACCAGGGGGTCGGCAATCAGGATATCACCGCCCATATCGATTTCACCACCCTGGAACGGGTGGGGAAAGAGCAGGGGCTGACGCCGCTCTTTTTTGGCGAACAGTGCCGCTTTCTCATCGGTCTCGGCTTTGTCGACGTGCTGGTCGAGATGGAGGCGCACGCCGCCGATGAAAAGCAGGCGCGGGTTTTGCGCCTGACCTTGAAAAATCTCATCATGCCCGACGGTGGCATGGGCGATACGTTCAAGGTTCTGGTGCAGGGCAAGGGCGTGGGCGAGCCGAAACTGCTGTGCGCGCGCAGTCTGGCGGAGGTGCCGCTGCCGCCGATGGCGATGTTCTAGGCGTCGGGCCGATGAAAAACGCCCATCTGCGGCGTTGCCCTCATCCTCGTCGCTGCGACGTACCTTTCGGTACGTCGCACTCCGCGGATTTCACGCGTCTTGCATCTGGACATTTTTGATCAGCCCGGATATCGAGCGAGTGTTCCGAAGAGTTTTTTTCCAAGCGCCCCGTCAGGGGATTTTCCCAGTGATTTAAGACCAGAGGAGAATTTCGATGAAACAGAAAGTGCAAGAGGCTTTGAACCTGGTACGTCCTGCTCTGCAGGCCGATGGCGGTGATGTGGAACTGATTGACGTGACCGAGGACGGGATCGTCAAGGTCCGTCTGAAAGGCGCCTGCGGCTCCTGCCCGATGTCGACCATGACCTTGAAAATGGGGATCGAGCGTACCTTGAAAGAGAAGGTGCCCGGCGTCAAGGAAGTGGTTCAGGCCTGATTTATTGCCCGGAAAATTGATGATGCACCACGAAAAGGAGCCGGCAGGGCTCCTTTTCGCGTTTTGGTCCGGCTCATCGGGAAAAATTTCTCTCCCCTTTCCAAACCTTTTTTTCCTCAGGTAACATGATTAAGGTAAATTTAGTCTCGTGCAGAAACTAATGAGTTTTTACCTTCGGGCATAGCTAACCGAATGACGGGGGGCGGGCGAAATGACCAGCCGAAAAAGTAAAGTGGAGCCGGGAACACTGTCGCATTACCTACTGGCGGTCAAGGACGGAACGCGCCGTTTTGAGAACGCCTTTCAGGGCGTAGCCCGGATGATCCTGGAAAAACCTATCGAAAAGGTCGTGGTCAACGGCAAGACCACCTACGATTTCCAGATTTTTCGCGAGGGGCGCAAGCATGTCATCGACAACGACATCGCCCGCAAGTTCACCGCCTAGTCCCCGTCGCCGCAACCCGTCCGCGCGCGGCGGGGGTTGCATCCCACCCCCGCCGCGCGTACAATCCTCCTGTTTTGCCTTTATTCTTTCTCCTTTGTCCTCTACCCTGGGAGTTCCTCCATGTCCCTGCTCGACGGCACCCACGGCAATCTCATCGGCTATCTGCTCTGGATCTTCGGTTTCACCGGCTCGCACCGCTTCTATTACGGGCGGCCGATTTCCGGCACCATCTACTTCTTTACCTTTGGCCTGTTCCTCATCGGCTGGATCGTCGATCTGTTCCTCATTCCCGGCATGGCCGACAAAGCAGAAAGCCGCTACAGCCAGGGGTGCTACGACTACAACCTGGCCTGGCTGCTGCTCACCTACCTCGGCCTCTTCGGCGTCCATCGCATGTACATCGGCAAGTGGATCACCGGGCTGCTCTATCTCGTCTCCGGCGGTCTGCTCGGCATCGGCTACATCTACGATTACTGGACCTGGAACGAGCAGGTGGCGGAAGCCAACCGGAGTTGACGGTGGCCGAGGATTTCGAGGCATTGGAGCCTGTCGAGCTGCCCATCGACGGCATCCTTGACCTGCATACCTTTCAGCCCCGCGAAGTCAGTACGCTCATCCCCGACTATCTCGCCGTCTGCCGGGACAAGGGCATTTTCGACGTGCGCATCATTCACGGCAAGGGGCACGGGATCCTGCAGCGGCGGGTGCATGCCATCCTCGGTCGTCTGCCCGAGGTCGTGGATTTTCGCCTGGCGGACGGTTCCGGAGGCGGTTGGGGAGCGACCCTGGTTCGGCTCAAGCAGGGCGGGGAGGGGGAAGGGCGGCCATGAGTGTTTTTATCAGGGATTACCCGATACGTTTCTACGAAGTTGACCAGCGTGCCCGGCTACGGCCGGTGACCCTGCTCGATTTCTTTCAGGATGCCGCTGGCGGCCACACCATCGAACTCGGCATCGCCGTCGCCGACCTGCGTGAGCGCAACCTGACCTGGGTGCTGTCACGCACCCACGTGCGTTTTCTCTACTATCCCCGCGCTGGAGCCGTGGTGCGGGTGCGCACCTGGCCCTCGGGACGCGAGGGGCTCTTCGCCCTGCGCGATTTCGAGGTTCGCGACGAGCGGGACCGGCTGGTGGCGCAGGCGACCACCTCCTGGGCGGTGGTCGATCTCGCCAGCGGCCGCCCGGTACGGCTGGACAAGGTGCTTCCCGACTATCCGGTGCGGGCGGAGCGGGCGCTGGCGAGCGTCTTTCCCACCCTGCCGAAAGTGGAGAGCAGCGAGGTCGAACTGGAATTTCGCGTGCGCCGGGGCGATCTCGACATCAACCAACACGTCAACAACACCGTCTATCCGGTCTGGGCGCTGGAAGCGATCCCCGCCGCGATCGATGAAAACTGCCGCCTGGTCGAACTCGAAATCGCCTACCGTGCCCCCGTCGCTTATGGGGAAAGCATCCTCTCCCGCCTACAAACCCTCCCCGAAAGCGACCGCCCGACCTTCCTCCATCAACTCGTCGGCACCGCTGACGGCCGGGAGTTGACCCGGTTGCGTTCGGCGTGGGAACGGCGGGGGTAGGGGTAGGGCTGAGAAAACGGAATAAAACCCATGAGCGAAGCCTCCAAATCCATTCACGAATTCGACTTCGAACTGATCTGCGAGTACTTTTCCAGCCTGGAACGGCAAGGGCCGGGCAGCCCTGAAGTTACGATCAAGGCCTTGAGTTTTATCGACCATCTGACCGACGAATCCCGCATCGCCGACATCGGTTGCGGCACTGGTGGTCAGACCCGGGTCTTGGCCGCCCATGCGCCGGGGCGGATCACCGGGATCGACCTCTTTCCTACCTTCATCGAACTCTTTAACAGCCAGGCGAAAAGGGCGAATCTTCAGGATCGAGTCACCGGTATCGTCGGTTCGATGGAGAACCTGCCGTTTCGGGATGAAGAACTGGACCTGATCTGGTCGGAAGGGGCGATCTACAATATCGGCTTCGAGCGCGGTTTGAATGAATGGCGCCGGTTTCTGAAAACCGGGGGCTATATCGCCGTTTCCGAGGCCTCGTGGTTCACCGAAGAGCGCCCCGCCGAAATCGACGCCTTCTGGCAGGAGGCTTATCCGGGCATCGATACGATCCCGAACAAGGTCGCGCAAGTGCAGAAAGCCGGCTATCTCCCGGTCGCCATGTTCATCCTGCCGGAAAACTGTTGGACGGAACACTTTTATGCCCCGCAAGTTGCGGCTCGGGAAAAATTCTTGAAAAAACACGCCGGCAACAAAACCGCCGAGGAATTCATCGCCAACGAGCGGCATGAGGCGGAATTGTATGGAAAATACAAGGATTTTTATGGGTATGTTTTTTATGTCGGGAAGAAGGTTTGAGCCGGTGGTTGAGCAAGGACAGGGGCGGAATTTGCGAGCCGGGAATGCAGGAGGCTGATCTTCCAGGGTGGTGTCGCCGTGCAAGTCGCGTCCCCCTGAGGTTAGCGAGCTTTACGAAAATATCAGGGCTGCGGGTTAATTTTCCGAAGAAACAATGACCAGGATTTCCAGTAATCCTCACCGCCGACATCATAGGTGTCGTTGTGGTCGGCGCCGGGGATGATGTACCAGTCTTTCGGTTCGTTGGCGGCGTCGAAGAGCTGACGGGCCATGGACTTGGGGACGATGTTGTCGCGGTCTCCTTGAAAAATCAGCAACGGCACTCGGATTCGTCCGATCTTGGCCAGGTTGTCGTAACGGACGTCGAGCAGCCAGCCAAGGGCGAAATAGAGAATCGGGTTGTGGTGGCGGCCCATGGCGGCGATGGACGTGAAGGGGGTTTCTAGAATCAACCCGGCTGGCGGCGTTTCCAGGGCCAGCTGCACGGCGACCGCCGCTCCCAGCGAGCGGCCGAAATAGACGATGCGCTGCGGGGACCAGCCCCGGGCCTGCAGCCAAATCAAGGCGCCCCGGGCGTCGCTGTAGGTTCCCTCCTCGCCGGCCTTACCGGCGCTGCTGCCGTAGCCGCGGTAGTCGAAAATGAAAACATTGAGGCCGAGACGGTGCAAAAGGCGCAGGTTGTCGAGCCGGTGAGAGATGTTGCCGGCGTTTCCGTGAAAAAAGAGGATCAGCGGCTGCTCGGCTTCGCCGGGAAGAAACCAGCCATGCAGGGCCGTGCCGTCGGCGGCTGGAAAGTGAACATCTTCGTATGCCAGATCGTAGAGAGCGGGAGTGGCCACCAGCGGTCGATCGGGAAAGAAGATGAAATGGTGTTCCATGGCGCTTTCGCTTCCGGGGACAAGGGCCAAATAGACGATGACCAGAAACAGGAATAGCGGCAATTTTCGGCGATAACCCATGACATTTCCTGAATTTCCTGGCTGGCACTTAAAGGATTAAATTTGGGGGGTGTGCCTAGTATTTGTTGTTTTGGGACGCCTCCCACCCCTGCATGTGTTTTACGATGCTGTCTGCTCCCTTCCGGGAGGCAGGCTGCTTCGCGCCACGCAGCCGTGCAGTTTGCTGATCGGTTTCCTGGGTGCTGAGCAGGTCTTTCTGGTATCCCTTCAGAACGAGCATCAGCGAACCCCCAAGTCTTTCAGCAGGCGCAGATATTCTTTCTGGCCCTCGTACACCATAATGGAAATAAAAATGATAAACGGCGCAAAATTCTCCCGGTTCCCCGCCTTCACCGCATCCAGATACTCGGCGCGCAGAATCGGCGGAATAACGGTTATGGGATAACCGGACTGCATCAGGGAAAGGTTCATCAACAGCCGGGCGGCGCGGCCATTGCCGTCAACGAAGGGGTGGATATTGACCAGTCGGGCATGGAGCAGCGCCGCCACCTCCACCGGGTGGTAAAGCTCATGCAGAGCCTGGATGCCGCCGACGAAGCGTTTCATCAGGGTCTTGATGCGCGAAGGGGGGGGGAAGGCGGTATCGGCTCCGGTGACAATGATTCGCACCGTTCGATATCTGCCGGCGTTCTGTTCGTCTATCCGATGGTAAAACAGGCGATGCAGAGCAAGAATATCCGCCTCGCCGATGGTTTCCCCGCCAGCCAGACGGTGCAGCAGATCATAGGCTTCACTGTGTCCGGTCGCTTCGTAATGGTCGCGCAACGGTTTGCCGCCGATGGTGATGCCGTCTTCGAGTACCACCTTGGTTTCCGTTTCGGTCAGACTGTTCCCCTCCAGCGCATTACTGCTCCAGGTCAGGCCGATCCGGTAATATTCCCGGAGCTGGCGGATCTCATCGGCTGATAACGGGCGGCATCCCCTGATTTTCTGCTGGAGTTTGTCGCAATCGGCGATGCGGTTGGTAAATTTCATGGCATACCTCGCCCTGATGTCATCGGTGTATTGAATTTTCCTGCTGACAATCCCCGTTGCCCCTTGCGCTTCTGCCTTTCTGCCTTTCCCTTGTCAGGCGGATAGGGCGGCACGATGAAGCTCCGCTGCGGTGGCCACGGCATCACGGAGCCCGTCGTAGGTAATTGGTGGTCCATGGAGTGCTCGGAGCGACTTAAGGGTGATGCTGTGCTGACTTCTGGTGCGGGCATCCAGCACCGCCGTTGGGACAACATAGAACTCCCACTGATTAACGTCGAGCGGGTCTAGAGTGGCTTGGACCTGATGGGCGAGAAGGCTGAACACATAGACCTCGGCTTGTCGGCATTTGACGCCACTTTGCCGATTGGTTCCAGAATCCCATGCATGCGTCTTGGGATAATTGAACGAGATGGTTGAAAAGCGATTTTGGTGCCAACTCTGGATGTAGGCCGCCGACTTGACCTCTATCGAGATGCCCCGGGGATCGAGCAGGTCATAGGCCGCCCACTCGTCTCGTACATCGTTGGCCGCGCCGATCGCTTTGGCGATGATGTATTCAGCCAAGCGACCTCGGGTCGCATTGCTCACCACATCGGAAGCGCTCCAACGCCAGAAGCCAAGCAGGTCGAACCCTATATCTTTACCTGAGGAGTGGAAGCGCTCTGAACCTTCGCGTTTCACTTTCGGGATGCGCTCTAATTCTGGCAACTTGATTCTCCTGGGAGTTGGGCGATGGCCAGTTTCAGGCCAAGATCTGAAAAGACTTTGAGGATTGTGTCGAAGCCGGGAGTGCGCTCGCCTAAAACACTTTGTATAGGCGATTACGGTTGCCGGTGAACCGTGGGGCTGGCGACCAGAATTAATGCAATTTTTCTATGTTTTTTACTAATCATCAAGGCCAAAATGTTGTGATAATCTCTCGATTGTAAAACTGCTGGTCAAACGACAGGCCGTATGCTGAAGGGCAAAAAACCCTTTTTCCCAATATGCCTCACTCTTAGGTACGGCCTTTAACCAATCTACTCGGACTAAGTATTCTGAAAGAACAGGATCTTCTGAATTTTTATTCATTTGCGGAGCCTGCAAGGGCATTTTCAAAATTGGGATTTGGTTCCCCTCATGGATTACTGTGAACTCGCTCACTGGTACAGCCGCTTCCTTAACAACTCCGACACCAACGTATCCGGTTGCTGGGATGTTCACAAAAACACGAGATCCCGGAAAGAGTAATTTCAAAGTTTGGCTATACCATTTACCCTGCCCACCAGATATGAAACCATACTTTCGGCAATCTTCCCAATTTCTGTACTCACATTCACCAAGGCTTATGTAAAAGTCGCGACCATTCCAAGGCTCGCCGCCCTTTTTTGCCTTTGATTGTGATACCTTGCGTTCTGCATCTTTAGGGTCGATTAACCATGTACGTGCAAGATAGTCTCTTCCGTCGTCGCGGTAAAATCTGAAGAACACAGCATTGACTGGAACGCCGTAGTTTTCTGATAAGTAATTTATAATTCGTTCAGTGCTTAAATCGAGTTCTGATGCGACTACTATTAATTCGTGGCTATTATTGATTTGTTCAGGAAGGCTTAGTCCAAAGGTGTCATCGAAGGCCTCCTCTAGTTTCCTTCCAGAATTTTTGTCTGAAAATATATTGGCGATTTCTTCATAGGAAAGAGTTTCAACCCATGAGGCATAGTCGAGTAATTGGGCGACAACTTCCCGAGGGGTGCGGGATCTTTTCAGCTCAATCACAACAAGATCGCCTGAGGCTGTCATGGCCAACATATCAATGAACTTGCCATAGGACGTAGCTATTTGACGGCCGACAAGCATCAACCCCCCGGCCAAAATTGATAAATCCTTCTCCAGTGCATTTTCGAGTACACATTCAGCATCTAATGTCGATATAGCCAGCTTTTTTGGGCTATCACCAAGTCGCCAGAGACCTATTTCAACGGGCATGTTATTTCCTTTTTATAAATTGTGCGGCCAATGAGGCTGGAGTTGCTAAAGGATTGATTTACTTCGCCCTCCTTACAAAAAACAAAACCGCCGGTCGGCATGATGCCGACCGCGGCGGTTAACTGGTTTTTTTCTCCGGTCACTTCTCATCTTCCCTCGCAAATCCATCACAACGAGCCCCGCCAATCTAACGCGGCGGGCATCGCACGTCAAGTTGTGGAAAATACCCGCTGAATCAACTGAAGCCGAATCCTGCCAGGTTTCTTTGCCTCCCGCGCCGCCAGGATGTTATAAACGTCAACGAGAGGCCGGTTCATCATTTTGGACGAGGAGGGGAGGGGCGACACTCCAGCCGGCGTTACCGTTTTCAGTCCGTTATTCATTCGAGGAGGAACGCACCCATGAAAATTACCTTTCAAGGCGCCGCCGGGACGGTGACCGGTTCACAGCATCTGATCGAGGTGAACGGCAAGAAGATTCTGCTTGACTGCGGACTTTTTCAGGGCAAGCGCAAAGAATCCTTCGAGCTGAACCGCAGCGGCATGTGTCGGGGGGAGGAGATTGACGCGCTGGTTCTTTCCCATGCTCACATCGATCATTCGGGCCGCATTCCTTGCCTGGTTCGTAACGGCTTTACCGGCGACATCTTCTGCACCTCGGCGACCCGCGACCTGTGCGCGGTGATGCTCATGGACAGCGCCTTCATCCAGGAAAAGGATGTCGAATACGTCAACCGCCGGCGGGCGAAAAAGGGGCAGCGTCTCTTCGAGCCGCTCTACACCCGGGCCGACGCCTCGCGCAGCCTGGAGCAGTTCGTCGGTCTCAACTATCAGCGGCCGCACGAGCTTTTCCCCGGTATCCGCCTGACCCTGGTCGATGCCGGGCACATGCTCGGCAGCGCCCACGTCATTCTCGACATCGACGACCGCGATACGGGCAAGAGCCGGCGCCTCGTCTTTAGTGGCGATATCGGCCGTCCAGACATCCCCATCATCCGCGATCCCCAGCCGCTCGTCGAGGGGGCCGACCTCCTCATCATGGAGAGCACCTACGGCGACCGCTTGCATCCCCCTTATCCCGATTCGGAAAAGGAACTGGAGCGCATCGTTACCGAGACGGTGAACCGCGGCGGGTCGCTGCTGATCCCGGCCTTTGCCGTGGGGCGCACCCAGCAACTGGTCTATGCCCTGCACCGGCTGCACAGCGACGGAGCCATCCCCGATCTGCCGATTTTCGTCGACAGTCCCCTGGGAATTGCCACCACCGATGTCTTCCGCATGCATCCTGAGGTGTTTGACGCCGAAATTCGCGAGTTTCTTCTTTCCGACGACGATAATGATCCTTTTGGTTTCGGCCGCCTCCAGTACACCCGCACGGTGGAGGAATCAAAATCCTTGAACGGCCTGAAGGTTCCGGCGATCATCATCAGTTCCAGCGGCATGCTTGAAGGGGGGCGGATTCTTCACCATCTGCGCAATCGCATCGGCAACCCGCGCACCACTATCCTCATGACCAGTTGGCAGGCGCCCAATACCCTCGGTCGGAAACTGGTGGAGAAACAAAGTCCGGTGCGGATTTTCGGTGAGGAGTTTGAGGTGCGAGCCCGGGTCGAGGTGCTCAGCGGGTTCTCCGGTCATGCCGACCGGGAGGGCCTGGTGGATTTCGTGCGGGTGATGGAGAAGAGGCCGGAGCGCACCTTCATCGTCCACGGTGAAGCAGAATCTGCGGCAAATCTGGCAAAGACGTTGCGCGAGGAGCTGGGGCTCAAGGGGATTGAGATACCGGAATCGGGGCAATCCTTCACCCTGTAAAAGCGATCTGTCCGACGAAAGCAACGGGGAGAAGCCGATTGGCCGCCTCCCCGTTGCTTTTTTGTTTTCTGCCGGAGAAATTGAAATTTGCCTCAGCCGAGGGGGAGGCTCATATAAAAGGTACAGCCTCCTCCCGGCGCGTTCTCGACCCAGGCTTTGCCGCCGTGTTCCCGAGCGATTTCCCGGACCAGAGCCAGACCCAGGCCGGTGCCGCCGACGGCGCTGGTGGCGCGGAAAAAGCGCTGGAATATTCTTTCGTGCAGCGCCGGGTCGAGCCCTTCGCCCTGATCCTGCACCCAGAGCAACATGTTTTCGCTGTCGAGACGGGCGCCGAGGGTAATCGGCGAATCGTCGGCCGTATATTTGACGGCGTTGTTCAACAGATTTTCCAGGGCGCGATAAAGATGGGCCTCGTTTCCTTGAAGGGGAGGGAGGTTCTGTGAGCAGTCGAGCTGAAAATTTCGTTGCGGATGGAGCGATGCGAACCGGTCATAGAGTCGGGTCAGCAGGGAATGAACCGAAAGCGCGGTCCGGTTACGCAGGTCGAAACCGGCTTGCAGACGTTGCAAGTCAAGGAGGTTTTCCACCAGTTCCTTCAGCCGCTCTCCTTCCTGGCGAATGATATCGAGATAGTCGAGTTGAAGCGCCCGGGAGACTTCGTTCCCCTGCATGAATTCGGTAAAGCCGAGGATCGCCGTCAGGGGGGAGCGCATTTCATGGCTGACCGAAGCGAGCAGTTCATCCTTGAGGCGCTCCATGCGCTGCCACTCGGTGATGTCGACGGCGACGGCGAGGATTTCGTCGGGACCACCGTCGGCGTGGCTTAAGGGGACGTAGGACATCCGGAAGCTGTGCTCGCCGTCAGGCAGGGGGATGCGGCATTCCGCTGTGCGCAGTTGGCCGCTTTCCCGGGCCGCCAGCAGGTGCGGGTAAAGCTGGCTGCTGATGTCCTCGGGGAAGAAGTGGCGGCAGTCGCGGCCGATGATCTGTTCTTCGGGCTGCCCGAAAAAGTGGGCGCAGCTTTCATTGGCGAAACGGATGCACAGGTTTTCGTCGTAAAGGGCGAAGGGGAGGGGAATCTGGTTGAGTGCCAGGCGGAAGCGTTCTTCGCCGAAGCGCAGGGCGGCGGCAGAGAGTTCCCGTTCTCGGAGCAGCCGCCGGTTGTCGAGCGCTTGGGTAACGGCCGCGCCGAGGCGGCCGAGGCGGTCCTTGAGCAGATAGTCAGCGGCTCCCCGGCGCATCATCTCCACCGCTTTTTCTTCCCCGATGTGCCCGGAAACGACGATCAGAGGGATGTCCAACCCCTGCTCGCCGAGAATTTCCAGGGCGCGCTCGGCGGAGAAGCCGGGCAGACGGTAGTCGGCGAGGATGATTTCGGGATGCTTTTTCAGGGCGGAGTGGTAGTCCGCTTCGCTGGTCGCCGGCAAGGGCCGGGGGTCGAGCCCCTGGCGCCGCAATTCGTGCAGCAGCAGTTCCTGGTCTTCGGTCAGGTCTTCCAGGATCAAAACAGTGATGGGTGTGGTGTTATCCATGAGGGTGCCTGCAAAGGGTTCGTGGGATTCTAGCGTGGTCGGGAAAACCACTGACTCAGGCGCAACAGCGTTCCCTGGCGGGTGGACAGTGCCTTGTGCGGGCAGAGTTCTTGACAGCAGAAGCAGCCGATGCACTTCGTGTAGTCGATACGCAGCTTGCCGCGGGTAATTTTCATGGCTTTGGGCGGGCAATGCTTGACGCAAAGGCCGCAGGCCGTGCAGCGTTGCTCTTCGACCACCGGCAGGGCGGTCAGGGCGCGGCGCAGGTGTTGCTTGAGAAAGGGTGGCAGACCGAAGTCGACATCCCCCTTTTTTGCCGGGCGGAAACGGGGGACGCGTAGCTCGGCCAAGGGATCACCCCGCAGTTCGATGTCTTCGAGGCGGCTTCCGGCGCGGCCGGTCTCCCGGGCCACCCGTTGCGGCCAGTTAAGGGTGTGCGGCAGACCCACCAGTTCGGCCGCTACCGTATCGACGGCCACCGGGTCGGCGCCGGCGATCAGGGCGCCGATGTGAACCGGATCGCCGCTACCGGGACCGTCCCCTTCCATGCCGACGATGGCGTCGACGATGGAGAGGGCTGGGCGGATCTCTTCCGCCAACTCCAGCAGCATCAGGGCGAAAAAGGCCTTGTCGGTGCCGGCCTGCAGGTGCAGGCGCGGCTTGCGCATGCCGACCACTGCCCCGAAAAGGTTCTTGACGGCGCAAGTGAAGCCCATCATCTGATGGGTTTTCAGCTTGGGCAGATTGATGATCACCTCGGCATCGAGAATGTCCCGGGCGATTTCCAGTTCCTGAAAGGTACGTCCTTGCGTTTTGACCCGCACCGATTCGTGGAAGGGGGCAAAATGGGCTCCGGTCTTCTCGACGACGGAGAGAATGCCGCAGCGGGCCGCCACCTGCCGGGGACTGCCGACGCCGGGGGAATCCCCCACCGAGACGATTCCCCCGGCCCGTTGGGCCAGAAGGATGACCCCACGTACCACTTCGGGATGGGTGGTGACCGCCTTGTTGGGGGCTTTGGCGGAAAGCAGGTTGGGCTTGATCAGCACCCGCTGCCCCGGTCGGACGAAAGCTTCCATTCCCCCCAGGGGAGCGAGAACTTCCTCCAGAGCGCGCTCCACGATGCTTCGGTCGTAGCTGGCGGCGGCTCGCAGGCTGACGGGCATCATGCGCCGATCACCTGTATGTGCAGGCGGCGGCTGCGTGGACCGTCGAACTCACAGAAGTAGACCCCCTGCCAGGTACCGAGAACCGGTGCGCCCTCTTCGACGATCAGGGTTTCGCTCGCTCCGAAGAGGCTGCTTTTGAGATGGGCGGCGCTGTTCCCCTCGGCATGGCGGTAATGGTCATCCAAAGGGACGATCTTGTTGATTTCCATGCACAGATCCGCGACCACATCGGGGTCGGCGTTTTCGTTGATGGTCACCGCCGCCGTGGTGTGGGGGGTAAAGACCAGGACCAGACCGGAGCGGATTCCGCTCTTGCGAACCGCATCACGCACCTGGGTGGTGACGTCGATCATCTCCACCGGTTGGCGGCTTCTGAGCTCAAGGGTGATCATGCGGATCTCTCGTCGAGGCGCTCGCTCAATGCCTTGAGGGTCGGTTTGTGGTAGAGCAGGGAGGTGTGGCCGATGCCCGTCAGCTCGATGTTTTCGGTCCCTTCCAGGCGGGCGTTGGTCGGGGGGAGCACAAGGGTGTCGTGGCGGCTGTAAAGGCTGGTCAGATGTACCTTGGCGGGCAGGGGCGCCTGGACCAAGCGGCGCAGCAGTTCCGAACCGGGGAGCAGGCTTTTGGCCAAGGGAGAAAGGGCGAGGGCCGCCAGTTTTGAGCCGCCATGAGGGGCGGCGAGCAGGATGCAGCGCTCGACCTTGGGCGCTCCGCCGCGCAGCTGTATGTAGTTGCGGGCGATGATGCCACCCATGGAATGGCCGACCAGATGCACCCGTTCGCATCCGGAGGCGAGGCGCAACTCATCCACCTTGATGGCGACCCGCTCGGTGAGGGATTCGATATCCTTCCAGGGGGGGAGGTTGATGGCGTGCAGGGAGGGGATGCCGAGCAGCCGCAGTCGCAGCCGGAGATAGAGCCAGCAGGCGCGGTTCTGGAAGAGGCCGTGCAGAAAGAGAATCGGCGTGCGCTGCCGGGGAATGTGCCGACGCCAGGGGGGCAGCCAGCCCCAAGGCAAAAGCAGGATGGTGACGGCAAGGCAGAGCGTCTCGCGCAGCATCAGACTTGCGGCGAAGGCGAGGGAAGCGGGCGTGAAGCGCCGCGCCATCAACTCTGGTCGGAGGTTGGCTTGTTCGTACCAGGCAAAAAGGCCGCCGGCCGTGACGAAACCGGCGATAAGGGCGATGAGGACGAGAAGGACCAGGATGACGGCCGCAAGAATGATCATGAAACCTCCCTTGGGGAGATTCGATTATGGCATGGGGGCGGCAGAAGCGTCAACGCTTATGCCAGGGCCGCCCTTGGCAGAGATCGCCGATGTCGTCGGCTTTGAGCCCACACTTGGCGCAGATCGCCATCGGCCTGGCCGAGCGGCGGTCCAGTTCTTCCATTTCGCCGGCCTGTAGCAACAGGCACAGGGAAATGCGCTCGGGGAAGGGGGGTCGGTGGTCGTTTCCGGCCATGCGGTTTCCTGCTCCTTGGGGGGCGATTTCAGCCGGTATTACGCAAACCGGCGGCGATGCCGTTGATGGTTGCGGCGAGGACGTAGTCGAGCCGTTCATTCCCTTTCCCGGCCCGTTTGCGGCGCAGCAGTTCGACCTGGATCAGGCTCATGGGGTCAACGTAAGGATTGCGCAGGCGCAACGACTGGGCGAGATCGGGATCCTTTTCGAGCAGGCGTGTCTGTCCGGTAATCTCCAGCAGCAGGCGTCGGGTGCGGAGAAATTCATCGATGAGCATGGACAGCACTTGTTCTCGCAACTCGGCGTCTTCGACCAGGCCGGCGTAGTGGCGGGCGAGGGGAATATCGACCTTGGCCAGGGCCATTTCGACGTTGCGCACCATGTCGAAAAAGATCGGGAAGCGGCGCACCATCGTCTGCAACAGCTCACGCTCGACCTCCCCCTTGGCGGCGAAGGTTTCCAGCGCGGTGCCGACCCCGAACCAGGCGGGAACCAGTAGGCGGCTTTGAATCCAGCCGAAGCCCCAGGGGATGGCGCGCAGATCGTCGAGGCTGGCCTGTTTGCCCCGGCGTGAGGGGCGCGAGCCGATCTTCGCCAGTTAGAATTCCCGGACCGGGGTGGCCTGCTCGAAATAGGGAAGGATGTCGGGATTTTCCGCGATCTTTTGCCGATAGCAGGCAAAGGCGATGCTTGAGAGCTCTTCGAGAGCGATTTCCCAGTCCGGCTCGACGGCCGCTTCCACCAGCCCGGTACGGGTCAGGGCTTCGAGGGCGGCGGCGAGCATCAGCTCAAAATTCCGTTGCGCCAAGGCGGGATCGGAATACTTGTAGTGGATCACTTCCCCCTGTTCGGTGAGCTTGAAGGAGCCGCTGAAGGCCCCTTGCGGCTGGGCGACGATAGCGCGGTGGGTGGGTCCGCCCCCGCGGCCGACGGTACCGCCCCGGCCGTGGAAGAGGCGCAGTTTGACCCCACACTCTTTGGCGACCCGGTGCAGTTCCCGATGGGCCTTGAAGATTTCCCAGGTGCTGGTGAGCATGCCGCCGTCTTTGTTTGAGTCGGAATAGCCGAGCATTACCTCCTGCAGGTGTCCCCAGGAATCGAGATAGGGGGCGTAGTCGGCCCGGCTCCAGAGGGCCCGGCAGATGGCGGGAGCGTTGCGCAGATCGTCGATCGATTCGAAGAGGGGGACCGGCATCAGCCCGGGATCGCCTCGTTCCGGACGGGCGGCAACGGCGATCCCCGCCATTTCCATCAGCCAGACCAGAGAGAGCACATCCTGCACCGCAGTGGCGCCGCTGATGATGTAAGTACGGATGGCCCGGGCCGGAAACTCCTCCTTCAACTCGGCGAGGGTGCGCAGGGTAGCGAGGAGCTGTCCGGTCTGTTCCGAGGGCGGAGCGGGCCGGGGGCCCTCTGGCTGGGCCGCGTGCGCCGCGCCGACGGCGAGTTCGGCCAGAGCCTGGGCATGAACCCGGGCATGCTGGCGGATATCGAGACTGTGCAGGTGGAAGCCGAAGGTCGCCAGTTCCCGGCGCAAGGGCTCCACCAGTTGCTGCGCCAGGCGTTCTCCGCGACAGGCACGCAGGCTGGCGTTGAGCAGGTCAAGATCCTGGGCAAAAGCATCCGCCCGGGGGTAGGCTTCGGCATCCCCGGGATTTGCGAGGGTCCGTTGCAGTCGGTGACGCATGAGGGTCAGCAGACGGCGGTTGAGTTCCCCCTCGGGCAGGCCGTCGACCTCGACCATGGCCTCGGGAAAGGTTGTCCGGTAGTTCTCCAGTGCCTCCCGCAGGGGCGCATGGATCCCTATCCGGTTGCCGGAGTTGGTGAGTAGTTGGCGCAGCTGCTCAAGCACGTCGAGGTAGTGGGAAAGGATCTTTTCCCGGGCCAGGGACAGCGCCTCACGGGTACTTTCGGGGGTGACGTAGGGATTGCCGTCGCGGTCGCCGCCGATCCACGAGCCGAAGCGCAAGAGGGTCGGCAGTTGTGCCGCTTCCAGGTCGGCAGCGAAGACCTCATTGAGATGGCGGGTGAGTTTCTCATAGAGGGAGGCGATGGGCGGGAAGAGAGAGACCGGGTAATGGTCGAGGCCCATGACGATTTCGTCGCGCACCGTCGGTTGCTTGCGGCGCACCTCGTCCGCCTGCCAGAGGGCGGTGGTTTCGGCGAGGATGGCCTGCTGGACGGCGGCGGCATCGACTTCCGAAAGGGGCAGCTGATCGAGTTTCGCCAGTTCGGCAGCAATGCGGCGCCGCTTGAACAGAACCACCCGCCGGGCGACCTCGGTGGGATGGGCGGTGAAGACCGGGACGAGCTCGATCCGGCGCAACTGGTCGAGGGTCTCTTCCAGGGTCAACCCCGCATCCTTCATGCGCTCAAGGGTGGCTTTGAAGGTTCCCGGCTTGACCGGGGCGTGGCTTACCCGATGGGCGCGACTCCGGCGGATGCGGTGCCGGGTTTCGGCCAGGTTGGTCAGTTCGAAAAAGGTCGCGAAGGCCTTGACGATGTGATGGGCCTCCGTTTCGCTCAACCCGGCGATGAGGGCGGCGGCTTCATGAAGCAGGGCCGCATCCGTCGCACCGTCGGTCTGATTGGGATCGAGGGTGTTTTCCAGCTCCCGGTGGCGGATGGAAAGGCGGCGCAGCTTCTCCTCGACGGCAAAAGTCTCTTCCCCCTGCTGTTCGCGGATGACCGTGCCGAGCAGAAAGCCGAGGGAGCGTACATCCCGGCGCAAGGGGAGATCCTTGATCTGCGGAGCGCAGGAGATCAGTTCGTCGAGGCGGCTGTTCTGGTCTGCGCTGTACCAATAGAGCTCGTCGGTCGGCATGGGGCCTCCGTGAGAAAAAGTTTTTCAGTACAGTGTAGCATCGGGGCTATCGCATGGAAGTGGGGGTCTGTAAATCCTTCCCCTTCGGAGTGGGCCGATATGCTAAGCTGCCGGGGACGAAGAAAGGAATCCCATGCGTGAACTGATTGACCGTTTCGACCGTCATCTTGCCGTGGAGCGGGGCGTTTCCGAACACACCCGGCAGGCCTACCGCCGTGATCTGCTTGCTTTTGCGGAGTTCTTCGACAGTCTCCCCGCGCTTCGGGAGGAGGGCGTCAGCGGGATTGATGCCCTGCTGCTACGTCGCTACCTGGCGCTTTTGCACAAAAGTCACAAAAAAACGAGCATCGCCCGCAAACTGTCGGCCTTACGCGGCTTCTTCCGCTTTCTGGAGCGCGAGGGGGGGCTTGCGGCCAATCCCGCCGAACTCGTTTCTACTCCGAAGCGGGAAAAATATCTGCCGACGGTTCTTTCCGTCGACGAAGCCTTCGCTCTGCTCGACGCCCCCCGCTGTTCGGATCCGCTTGGGCTGCGCGACCAGGCCATCCTCGAAACCCTCTATTCGGGAGGGCTGCGGGTCGGCGAATTGACCGGGCTCGATGTCGGCGACGTCGATCTGGCCGAGGGTCTGGTCCGGGTGCTCGGCAAGGGGAGCAAGGAACGGATCGTTCCTTTGGGGAACAAGGCCTGCCGGGCCATCTACGATTATCTGGAAACGCGGGGGACGGTTGCCTCCAGGGATGCCCTCTTTCTCAACCGGCGGGGCGGACGGCTGACGCCGCGCAGCATCCAGCGGCACCTCAAGCAACAGCTGCTCGATGCCAGGTTGCTCAAGGACGCCACCCCCCACACCCTGCGCCATTCCTTCGCTACCCATCTGCTCGACGGCGGCGCCGACTTGCGCGCCATTCAGGAACTGCTTGGCCATGAATCCCTTTCCACCACCCAGAAATACACTCAGGTCAGCGTCGCCCGGCTGATGGAAGTTTACGATAAGGCCCATCCCCGAGGCCGCAAAAAATGACTAAAAAGGTCTTTATTGTCTTGACTCCTGCCGGGGGCTTGCTAAAATCGGGTCATTCTTTAACGGATGGCATCGCAAAACCTTGTCAACTGCGGCGTTGCTGCCAGCGTCTCGCGGCTTGGACGTACGTAATTACGCCTCATTGCTTGACCATGGCGCGCCGTGCATTTGCCGCATTTTGCTTAGCCATCCACCGCGATGTTTTTACGAACGCATCTTCATTTCATCTTCAAAGGAGTCATTTCAATGAGTGTTCTGGTTGGACAAAAAGCCCCCGAGTTTACTGTCGCCGCGGTTATGGCTGACGGCAGCATCAACGAGCGTTTTGCTTTGGCTGACTACGCCGGGAAATATGTCGTGCTCTTCTTTTATCCCCTCGATTTCACCTTTGTCTGCCCTACCGAACTGATCGCTTTCAGTCGTCGCATCCAGGAATTCGAGGAGCGGGGCGTCCAAGTGATCGGTTGCTCCATCGATTCCCAGTACACCCATGTTGCCTGGCGCAATACGCCGGTCGCGGAGGGGGGTATCGGTCCGGTCGCCTATCCTCTAGTGGCCGACGTCAAGCACGAGATCTGCCGCGCCTATGACGTGGAATTTAGCGAGGCCGGCGTCGCTTTTCGCGGTTCCTTCCTGATCGATTGTGGGGGTATCGTCCGCCATCAGGTGGTCAACGATCTTCCTCTGGGGCGCAATGTCGACGAGATGTTGCGCATGATCGACGCGTTGCAATTCACCGAGAAGCACGGCGAGGTCTGCCCCGCCGGGTGGAACAAGGGAGACAAGGGGATGAAGGCGGACAAGGAGGGGGTCTCCACCTACCTGGCCGCAGAAGCCGACAACCTCTAAACTTCATGACCCTTGCGTTCTACAAAAAAAGCGACCCCTGATCGGGTCGCTTTTTTTGTGCTCGGTTTTTTCGAAAAAACGGGGGGGAGAATCCAACGGATTCTCCCCCCCGCAGGGTCAAGCTTGGTTCATGACATTAGTTCGCGGGAATGACCGTGCAACAAATGACCTCAACGCGACGATTCTGCTGGCGGCCGGCGTCGGTGTTGTTGCTGGCGATGGGCTGGCTTTCGCCGTAGCCACGCGCCACCAGTTTGTCCGCGCTGATGCCGAACTTGTTCACCAGGTACGTGCGCACGTTATCGGCGCGGCGCTGGGACAGTTCCTTGTTGTAGGCATCGGTGCCTTTGCTGTCGGTATGACCGGCGACCAGAATCTGGTTGGCCGGATACTTGTTGATGAAGTTTGCCGCTTCCTTGAGCTTGTTGTGGTACATGGGGCGGATGTCGGCTTTGTCGAAGTCGAACTCGATCTGCATGGTGAAGCTCAACGGGCAGCCTTTTTCGTCAACAACGACGCCACGGGGGGTGCCGGGGCACTTGTCGAGGTAGTCGTAAACGCCGTCGCCGTCGCTGTCAACCGGGCAGCCGTCGGCATCAACCACGACGCCTTTGGGGGTGTCGGGGCATTTGTCGAGATCGTCGGCTACGCCGTCGCCGTCGGCGTCACCCACAACTGGACAGCCATTGGCGTCAACCACGACGCCTTCGGGGGTGTCGGGGCACTTGTCGAGGTAATCGGGTACGCCGTCGCCGTCACTGTCGACCGGGCAGCCGTCGGCATCAACCACGACGCCTTTGGGGGTGTCGGGGCATTTGTCGAGATCGTCGGTCACGCCGTCGCCGTCGCTGTCGCGGGGAGCGGGGGCCGCGCTCTCGCCACCAATCTGGAAGTGCAGGCCGGCGGTGTAAAGCAGGTTGTTGTTGGTGTGGTTGCCTTCATCGACGCCCTGGTCAAAGGCGATGAAGTGGCGGGCGTCAACGCGGAAAGCCACGGTGTCGCTGACGTAGTACTTGACGCCGACACCGTAGTTGGCACCGAAGGTGTCGTCATAACGACCCTCTTCGGGGTTCAGGGAGAGGTTGCCGGCGCCGACGGCGATGTAGGGAACCAAGGCGTTGTCCGGCATGAAATGGTAGAGACCTTCCAGGCGGTAGAGCAGCCCTTCGAGTTCGGTAGCCTGGCCCTGGTTGTTACGACCGTCGAAGTCGTCGATGTAGTTGACGGCGGCTTCGAGGCTGAAGCTCTTGGTCAGGTTGTAACCGAGCGCGAGACCAAAGTTTTCGTTGTTGTCATCTTCGAAATTCTGGTCGCCTTCGAAGAGATAACCGCCGTACATCGGCGAAATCGTGAATGCACCGGCACGGTTTTCCGCCAGTGCGGTGTTGGCGGTCAGGCCGACAGCGAGCAGCCCGATCAGCATTTTGAACAAGGTGTGTTTCATTTGGTCCTCCGTACACTAAGCAGTAGAGTCTATTCTCCCGGGGTGGGAATTCGGCGAAAGCATACCAAGTTTATTAGAATTTGCAAGCAGAGAGATTTTCCTCAAAAGAAATATTTAAGCAAAATTCCCCCGCTGTCGCCGCCGGAACCGAACTCACTGCGTGGAACAAGAACCGGAACGGGGGAGGAAATCTCCCTTGGAGATGGACCCTGGTTGATGGTCCAGAAGGCTTCCAGGGAAAGATTGTCGCCCAGGGAAATGCGGGCCAGAGGGCGCAACAGAAAGGAGTTGTCCAGAAGATTCCAGATGCCGAAAGCGCCGACGGTGACCAAAGGATGGAGTTCGTGGGAGATGGAGGCGAGCAGGTAGTGGCGGCCGAGGAGGTAGCCCAGCCCCTCCTGGATCGGTGCGGTGAGGAGGATGGCCGGATAATCCTTGGGGGCTTTCGCTCCAAAGCCGTTGTGCAGATATTGCAGGGCGCACAGTGGCCCGGCGGCGAAACGGTAGTCGAACTCCAGAGCCGCCTGGACAAAGTCGTCGCGGGGATCGCCGCCGGGTTCTCCGACCTCCTTCCCATGGTAAGTGGCCAGTTCCCCTTTAATCCCCATGCCCAAAAATTGGCTGGCGAAACCGCTGCCAAGCATCTCTCGGCCGCGCAGAAGCCCGCCCAGGAAAAGCAGGTCGACGCCGGCCAGGTTGGTTTCGCCATGTACCAGGTAGGAGTTGCTCTCTTTGTGGCGGCCAAAGACCGCAACGGCGCCGATTTCCCCGCCGCGACCGATAAAGCGGCTGAGACGCAGGGCATCGATTCCCGGCCGCACATCCGTATCGAGAGCATCGGGAGGGAAGGGGGCGATGATGTCGAGGGGGGAGGTCAGAACAATACGCCCGAAACCGATGGCCTGTCGGCCGATGCTCCAGGAGAATCCCTGGAGCGAACCCGAAAGGTTGAGCCGGTCGATTTCCCTTCGCTGGCTGAACCGGCGGTTTTCTCCGCCGCGCTTTTCCAGATCGAGTCGGCGATTGCCGGCGTCCTCCGGTTCCATGTCGAGAGTGTCCGCATCGAAATAGTGCGCCTGCCCTTCAACGGCGAACTCGAACCGCCCCTCCTTACCCAGGGACCGGGCCAGATCCAGACGCAGGTTGTTGGTGGAATCGAAACCGTTCTCGGTCAATCCTGCCGGATCGCCCTCCCGGTAAAGATTCAACGATTTGGCATGGCCGCCCACTTCCCACGAGGCGATTTCTGTGGCGGGAAGCTTGTGCGGGATCAGGGCAAAGAGCAGAACCAAGGCAATCGCGAGGGGGTGCCGCCGTTTCATGTTTCGGTTTTCGGCGACTGGGGACGATCCGATTCCAGACGGCCGTCCTTGAGGCGGATGACCCGGCGGGCGAGATGGATGACCTGGGGATCGTGGGAACTGAAGATGAAGGTGGTGCCCTGCTCCTCGTTGAGACGGCGCATGAGACGCAAGAGGTCTTCGCTGGTCTGCGAATCGAGGTTGGCGGTCGGTTCGTCGGCGAGGATCACCCGGGGATCGGCGGCCATGGCCCGGGCGATGGCGACCCGCTGCTGTTGTCCGCCGGAAAGATCATTGGGGCGGCGATCCTCCAACCCGGAGAGACCGAGGGCGGCGAAGAGTTCTTCCACCCGACGGCGCCGCGCGGCTTTGGGTATTTTCTGCAGCATCAGGGTGAATTCGGCGTTTTCCGCCGCGGTGAGCACCGGCACCAGATTGTAGGACTGGAAAATAAAGCCGATGTGATGCAGACGAAAGTCGGCCATCTCCCGTGCCGTCCGGCCGCCGATTTCGCGTCCGTCGATGTGGATGGTTCCCGAGGTCGGCTGGTCGAGGCAGCCGATGAGGTTGAGCAGAGTGGTCTTGCCGCTTCCCGAGGGACCGGCGAAGACGGTGAACTCCCCGCTGGCGATCTCCAGGTCGATATCGGCCAAGGCGGTCACCTGCTGGCTGCCGAGGGGGTAGATTTTGCTGACGTTCTTCAGTTGAATCAGGGACATGACGACTCCGTCAGGCTGAAGGAGATTAGGCTGAAGGAACCCGCTCTTCAGTTAAATTTCCACTTCCCACTTCCCACTTCCCACTTCCCACCTTCATGCTTCAGCCTTCAGCCTTCGGTCTGCCTCACCTATGCCTCATCGCTTCGGCCGGGGGGACGCGGGCGGCTTTGATCGCCGGGTAGATGGAGGCGAGCAGGCAGAGGCCAACCACGTAGAGCCCCATCTGCAGCATCCAGCGTACATCCCAGGCGGCACGCAGTACCGGATCGAAGACCACGCCGCCGAATTCGAGCCCGGCCGGCAGCAGGGTGCGCAGATCGAGCCCCCGCGCCGTCAGGTACCAGGTGGCGGCACTGCCGAGCAGGGTGCCCAGGAGCATGGAAAGGAGGCCCAGAAGCAGTGCCTCGTGCCAGATCATCAGGCGCAGCCGCCCCGGCGTGGTGCCGATGGCGAGGAGCACGCCGAATTCCCGGATCCGCTCCATTACCGCCATGAGCAGGGTGTTGACCACGCCGATGGTGACGATCAGTAAAATGACGGCGAAGATGAACTTCTGGCTGGCATAGTCGAGGCGGATAGCATCGGAGAGATTGGGCATGGCGACCTCCCAGGGAACTGCCCGCACGCCGGGACGGTTATCCGCTAGAGCGGCGAGGACCGGCAACAGGCGTGATTGATCCGAGGCCCGTTCCAGAATCACCGCCAGTTCATGAATCTCGCCGGGAATTCCGGCCATGGCGGCGGCGCGTTCCCGGCCGACCATGACCATGGAAGCGTCGATCTCCTTGAGGCCGGTACGCAGCACACCGCGCACCCGCAGCAGTTCGGCGGTGAGTTCGCCGTCACGATGCTGGACGGTGACGACGAACTTGTTGCCGATCTCCAGCTTCAATTCCTTAAGTAAGCGGGCGCCGACCAGGGCGTCGCGCCCCTCGGAGTCAGTGATCCCCTCTTCTTCCGGAAGGTTCTTCCAGAAGGGGTTCACTTCGGCTTCGGCGGCGGGGTCAATGCCCATCAGCAGAATGCCCCGGCTTTCCCGGCTTGACTGGGCCAGTCCCGGCAGATAGACCCGGGGGAGGGCGGCGCGTACCCCCGGCTTTTGGGCGATGGCCGCGCTCAGCCCGGCCTCGGCGAAACTGAGTTCTTCGTCGCGGCTTTGTGCGTAGTCGCTACGATAGAGGGCGATGTGCCCTGAGCCGGCGCGCACGCCGCTGTCGACCATCTGGGCATAGACGCCGAAGGAGAGATTGTGGAAGGTTTGCAGCAGAAAGAGGCTCAGACCCAGGGCGGAGAGGGTGATCAGTGTGCGGCGGCGGTTGCGCCAGAGGTTTTTCCAGGCCAGGGAGAGAAAATTCATGCTAGTCCTCGCGCAACGCTTCGACGGGTTTGAGGCGTGCCGCCCGGCGGGCGGGAAAGTAGCCGGCGGCCAGCGCCACCAGGAGCAGGGCGGTGGCCGGAATCAGCAGGTTTTTGCCGTCGAGCGCGGCGCTCAGGCGTGGCGCCAGGGTGCCGCCGGCGTAGGTCACCGCCGACAGGTAGGGACTGAGATCAATCCCTATTCGTTGCATGTAGAGGGTCATGACGATTCCCGCCGCGACCCCGAGAATCAGGGAGATGAGGGCGAGGATCAGGGTTTCCAGAAGAACCAGGAGGCGTACCTGCCGGGGTTGCATGCCCAGGGCCATGAGGATGCCGAACTCGCGGGATCGCTCCAGCACCGACATGAAGATGGTGTTGAGGATCCCCAGTCCCGTCGCGGCATAGAGAATCGTCACCAGGATCAGTCGGGAGACGTCGTAGCTGGCGATGACTTCCTGCATTTCCGGCAACAGTTGGCCCCAGGTGCGTGTTTCCAGGTCGGCGGGCAGACCGGCTTTTAGGCTCGCGGCCTGTTCGGCAGCGGCCATCGGCTCGTCGATGGTCAGGGCCAGTTCGTGGATCTTTCCGGGCAGGACGAGGAGTCGTTGCAGCCAGGGGAGTTGCACCAGCACCAAGGCGTTGTCCCGGTTGCCGGCGCCGGTTTCGAAGATGCCGCTGACGGTGATCAGGTCATTGCCGAGGGAGCCGTCGGCGGCCTGGGTGAGAAAGACCAGATCATCCCCCGGGACGACGCCGAGCTTTTTCGCCAGCCCCGAGCCGATGAGGGCGGCGGCCTCAGTCCGTTCCGGATAGTGTCCGGCGATGAGCTGCTGGGCGAAGCTGGTGACTTCCGTTTCCCGCTCGGGGTCGATGCCGAGAAGTTCGGCAGGGCGGGTGGCGTCGCCGTGGGCGAGGAGACCAAAAGCGCGCAGCCGGGGGGAGGCACCGCGCACTCCGGGGTAAGAGCGCAATTCGTCGATCAGGGTCGGGTCGGCGACGAAATGGGCAAACATGTTCCGGTCATCCTGATAACCGGGCCGGGAAATGACCAGATGCCCGTGATACTGCTCGGTGACCGAGGCGAGCATGTCGGCGAACATGCCGGAAAAGACCCCGAGAGCCAGGATCAGCAGGGCCGAGGAGACGACCATGGCGGACAGGGTCAGGAGGGTGCGGCGGCTGTTGCGCCAGAGATTGCGGAAGGCCAGCCGCAGCAGCATGTCAGCGGGCCTTGAGGGTGCGCAGGGAGAAGAAGTCCTCGCCGAGGGCCAGGTCGAAAGCAATGTCGTGGTAACGCATGACGGTTCGCTCCGCCGGCTTGTCGAGAGGGCGCACGGTCATGCGCGCGGGGAGGGTGCGCCCGCCGATCTCCCGCACCTCGTCGAAAATGATCTCCCGCACCGGTTTCTGGGCCTCATCGTAGTAATCGATCCGTACCGGGAGTTTCCGGGTCTTTTCGATTTCGTAGACCAGCTTGCCCCAGACCACCGCCGCTTCCGGTTTGGGCAGGCATTCGATGCGCCAGCTGGTCGCCGTCTCCTCCAGCAACGCGAAGGTGTAATCCTCATCCACCTGGCTGCCCTTGACCAGATCGTCGTTGGTGATATGGCTCCCCATCCACGCGCCGCCCATCATCGACGGCGGAATTTTGATGACGCGGTCGACCTTGGGCAGGTAGTTCCACACCTCCTTGCGCACCTTGAGGGTAGCGACCCCCTTTTCCTTAGGCGGTTCGAGGATGCGGGTGAGAAAATGCTCGCGACCCAGGGACCAGGATTCCATCTCCAGGGTTCGCCGCCAGTTGTCGGTGGCGACCTCCATGGAGACGCGGGCTTGGGCCGAGCTGCCGCGATACTGGGTTTCCACCTGGCGGATCAGTTCTCGCATATCGAGGGCCGAAGCGCAGGAGGCAAGGCCGAGGCAAAACAGCACAACGATGGTGATTGCGTAGGGCATGGACGCAGCCTTTCGAAAACGAAAAAAACGACTTGAAACTCATTATACCGTCGATTTTCGATTTCCACAGCGGCGGGTTTTTAATCCTCATTGCCCGCTTCGGCCATAATTGTGCTATAAGGAATGCGGCTTGCCTGTGGCTGATGGAGTTTCGTCGGGGCTGGGTGCGGTACCGTCCGGATGCTTGAGCGGGGAAGGGGTGGAGTGCGGAATCAAAGAAAAGGGCCGGATCGCGCGGGATCCGGCCCTTGTAGGGGGGTGGTTCAGCAGGGGTTGTTGGACAGCAGCTGAAAGGCGATGTCCTCGGCCCAGTCGTCCAAGGCCATCTTCGCCGGCGGCGCAAGAGGCTCGGCCCCGGGGGCGTGGTCCCGCAGCCAGACGTTGAGGGCTTCCAGCGCCCGGGCAATGCGCTCCTCATTCGGTTCCGCCGCCCGCTGCGGGGAGGCCCAGGAAAAGGGCTGAATGCTGGCGAAGCAGGCATCGAAAAACTCATCGAGCAACGCGTTCCCGTGGGGATCGTCCTTGACCCGGCGGGCCATTTCCATCAGCGGCCAATGTTTGCAGCCCATGGCAAACTCCTTTATGTATTTCTGAGAAATATTCTTCTTGCGGCTTCTGGTGTCTGGTGTTAAGTTTCTATTTTCATGATTGAATTCTCCACGAAAAAGGTTTTTTCGTCAAGGATAAAAAATCTCAAAAAAATATTATATCTCTTGGTGATATTTTGTTTTCCTATGCCTTTGCCACGTCGGATATCGGATCCCGCATTCGCGGTCTGCGCCAATCCCTGGGTCAGACGCAGAAAGAGTTCGCCGCCGCTCTGGGGATCGTCCAAGGCTTTCTCAGCGCCGTGGAGAGCGGCAAGAAGACCCCCTCCGACACCCTGCTGATCGCTTTGTGCCAGATGCACGGCATCCGCCGCGAATGGCTTGAAACCGGAGAGGGGCAAATGTTCGCCGCCGGGACGGCCCGCGGTGCTGAGGCCGGCTCGGAAAGTCTCGGAATCCCCCTGCTGAAACGGATTTCTCCCAACTTTCCCGAAGTCGATCCGGCAGAGATCGAAGACTATTTGCGTCTGCCCGATCTGCCGCCTGGCTGTTATGCCCTGCGCTTCGAAGGGGACTTCATGGCACCGACCATCAGCGACGGTGATCTGGTCATCTTCGAGTCCGGGCGTCGCGGCGAAAACAAGGATATCGTTTTGGTCACCAACCGCTGGGGGGAGGTGATTCTCCGCCGCCTGCGCCTGCGCGGCGATGAGGTTTATCTGGCGGCGGAAAACGCCTCCTATGTCCCTTTTCGCCCCGATCCCGAGACGCGCATTCTCGGTCGGGTGACGGCGATCTGGCGCAAGGTGAAAATTTAAGTCTCACGTTTTAGGTCTATGATTCAAGTTCCCGAATAATCAGGGTTTTATCGACGGTTTCCGAAGTGAGAAAAGAGCTTTTTCAGTCGTGTATTTCAGGAGATTGACCGGATGAACAAGATTGAGCTGCCGGCGGAAAAACGGGTCGGTCATCTGAAGCTGTTGCGCGAACCGCGCCGTATCAGCCCCAAGGAATTCAACGCCCTCTCCCGGAGAGAACGGCTGGATATCATTCGCCGCGAGCACGGGCGAAAAAAATACAACCTGCTCATCGAGGCCGATGACGCCGAGGCCTTGGTGCAACGCATGGCCGCCCAAGAGGTCTATCTGCTGATCAAGGAGCTGGGGCACGAGGACTCTGTCGACCTGATACCGATGGTGGACGCCGATCAGCTCACCACCTTCCTCGATCTCGATTGCTGGCGGGGGGATGTCTTCGACGGTGCCGTCGCCTTGCAGTGGCTGGCTCTGCTGTTGGAGGCGGGAGACGATCAAGTAGTGCGGGCCTTTCGCCAACTCGACTTCGAGTTGCTGGTGCTGATGATCAAGAAGCAGGTCAACGTCCTGCGCGGCCCTGAGGATATCGACGACGAGGATGTGCGCATCGAGGCGGTACACCGCGACGGCGGTTACGAAATCGAATACCGGGACGGTGAGAACGCCAAACTGGTCGGCGCGATCCTCGACATCCTCTTTCGCGCCGACAGCGATTTTTATCAGCATCTGCTCGAATCGGTGCGCTGGGAACAGGATTCGCTTCTCGAAGAGGAGGTTTACGCCCTGCGTCGGGGGCGGTTGCTCGACTGCGGCTTCCCCGATCCTTTCGAGGCGTTGGCCGTGCTTGTCCCCCTCGACCCCGCGCGTTTCGATCCTGCAATCTATCGGAAAAGCGCTCTTGCCCCCGGCGAGAATGTCGAGCCTCCCGGTTTCTATCTCACCCCGGCCCGGCCCCGGGATTTGCTTGCCGAGGTGCTTACCGGCGGCATTCGCGAAGAGGTGGCCTGGGAGCTGACCTATCTGGTCAACAAGGTGTTGACCGCCGAACGGGTTGACGTCGGCGATCTCATCCAGGTTCAGGCCGTGACCGAAGAGGTCTACCGTTATCTGAACCTGGCTTTGGAAGAACTGGCGGACGGCGAGGTCGGTAGGGGTATCTCGATTTTCGACGAGATCTATCTCGAAATTCTCTACCGGGTCGGTTTCAGCCTCACCCTGCGTCTTGGGCAGCGGGCGAAAAGCGTACGGCAATCGCCTGTCGGTCCCTACCTTGACGGCCCCTTCCGCGCTCTGGTCGAGGCTCTGCTGCGGAAGAAACCCCGTTTCTTCGAAGGCATTCTCCAGACAGACCGGGGCGGCGAGCGGCCTTTCGCCACCCGTGGCGAACTGCTTCTGGCTGAGGAATGGCTCGACCGGCTCGAAACCCGAATGCGCCTCTTCGACGGCCGTCTCGGTTTCGAACTTCCGGCTTCCGAAAACCTCGACCTCGCCGGGTGTCACCCCGATCATGTGGACGATCTCGCCCTTTCCGATTTCTTTCTCACCGCCTTGGCCAACCGTCTGCTCGGTCGCCCCTTTGTCCCCGCGCCCATCCCCCGGAGTGATCTGGCCGAACTGCACGGTCGGGTTTGCCGCGCGGGCAAGCTCGATGTTTCCTTGCGGGAAGAAACCTTGCATTTTCTGGAAGGGCTTGAGGTCGGTGCCGGGGAATTCGGCGTTTACTGTCTCGATCTCTGGGAGGAGGAATTCTGCCGACTCAAGGTTGCGGATCTCGACCCCCGTTACGGCTGCGGTCTGATCGTCAAGGATTGAGGGAGGTGGGAATGCGTTTTTTACTCTTTTTGCTGCTGCTGTTCGCCGCGCCCGTGCCGGGCCTGACTCTGGACAAGGAGGAACCGATGTCGAACTCGGATGTCAAACCTGCGACCGCGACCTTCGCCGGAGGCTGTTTCTGGTGCATGGAGCCGCCCTTCGCACAACTCGACGGGGTGCTCTCCGTGACCCCCGGCTACACCGGCGGTCGTCAGGAAGACCCCAGCTACGAAGATGTCGCCCGAGGCTTTACCGATCACCGCGAGTCGGTGCGCATTCGCTTTGACCCCGCGCGCATCGGCTACGGTGAACTGCTGGAGGTCTTCTGGCGCAACATCGACCCCACCGACCCCGAGGGCCAGTTTGCCGACCAGGGAGAACACTACCGCACCGCCATCTTCTATCACGACGACAGCCAGCGCGAACTGGCCGAAGCCTCGAAAAAGCAGATGGAGGGTTCGGGCCGCTTCGACGGCCCCATCGTCACCGACATCCTTCCCGCCACGACCTTTTATCCCGCCGAGGAGTATCATCAGCAGTATTACAAGAAGAACCCCCAGCGCTACAAGATGTACCGGCGGGGTTCCGGCCGGGAACGCTATCTGGAGCGGATGTGGCTTGATGAGGGGAAGTAGCGGGAAGCGGGCGATGTTTCGGATATGTGTCTTGACATGATCTGTCAAAACAATTATGGTCAAAACATGCCGTCTTTCGCCAAAACCATTCGCGACCTGCGTCTGAAGCAGAATGTTCCCCTTCGCGTGGTCGCCGCTGCAGTAGAGATCGATTCCACCCTCTTGAGTCGCCTGGAACTGGGCGAACGTTTTCCCACCGACGACCAGATCAAACGCTTCGCCGACTATTTCCAACTCCCTCTTCGTGAATTGACCGCGCAGGTTATCGCCGACCGGATTATCGCTTCCTACGGTGCCGAGGAGGTGACCGTCCGGGCGGCGGAAATGGTGCGGGAACGATTGAGCCGGTACGATAATGAAAAGGATCATAACGCATGAGCGATACGGCCATCGCCAAACCTCTGCGGGTTTACCTGGACAGTGTCGCCCAGGCTCTGGGGGCCGGCAACGCCACCGAACATACCCATCGCCCGGCCTTGAAGATTCTGCTTGAGTCGCATCAGTTCGGGACGACCGCCACCAATGAGCCGAAAAGGATCGCCTGCGGCGCTCCGGATTTCGTCATTGTTCACGGCGCGGTGCCGTTGGGGTACGTTGAAGCCAAGGATGTCGGCGTTTCGCTGAACGACGTCGAGAAATCCGCCCAGCTCAAACGTTATCGCGCCAGCCTGGGCAATCTGATTCTGACCGATTATCTGGAATTTCGTTGGTATGTGGACGGTGAACGGCGAATGGTCGCCCGGGTCGCCGATCTGACGGAAAAATTCGGGCGTCCGACGTTGAAACCGACCCGTTCCGGCGCCGCCGATCTGCAAGCGTTGCTCGTGGCTTTTTTCTCCCGGCAGGCAACGGTGATCGCTGCATCGAAGGAACTGGCCCTGCGCATGGCGGCCATGGCCCGCCTCATCCGCGATACCATCGCCGCCGCCTTCGCGGCCGAAGGGGATGTCGGCGGCTCATTGCACGGCCAACTCGAAGGCTTCCGACGCGTCCTGATCCACGATCTGACGCCGGAACACTTCGCCGACATGTACGCCCAGACCATCTGCTACGGTCTTTTCGCGGCCCGGTGCAACCATCGTTCGGCCGAGCCCTTTTCCCGAATGAACGCCCTATTCGACCTGCCCCGCACCAATCCCTTTCTGCGGCGCATGTTTAACCAGATCGCCGGAGCCGATCTCGACGAGCGCATCGCCTGGGCCGTGGACGATCTTGCTGGGCTGCTGGCCCGGGCCGACATGGAGGCGATTCTCGCCGATTTCGGCAAGCGCACCCGCCGCGAAGATCCGGTGGTGCACTTCTATGAATCGTTCCTGGCGGCTTACGATCCCAAATTGCGGGAGTCGCGAGGCGTTTATTACACCCCTGAGCCGGTGGTTTCCTATATCGTCCGCTCTGTCGATTTGCTGCTCAAGAAGGATTTTCGGCTGAGGGCCGGCTTGGCCTCTTCGTCGACGGTTCCCAATCCGGCGGGCAAGGGCACCCTGCACAAGGTGCAGATCCTCGATCCGGCCGCCGGGACCGGCACCTTTCTCCATGGCGTGGTCGATCATATCCACCTGTGTTTTACCGGTCGCCAGGGGATGTGGCCCGGCTACGTGGTTCAGCACTTGCTCCCCCGACTCCATGGCTTCGAACTCCTCATGGCTCCCTATGCCGTGGCCCACATGAAGCTGGGCCTGTTGCTCGCCGAAACGGGCTACGACTTTCAGTCCGACGAGCGGCTACGGATCTACCTGACCAATACCCTGGAAGAGGCCCACGAAATGTCGGGCTTGCCGCTCTTCACCCAGTGGATCGCCGACGAGGCCGGCGCCGCCGGTACGGTCAAGAAAGATGCGCCGGTGATGGTGGTGCTGGGCAACCCTCCTTACTCGAACTTCGGCATGATGAACAAGGGGGAATGGATTCTTGGGCAGTTGCAGGAGTACAAGCGTGGGCTGAAAGAGAAAAAGCTCAACCTCGACGATGACTTCATCAAGTTCATCCGTTTCGGCCAGTGGCGGATCGAGCAGACCGGCTACGGCATTTTGGCCTTCATCACCAACCACACTTGGCTGGACGGCCTGACTCACCGCCGCATGCGCCAAAGCCTGATGGAGACCTTCGACGATATCTACGTCCTCGACCTGCACGGCAACAGCAAAAAGAAAGAAGTCGCCCCCGATGGCGGCAAGGACGAGAATGTCTTCGACATCCAGCAGGGGGTGGCGATCAGCATTTTTGTGAAGCGCAACGTGACAGGGAAGGGGGAGTCGCGTCCTTGTACCGTTCGCCATGCCGAGCTGTGGGGCAGGCGCGGAGACAAGTACGAACAACTCGGCGAACTGGACAGCCAAACCACTCCCTGGCAAGAGCTGAAGCCGCTCGCGCCGCACTATTTTTTCGTCCCCAAGCGGTTCGATTCGGTGGAATATGAGAAATGGTGGTCGCTGAAGGATATTTTTCAGGTTTGTGGTTCGGGGGTGAAGACCGATCGGGACGAGTTGTTCATCGATCTTGACCGACACACGCTGGAACAGAGGATTCAGGATTTTCTGGGACCGAAAGGGCTGGAGCCGGCTTTTCGGGAACGTTACCGGGTTGAAGACTCTTCCAGCTACGATCTTTTGGCCCGACGCGGCAAAGCCTCTTACCACGGCGACAGGATACAGCCATTTTTATACCGGCCTTTTGATCTCCGCTGGCTCTATTACAGCCCCGGCCTGACCAGCCGCCCGGCGTGGGAGGTGATGCGGCACATGCGGGACAGGGAAAACCTTGGTTTACTGGTGTCTCGACAGGTTGTTAATGAGTTTCGACATGTATTTGTGGGCAATGGATTGCCCAATATCAATGCCATAGATACCGCCGGTCGCTTCGGAAGTGGACCCTTCATCCCCCTCTACCTCTATCCCGAAACCGAAGAAGATCGCCTTTTGTTGGCGGTGATGGAGCCTCCCACCCCTTACGGCCGCCGGTCCAACCTCAATCCAAACTTCACCCGGGCCTGTTCACGCCGCCTGGGGCTGCGCTTCTGCGGTGACGGGAAGGGCGACCTCGCCGCCACTTGGGGGCCGGAGGATCTGTTTCATTATCTCTATGCCGTTTTTCACTCCCCCGCTTACCGCGACCGTTACGCCGAATTTCTCAAGATCGATTTCCCGCGCCTGCCACTGACCGAAAATAGTGAGCTTTTCCGGAAGCTTTGCGCTGTCGGGGAACGTCTGGTGGCGTTGCATCTGCTGAATACCCATGTTGACCTTATCACCGGTTTCCCAGAAGTGGGGGATGATGTGGTCGAAAACGTTCGCTTCGAGAAGAACCGGGTCTGGATCAATACAAGCCAGTATTTCGACCGGGTTCCCGAGGAAACCTGGGGTTTTCAGGTGGGTGGCTACCAGGTTTGCCAGAAATGGCTGAAGGATCGGACCGGGCGGCGGCTTTCCTTCGATGAGCTTTTGCATTATCAACGGATCGTGGCGGCCTTGACGGAGACCCGGGGCCTGATGGCCCGGATCGACAGCCTCATCGAGGTGGCGGGCGGCTGGCCGCTGGAGAAGTAGCGGGAGCCGTTGTCGGGCGCTGTCCGGTGGCGCGACACCCATACGAACATTGCCGGAACGCTTGATCTTGACCAGAATCCCTTGTCCCGAATCTCCCTGGGAACCCGAATGAACTTCCTTCACTGCGTCGTCGGTTCTTTGCTGCTGTGCCTCCTTGTCGTGCCTTCGGCCCGTGCCGCCGAGGTTCCGGCGATTGCCGCTGCGGCCGATCTCAAGTTTGCGCTGGCCGATGCCCCGGCCCACGAATCCTGAAAGGGCGCTGTCGCCCTCCGCTTCATCCATCCCCGGAGTTTTGCCCATGTCCGCTTCCCTTTCTCCCCTTCGCCGCTCCCCGGAGGAGCAGACTCGCCTGGAAACCCTGCTGCGGGAAATTTTTGAGGAACGTTTTCCTTTCAATGCCCTGCTCGGCCTGCGGGTCGAGTCCTTCGCCCCCGAAGCCCCCGGTCTGACCTTCGCCATGCGTCCTGAACTGGTTGGTAGCTACGTGCATAACCGGCTGCACGGCGGCGCTATCGCCACCGCCCTCGATACGGTGGGCGGTTTCGCAGTGGTGATGGCGGTGGCTGAGAAACATGCCGACGAGTCGGCCGATCAGCTGGTCACCCGTTTCAGTCGCTTCAGCACCATCGACCTGCGCGTCGATTATCTGCGCCCCGGCGTTGGGCAAAGCTTTCACGCCCGCGCCGAAGTCACCCGCCTGGGCGGCCGCATCGCCTCGGCGCGCATGGAACTGCGAAATGAAACGGGTCTGCTCATTGCTACCGGTGCGGCTGCCTACGTGGTGAGTTGACGGGGAGGAATTCGCCTCTGCCCCGCTCCCTTCCTTGCTTTTTCCCTTCTTCCTCTGATGTGTATAAAAATAATAGTCACTCTATTTATGTAGATAATCGTTAATCTTCTGGATATAGTAAGTAAATCCAGAATGTTAACAGCTATCAGCAAGTCTAACCATTTCGAGCGTGTATGAATTTTTTATACAATTTCTCTTTAATCTTCAAGCCTGGTTTTGTATAATCTCGTAATCATCAATGAATACAGTAATTTATCTTAGTTTTAATGTTTTGGCACGATCACTGCTTGAATCATTGTCGATGCTAAGGGCTGACGCGTTCCGTCCCAGGCTTCCGGCAGAAGAAATACGGCGGACATACTGGGAAAAACGGCACGTATGGAGCGAGTTAGGAGAATTTCCGTCGGGCTCCGTTATCGGGAGGAGGCAAATGAGCAATCGAGAGGGGGAAGGGACCAAGCGCGGTTTGTCGAGAAGAACCTTTGTGGCGTCGGGGCTTGCTGCGGGAACCGCCCTTGTGGGCGGCACCTTGTATGCCGCTATGGAGAAGAAGGAGGATCCGAAGCCGGCGGCTCCCAGCACGGAGCTTCCGTGGTCCTATGTTCGGCTCGATCCTTGGGAGGCCAGTCGTCGCGCCCATGATCACTATCTCGACAAGGACGGCTGCGGCACCGGCGCCTGGCTGGGTCTGCTCAGTCTTTTGCGGGAAAAGGTCGGTTTCCCTTACACCGCCCTGCCGGATAGGATGTTTGATCACGCAAGCAACGGTTACGCCAATCAGGGGACTCTGTGCGGCGCCCTCGGCGCCTGCGCCGCCGTGATCAACCTGGTCGCCTACTACGGCCAGGGCACTCATAAAAAACTTATCGAAAACCTTTTCACCTGGTATGCCAACACGCCTCTGCCCAGCGTCCGCTTCGACGCAATCAGCGCCTATCCCGACCAGGTTCAGGTGACCCCCCATTCTCCCTTGTGTCACGTTTCGGAATCGACTTGGGCCGGCGCCGCCGGGGCGGCCATCGGTTCCGAGGAAAAACGTGCCCGCTGCGCCAAGGTTACGGCGGAAACGGTCTATCAGACGGTGGTGATTCTCAACGAATATCTGGACGCGAAATTCGCTCCGGTTTCGGCCGGTCTTTCCGCCGAGACCCACTACTGTCTCTCTTGTCATGGTCCCAGGGCGGACGACAACCAGCAGGGAATGATGACCTGCACGGTGTGTCACGACGACCATACCCAATCAGGACGGGCCGTATCCTCTCTCAACGAAAAACCGCCGCGAGGTTATTGATCGCAGCGGTTTTTTGCGTTGCAGGCGGCTAATCCGGCAGGGGAATTTCTCTAACCCGCAGTCCCCGGCCGGTTTCGGTAAAATAGAGAAAAAGCAGCAGGGTCGGACCGGGATGGTCGGGCAGCCGGCGGAAGCGGGCGGCGAAATGTTGCAGCTTGATCCCCTGCCCCTTGATCGCCTCCTGCTCCTGCCGCACCCGTTCCCGAATCCAGTGCTCTTCGTTCCCGTCGAGGGCGGTGTCGAAAAAGTCCGGGGCGTTGCCCGGAACCACCCGCTCGCTGTGGGCGAAGTCCCGGGCCAGGCGCTCCCGCAGTTCCTCTTGGATGTCTCCGCTGAACTCCGCCGCGACGAAGGCCGCCAATGCCTCGAAAACGCCCCGCTGCGACAGGGGATGGCGGAAGAGTCCGGTGCGCCGCCAGTATTCCTCCAGCTGCGCCAGTCCCACCGCCAAACCGCCGCACCGTGCGCTCAATCCTTCAATAAAACCGTCACAGCGGCCGCTGTTAAAGGTCAGATCCATGAGTCGGCCGATGCCGCGCAGACGTTCCAGTTCTGCGAAGTTCAAAGCGGCCGTGGTCAGGACCGTATAGGGAGGATGGGGATCGAAGCGGATGCCGAATTCTTCGGTCTGGGCGCGCAGCGGCGCGCCGGGGAGAAGCTTGACCGGTTCGATCTGCAGATGATGGGGCTTTAAGGCCGTCACCCGGTCGATGGAGACGAGGACATCGCTGAAGCCTTCACCGGGCAATCCGGCGATGAGATCGAGATGCAGGTGGATATTGCCGGCGCGGCGCAGGCGGCGGACATTCTCGACGAGCCGGTCGAGGGGGGCTTGTCGGCTGACGGCGGCAAGGGTTTCCGGCAGGGTTGACTGAACGCCGATCTCGAACTGGAACATTCCCTCAGGAACGATTTCAAGCAGGTCGAGGGTGGCGTCGTCGAGGAGATGGGCGCCGATTTCGAAATGCAAATGGCTGGAGCGGTTATGGGCGAGGATGTAGGCGAAGATCTCCCGGGCGCGGTTTGCGTCATAGTTGAAGGTGCGGTCGACCAGTTTGATCTTGGGGACGTCGCGGGTCAGCAGCCAGTCGAGGTCGGCGCGGATACGGTCCATGGAAAAGGAGCGTACGCGGCGGTCGAGGGCGCTCATGCAGAAGCTGCAGGTGTAAGGGCAGCCGCGGCTGGTTTCCAGATAGACGAAACCCCGTCCGGTGTCGACCAGCCCGAGTTGGAAGGGGGAGGGGAGTTCATCGAGGGGATCGAGGAGCGGCCCGTCGGGACCGTCGATGAGTTTGTCGCCGTCGCGTCGTAAGATGCGGGGGATGATCCCCGGCTCCTCATGTCGTTGCCAAGACTGGAGCAGGGCGCGCAGGGGGATTTCCCCCTCGCCGCGCACCAAGGCGGTGAGACCGGGATGGCGGGCGAAGAGCTCGGGGCCGGCGAAGGAGACTTCCGGACCGCCGAGGACAAGGCGCAGTTTGGGGCGGACCACGGCCAGGGCGTCGACCAGTTCCAGGGTTTCGCGGCGGTTCCACAGGTAGACCGAGAAGGCGATGACATCGGGTGCTTCGGCGAGCAGGGCGGCGAGGACGTTTTCCTTCGGTTCGTGGACGGTGAATTCGCGGATCAGCAACTCGCCGCATTCGGCGCCGCCATAGGCGGCGAGACAGGGCAGGGCGAGGCTGGGGTGAATGAATTTGCTGTGCAGGGTGGTCAGAAGGGTGCGCATGACGGCAAGGATAAAGGATGGAGGCGGTGAAGAAAAGGGGAATCTTGCTCGGTTTCCCCCGAGGCGAGTTGCCGATTTCTCTTTAGCGGGCGTTGTGATATTATATTCGCCCTTTAAAAAATTGCGATCACGAACGATAGGATGATCATGAGCGCCAAAAAAACCATACTCGCCGTCGTCGCCGATGCCCAAGGCGAGGTTTTTGAACATCCCGAACTGCTGATGGCGGGCATGAACGGTTTGAGCCCCCGGGCTCCCCGGCCCGAAGAATTGATTCCGCTGCCCGAGGGGAGCCGGCTCTTCACCATTCCCGATACGCCGCCCATGGGTTTTGACCGGCGTAGCCGCAAGCTGAAGACCGCCGAAACCCTGCCCCGTGCCTGGGGCGGGGGACGCATCCAGGCGGTGTCGGCCTTTATGACCCCCGGTTATACCCGCACCCTGCTTCCCGCCGCCGACTATCGGCGCAAGGCGGTGCAGCTCCCCCTCTGGTCGTACACGGCGGTTGGCTGGTGTGTGGAGGAGGAGCGTTTCTACGTGGCGGCGGCCAAGGTCGACCGCAACCCCCAGTGGCGCCCCGAGCACTACGACGACCGCAAGCTCGATCCCCTGGTGCGTCGCTCGCTCAAGGAACATCCGGAAAACCGCCTGATCGAACAGCTTGCCCGCTGTGCCGTCGATTACCACTGTTTCGCCGCGAAAAACTTCTTTTTCCGCCGTTGGGAAGCGCCCCTGCCGACCTCGCCGACCTGCAATGCCCGTTGCCTCGGCTGTATCTCTTGGCAGGAAGCGCCGGAGTGCTGTCCGGCCAGCCAGGAACGGTTGACCTTCGTGCCGACGGTGCAAGAGCTCTGCGAGGTGGCGGTGCCCCACCTGTGCGAGGCGGAAAACGCCATCGTCTCCTTCGGCCAGGGCTGCGAGGGGGATCCGATCCTGCAGGCCGACCTCATCTGCGCAGCGGTGCGGGAAATGCGCCGGGCGACGACGCGGGGGACGATCAATTTCAATTCCAACGCCTCCATCCCCGATGCCGTCGACAAATTGGCCGCCGCCGGGGTCGACTCCATCCGCGTCTCCCTCAACTCGCTGCAGGAACCGTTCTACAACGCCTACTACCGCCCCCGGGGCTACCGCTTCGCCGACGTCATGGAATCAATCCGCCGGGCCAAGAGCGCCGGGATGTTCACCATGCTCAACTATCTTGTCTTTCCCGGGCTTACCGACCGCATCGACGAGATCAAGGCGCTCTTGCGCCTGCTCGAAGAGACCGAAGTCGATCTCATCCAGCTGCGCAACCTGAGCATCGATCCAGTGATGTATCTCGACGCCATGGGGGTGAGCGAGCCGGGGCTCGGCATGAAGACGATGATGGATCGGGTCAAGGCCGCTGTCCCCCGCCTCCAGTACGGCTATTTCAACCGCACCCGGGAAACCTTTTATCCCCCGGGCTATGAAAGCGATTGGCCTCTTTTCGATTGAAACGGCAAGCCATGCGCCCCTACCGCCCCCACTCCTTTTCGCGTCTGGTTCTCATCGGTTTCGCCCTCGTCTGTCTGCCACTGTTGGCGGCACTGGTCCGCGCTCAGTGGTCCCTCGATCGCCTGGCCGAGGAGAGCGGCGCGGTGGTCGACCGTTCGGTGAAGGCGACGGAGACGAGCCGCCTGCTCGTCGACGATCTCATCGCTCTGGAACGGCAGGCCCGCCAGCATGAGGTGCTCGGCGAAGAACGCCTGCTGGCGGAAATGCAGGAACGGCACGGCGAAATCCAGAAGAGTCTCGCCCGTCTGCTACAATTGAAACTGACGGATCCCCTCAGCAAACAAATACGGCAGGTGCGGGACGAGGAAGCGGCGATTTTCGCCGTTCTGCTGAACGCGCCCCGGCGCTCTTCCGAGCGGGAACGGGCCCTGGACGCTTTCGCCTCTTTGAATGAACTGGCCAATGCCGTTGCCGCTCACGGCAATGCCCTGATCTACGATGAAGTGTGGCGGATTCAGCGGGCGACGGCCGCAACCCGGCGGCAGCTGGTCTGGCAGGTGGTGGCGCTGGTTCCCGTGTCGATTTTGCTGGTGGTGATGTTTATCCGCCTGATCGCGCGTCCGATCAAGCAGATGGTGGAGGCCATCAATCGCCTGGGCGAGGGGGATTTTCTCACGCCGGTGAAGGTCGGCGGCAGCCGCGACTTGGCGTATCTCGGTGAGCGGCTCGACTGGATGCGCGGTCAGCTGGCCGACGTCGAACGGTCCAAGTCCCGCTTTGTCGCCCAGATCAGCCACGAGCTCAAGACCCCACTCGCTTCAATCCGCGAGGGGAGCGAACTGCTCAACGACAAGGTGATGGGGGATTTGAACGGCCCCCAGCGGGAGATCGTGGAGATTCTCTGCAAGAGCAGCCGCGACTTGCAGAAGCTCATCGAGAATCTGCTCGGTTTCAGCCGCTTTCAGGCGGGGGGTGCCGCCTCGCTGGTCCTTGCGCCGGTGGCGCCGACGGCGCTGGTAGAGGAAGTGCTGGCCGATCACAGGCCGTCGATCATGAAAAAAGGGCTGCGTTGCGAGCCGCGTCTGGAGACGCCGACGGTTTCGGCCGACCCCGCCCGTCTGCGGATTCTCATCGACAACCTTCTCTCCAATGCCATCAAGTTCACGCCCGAGGGGGGAAGTATCACCATCGTCGACGGCCGCGAGGAGGATTCCTGGTTTTTCGAGGTGCGCGATTCCGGACCGGGTATCCTCCCGGGCGATCGGGAGCGGGTCTTTCAGCCCTTTTTTCAAGGGCCTTCGCCCAACGCCATGCATGTCAAGGGAACCGGCCTCGGTCTCGCCATCGCCCGGGAGATTGCCCGCGCCCACGGCGGGGAACTGGTCGTGCCGGAAGGGACGGGGGGGCGCATTCGTCTGACATTGCCTCTGATCAGGAATGCGGAGGTGATATGAATCGGAATCGCTGGCTGATGTTTTTGCTTCTGGGGGGATTGCTCCTGGCGTTGGGTGGTTGCGCCCGGGTGCGCCTGATTCCCGTGGAGGAGCCCCGGTGGAAGGCGATCCCCAGCACCGAAGAGGAAGACGTTAAGGCGAAACCGCAGGTAGAAAGACCCTGCCCGGCGTTTGAACCTCTGACTTATCTCGACATCCTACGGCGCATGAACGATGCACAACTCGGCAAGGAATATCAGATTGTCAGAAACCGTTTTGATCGCAAACCCGGCGAAGATGACCGCTGGCGGCTGATTTTTCTCTCGCTCTGGCCGGATAGGCCGTTTACCGACCGGAAGCGGGCTTTAAAACTCCTGGGCGAGCGCAAGGAGCGGGCGAACGATCCCCTGCGCGGCTTGGCGGTGTTGCTGGAGGGGATGCTGGAGCGGGAAGGGGAATGCGAGCGCAAGCTTGCCGCCGAGAAGAGCCGGGCGGAGACCCTGCACCGTCAACTGGAGGAACTGAAGAAGATCGAAACCATTCTTGGCGAACGGGAGAAGCTGCGCCCCGCCGGCCGGTGAGGAGTCATGAACGCTGAAGCCCGACGCATATTGCTGGTGGATGACGATACCGATCTTTTGCGCCTGCTTTCCATGCGCCTCTCCGCTGCCGGCTACGCCGTGACCCAGGTCGAAAGCGCCGAGCAGGCCATGGCCCGTTTCCCGGTGCTGCGCCCCGATCTGGTGGTGACCGATTTGCGCATGGCGGGCATGGATGGACTCGGTCTCTTCGAGGAGATCCGCCAAGTCAATGCGTCGGTGCCGGTCATCATCCTCACTGCCCATGGCTCCATCGCCGAGGCGGTGGCAGCCACCCGACGCGGGGTCTTCTCTTTTCTGACCAAGCCGGTGGACAGCCGGGCGCTGCTGGAAGAGGTGCGCAAGGCTCTGAATCTGAGCGGGGCCAAGCCGGGTGCCCTTCCCGCGGGGAAGGAGGCTGCCTGGCGGCAGGAGATCATCACCCGCAGCCCGCTCATGGAGGATCTGCTCGGTCGCCTCAAGCTGGTGGCGGAGAGCGACTCGAGCGTCCTGCTCCTCGGCGAGAGCGGCACCGGCAAGGAGCTGCTGGCCCGGGCCATTCATCAGGCCGGCCCCCGCGTCGCCGGTCCCTTCGTCGCGGTGAACTGCGGCTCGATTCCCGAGGCGCTGCTCGAATCGGAACTCTTCGGCCACACCAAGGGTGCCTTCACCGGAGCGACCCAGGATTATGCCGGTCTGTTCAAGTCAGCCAACGGCGGTACCCTGCTCCTCGATGAAATCGGCGATATGCCCCTGGCTCTGCAAGTTAAGCTTCTGCGCGTCATTCAGGAAAAACAGGTACGTTCCGTCGGCTCGACCCGGGTCGAGCCGGTGGATGTGCGCATCGTTTCCGCCACCCACCGCGATCTTGAAGCGGCTGTCGCCGATGGCCGTTTCCGTCAAGATCTCTACTACCGCCTGAACGTCGTCTGTCTGGAAGTGCCGAATCTGGCCCGGCGCCGCGAGGATATCCCCCTCTTGGCGGAGCATTTCCGCAAAACCCTGGCGGCTCGTTCCGGAAAGAAGCTCACCGGCTTCGCCCCCGAGGCCATGGAGTTGCTGCTCAACGCCGCCTGGCCCGGCAACATCCGGCAACTGCTCAATGTCGTCGAGCAGGCCGTGGCCTTGGCGACCACGCCGGTGATCTCCGCCGATCTGCTCCAGGTTGCTTTGCGCGAAAGCCCGGAAAAGATTCCCTCTCTGGCCGAGGCCCGGCGCAAGTTTGAGCAGGACTATCTGGTGCGGCTGATGCAGATGACTCGGGGCAACGTCTCCCAGGCGGCGCGCATTGCCGATCGCAACCGCACGGACTTTTACAAGCTGCTGCAACGCCATCATATCGTCCCCCAGCTTTTCAAGGCCGAATAGTCCCCGCTGTTCTGTCGGCGATTAGCGACAGGCTGAAACCTTATTCCCCCGCCATTTCTTCTTGGTGGGCCTTTTTATTTCGGCTAAATTGCGGCTTTGTCGTGTTTTGGCGACACTTCTCCCCCAATAATTGTCAATCACTTCTTGACAAGGCGTTTTCATCATTTTTCAATATATTGATTTTGCGAGGTTTTTCAGGGTTGGCGTGGGCCTTGCTTAAGAGATGCACGGACGTCGGGTGGGCATCCCGCCCGGCGTCGTCTTTTGGTGCCGTCCTTTTTGAGTAACGGAGAGATTTTGATGCAAACAAATCTGCCGCGCACACTTTTCATTCTTGGCTGCGGGCTGTGCATGGCGTTGATCGCTTATGTCGGGCAGGCGGGCAACGGCCCTGGACGCTTTTCGCTGATGAGTGAGAAAAGTGGTGGCCTTTCCATTCGTCGGCAACTGGTCGATCCCTGGCGACTCGACTATCGACTGATCACTTCGGCCAAGGGGGAAGATGTCGCGACGCAGGAAAAGGCAGAAGAATGCGATCCGGAACTCGTTCTTTACCTCGACGGCCCCGAGTTTCTCGCGGCGGAGAATATTCAGGTGATTTTCCGCATCCTTGGTCCGGGCGGCAATGAAATCCGCGCCCGCGGCCTTTCCCTGCTCGGCGGATATGGGGCAAACCTGTATCTGGAAAGTGCCGGAACTTACCAGATTGCCGTGCGTATCGAAAGTCCCCTCGGAGTTTTTTCCGACAGCTTCGCCTATCGTCGCCGCTGAGCGAACCCGCCTCTTGCCGCCGGCCCCATCCTGCCGGCGGCCGCATCTATTGTCGAAAAATCTCTCTTCCCGCGAAAATATCACCTTTGCCGAGACGCCCGCGCCGGAGTAAACTATGCCCGTGGAGTGCCGGAAGGCGAATGCCCCGGCATGGGCATGGGCTGCAAATGGGGAGGGTTGGGCGATGGGCAAACATCTGGTTCTGGTTGGTGGCGGTCATGCTCATCTGCCGGTATTGCAGCAACTGGGGCGCTTGGCCGATTCAGGCCATCGAGTGACGTTGGTGACGCCCGACGACAACCATTACTATTCCGGCATGGGGCCGGGGATGCTGGCGGGGATTTATACCCTAGAGCAGGGATGTTTCGCCGTCGCGCACATGGCCGAAAAAGCGGGAGCAACGGTGGTCCGCGCGGCAGCGACGGGGCTCGATGCCGAGGGTCGCATCCTCAAGCTGTCCGACGGCTCGACCCTTCCATACGACTTGATCTCTTTCAACCTCGGCAGCCGGGTCGCGGTGGAACTTCCCGATGACGGCAGTTGCCCGGTGCTGCCGGTGAAACCGATCCAGAAACTGCTGGAGGCGCGCAAACTACTGTTGGCGATGCTGTCCGAGGGGCGTAAAAATCTCGTGGTGATCGGTGGCGGCGCATCCGGGGTCGAGTTGTGCGGCGCTCTCTGGCGCCTGCTGCGGGATGTCCGGGGGCATGGGGAAATCACCCTGGTTGGCGGCAAACGCCTGCTCGCCGATTTCCCCGAGCGGGCCCGGGAACTGGCCCTCGCTTCCCTGGCGGCGCGCGGCATCCGCATTCTCGAAGGGGTGCGGGCGCAACGGGTGGCGGATCAGCATGTTCTGCTCGACGATGGCGACGAAATCCCCGCTGACCTGGTGCTTCTTGCCGGCGGCATCGCCCCGCCGTCTCTCTTCGTCGAGGCGGGTTTGGCCGTCGGTGACGATGGCGGGATGCTGGTAGACGATACCCTGCGCAGCCTGAGTTATCCTGAAATCCTCGGGGGCGGCGATTGCATCAGCCTGGGCCAGAATCCCCTGCCCAAGGTCGGTGTCTACGCCGTACGTCAGGGACCGGTTCTGGCCGCGAATCTGCTCGCCGCTCTGGAGGACGAACCCCTTGAACAGTTTGTGCCGCAGCGCCTCTTCCTGCGGATTCTCAATCTCGGGGACGGCCGGGGTTTGCTGCAGCGGGGGGAATTGGTTCTGGTGGGGCGTTGGGCATTTCTGCTCAAGGACTGGATCGACCGGCGCTTTATGGCTCGGTATTCAAAATGATGAATGATGAATGTCAGGCGGGGAAGGTGCGGGCGTGGGACACGGCCTGGGGCAGAAAGGCGTTGAAATCCTCTTCGAATTCCCGGTAGTGGCGGCGAAGTTCCGCCGCTCCCTGCGCCAGTGGGGTTGGCCGGGAGAGGCGTTCGGCCAGGCGTTGCAGGACGATTTCTACGGTATTCAGATCGCGGTAGGATTCGAGCCAGTGCCCGGCGATCATGCGCGGGGCGATGCGTTGCAGGGCGGGGGGCAGGAGGTCGTGGTGGGTTTCGAGAATTTGGTAGAAGCGTTGGGCGAAGCGTTCCAGGGGGATGTCGGCGTGGCGCGGCCAGTTTTTGGCGAGAAAGTGATCGTAGAAGACGTCGATGAGAACCGGGCGACAGTGGCGGTAGGCCGGATCGATGCGCCGCAGGCTGTGGCGGATGACGGCATTGCCTTGGGCGAAGCTGTCGATGCCCCGGTGGCGCTCGATGCCGCGCCGGATTCCTTCCGGCCAGCGGTCATCGAGACGCCCTTTGACGAAATCCCCCAACATGCCGCCGAGCAGGCTCGCTTCCGTCGGTTCGGCGAGATAAAGGTGAAAGAGATAGTTCAAAGCAACAGCTTTCTTGATCTGTTGACAACGGTACCGATTACGGTTCCATGGCCAGTTGCAGCTTTTCCGCTTGTTCGGCCAGGCGCCGGCAGACCTCGGGTTTTTCCCGGTGCAGATCCCGCGCGCCGTGATAGAAGCGCAACGCTTCCAGGCGCCGTTCATCCCCATATTTTCCGATGATTTCCGCGAACAACCAGCCGTCCTCTTCTTCCTGGGCCATCAATTTCCGATAGATCTCCAGGGCTTTCTCGGTATTACCGCGCATGACATCGAGCTTGGCCAGACCCAGCAGGCTGAACTTGTCGTAGCCTTGGGCCAAATTCTCAAGATATAGTTTTTCTGCCTGGTTGAACCGGCCGGTATTGCGATAGGCATCGGCCAGGCGGGTGAGCATGTTGACGGTCCCCCGATCCCGTTCGAGAATCCGTTCCCAGTATTCGATGGCCTTATCAAACTCCCGCTGCCAGCGGTAATAATTGCCCATCCCATACAGGGCATAGGAATTGTGGCTTTCTATTTCCAGTGTTCTTTCGTAATACCCCCGCGCCTTTTCTTGTTCTCCCCGATGCCAATAGAGATTGCCGACGATGGTCAGGATGTTGATCATCCGGGGACTTTTGGCCAAAACCTTTTCGTAGTAGCGGATGGCCTGCTCTTCCTCTCCCATCTTCTGATAAAGATCGGCCAGACCCATCAGCGCGTAACGATCTTCCCGGTCGATGACCAGGGCTTGCTGATAGCATTCTTCGGCCAACTGGTGAGCGCCGAGGGTCTTGTGGGCGTCGGCGATGCGGGTCATGACGAAGATGTCCCGGGGGCGAAAGCGGATATAGCGTTGCCAGAGCTCCAAGGCTTTGTCCGTTCGCCGTTGACCGCGATAGGTGTCGCCCAGACCGCGCAGGGCGAAGAGATTGTCCGGATCGTTGTCAAGAACTTCCCGGTAGCTGCGTTCGGCGGCGCGAAAGTTCTTCAGCGAGCGCAAAGCGTCGCCAAAGCCGGTGAGAACGTAGGGGTTGTGCGGTTCCAGAGTGAGCGCTTCCTCGAAGAGGGCGCAGGCTTCGTGGAAACGTTTCGCCTTGAGCAGTCGGTGGCCCTCCTTGGACAGTTCGATGACCTTGCCGTGGGGGGCGGATGACGCTTCCTGAGGGGATTCCATATTCATGATTTCATTGCCTTGTTGATCAGTTTTCTGGTCCACGCCGACGGCCGGCGCCAGGTCTGATGGAGGGAAAGTTACAGCGGTTCAGGTTTGCAGAATCTTGTGTTTGAGAATGAGAATTTCGAAAGCCATGATCGCTTTGGCGGCCAGGCGCTGGAGTTCGGGGAGGTGCTCGCCAAGGGTTTGCTCATCGCTGTCGACGTAAATGATGCCGACGACGCGTCCCATCATGACCAACGGCACCAAAAGCACGGTTTTTGGCACCCGGCCGCCGAACGCCTGCAGCATCATCGAGTTGAAGGGGGAGCGGGGGACGGGTCCAAGGTAGTAGCCGGCGGTCTGGACCACGGTCTTGAGTACCGAGGCTTCATCCAGGGGAATCTGCAACTGGGCGAAAGCCGGCACGGTCTGTTTGCCGAGGACCGCCTTCCAGCCCATGGCCAGCTCTCTGCGTACCAAGAACATCGCCCCACAGTTGAGCTTCTGTCCCAGATAGTGAACGATGGCGTCGGCGATGTCGTCCCGTTCGGCCGCTTCGGCCAGTTTCCGGGAAAGGGCGTCGATGGTATGTTCCTTGACGAATTCGGCGTGCAGTTCCGGCTCCAGTGGCGGCGGCGGTTCTCCGGACACCTGTTCCTCGATCTCCTCGAACCAGAGATCGTTCGAGACCGGTTCCTGCACCTTGGGCGGCTCAATGCGCGGTTCCTCGCGCAACAGTGGCGTGTTGATGTAGCGTAGCTTGCGCTCGATCTGGTAGTACTTCTCCAGCGCCAGGACGATGCGCACTTCGGGGACGACAACGGGGCGAATGACGAAACCGGTGCGGAAGGCGACGTCGTCGATCGCTTTAAGGTCGGAGGGATCGACCATTCCCAGAGACAGTCGGCGCCCTTCCAGGCGCAGGGGGATGACCTGATAACGGGCCGCGTCTTCCGGTGAGAGCAGTTCGATGACGTTCTGGGGGATGTTCATCAGCAGCCCCGGTGGGTCGAGAAAGGGAACCCCCAGTTTTTTGCTGAGAATGCGGGCGATATCTTCTTCTTCGAGCAGGCCCATCTCGATCAGGTTGGTACCGAGACGCCCGCCGAAAATCACCTGACACTTGAGGGCTTCCTCAAGCTGGGCCGGCGTGATGAGTTTTTCTCGTACCAGCAGTTCGCCGATTCTGATGGCCATGACAGTCTTTCTCAAGGGGGCGGATGAAAGCAGCGCGGAAAGAGGGGAAGAGAACCGGGCCGGTTGCCGAGGCTTCAAGCCGATTGTCCGCCGATTCAGTCACTTGCGACTTGCCAGTGTACGATTAATGACCGGTAAAATCAAGGTTTCAGTCGTTTCGGCAAACATCCTGCCGGTGGAGAAAGGACGGTGGCGGAACGCTTGGCATGCCCAAGGCGCCGTGCTATTCTCATGCCGCTGATTTCTACCCCCTGCAGGAAGGTCTCCCATGATTAATCAACAACGACTTTGTGAGGAATTCGCCCGCCAGGCGGCCATCGCCAGCCCTTCCCGCCGGGAAGGGGAGATCTCCCGCTATCTGACCTGGCGTTTTCAGGAGTTGGGCGGCACGGTGACGATGGACCAGGCTGGTGCCGCCGCCGGCAGCGAAAGCGGCAACCTGATCGTGCAAATCCCGGCGCGGGGCAAGGAGTCCGAGCCGCTCATGCTTTCGGTGCACATGGATACCGTCGAGCCCGCCGAGGGCGTGACGCCGGTTCTTGCCGACGGCGTCTTCACCAGCGCGGGTGAAACGATCCTCGGCGCCGACGACAAGGCGGGGATCGCCGAGATCATCGAAGCTTTGGAAGTCATCCGTGAACGAGACATCCCCCACGGTCCTCTCGAAGTGGTGGTGACCATCTGCGAGGAGATCGGCCTGGTCGGCGCCAAGCTGCTCGACTATTCGCTGATCCGTTCCCGGCGGGGGCTGGCTCTCGACACCAGCGGCGTCGACCGCATTATCCGCAAGGCTCCTTGCGCCAACAAGCTGCGTTTTGAGATTCTCGGCCGCGAGTCCCACGCCGGCATCGCCCCTGAACAGGGGTTGTCGGCCATTGCCATCGCCGGAAAAGCCATCGCCGAGATGAAGCTGGGGCGCATCGACGACGAGACCACCGCCAACCTCGGCACCATCGAAGGCGGGCAGGCGACCAACATCGTCCCCAACCGGGTGGTGATCGAAGGGGAGGCGCGTAGTCACGATGGTGATAAACTCGCCCGCCAGACCGAACACATGGTCGGTTGTTTTCAGCGCGCCGCCCTGCATGCCTCCGTCGCCATCGACGGCAAGGTGGTGCACGGGGCGGTCAGGGTCGAGGTGGTCGGCGACTATCCCCTGATGCAGGTCGGTGAGGACGCCGGCATCGTCCAGCTGGTGCGCGAAGCCGGCGCCGCTCTGGGGCGGACCATTGCCGTCGAGGCCGCCGGCGGTGGCTCGGATGCCAACATTTTCAATGGCCACGGCATCGAAACGGTTATCCTCGGTACCGGTATGGACCGTGTCCATACCGTCGACGAACAGGTCAAGGTAACGGATATGGTCAGGGTTGCCGAACTGCTGGTGGAAATCATCCGCCGAGCGTGACCGGGTTTTTAAGCCAAAGGATGCAACCATGCATTTTGCCATCTCTCCCCATATCGAAAAGGTGCATTTCCCGCCGATCTCCGAGGTCAAGGGCTGGATTGCCGGACGCGAGTTTCCTGCGGAGAAGCCGCTGGTCGATCTTTGCCAGGCGGTGCCCGATTATGCGCCGGCGCCGGAGCTGACCGCTCATCTCAAGGGGCTGCTCGACGATCCGCTGACTTCCAAATATTCCCCCGATGAGGGCTTACTCGAGGTACGCGCGGCGATCTGCGACTGGTACGGGCGGGTTTACGGGGCGGTGCCGAAGCCGGAGGAGCTGTGCCTGACCATCGGCGCCAGTCAGGCCTTCTGGCTGGCGATGATGGTGCTGTGCCAAGCCGGGGATGAGGTAGTGGTGCAGACGCCCTATTATTTCGATCACGCCATGGGCCTTGACATGCTTGGGCTGAAGCCGGTCTACGCTCCCTTCGATGAAGCCTCCGGCGGCCTGCCGGATGTTGACGGCATTGCGCGCCTGATCACGGCGAAGACCCGCGCCATTCTGCTGGTAACGCCGAGCAACCCGACCGGGGCGGTGACGCCGCCCGCGATCCTGCGCCGGCTTTTTGAACTGGCCCGGGCGCGGGGTATCGCCCTGGTACTGGACGAGACCTACAACGCTTTTATCAACGCGCCCCCCCACGACCTTTTCCGCGATCCGGCCTGGGGTGAGCATCTGGTGCAGATCGCCTCCTTCGGCAAAACCTTCGCTCTCACCGGCTACCGGGCCGGGGCGCTGGTCGCCTCCGCGCGCTTTATCCATCATGCCCTCAAGGCTCAGGACACCATGGTGGTCTGCGCGCCGCGCCTCACCCAGCAGGCGATCCGTTACGGCGTCGAGCATCTGGATGACTGGATTGTCGCCAACCGCCGGATGATGCAGCGGCGCCACGACGTCTTCCGCGCCGCCTTCGTCCGTCCCGATAACCCTTTCAAACTGGTGGCCAGCGGTGGCTTCTTCGCCTGGGTGCGCCATCCGTTGAACGGCGCTACCGGTCGCCAGGTGGCGCGGCGACTGGCCGACGAGGCCAACCTGATCTGCCTGCCCGGTGAGGTTTTTGGTCCCGATATGGAAGGCTATCTGCGCCTGGCCTTCGGCAACATCCGCGAAGCCGGGATTCCCGAGGCGGTGCGGCGCTTCCTCGAATTCCGCCCCTGATGTCTTCTCCCGAGCTGCCCATTGCCGAGGCGCTTCCGGCCTTGCGGGCGGCGCTTTCCGCCCACGATTGCGTGGTGTTGCAGGCACCGCCTGGGGCGGGTAAGACCACCCGGGTGCCGTTGGCCCTGTTCGACGCTCCCTGGCTGGCCGGGCGGTCGATCCTGATGCTGGAGCCGCGGCGGCTGGCGGCGAGCAACGCCGCCCGCTATATGGCCCGGCAACTGGGGGAGGCGGTCGGCGCCACCGTCGGCTACGCGATCCGTTTTGAGCGCAAAATTTCCCGCGCCACCCGCATCGAGGTGGTCACCGAGGGGATTCTCACCCGTCGTCTGCAGGCCGATCCCGAACTGAGCGGGGTCGGCCTGGTCATTTTCGACGAATTCCACGAGCGTAACCTCAACTCCGATCTCGCCCTGGCGCTGTGCCGAGACGCCCAGCAGGGCTTGCGCGAGGATCTGAGAATCCTGGTCATGTCGGCAACCCTCGACGCCGAACCGGTCGCCCGCCTTCTTGGCGACGCGCCGCTGGTCAGCAGCGCCGGACGCGCCTACCCGGTGGAGATCCGCTACCTCGATCGGGAGCCCGTGGGGCGGCTGGACGAGATCGTCGCCGCCGCTGTGCGTCGGGCGCTCAAAGAGACGAGGGGTGATCTGCTGGTCTTTCTTCCCGGTGCCGGCGAAATTCAGCGGGTCGCCGACAGGCTGGCCGATTTGGCCGAAGCGGTCGATATCCGCCCCCTCTACGGTGATCTGCCCTTTGCCGAGCAGGAGCGGGCCATCCTCCCCGGTCCCCGGCGGCGGGTGGTGCTGGCCACCAACATCGCCGAAACCAGTCTGACCATCGAGGGGGTAGCGGTGGTGATCGACGCCGGCTGGGAGCGCCGCCCCCGTTTCGATGCTGCGCGCGGGATGACGACCCTGGAGCTGACCCGCATCGCTCGTTCCAGTGCCGAGCAGCGGGCCGGTCGCGCCGGACGGCTGGGTCCGGGGTTCTGTTACCGGCTCTGGACAGAAGGGCTGCAGGGGACACTGCTGCCCTTCGCGCCGCCGGAAATCCGCAGCGCCGACCTTGCTCCTCTGGCCCTCGATTTGGCCCGCTGGGGGGTGGCCGACGCCGAACGCCTCGTCTGGCTCGATCCGCCGCCGAGCGGACATCTGGCCGGGGCGCGGGCGCTGCTGCGGTTGCTCGGAGCCCTCGATGCCGGCGACCGCATCACTCCTCTGGGGGAAGCCATGGCGGCCCTTCCGCTTCATCCCCGGCTGGCCCGGTTGCTGCTGGCGGCGCAGGATTTCGTTTGCCCGGCGCTGGGGGCCGATCTAACTGCGATCCTTTCCGAGCGCGATCTCCTATGCAGAAGCGAAATGCCCCGTCACGCCGCCGACAGCGACCTGCTCGACCGCTTGGAACTGATCCGTCGTCCGGGGGCCGAAGGGGTGAAGCGGGCCGCTCGTCAGTTTCGCCGTTTGCTCGGCGCGGAGGAATCTCAAGCCGCTTCGGGGGATAGCGAAACCATAGGCCAGCTCTTGGCCGTCGCCTTTCCCGACCGTATCGGTCGGGAGCGGGAAGCCGGAAGCGGTCGCTATCTGCTCAGTGGCGGTCAGGGGGCGCGCCTTTCTCCGCGTTCGGCGGTCAAGGGGGGGGAGTGGCTGGTGGCGGTGGAATTGGTGGGCAAGTCGGGCGGAGAAGGAGAGATTCGCGTGGCCAGCCGCTTGTGCCGTGAACGGATTGAGAATTTTTTCGGTCAGGGTCTCGGCTGGCGCCGCGAGGTAGATTGGGAGGAACGCGCGGGACGGGTGGTGGTCCGCGAGGTCCGTCGGCTCGGTGCGGTAATCGTGCAGGAACGGCCGGTCAAGGCGCTTCCCGAGGATGTGGTACCGGCGCTGTTGGCGCTGTTGCGGCGGCAGGGGCTAGGATTGCTTGACTGGAGTTCCCCCGAATTCGCCCAGTGGCGGGCGCGGGTCATGTTGCTGGCCCGCCTCCGTCCGCAGGGTGGCTGGCCCGACCTTGCCGATGTCGCGCTGCTGGGGAGTCTGGAAGACTGGCTTGCTCCGTATCTGGCCGGGGTGACGACCCTCGTCGGGCTGCGTCGGGTTGATCTTTTTGCCGCCCTGCGCGCCCTCCTTTCCTGGGAGCGACAGCGGGAGCTCGACCGCCTCGCCCCCGAGCGGCTGGAGGTGCCGAGCGGATCGCGCATCCGTCTCGACTATCTTTCCGGAGAGCGGCCGGTGCTGGCCTGCAAGCTTCAGGAACTCTTCGGCCTGGCCGAAACCCCACGCCTGGTCGACGGCGAACTGCCGGTTCTCATCCATCTCCTCTCCCCAGCCGGGCGTCCTCTGGCGGTGACGGACGATCTGCGTAGCTTTTGGGATGCGATCTATCCCGAAGTAAAGAAGGAAATGAAGGGGCGCTACCCGAAACATCCCTGGCCCGACGATCCCTGGAATGCTGTCGCTACCCGGCACGTCAAGCGACGCCTGGCGGGGTGCTGATAAGACCCTTGACTTGCTTCGAGGCGCGATGAAGCTCTTTCTTTTGATCCCGGTTCTGGCGGCTCTGCTCCTCTCGGTTGCGGTCCCGGTTCCAGCGGTGGATGCTCCAGTGCCGACCCGTTATTCCCTGGCGGCCATCGCCGGGCAGTCCTACACCCCGACCAATGACCGCGAGTTTCTGCTGCTGCTCTCGGCGGCGGCACTCTACGACTATGACCGCGTCTGGCCGCACCGTGCTCCTGAGGCGCTGCGTTTCAAGGTCGAAGGCGCCGCCGGTCTGAGCACCGCTCCCCGCACCCGGGCCGTGGTTGCAGGCAGCATCTTCGCCCTCTGTTATATCGACGCGCTGCGCACCGCGGCGTTGTGTCCCTACGCCGAGGCCGGCATCGGCCTGATCTACACCGATTTCCAGGAAAAGGATCAGGGCCTGCGCCTTAATTTCAACCCCCAGGCGGGATTCGGGGTGGAATTCGGGGCGGACGGCGCAGCCCCCTGGTTTGCCGCTTTTCGCCTGCATCATCTCTCTAACGGCGAACTGCATCGGGACAACCGGGGGATGAATTCTCTGATGGTGCAAATTGGGAAATTTTTCTAGAATCGCGCGGCGAAAATGTTAAACAGCTCGGGTACGGGCTCCGGTGGTCGGGGCGAAAGGCACGGGTTTTTTCTTTGGGAGGTAGACGGTGACGAGATTGTCGAGAAGGGTGACGGTGGTAATTCTGCTGCTGGTCCTGGCCGGTTGCGCCAGCGCCGGGCGGAACTTCAATGTGCCGGCGGTGGAGGAAATCAAAATGGGAGAGACGAGCAAGGCCGATATCACCCGGTTGTTCGGCGCGCCCTGGCGGACCGGCATCGAGGATGGCCGGGAAACCTGGACCTACGGCCATTACAAATATTCCCTCTTCGGCGAAACCAAAACCCGCGATTTGGTTTTGCGTTTTGACGGCCAGGGGAAGGTCGCTTCCTACACTTTCAACTCCACCTATCCGGAGGATCGGCGACCCTGACCGGTTTCGGGTAGGTCCGCGCCGGGACGGAAAATCCAGGCCGCTTCTTCATCGAGATCAAAGAGCCTGCGGATCAAGTCTTCCCCGAGCAGTTCCCGCGGCTTTCCCGCGCCGATCAATTCCCCTTCCTTCAAGGCCAGCAGCCGGTCGAGCCAGAGCGCCGCGCCCATGTCGTGCAGCGACATGACGACGGTGGTTCTGGTTCGGGCGGCGATTCCCCGCAGCAGTTGCAGCAGTTCCGCCTGATATCTCAGATCGAGACCAGCCAGGGGTTCGTCGAGGAGGAGGCAGTCCGCCCCCTGACGCAGGGTCATGGCCAGATAAGCCCGGCGCAGCTCCCCCCCGCTCAGTTGGCCCAGCGGGGCTTCGGCCTTGGCTTCGAGTCCGGCCAGGCGCAGTGCCTCGGAAGTGTTGCGAGGGGCTCGCCCTCGGTGCGGATAGCCGCCCATTTCTACCAGTTCGGCGACCCGGAAGGGGAGGCGGGCGTCGAGTTGTTGGGGCAGATAGGCGACCCGTTGCGCCCGTTCCCGGCCGTTATAGGAAGCGATCGGCCGGCCGGCGAGGCGGATGCTCCCGGCGCGGGGCTTGAGAAGTCCGGCGGCGAGTTTCAGGATGGTCGATTTCCCGGCGCCGTTCGGGCCGATGAGCCCGAGCATTTCCCCCTGGGCGACCGCAAAGGAGAGCCCGGCGATGAAGGGCGTGTCGCTGAAGTCGAAGGCGATGTCGTCGAAATTGAGCATCTTAGAGTCCGTAGCCTTTCTTGCGCAGCACCAGGATAAACCAGGGCGCGCCGATCAGGGCGACGATGACCCCGGCGGGAATTTCCAGAGGGGCGGCCAGACTCCGGCCGAGACTGTCGGCGAGACAGAGCAGGGTGCCCCCGCCGAAAAAGGAGACGGGCAGGGCGCGCTGGGCATCGGCGCCGACCAGATGGCGGACGGCGTGGGGAACGAGCAGGCCGACAAAGCCGACGGTGCCGCCGAGGGAGACGGCGGCGGCGGTCATGAGGGAAGCGGCGATGAAGAGGAAGAAGCGTTCCCGCCCGGGGTTGAAGCCGAGTCCGTGGGCAATTTCGTCGCCGAGGCCGAGGACGTTGAGCCCCTTGCTCCGCGCCAGTGCCAGCGCCAGCCCGCCCAGGATCAGGGCCAGGCCGCCGGGGATCAGTTCCCAGTTCGCCGAGGAGAGGTCGCCGGACATCCAGAGAATGGTGCGCTTGAGGCCACCGTCGCTGACCAGGGTCATGAGCAGCAGAAGGACGGCGGAGAAGAAGAAACCGAGGCCGATACCGCCCAGGAGCAGACGGTCTGGGCGTAGTCCTTCCGGTCCCCGGCCGAGAGCGGCGACCAGGGCGCAGGCGCCGAGTGCCCCGGCGAAGGCGAGAAGGGGCAAGGGCAGGGGGAGGCTACCGGCCAGCAGGATGCCGAGAGCCGCCGCCAGGGAGGCGCCGCCGGAGAGCCCGAGAATGTAGGGGTCGGCCAGGGGGTTGCGAAAGACGCCTTGGAGAATGAGGCCGGAAGCGCCGAGGGCGCCTCCCATGAGAAAAGCGACCGCCGAACGGGGCAGGCGCAGCAGCAGCAAGATCTGCCGGGACTCGGCATCGAGGGCCAGGGGGTTAAGTAGGCGCGGGCCGAAAAAGATTGATACCAGGGCTAGCAGCAGCGCCGCTGCGCAGGCGAGAAATACCCTTGTTCTTTTCATCGGTCGCTTCTTTTCGCCCCTAAGTTTTGACCGGAGGAAAGTTCGACGATGCCGCCGGGCAGGCGCGGTCCGGCACGATAAAGGGCATCGCTGACCGTGACGATCCGCCCGGGATGGCCCAGTTCGGGGGGGACGAGGCGTTGCAGCAGGCGTTGGGTCCGGGGATTATCCCGGTCGTGGCCGAGGCCGAGGAAGATGACATCAGGCTTGCGGCGCAGAGCTTCTTCCACGGAAAAACGCGGGTAGGCAGTGCCGGCGTCGGCGGCGATGTTGACGTAGCCGACCAGGGTCAGAGCGTCGTCGATCAGGGTGCCGGGACCGGCGACGATGAGCGGTTCCGGCCAGATGACGAAGAGCGCCTTCGGTCCCTCCCCGGCGGCAAACCGGGGAGGGGTTGTCAGCAGATTTTCGAGTTTTCGCGCCAGGATGTCGGCGGTCTCTGCGGCACCGACGCGCGCGCCGAGTTCGCGGATCCCCCCGGGGATTTCCGAAAGGCGACGGGGGGTGAAAACGTGGATTGCGATGCCGAAGCGTTGCAACTGATCGGCGATATACTTCGGATTGCCGTCGGTGGTCATCACCACCAGTTCCGGTTTAAGGGCGAGAATCGACTCCAGCGAAGGATTCGACATTCCCCCCACCCGGACCTTGTCCCGCGCTGCCTCGGGCCGGTCACAGACCGAGGTGATTCCCACCACCTTCTCGCCGAGACCGAGAGCGAAAAGGGTTTCGGTCATGGCCGGGGCCAGGGAGACGATCCGCTCCGGGTCCTCCGCCCAGGCCGGGCGGAGCGGCCCCGAGAGCAGCAGGGCGAGAACAAGGAGGCGGGCAAGGACCAGGGGCATGGTCAAAAGGAAGCCCGGAGTCCCGCGTAGACGGCGGCGTCGGGGGTTTCGTAACCGGCGACCTCCTGATGATCCTTGTCAAGCAGGTTGTTCACCCGGGCGAAGAGGGTGAGTGTCGGCTTCAGGTCATAGGAGAGGCGCAGGTCGACCAGGGAATAGGAGGGCAAACACTCCTTGGCCGAACGGTCGAAGCGATTCCCGACGTAGCGGTAGTCGGCGCCGATCAGAAAGGCGGCGATGCGGTACTCGGCCGAGGCGTTCGCGGTCTTCTTCGGGCGCAGGGAGAGGCGGACGTCGTTTTCGAGATCGACGGGGTCCATGGTGGTGAAGGCGGCGTTCAGGGTCAGGTTATCCGTGGGCGTGAGGGTCGCTTCGAACTCCCAGCCTTCACAGCGGGCGCGGCCGATGTTGTCGGCGGTGAAGGTGGCGATGTTGTATTGAATCAGATTGTGATAGCGCTGCCGAAACCACCCGGCGCTGAGAACCAGGCGGCCGTCGAGGAAGTCCTGCTCGATTCCGGCGTCGAAGGAGCGGCTCTTTTCCGGTTCGAGATCTTCGTTGCCGTAAAATGGCCAGTAAAGATCATTGAGGCTGGGGGCGCGGAAGCCGGTGCCGTAATTCCCCTTGAAACGGGTGCCCCAGGGTTTCAGCCGGTAAAGGATGCCGGCCCGGTAGGTGGTGTGATCGCCAAAGGTTTCGTGGTTGTCGTGGCGGATGCCGCCGTCGAGGATCAGGCTGTCGTCGAAAAAGCGCAGCTTGCCGTTCAGGTAGGCGGCGCGGTTGTCCGCGGATTCATCAAAATTTTCTTTAATATCGGCGGCTTCCCGGCGAAAGTTGAAGCCGGCCGTCACCGTGACGGGAGCGAAGTCGAAGGTGTGCCGCCAGTCGGCGATGCGGGTGTCGTTGTCGATCTCGGAATTGTTCCAGGGGGTGTCCGCATCCTTGGCGCGGTAGCGTTCCCCGGCCAGGGAGAGGGTCAGGCTTTGCTCGTAATACTTCGTCGGGTTGATCTTGCCGTCGACGGAGAGCAGGTAGTTGTCCCGTTTTTGCAAAAAATGACGATCATCCACCAGGCCGACGCCGTAGAGGAAATCGTCGAGTTCCGAGCGGTCCCGACTGTAGCGCAGGTTGAGCCCCAGTTCCGCCTTTTCCGTCGGGGTGAGGCGGATGCGCGAGGAGACCGCGCTCTTCTGGTAGCCGTCCCGTTCCGAGCCGCTCTTGGCCACGGAGATGCCGTCGCTGTCGAAACGGTCAGCGGTCAGGCGGTAATTCCAGAGATCGTTGGCGCCGGCAAGGGTGGCCGTATTTTTCACCGTGCGGTAGGAACCGGCTTCCGTCGTCAGACTCACCTTGCTTTGGTCCGTGCCCTGGCGGGTGATGATGTTGATCACCCCGGCCATGGCTTCCGAGCCGTACAGGGTGCTTTGCGGGCCCTTGATGATTTCGATGCGTTCGATGTCGCTGGTGGCGATGCCGGAGATATCCACCGAGCCGGTGCTGGGGCTGTTGATCTTGACCCCATCGATGAGGACCAGAACGTGCGCGCTGTTACCGCCGCGCACAAAGATCGAGGTGTTTTTTCCGGTCCCGCCGCTTTGCGCCAGATGCAGACCGGGTTGACCTCGGAGCAGGTCGGTAACAAAGGGAACACCCTTGGCCTCAATCTCTTCCCGGGTAATGACGTGCAGATCCTGGGTTACGGTCGCTTCCGGCTCCGCCCAGGGGGAGGCGGTGACGACGACCCCCGGCAGGGTGGCGACCTCGGCCTGGGCCGGGACCGTCGGCAGGATGAGTAGGGACAGGGACAGACAGACGATGCGTTTGAACATGAGGAACCTCCCGCGAAGTTATCGGACGCAAACGGTATTCCGGCTCAGGGCGACCTACTGACCCGCCTTCCCGGGAGATTCCCAGTGGCTTTTCCCATGGCAAACGCATGGGTGGGCGTTCGTTCCCATCACGGCTGCGGGGCAGCGGGGGTATCGCACCCCTCTTCCGCGCTTGCGTCCGTGGTTAAAGATGGCGTCGTAAAAACTCGACAACAACTGCGTGCTGCCATCGTCTCGCGGCTTCGACGTACATAAGTACGCTTCATTGCTCGACCATGGCGCGCCTGGCCTTAACCGCTTTTTGACTAGCCAGCCAAGGTGATGCTCTTTGCAAAAGCAGCAAACAAAAAAAGGTTGTGAATGAATCAACGGGGGAGGCGTTCCGCGCTCGGTTTGCCGGTGCGGGACGAGTGAAGAGCGGATTGCGCTGGGATGATTGTCGCGAGCATGCGGAAATCGAACACCTGTGCCTCCCCCGAGGCTTGCGAACGAAGCGGTATTCCGGCTCGGGGCGACCTACTGACCCGCCTTCCCGGGAGATTTCCCAGTGGCTGTTCCCATACAAACGCATGGGCGGGTGTTCGTTCCCCTCACGGCTGCGGGGCAGCGGGGGCTTTACACCCCTCTTCCGCGCTTCGTTCGTGGTTTTCAAATGGAAGGGGAGCCGTTACGCAGGGTGGCTCCCTTTTCTGGACGGCGAAGATTAACACATTACCCCCCAGTGGGGAAAGCCGAAATGTGTCTGAATGCAATGGTGAAAAAGGTGCCTGAAAAGGCAGGGGGAGTGGAGCGGAGTTATGCTAAAAAATCATGGGACACAGCCGTGGCCATTTCACCTGTCGGCCATTTCTCCTTGTCAAATAAAGGGGGGGCGGCTATTCTACTTTTCTTTCAACGGCTTTGGGAGGAATAAGTAGTGGGAAACGAGGATCGGCGCATTCTGGTGGTGGATGACGAGAAGATCATTCTCGAGCTGACCTCCATGATCCTGCGCGCCCGGGGATTCGAAGTGCTCACCGCCGGAAACGGTGAGGAGGGCATGGCGTTGATCGAAGAGCAACGGCCGGCGGTGGTGCTGCTCGATTATATGATGCCCTACATGGACGGCCTGACGGCTTTAAAAAAGATTCGCGAAGGCTTCCCCGAGACCTACGTCATCATGTTTACCGGCAAGGGGAGCGAGGAGATCGCCGTCGAGCTGATGAAGGCCGGCGCTTCCGACTACATCCTCAAGCCCTTCAACAATCAGGATCTGGTCGACCGCCTGGAAACCGTTCTGCGCATCCGTAAAATCGAGTTGAACAATAAGGAACTGCGCCAGGAGCGGGAACGCCTGCTGCGGGAGATCGAGGACTGGAACCGCGAGCTGGAGCGGCGGGTGGCGGAGAAGAGCCGGGAACTGGAGCAGGCCCACGCCGAGATCGTTCAGGGAGAGAAACTGGTGGCCCTTGGCCATCTCTCCGCCGGCATGGCTCACGAAATCCGCAATCCCTTGAATACCATCAGCCTCTTCATGCAGCTGCTGAAAAACGGTCTTGATCCCGGTAGCGAGCAGGCCTCCTATGTGGATAAAGCGCTCAAGGAGGTCGATCGCATCGACGACATCCTCGTCAATCTTTTGGCCTCCAGCAAGCGCCCCCGTTATGAGCTGCATATGCAGTCTCTGCCGGAGATCATCGACCGGGTGCTCGAAGGTTTCTCCGAACAGATCCGGGCTTACGGGATTACCCTGAATAAAACCTTTTCCACCCAGCCGCCGCCGATTCTCGCCGACGGCAAAGAACTGGAGCAGGTCTTCAACAATATCCTCGCCAACGCCCTCTACGAGATGCAGCAGGGGGGTACTCTCGGGTTCGACCTGCGCCATGACGACCGGGCCATTCACGTGACCATCAGCGATACCGGCGCCGGGATTCCCGAGGAAAACCTTCATCATATCTTCGACCCCTTCTACACCACCAAGTCCAAGGGAACCGGTTGCGGCCTCTCCGTCGTGCTGCGTATCGTCAAGACCTATGGCGGGCGTATCTGGGTGGACAGCGCGCCGGGTCAGGGGACGACCTTCCACGTGCAGTTGCCGCTGGAGTGAGCCAATGGCTCTGCGCCTCCGGGAAATCCCCCTGAATCTGGATGAAAACGAGGACTCGCTCCCCCGCAAGGCGGCTGCAATTCTCGGCCTTACTGCCAACGACATCCGCGATTTACGCATCGTCCGGCGGGGTATCGACGCGCGCAAGAAGCCCCGGGTTCTGCGGGTTTACACGGTAGAGTTCACCGTTGCCGACGAAGCCGCGCTGCTGCGCCGCCACGCCTCTATGGCCCGACTGGAAGCGGCTCCCGCGCCGGGTGTTTCGGAGATCGTTCGGATCACCCGCCCCCATCGGGCGCTGGTGGTGGGGATGGGACCGGCCGGGCTCTTTGCCGCCCTCCATCTGGCTGAGCGCGGCGTCACGGTGACTCTGATCGAGCGCGGCCGTCCGGTGGAAGAGCGGGTGCGGAACGTGGAGCGCTTCTGGGCCGAGGGCATCCTCGATCCGGCGAGCAACGTGCAGTTCGGCGAGGGGGGGGCGGGGACCTTTTCCGACGGCAAGCTCACTACCCGCCTGAACGATCCCCGGACTTTTCAGGTATTGCGCGCCCTGGTTGACTGCGGCGCGCCGGAGCGGATTCTCATCGAGGCGAAACCCCACGTGGGGAGCGACCGCCTGCGCCGGGTGCTGATCGGGTTCCGCCGCCGTTTGCAGGCCTTGGGGGTGGAGATTCGCTTCAATGCTTGTCTGGGGGGGCTCGACTGTCGTAACGGGCGGGTCGTCGGCGGTCTTCTGGCCGACGGCTCGCGGCTGCCCTGCGACAGCCTGGTGCTGGCCCCCGGGCACAGCGCCCGCGATACTTATGAAATGCTTCAGCGCTCGGGAGTTCTTCTGGAGGCCAAACCCTTCGCTTTGGGGGTGCGGGTGGAGCATCCGGCTGCGCTCATCAACCGCATCCAGTACGGCCTGCCCGACCATCCCCAACTGCCGACCGCCGATTACGCCCTGGCCTGGAACGATTCGGAGAGCGGCCGGGGGGTCTACTCCTTCTGCATGTGTCCCGGCGGCGAGGTGATCAACGCCGCCTCGGAAGCAGGTGGGGTGGTGGTCAACGGCATGAGTCTGGCGCGCCGGGACGGGTCCTTTTCCAACAGCGCCTTGGTCGTGACGGTGCGCCCCGACGATTTTGCGGGGAGCGATCCGTTGGCCGGAGTCCGCTTCCAGCGCCGTTGGGAGCAGGCGGCTTTCGCCGCCGGCGGTGGCGATTACCGGGCGCCGGCGCAGAATCTCATGGCCTTTCTCGGGCGCGCGGGGGGTGCGGTGCGTTCCAGTTGCCGTCCACCGGTGCGGGAAGCGCCCCTGGCCGAGGTGCTGCCGGACTTCGTGACGGTCGGTCTGCGCCGGGCCTTGCCCCATTTTGACCACAAGATGCGCGGTTTCGTCACCGCCGAGGCGACCCTGATCGGGGTGGAAAGCCGGACTTCCGCCCCCTTGCGCATCCTCCGTGACGAGGCGGGACAATCCCTTTCCCATCCCGGGCTCTATCCGGCGGGGGAGGGGGCCGGTTACGCCGGCGGCATCATGAGCGCGGCCCTCGACGGTCTGCGCGTCGCGGTAAACATTCTCACCACAGTAAACGGGAGTTGTCTTTGAAGAATATTTTTGTCACGCAGATCAAGGAGCGGGATTGGGTCGACGGGGTTTTCCTGGTTGGCGACAAGACCTTGGCCCTGGCCAAAAACGGCAAACCCTATATGACCTTGCGCCTGGCCGATCGCAGCGGCGAGGTCGAGGGGCGGGTCTGGGACCGGGTCGACGAACTGGCTGCGACCTTCGAAAAGAACGATTTTATCGCCATCAAGGCCAAGGCCAGCGTCTATCTCGGCAAGATGCAACTGGTGATTCAGGAACTGGAGCCGGTTCCCGAGGCCGAAATCGATCTCGCCGACTTTCTCCCCGTTTCCGATCGGCCGGTCGCGGAAATGCGCGCCGAACTGGTCGAGCGGGTTGCCGCCCTGGGCAATCCCCATCTCAAGGCACTGATGGAAGCCTTCATCAAGGACCGTGAATTCATGAGCCGCTATGTGGCGGCTCCCGCGGCCAAGTCGATGCACCACGTCTTTCTCGGCGGTCTGCTCGAACACTCCCTGGCGGTGGCGGCTCTGGCCGATGACGTCAGTCGCCGCTATCCCGGTATCGACCGTGACCTGCTGATCGTCGGCGCCCTACTCCACGATATCGGCAAGGTCGCCGAACTGCGCTACGAGCGCTCCTTCGATTACAGCGACGAAGGCAAGCTGATCGGCCATATCGTCATGGGGGTGGAGATGATCGGCGAGAAAATCCAGGGCCTTCCCGGATTTCCGTCGCGGCTGGCGATGATTCTCAAGCATCTGCTCCTTTCCCATCACGGCCAGTACGAATATGGTTCGCCCAAGCGGCCCAAGACCTTGGAAGCGGTGGTTCTCAATTTCATCGACGACCTCGACTCAAAGATCAACGGGGTGAGTGCGCATATCGCCAAGGAACCGGACCGGGAAGGTTCCTGGACCAGCTACCATCGCCTCTACGACCGTTATTTCTTCCGCGACGGTAGTTCCCGGGCGTCGTCCGCTCCGGCTCCGGTCGCCGCACAGCAGGAAACAGTCGCCGCTCCGCCGCCTTCCCGGCCGGTAGCGAGCGAACGGCCGAAAGCGCCGGAAGGGAATCGAGGCAGGGAACAGACGAAGCGGGGTTTCGGTTTTACCCTGGGGGATCAGCTCAAGGGCAAGAGCCTCGATCTTTTCGGGGAAGATTCGGGCAGAGAGAGATAACATGATCATCGAAACGTTGCCGGTCGGGCCGCTGCAAGTCAACTGTTATATCGTCGGTTGCGAGAAGACCCGCGAGGCGCTGGTGATCGATCCCGGCGATGAGGGAGAGCGCATTTTCGCGGCGCTGGAGCGTGCCGGGCTGCATGCGAAGCTGGTGGTGAACACCCACGGCCATTTCGACCATATCGGCGCCAATGCGTTTCTGGTGGAGAAGACCGGCGCCGAATTGCTGATCCACGAAAAGGATGTTCCCCTGTTCGCCCAGGCCGAGCGTCACGCCGAGCTTTTCGGCCTCAGCGTCGTTCCGTCCCCCGCTCCGACCCGCACCCTTGCCGGCAGCGAGGAGTTGAGCGTCGGCGAGCTGCGTATCCGGGTCATTCACACCCCCGGGCACAGCCCCGGCGGCATCTGCCTGCTGGTCGACGGCCATCTCTTTGCCGGCGATACCCTTTTCGCCGGTTCCATCGGCCGCACCGACCTTGCCGGGGGGAATCACGAACAGTTGCTGGCCGCCATCCGCGAACATCTGCTGGTGCTGCCCGAGGCGACGGTAGTGCATCCCGGCCACGGCCCGGATACCAGCATCGGTCGGGAAAAACGCAACAACCCCTTTGTCGGCGCATTCATTTAAAGGGAGAGACCACTATGCTCAAGGATAAAACCATCCTCCTTGGCGTCACCGGCGGGATCGCCGCCTACAAGGCGGTGGAGCTGTTGCGGCTGTACATCAAGGCCGGGGCCGAAGTCTTCGTGGTGATGACCGCAAGCGCCCGCGAGTTCGTGACGCCGCTCACCTTCCAGACCCTCTCCGGCAACCCCGTGCACACCGACCTCTTCAATCTCTACCAAGAGCGGGAGATCGGTCACATTTCCCTGGCCGACCGCGCCGACCTGGTGGTGGTGGCGCCGGCCACCGCCAATCTCATTGGCAAGACGGCGAACGGCCTGGCCGACGATCTGCTCAGCACGACCCTGATGGCGACCAAGGCGCCGGTCCTCTTTGTCCCGGCGATGAATGTCAACATGTTCGAAAATCCCGTCTATCAGATGAACCAGCAGAAGCTGGAGCAGCTCGGCTACCATTTTCTCGAACCGGACACGGGTTTTCTCGCCTGCGGCTGGGAAGGAAAGGGGAAGATGCCGGATCCGGAGCGGATTTTTGAGGAGACCCTGCGCTTGCTGACGCCTCAGGATCTGGCCGGGCAGACGGTGCTGGTCACTGCCGGGCCAACCCGCGAGGAACTCGACCCGGTGCGCTACCTGAGCAACTACTCGTCGGGGAAGATGGGCTACGCCATCGCCCGCGCCGCTCGTCGGCGTGGGGCGCGGGTGATTCTGGTCAGCGGCCCGACGGCGTTGGCGGCGCCGGCCGGGGTCGAGCTGGTACCGGTGGTGAGTGCCCGGCAGATGCGCGAGGCGGTGCTGGCACGGCTGGAGGAGGCGACGGTGGTGATCAAGGCGGCGGCGGTCGCCGATTACCGCCCGGCCATGCGCGCCGAGCAGAAGATCAAGAAGGGCGTGGAGGGGGCGTTGATTCTGCCGCTGGAGAAGAACCCGGATATCCTTGCCGAGTTGGGGAGAAACAAAGGGAATCGGCTGCTGATCGGCTTTGCCGCCGAGACCGCCGACCTCGTGGAGAACGCCCGCAAGAAACTGACGGAGAAGAATCTCGACCTGATCGTCGCCAACGACGTCAGCCGTAGCGACGCCGGCTTCGATGTCGACACCAACGCCGTGCGCCTGCTCTACCGGGACGGTTCCGGCGAGGAACTCCCCCTGCTTGGCAAGGACGAGGTTGCCGACCAGCTCCTCGACCGTATCGCTCGGTTGCTGAAGCCGTCGACGTAGGAGCAGGATGCGGTGAAGCATGGAACCGCATCACCGTTGCTCTCCCGCCATCAATACGCCGACAGCAGATCCAACAGGTCGTCGGGGCGGGTGATGCCCTCGCGGAAGCGGGGTTTGAGATCGGCGAGAATCGCTTCGCCGTCCCAGTCGGGGAGTTTGCCGTCGAGCCAGAGGAGGTTGAGGTTTTTGCGGATCATCTTGGCGGCGTTGATGGCCCGTTCACCGGTGGGGTCGGCTTTCCAGTAGGGGCTTTCTTCCATCTGAGTCAGGACGCTTATCTCCGCCTCCCGGGCGAGGGAGAGGTATTCTTCCTGATCGGCCGGGCTGAAGGTCCATTTGGAATTGTGGTCGATGGAGCGCAGCATCTTCTGCCAGTGGCGCAGGCGGTTGAGCAGCAGCAGAGAGTTGAAGAGCCGTTTGTTGGTGGCGAAGGAGAAGATGGTGTCCGAAAGCTCTCCGCGCAGGAGCAGGTCGTTATCGGGAAAACGCTTGCGGGCGATGCTGCGGGCCACCGCCCAGATTTCCGGCGGCACTTGGGCCTCGGCACGCACCTCCCAGTAGGCGTGCTTGAGAAAGATGGTGTTGAAGGTACGCACCATCTTGAAAGGAACCAGGTAAGAGTGGGCGACAGTGTCGGCGGCGAGATGGCTCAGGTAGCCGTAGGCGCAGGCTTTTTGCGGGGCGCTCTGGGCCGCGTCGAGAATCTTTTGCCCCATGCGCCAGCTGTGGCAGTGTTGCAGATAATGGGTGAACTTCTTGCCCAGGGTGATGTCGGCGGCGATGCAGCCGTAGAGGTAATCCTGGGGATAGGCACCGAGCAGGGTCTGCAAGAGCGGCGGCAACTGCTGGAGATGGGCGAGAATATGGGAGCCGAGCTGCAGATGCACGCCGATCCCCCAGGCCAGGGCCTCGCCGGGAAGCAGCAGGAGAAAGATGAGGGGGATGGCGCAACGGCAGAACATAGGCATCTCAGAAAAAATATGTTAGCAGGATAATCCTTACCGGCGGCCAAGTAAAGGGCGCCGGCTGGGGAACCCCATTTTACGGAAGTCAGTCATGCCGGAAAATCTCCGTCAGGAATTGTGCGAAGCCTTGGCGCAGGCGCGGGGAGTGTTGCAGGATCTGGATCGTCTCGGTCTCGGTGCGCTGCCGCTGCCCGCCCTTGCGGATAATCCGCCGGTCTGCCCGCTGAGCGTGCGCGGCCTCGATCGGGGAGGGACGGCTCCCTGCCGGAGCGAAACCCTGGACGAAGTCCGCGCCGACCTCGGCGATTGTCAACGCTGCCCTCTGGCCCGGGGGCGGCGCCATATCGTCTTCGGCGCCGGCGCTCCCCGCGCCCGGCTGGTGCTGGTCGGCGAAGGCCCGGGTCGGGAGGAGGATGAGCGGGGGGAGCCCTTCGTCGGAGAGGCCGGCCGACTGCTCGACCGCATGCTCTTCGCCATCGGTCTGGAACGTTCCGAAGTCTACCTCTGTAATGTCGTCAAATGCCGTCCCCCCGGCAACCGCGATCCGGAACCCGGGGAAATTGCCGCCTGTCGACCCTTTCTCGAACGCCAGCTGGCGGCGATCGCGCCGGAGATGATCCTTGCTCTGGGTCGGGTCGCCAGCCAGTCCCTGCTCGCATCCGGTACTCCGATCAGCCGGTTGCGCGGTCAGTGGCGGGACTATCAGGGGATACCCTTGCTGCCGACCTATCATCCGGCCTATCTGCTGCGTAACCCGGCGGCCAAACGGGAATCCTGGGAGGATCTCAAGCAGGTTCGGCAACGTCTGCGGGGCGGGGGATGATGAAGGGGGTGGGAGAGAGCCTGGCGCTGGAGGATGTGCGCAAGACGCGGCGTGATCCCGAGGGGAACCCGGTGGAGATTCTGCGCGGCATCAATCTGGTGGTGCCGGCGGGCAGTCTGACGGTGGTGGTCGGTCCCTCCGGCGGCGGCAAGAGTACTCTGCTGCGGTTACTGAACCGCCTGGAAGATCCCGACGGCGGGCGCATCCTTCTTGCCGGCGTCGATATCGCAAGCCTCGACCCCTTGGCTCTGCGGCGGCGCGTTGCCGCCGTGCCGCAGGTGCCTTTCATGTACGACGGCTCGGTTCTTGCCAATCTGCAGCGGCCCTTTGTCTTTCGCAACCTGCCTCAACCTTCGGCCGATTCTGTGGAGACGCGGCGGGTGCTTGATCTTTGCCGTCTGCCCGCGGAGCTTCTCCCCCGGCAGGCCCGTTCCCTCTCCGTTGGCCAGCAGCAGCGCCTGGCTTTGGCCCGTGCCCTGCTGCTTGAGCCGGGGGTGTTGCTTCTCGACGAGCCGACCAGCGCCCTCGACCCCCCCACCGCCGACCAGCTCGGCCAATCCCTGCGCGATATCCGCCGCGAGCGGGGTCTGACCCTGCTCATGCTCACCCACGATCTGCGCTTGGCGCGGCGCGTCGCCGACCGGGCGGCTTTTCTCGAAAGCGGCCGGATTCTCGAAGAGGGTGCGGCCGCCGACTTCTTCGAAAACCCCCGCGCCGACGCGCTGCGTCGTTTCCTCTCCGCGCCGGAGGCTGCCCATGAGTGACGGCGTCGTCGATCTCTCCCTTATCGATCTGGCCCTGGTCTATGGCCTGGTTCTCTTTGTTGCGGGCTTGGCCCGTTGGAACGGCATCGGCCAGGAGCGGGATCTGCTCTGGTCGTCCTTGCGCATGATCGCCCAGTTGCTGACCGTTGGCTATCTGCTGAAGACGGTGTTCTCTCTGGCCAGCCCGGTGCCGGTTCTCCTCATTCTGCTGGTCATGGGGGGCTTTGCCGTCCATGCCGTGGGGGCGCGGGTCCAGGAGCGCATGCCGCGCTTTCATCGGGTGGTGGGGATCTCCCTTTTCATCGGCTGCTTCGGTGCGACCTTCTTCTTCTGCACCCTGGTCATCGGCCTCACGCCCTGGTACGATCCCCGCTACCTCATCCCTCTGGCCGGGATGATCATCGGCAACTCCATGACCGGCGCGAGCTTGGCCGCCGAGCGTCTCGCTGCCGAAATGAAGGAGCGGCGGCTGGAGATTGAAACCTCTCTTTGCCTCGGGGCGAACGCCCGGCAAGCCTCGGCCGAGGCGGTGCGAGGGGCTTTCCGCGCGGCCCTGATCCCTTCCATTAATGCCATGGCCGCCATGGGCATCGTCTTTCTCCCCGGGATGATGACCGGGCAGATCCTCTCCGGCACCGAACCGCTCTTGGCGGTGCGTTATCAAATCGCCATCATGTGCGTCATTACCGCCAGCGTGGCGGTAACCACCTTTCTCATTTTGATCTTCGGGCGGCGCGGCTTCTTTACCAGGGCGCATCAACTCCGTCTCGACAATTTCACGAAATGACGTGGAAATTTCGATCAATGAAAAATCTCCAAGAAAATACCTTTTCTTGGTTCGGGGCAGGGCTTTGGTTTTGTCAGGTGAGCAACCCTAATCTTCGGAGGGGGTGCGACAGAATACGAGAGGTTTGCAAGGCAAAGGCAAGCACAACAAAGGTGGTCGGTGCTGGCACGGTTCGCTCAGGACGGAACTTGCACGACCTGCTGTCACGCCTGGCGCGCGCCGTGATGGGCCGCTTGGCTCGAGATGGGGAAGTTGTTTGCGGTGATCGTTTGAAAGGGCGCCTGGCGGTGCGCCTTTTTCGTTGTCGGGGTTCGGTCCTGTCTGTGGGTTCAGCTTTCGAGCTTGAGACGTTTGATTTTTTCTACCAGCGTGGTGCGGTTAAGGCCGAGGAGGGCCGCCGCCCGGGCCTTGATCCCCTGACCCCGTTCCAGCGCCTGATGAATCAGCGCCCTTTCGATGGTCTCCAGAGTTGTCCCCAGATCGAGTCCTTCCGCCGGAATGCGGGGACAGCCGGGGTCGAAGAGGCTCGCCGGCGCGTCGATACGGGCGATGTTCGCGGGCAAATCACGGATTTCAATATGCTCGCCGGCGGTCAGGGCGACGGTGCGTTCGATGATGTTTTCCAGTTCGCGCACGTTTCCCGGCCAGTCGTAATCCCGCAGGCGGTCCATCGCCTCGTTGGCGACGGTCATCAGCGGCCGGTTCATTTCCCGACAGTACTTGCGTAGGAAATGATGGGCCAACAGGGGAATGTCCTCGCGGCGTTCCCGTAGCGGGGGAAGGTGGATGGGAATGACGTTGAGCCGATAGTAGAGGTCTTCGCGGAACTGACCTTTTCCGACCTCCTCTTCCAGATCGGCGTTGGTGGCGGAAATCAGACGGATGTTGAGTTTAAGCTTTTTGTCGGAACCGATCCGTTCGACCACATGATCTTGGAGCACGCGCAGCAGCTTCATCTGCAGATGGGCGGGCATGGTGCCGATTTCGTCGAGAAAGAGGGTGCCGTTGTGGGCCAGTTCGAACTTGCCCGGCTTGTCGGCGACGGCGCCGGTGAAGGCGCCGCGGGTGTGGCCGAAGAGTTCGCTCTCCAGCAAGTCGGCGGGAATCGCCCCGCAGTTGATGGCGACGAAGGGCTTGTCCTTGCGCGGTCCGTTGTAATGAATGGCCTTGGCCACCAGTTCCTTGCCGGTTCCCGATTCGCCGAGGATGAGGATGGTTGAATCGGTCTGGACGATGCGCTCCATGCGGGCGAAAACCTGCTGCATGGCGGCACTGTTGCCGATGATGTTGTCGAACTTGTACTTGCCCCGCAGCTGCTGGCGCAGGTAGATATTTTCCGCTACCAGCGCACTCTTCTCCAAGGCCTTGGCGATCTGGATCTTCAGCTCCTCGAAATTGAAGGGCTTGGTAATGTAGTCGAGGGCTCCCTCCTTCATGGCCTGGACGGCGGTTTCCGCCGAGGCCTGGCCGGTGATGACGATGACGCTGGTCGGGGGGGCGTCGCTCTTGACCTGTTTGAGAATATCGATACCGCTGAGGTCGGGGAGGAAGAGATCGGTGATGACGACCTCGAACGTGGATTGCCGCAGCAGGCCGAGGGCCTCTTCTCCCGTAGCCGCTGCCGCAACCTGGTAGTTGGCGCTTTGCAGCAGCAGGGAGAGGGCTTCACGGTTGGGCTGCTCGTCGTCGACGACGAGAATGCGGGGGCGCTGCTCTTTCATGGCGGGTCTCCAACGCTGGGCGTCATTTGCTTGACGGTGAGATTCTTAGCATGTTCGCCCCGTTGCGGCAAGATCTTTCGCCAGGCCGGCGCGCCTTTTCCCGAGGTCCGGTAAGGAAACGAAGCTTCCTGCGATGAATTAAAACAACATTTCATATTGACAAGAAACCTCTGAACTGATTAGATGTTTCGTCTCGTCGAAAACCGTCTAAATATTTAAAATTACGCAAAATTTTAAATTTAACTAAACTTTAAGCCCTACTGTAATTGTTTTATTTTCGGTAAATGTTTTTTCCGCGCACGGGCGCCGGCAGTTGAGGAGGTTTGATGGAAGTACGCAAGTTCAAGAAGGTCATGGCCGCCAACCGGGGCGAAATCGCGATCCGCATTTTTCGCGCCTGTACTGAATTGGGCATCAAAACGGTGGCCATCTATTCGGAAGAGGACAAACTCACCCTGCACCGCTACAAGGCCGACGAAGCCTACCTGATCGGTCGGGGCAAAGGGCCCATCGACGCCTATCTGGGCATCGACGAGATCATCGAACTGGCCCGTAAAAAGGAGGTGGACGCCATCCACCCCGGTTACGGCTTTCTCTCGGAAAATCCCGAATTCGCCGAGGCCTGCGAACGGGCCGGCATTGCTTTCATCGGTCCCACCGCCGAGATCCAGCGGCAGCTTGGAGACAAGGTGGCGGCTCGTAAGGTCGCCGTCGCCGCCGGAGTGCCCGTGGTCCCTGGCACCGAGAAGCCGGTGACCAGCGAGGAAGAAGCCCTGCTCTTCGCCAAATCCTGCGGTTATCCGGTCATCGTCAAGGCCGCCGCCGGTGGCGGCGGGCGCGGTATGCGCGTCGCCTACAACCAGAAGGAACTCCTCGAAGGTCTCAAGTCGGCGGCTTCCGAGGCCAAGGCAGCTTTTGGCAACGCCTCGGTCTTTCTGGAAAAATACCTGGAGAAGCCCAAGCACATCGAAGTGCAGATCATGGGCGACAAGCACGGTAACATTGTCCATTACTACGAACGCGATTGCTCCATTCAGCGCCGCCACCAGAAGGTTATCGAACTGGCTCCTTCGCCGAACCTCTCTTCCGCCAAGCGCGAAGAGGTCTGCGCCATGGCCATGAAGATCGCTCACAGCGTCGGTTACATCAACGCCGGAACGGTCGAATTTTTGATGGACAAGGACCAGAACTTCTACTTTATCGAAACCAATCCGCGCATCCAAGTGGAACATACCGTCACCGAGATGGTTACCGGTCGCAACCTGGTGCAGACCCAGATCCTGGTGGCTGAGGGGCACAAACTTTCCGATCCGGAGATCGGCGTATCCAGCCAGGCCGATATCGAATTGCGCGGCCACGCCATCCAGTGCCGGGTGACCACCGAAGATCCGGGCAACAACTTCGCCCCCGATTTCGGCACCCTCAAGGTCTATCGCAGCCCCGCCGGATTCGGCGTGCGCCTCGACGCCGGCAACGCCTATTCGGGATCCCGCATCACACCCCACTACGATTCCCTGCTGGTGAAGATCACCACTTGGGGGCTGAATTTCAACACGGCGGCCCGCTCGATGCACCGTGCTCTGCAGGAGTTCCGCATCCGCGGGGTGAAGACCAATATCGGTTTTCTCGAAAACGTCATTACCCATTCGACCTTTCTGGATGGGCTGTGTGATACCTCTTATCTCGACACCAACCCGGAACTTTTCAAAATCCGCGAGAAGAAGGACCGCGCCAACAAGTTGCTCAAGTTTATCGGCCATACCGTGGTCAACGGCTATCCCGGTATCAAGCAGCCGCTCCGTTCCACCGACCTGCGCGAGGCCGATATCCCCGATATCCCCTACAATGCCGTGCGGCCCCGGGGGAGCCGCGACATCCTGCTGGAGAAAGGGCCGGAGGGGCTGGCCCAGTGGGCGCTTAAAGAGCGCAAGCTGCTGATCACCGACACCACCATGCGCGACGCTCACCAGTCGCTGATGGCGACCCGCTTCCGCACCTACGATCTCGAGCGCATCGCCGATGCCACCAGCTACCTCGGCGGCGGGCTCTTTTCCCTGGAGATGTGGGGGGGCGCCACCTACGACGTCTCCATGCGTTTTCTCAAGGAAGATCCCTGGGAGCGCCTTGATCGCCTGCGGGCGAAGATTCCCAACATCCTCTTCCAGATGCTGCTGCGCGGCTCGAACGCCGTCGGCTACACCAACTATCCCGACAACGTCGTCGAGGAATTCGTCGCCAAAGCGGCGGAGAGCGGTATCGACGTCTTCCGCGTCTTCGACTCCCTGAACTGGACCAAGGGGATGAAGGTGGCCATGGACGCGGTGCGCAAGAACAACGCCATCTGCGAAGCGGCTATGTGTTACACCGGGGATATTCTCGATCCCAAGCGGGACAAGTATCCTCTCAAGTACTATGTCGATCTGGCCAAAGAACTGGAAGCGATGGGCGCCCATATTCTGGCGATCAAGGATATGGCCGGCCTGCTCAAGCCCTTTGCCGCCGAGAAGCTGATCCGGGCGCTGAAGAACGAGATCGGCATCCCCATTCATCTTCATACCCACGACACCTCCAGCAACGGCGGAGCGATGCTGATGATGGCCGCCCAGGCCGGAGTCGACATCGTCGACACCGCCCTTTCCTCAGTCTCGGGTCTGACCGCGCAGCCGAACATGAACGCCCTGCTGTCGGCCCTGGAAGGGACGATCTGGGATCCCCGCCTCGATCAGCAGGGGCTGCAACAATTGGCCAACTACTGGGAGACGGTGCGCACCTACTACGCCCCTTTCGAGTCGGAACTGCGCAGCGGTACCGCCCAGGTCTATCATCACGAAATCCCCGGCGGCCAGTATTCCAACTACAAGCCGCAGGTCGAAGGCCTGGGGCTCGGCCACCGCTGGGAAGAGTGCAAGGAGATGTACCGCAAGGTCAACGACATGTTCGGCGACGTGATCAAGGTTACCCCCTCGTCGAAGATTGTCGGCGACATGGCCATGTTCATGATCCAGAACGACTTGGAGCCCGAGGATGTTTTCGAACGGGGAACGAACTATACCTTTCCGCAGGGGGTCATCGACTTCTTCAAAGGGATGATCGGTCAGCCCGTCGGCGGTTTCCCGCCGGAACTGCAGAAGATCATCCTCAAGGACGAGAAACCTCTGACCTGCCGTCCCGGCGAACTGCTGGAGCCGGTCGATTTCGCCGCCAAGAAGGCGGAGCTGGAGAAGAAACTCGGGCATGTGGTCAACGACCGGCAAGTTCTTTCGGCGGTGCTCTATCCCGGCGTCTATGAGACCTTCGATCATGAGCGCCAGGAATACAGCGACCTGTCCAAGGTGCCCACGCCGGTCTTCTTCTACGGACTGGAAGTGGGGGATGAAACGACCTTCGAGATCGAGTCGGGCAAGACGTTGATCGTCAAGCTCAACGCCGTCGGCAATCTCCATCCCGACGCTACCCGCCACATTTACTTCGAACTCAACGGCGAGCCGCGACAGGTGATGGTCAAGGATCTCTCCGTCGAGTCCGATGTCGCCGAGCACCGCAAGGCCGATTCCGATGATCCCCAACAGGTCGGCGCGCCGATGCCGGGCAAGATCTTCAAGCTGCTGGTCGCCGTCGGCGACGAGGTCAAGGCCGGGGAGACCCTCCTTTCCACCGAGGCGATGAAGATGGAGACCAACGTCAAGGCCAAAGAAGAGGGTGTGGTCAAGGAAATTCTCTTCAAGGAAGGGGATCAGGTACAACAGGGGGATCTGCTGGTGATTCTCGGGTAAGGGAAAAGACGAATCACGCCGTACGCGGCGTCTGGTGCAAACAAGAAACGGGTCGGCTCCCTCGGGAATCCGACCCGTTTCTTGTTTATACGCGGAGGAAGGTCAGAGGCAGACCAGATTGACCTGGTTGAAGTCGGTGATGCCTTGAAAGACCTTTTCGATGCCATCCTGGCGCAGGGTCACCATGCCTTCGTCGCGGGCGACCTGCTCGATAAGATCCGCCCCCGAGCGCTGACGGATGGCGAGACGGATAGCGGGGGAGTTGACCAGCAGCTCCTGGATGGCGATACGTCCGCTGTAACCGAAACCGTCGCACGCCGGACAGCCCTTGGCCCGCTGGAGCAGCAGATTGTCGTCGTAGGTGGGCATGCCGTGGCGCTCGTAATACCCCGGTCCGTAGGATTCCACCAGCTGCTCGTATTCTTCGCGGCTGGGGTGATAGGGAACCTTGCACTGGTTGCACAGGCGCCGCACCAGACGCTGGGCGATGATGCCGAGCATGGCGTCGGCAAAGTTGATGGGGTCCTCCCCCATTTCGATGAGTCGGACGATGGTCTCCGGGGCGTTGTTGGTGTGCAGGGTCGAGAAGACCAGATGCCCGGTGAGCGAGGCGGCGATGGCGGCCTTGGCGGTGATCACGTCGCGCATCTCGCCGATCATGATCACATCCGGATCGGCGCGGAGAAAGGAGCGGAGCGCCTCCTCGAAGGTGAAGCCGATCTTGGTATTGATCTGCACCTGACGCAGACCGCGTTGGGTAATTTCCACCGGATCTTCGGCGGTCCAGATCTTGCGGTTGCCGGTGTTGATCTCGGCGATGGCCGAGTGCAGGGTGGTGGTTTTCCCCGAGCCGGTGGGGCCGACGCAGAGGATGATGCCGTAGGGCTTCTTGATCAGGGCGCGGAAACGGTCGTGGTTACGTGCCGAGACCCCCAGCTGTTCCAGGGAGAGAATGCGTGAGGCGTTGAGAATCCGCAGCACCGCGTCCTCCTGCCCACCGATGGTCGGGGTGATCTCGACCCGGTATTCGATGCGTTCCTTCCCCTGTTTGAGCAGGATCTTTCCCGATTGCGGCCGCCGCCGTTCGGCGATGTCGAGGCGGGCGATGATCTTGATGCGGCTGATGATGGCGGCTTTGTACTGGGCGGCGATCTTGTGCGCGGTAAAGCATTCGCCATCCTTACGGTAGCGCACGATCAAGGGTAACGGCCCCATCTCCGGTTCGAAATGGATGTCGGAAACGCCCTTGCGAAAGGCGTCAAGGAGGATTTTGTTGACCAGGTTGATAACCTTGGAGTCCGTTTCGGCAACGCGGTCCTGTTCCTTTTCCTCCACCACCTCCACATCCATTCCGTCCAGATTCTGAATCAGTTCCTCGATCTTTTCATCCGATTCGTAGAAGAGCTGATTGATGCGTTCCTCGATCTTGTGGGCACTGGCCACCACCAGCTCGATGCGCCGGTTGGTGGCAAAGTGCAGATTTTCGCCGATGGTGGGATCGGTCGGGGTGGAGGTCGCCACCACCAGCCGATGCTCCGTCGCTTCGATGGGCAAAACCTGCATGCGTTCGATAAGTTCGCGGGAGATCAGGCGCATGACTTCGGGGGCGATCTGGATTTCATCGAGATCAATGACCCGCAGGCCGAACTTTTTGGCCAGGGTGTGCAGCAACTGGTCCTCGCTGATCAAGCCTTGTTCGACCATGATCATACCGAGCCGCTTGTGCTTTTCCGAATCCTGCCGGGCGCGGACTTCCTCCACCTGCTTGCGCGTGACCAGACCGGTTTCGATGAGAATGTCGCCGACTCGGTAGCGGGGCGGGCGATGGCCCATTTTGGCGGCATTGGCCAGAGCGTTTTCAATCGTCTCGGGGGGAAGGTTGTTCTGTTCGAGCAGCATTTCCCCCAGCCGCCGTTTGCGCAGCTGGTCCTGAAACTCCAAAGCGGTGTTCAGCGTCTTTTCATCAACTGCACCCTGCAGCACCAGGACCTCGCCCAAAGGTCGGTCGAGACGTTTGATGTTGAGCCCTCGCCGGGTGAAAAAGATGCGGGTAAACTCCGTTCCGGGTTCATCTGGGTAGGCGAATACCCCCTTGTTGAAGCGTTCATCCCGGTTGATCAGAAGACGGAACGATTCGCCGGTGGCGGTGCGCAGATCTTCAAGAATGCTGTTTTGGCGCACATTCTTGCCGGGATCGTCAAAAAGTTTGATAAAACAGATCGCCTCGAAAGGGTAAAGGACCGGCCGGTCCTCGCCGGGACGAAAGATCTCCACCCCGGCGCCCTCCGGATCGAAAGGTTGGAAGAGATGCCCCCGGCATTCACTGCCGTTGAGAAATTTGATGATCAGTTCTTTTGACACCGTTTCTCCGTCCGTATCAGGATTGATGACACATAAGTATACCCGATAAGACAACGAAGCAAGAAATCGGTCAAGAATCTCCCATGCGACCAGGGACAGGGCAGCCGTTGCGAGTGAGCCGCTTGGAAATCTTATGGTGATCAAAGTGCGGAAGACTTTTTGCCGGTGGGGAAAATACCGAATGGGTTTTGTATGAATTCTTCGCAATATCAATAGGTGTCGATTCCGGGCGGGACGGCCTGTTGACGGATCAGAGACCCTGGATGCGGAGGATAAAGAGGGTGAGGGTGTAGGTGAGGGCGGAGAGGAGGGTGGACATCATGACGATGGAACCGGCCAGTTCGGCGTCTCCTTTGAGCTGGTGGGCCATGATGTAGGTGGCCGTGGCGGCGGGAGTTCCGGCCATGAGGATGCCGATGGCCAGATCCCGATCGCCGACGCCGAGGGCGATGAGAATGACGGTCGCCAGCAGGGGGAGCCAGATCAGCTTGATGCCGGTGGCGAAGGCGGCCCGCATGAGATCGCCCTTGAGCCGTTCGAGGCTGAAACCGCCGCCGATGGCGATGAGTGCCAGGGGCAGGGTCATGTCCGTGGCGATATCCAGGGCGCGAGCAAAGACCACGGGCAGGGGCAGGTCGAGAAAACTCCAGAGGATGCCGGCGAAGGAAGCGAGAATCAGCGGGTTGAAGAGTATCTGCCGGACCCAGAAATCCGCGCCGCGCTTTTCTTCGTGGCGGTGCGGCCAGAGCAAGGCGAGAATGGCAAAAAAATTGAGAACCGGGACGAGAAAACCCATGAGGATGCCGGCACGGGTCAGGCCATCCTCGCCATAGGCGTTGAAGACGATGGCCAGTCCCATGTAGGCGAGGTTGCCGCGAAAGGCGCCCTGACTGAAGGCACCCCGCGCTTCCGGGGGATAGTGGCGGATGGCGGCGTAGGCGTAGGAAATGAAAAAGCCCCCGGCGATGGCCGCCGAGGAGCCGATGACCAGAGCGCCGTTGAAGTTGACGAGGAAGTCGGCGGTGCCGATCTTGTAAAAGAGCAGAAGCGGCAGGCAAACATAAAAGACCAGGCGGTTGGTCTGCAACAGAAAGGCCTGGTCGATCAACGCCAGGCGCTTAAGTCCATAGCCCAAGGCAATGACCAGAAAGACCGGCAGGACGATGCTTAAGATATCGAAAAAAAGAGCCATGAGGCACCGTTATCCAGGCAATTCAAGGATGTCAGCATACCCTTTTGCTTTTCGGCCTGTCCATGGGTAATTTTTGCGAGATTTGCGACGGAAAGAGAGGTTCGGGGTGTCAATTATCCGTAAATCTGTTACAATCATTGCCAGCGAAAGTGAGATAACTCACTTTTGCCTCCTGTGATTCACCCTCCCGCAAAAGGCGGGAGGGTTTTTTTTCATCCGGCGAAAGGGCTTGAACTCCCTTGGGGGCTGGGGTAAAAACGAGCCATGCGCCGTATTTAGCTTCTTCGTCTGGAAATTCTGGTTCTGTTCTCGGCGGGGCGACCCCGCTTTTCACTAGTGGCTCGGCCTTTTCGCGCATTTTCCGATATCCCCTGCTTCATCGTATGGAAAAGTACGATATCCGCAAACCCTGACCCTGGAGGCGCTCTATGGTTTTTAGATGCATCGGATACGCAGTCCTGGTCATTCTGTCGATAATGCCCTGGGGCGATTCCGCCGTCGCCGCCGAGCGGCGCACTCCGGTAGTGACGGCGGTAGAAAAGGCCGGCCCGGCGGTCGTGAATATTCGCACCGAGAAGGTGGTGCGGCGAAGCGGCTCTCCTTTCTTCGGTTTTTCCGATCCTTTTTTCGACCAGTTTTTCCGCGATCTGGCGCCACCGCGCGCCTACAAGACCCAGTCGCTTGGCACTGGAGTCATCATCGACGCCCAGGGGCTGGTTCTGACCAACGCCCATGTCATTGAGAAGGCCTCGAAAATTTTCGTGGCCTTGACCACCGGCGGACGAGAACTGGAGGCGGAACTGGTGGGCAAGGATCATCAGCTCGATCTGGCGGTCCTGCGTATTCTCGGGGCCGGCCCCTTTCCCGAACTGAAACCGGCCCGCTCCGACGATCTGCTGGTCGGCGAGACGGTCATCGCCATCGGCAATCCCCTCGGGCTTGGCCATTCCATCACCACCGGCGTGGTCAGTTCGACACGCCGCCGCATGTCCACCGAAAACAATGAATTCGGGCTTTTTATCCAGACCGACGCCCTGATCAACCCCGGCAACTCGGGGGGGCCGTTGATTAATATCAAAGGCGAGCTGATCGGCATCAACACGGCGATTATTCAGCAGGCCCAGGGCATTGGTTTCTCCATCCCCATTGATACGGCCAAGCGGGTGCTCGACGATCTGATCGAGTTCGGCCGGGTGCGTCCGACCTTTACCGGCATTCTTCCCGGAGAGGTGGGAGAGGCCTTCAGCGGTGGTCACGGCACCGGCGGGGTGCTGGTCCACGGCGTCGAACCCGGTTCGCCAGCGGAAAAGGCCGGCCTGCGGATTGCCGACGTGGTCCTGACCGTTGACGGCGATCGCGTCGGCGCGACGGATGAATACCGTTCCCTGCTGCGCACCTACACTCCCGGTGACTCCGTCCGTCTGGGTGTTCTTCGTAGCGTCGAGCCCCTGGAACTGACTCTCGCCCTCGTCGCAATTCCCGAAGGTTATGCCGTCGATTACGCCGAGCGTGTCTTCGGCCTGCGCCTGGCTGACAGCCGCCAGGGGCTGCGGGTGCAGTCGGTGCTTGCCGGGAGCAAGGCGGAGCAGCTCGGCATCCGTTCCGGCGATTTTGTGGTCGAGGTCGCCGGGGCAAGGCTCTCCTCCGTGGATGAATTCAGCCGCCTGATGGAACATTTGTATGGCCGCCAACCCCTGCGCTTTCTGGTGGTACGGGGCGGGCGCGGCTATTATGTCGATTTGTAGAAATGCAGGTGGAAAGACTGAAGACCGAAGACTGAAGGCTGAAGGGATGATATCCCCCGAGACTTCGCCCAATTAATTTGAGAGGATATTTCATGTCGCGTTTACTGGTGGATGGGGAGGCGTTGCGGCGGCCGCTGGAGCAGCAGTTTGTCCTGGACGGCTGGATCGATACCGCGCCCTTTGAGGATCTGGTGGGGTTGCGCATTGTCGAGGCGGAAGAGGGCCGAGCGCTGCTGACCCTCGATTTTCAGGTGAAACTGGCCATGGGGGGCGGCTTCATGCACGGCGGGGCGCTGACCACCCTGGCCGATACGGCGGTGGCCATGGCCATCAAATCCCTGTTGCCGCCGGGGACGATTTTCGCTACCACCGAGTTGACCACGCGCTTTCTGGCACCGGTCAGGGCGGGAAGGGTGACGGCCCGGGCCGAGGTGCGCGGCCCGGAAGGGCGTACTTTTTACGGCGAGGCCGGGCTTTTCGACGAGCAGGGGACGGAGGTCGTGCATTTCACTTCGGTCTTCCGCGTCGCTCGCAATCAGGGTTTCGATACGTGAACCGCCGGACCTTTGAGCATCTGGTGACGCGGATGATCGCCAAGATTCCCCGGGAATTTCTTGCCGAGGTGCGCAACCTCTCTTTTCAGGTGGAAACTTGGGCCGACGCCGAAACCTTGGCGGAAGTCGGTTTCGACGACCCTCGCGACCTGCTCGGCTACTATCGCGGGGTGCCGCTGGATGAGCGAACCCATGACTACATCGGCCTGCCTGACGTCATCACCCTCTATCAGGGGGCGGTGGAAAATTACCGGGATGAGACCGGCGAACCTCTCGGCAAGATCGTGCGCGAGACGATTATCCACGAACTGGCCCATTACTTTGGCTTCAGCGAGGAACAGATGGACGTCATCGAAGCACTTTGGGTCGAGGCGACGGAGGGGAGGGGGACGTCGGCGGTTTCAGACTAATCTTGACTTTTTTTGTATTCAATAGTACACATTTCAGCATCGAATTTTTATATGAAAGGATTTTCCATGCGTCTGTCCTTCTTGCCCCTCTTCGCCATCCTTTTGCTCGGCACGGCCGTCCCGTCTTTCGGCGGGGTTGCCCGCCCCGAAATCCCCCCCTCGGCCGGGGTCAAGGTCGGCGCCCTGGCACCTGACATCCAGCTTTTCGATCTGAACGGCAAGGTCGTCAACCTTGAGCAGTACCGGGGGAAGGTGGTCATGCTCAACTTCTGGGCCACCTGGTGTCCGCCCTGTCGTCAGGAGATGCCCGCCATGCAGCGGCTTCACGAAAAGATGCAGGGGCTTGATTTTGTCATGATTGCGCTCAACGTCGAGCCTGAGGGCCCCCATACGGTTCCTTCCTTTCTCCAGGGCAAGACGTTCACCTTTCCCATTCTCCTCGATTCCGGAGCCAAGGCGCAGAACCGTTACGGGGTCTTCCGTTTTCCCGAAACCTTTATCATCGGCAAGGACGGCGTCATTCTCAACCACATTCTTGGTGCCCAGGAATGGGATAATGATGCAACCGTTGACTACCTCACCTTTCTTGCGAAGGGATAAGCGCCCATGGGCAACGCCGCCGACCTGACTTATTGGATTGCCTTTTCCGCCGGGATCCTGAGTTTCTTTTCCCCCTGCGTGCTGCCGCTGATTCCCTCCTATCTGACCTACATCACCGGCCTTTCCTTCGGCCAGTTGCAAGATACCCGGCCCTCGGCCAAGGTGCGGCTGACGGTGGTGCTGCACAGCCTGACCTTCATCGCCGGTTTTTCGGTGGTCTTTATCAGTCTTGGCGCCTTGGCGGGAGTGGCTTCCGCGACCTTCCAGGTCCATTTGCGCGAAGGGCTGGTGTGGGTGCAACGCATCGGCGGCGTACTCGTGTTTTTTTTCGGTGTGCATATGTCTGGACTCTTCCACTTCGGAGTGCTTCTCGGTGAAAGGCGCGTTCAGTTGCGGGAGAAGCCGAGTGGTTTTCTCGGCACCTTCCTTGTCGGCCTGGCCTTCGCCGCCGGCTGGACCCCTTGCATCGGCCCGATTCTCGGCGGCATTCTCGCCTTGGTGGCCGGTACTTCGGCCGATTACGCCAAGGGCATTCTCATGTTGGCGGTCTATTCGGCGGGTCTCGGCATCCCCTTTCTCATCTCCGGGGTTCTCTTCCATAGTTTCCTTTCCTTTTTCAATCGCTTCCGTAAACATATCCGGATCATGGAGATCATCACCGGCGGCTTGCTGATGATTGTCGGCCTGATGCTCTTCTTCAATCTGTTCGGCAAACTCACGGGCTATCTGTACCGTTTCCTTCCCATGACCGGTTGATCGGCTGATGAAGGACGCCGATTAGCGGCGTTGTCCTTATCCTCGTCGTAGTGACGGCTCTGGTCGGCATGCCTCATTTCGCAGATTCTCAAAATCTCCTTGACCCGTCGCACTCCTTGTTGTAAATTGAAATCCAATTTCAATAAGAGGTGGCCGATGCAAGAAAAGAAACGGATTTTTAGGGATTGTTTGTCCGAGCGGGGCCTCAAGTGGACGAGCCAGCGCGAGGTCATTCTCGACGCCTTTCTCCGTTGCGATTCCCATCCGTCGACGGAGGATCTTTACCTCAAACTGCGCAAGAAACATCCCAACATAGGTTACGCGACCGTCTATCGTACCCTCAAGCTCTTCTCCGAATGCGGCATTGCCGCCTCCCGGGATTTCGGTGACGGCCAGACCCGCTACGAGTCGACCTCCGAGGCCGAACACCACGATCATCTCATCTGTAAGGATTGCGGCGCCATCGTCGAATTCGAGGATCCGCGTATCGAGGCTTTGCAGGAAGAGATCGCCCGTCAGCACGGCTACGTTCTCCTTACTCATCGTCATGAAATCTTTGGACGTTGTCCCGCCTGTCAGAAAAAGCTAGGGTGATTTTCCCGGCCCGCGGCATAAAAATGACGGCCCATCCCCAAATGGTGCGGAAGCCATTCGCCGACGGGCAGCGCTTCCATGACCCTTGGCCCTGGAAGTAAATTGCATGGCAGACAAGCTCATTTCGCAAGATCCCCGTAAAATCATCCTGGTCGGCAATCCCAATGTCGGCAAGAGTGTGCTCTTCAATTCCCTGACCGGCGCCTATACTACGGTCTCCAACTATCCCGGCACCTCGGTCGAGGTTTCTCGCGGGCACTGCGACGTCGACGGCGAACGTTACGAGGTTCTCGATACCCCCGGCATGTATGCCCTGTTGCCCATCACCGAGGAGGAGAGGGTGGCGCGCACCATCCTCCTGGAGGAAGATCCTCTGGTGGTCGTGCATGTGCTGGCGGCGCGCAACATCGAGCGCATGCTGCCCATGACGTTGCAACTGATCGAGGCGGGATTGCCGGTGATTCTGGTGGTCAATATCCTCGACGAAGCCGAGAGTGTCGGCATGGTCATCGACCTGCCCCTGTTGCAGGAAAAACTTGGGATTCCCGTGGTCGGCGCGGCTTTAGGTCGGCGCCGGGGGTTGGCGGAAATCTGTGCCGCCATCGCCGCTTTCGATCCCTTGCACCGCGCGCATTTCGCCTATGCCGCCGACCTGGAGCGGGATATTGCCCGGATCACCAGCCTGCTGCACGGCGACTACCGCCTCGACCGGCGCGCCCTGGCGCTTCTGCTGTTGCAAAAGGACGACGAGATTCATCAGCGGGTGCTGTCCGCCGAAGCTGAGCGACGGGAAGCCATCGAGGCTGAGGTCAAGGCCATCGTCTTCGAGCGCCGCGTCGATTTGCATCTGCGCATCAGTCTGGAACGCAAACGGGTCTGCAAGGGGTTGCTCGACGGTGTGATCAGCCAGCGCCAGGGGGGCGGACCGACTTTTTCCGAGCGCCTCTCCGGTTGGACCATGAACCCTTGGTCCGGCGTGCCGCTGCTCCTAGCGGTTCTCTATTTCGGTCTCTACCAGTTTGTCGGCGGTTTCGGCGCCGGCACCATCGTCGATCTTTTCGAGGGGCATCTCTTCGAGGAAATCATTAATCCCTGGGTGATCGGCCTCGGCGAGCGCTATCTATCCTGGAATTGGCTGTACGAACTGCTGGTGGGGGAGTACGGCATTTTTACCCTCGGTGTGCGCTATGCCGTCGCCATCGTCCTGCCTATTGTCGGCACCTTTTTTATCGCCTTTTCGGTCATCGAGGATACCGGCTACTTCCCCCGGCTGGCGATGCTGGTTGATCGTCTCTTTAAACGCATCGGCCTCAACGGCCGGGCGGTCATTCCTCTGGTGCTTGGTTTCGGTTGCGATACCATGGCGACCATCGTCACCCGGACCCTGGAAACGGTGCGCGAGCGCATCATCGCCACCATGCTGCTCGCCCTGGCGATCCCGTGCAGCGCCCAACTTGGCGTCATCCTCGGCCTCCTTTCCGAGGTGCCGGGGTCGCTGCTGGTCTGGGCGCTGACCCTGGCGGCGGTCTTTCTCTTCATTGGTTTTCTCTCGGCACATCTGGTGCCGGGGGAGCGGCCGATGTTTTACATGGAAATCCCTCCTCTGCGCATGCCTCAGCCGCGCAACGTGCTGGTCAAGACGCTGACCCGTATGCAGTGGTATTTTCTGGAGATATTCCCCCTTTTCATTCTCGCCTCGGTGCTGCTCTGGGCCGGAAAGATGACCGGCGCCCTCGACTGGCTGGTTCGGGTCATGTCCCCGGCGATGCTGGCTTTGGGCCTGCCGACGGAGGTCTCCGCCGCTTTCATCTTTGGTTTCTTCCGCCGCGATTTCGGCGCTGCCGGTCTCTATGATCTGCAGACCGCCGGGCTGCTCACTCCCGTACAACTCACCGTGGCGGCCGTGACCCTGACCCTTTTTGTCCCTTGCGTTGCCCAGTTTCTGGTCATGTTCAAGGAGCGCGGCGGCAAGGTTGCCTGCAGTATCTTCGTCTTCGTCACCCTGCTCGCTTTTTCCGTCGGCTGGGGACTTAACCAATTGCTCTTCTTGACCGGAGTGCTCTCATGAAATGCGGATTTTGCGGCCGGGAGATTCCCGCCGACTACGTTCAAAAGTCCTGCGGGCTGTGCAAGGGGGGCTGCCGTAAGTTACACTGTCCCTATTGCGGCCATGAAAATCCTGTGACTCCCGCCTATCTGCGTCGTCTGGCGGAGAAGAAAGAGTCTGTAAGCCAAACTCACACCGAGGATGACCATTCATGAACCTGTCGGACAAAGCCGAGGATATTCTGGAGGCCCTGTGGATTGCCACGGAAGAGGAGGGGGATAACTCCGCCCATCTCAGCGCTCTGGGGGTTGGTCCCGAGGATGAGGCCCTGCGTGAACTCGACCGCCTCGCCTATATCGAGGTGAAAGGGGAGCGGGTTTACCTGCGCCAGGAAGGCTGGCCCGAAGCGCGCATGACCGTGCGCCGCCATCGCCTGGCGGAGCGGCTGCTGATGGATGTTCTCGACCTCAAAGGCTCTTCCGGCGACGAGCGGGCCTGTGAGTTTGAGCATCTGTTGCGCCTTGGCGTCGATACCAAGCTCTGCACCCTGCTTAACCACCCCACCACCTGCCCGCACGGCAAGCCGATTCCTCCCGGCGAGTGCTGCGAGGAGGCCCGCTTGCGGGGGGAGACCGGAGTTGTCGCTCTCACCGAACTCAAGGCCGGAGGCACGGGGGAGATCGCCTATCTCTCCACCAGCGATCCGAAAAAGATGCAGAAGCTGATGAGCATGGGGGTGCTTCCCGGCAATACCCTGCAACTTAGCCGCACCTATCCGACCTTCATCTTCAAGGTCGGCCATTCGGAGTTCGCCGTCGATCAGGAACTGGCGCGGGAAATCTTCGTGCGCAAGGGGTGATGGTATGGAGGTTGAAATCCCCTCCGGTCTTCCTTTGTCCAGGGGGGTCTTTTGAACCAATTGATCGATTTTCACGAAAGGAACGCCGATGAGCGCATCCAATCCCCTCGTCCAGATCGACACTTCCCTGGGCGAGATCGTCCTCGAACTCTTTACCGAGCAGGCGCCGGTCACCGTCGAAAACTTCATCACCTACGCCAAGGCCGGCCATTATGACGGCACCATCTTCCACCGCGTCATCAAGGGTTTCATGATCCAGGGAGGCGGCTACACTTCGGGGATGGAGGAAAAGCCGACCCGGCCTCCCATCGTCAACGAGGCCCGCAACAAGCTCAAGAACAAGACCGGCACCGTCGCCATGGCGCGCACGGCGGAAGTCGACAGTGCCGCCGCCCAGTTTTTCATCAACACCGAGAACAACAAGTTTCTCGACAACACCGGTACCAGCGAGCAGGATTTCGGCTACTGTGTCTTCGGCCAAGTGGTTGACGGCATGAAAGTGGTCTACACCATCGAACAGCAGGCCACAACCAAAGTCGCCGGGCACGACGACGTACCCAAGGAAGCGATCGTCATCAACCACGTCGAAGTGCTGGATTAAGATTTGGATTGAAGTCCGATGTGGGATAAACCCGAAGCCGCTTGCGGATGAAAGTTTTGCAAACGGCTTTATTCATTTTTCGGGCTGTTGGGGGTGACGAAGAAGCTTCATGGACAGGCGTAGAAAATGATCAAACGCTTCTCTCCCGAAAATCTGGAACTTGACGCAACGCAGGGCGCTTCGGAAATCAGCTCCAAACACCTTTACCCCCCAGTAAAAAGGTTCATCAAGGGATAAAAACGCGCGGTTTCACCATGGGGTGAGGGGCGCATTTTTTATGCCGGCAGGATCAGCAGCAGAACCTTGACCGCGAGGATCTTGCCGATGAGCGCCACCGGATAGACAGTGGCGTAGGCGGCGGCGGCGTAAGGGGTGGCGGAGAGGGCGTTGGCGGAGGCGAGGCCCGAGGCGCTGGTCATGCCGCCGACCAAGGTGCCGAGGAGGCGCAGCAGACAGATGCGCAGGACGAACGTCCCGACCAGGGCGGCGAGGAGGACCGGCAGCAAGGTGACGAGCATGCCGGAGACGAGCAGCGGCCAGCCCCGCTCCTGCAAGGTGGCGACGAAGGTGACGCCGGCTGAGGTGCCGACCGCCGCCATGAAGAGGGCCAGACCGAGATCGCGGATCAGCCGGTTGCCGGCGGCGGGAATGTCCCAGATCAGCGGTCCGGTCTGGTAGCGGGCGCCGAGAATAAGCCCGGTCAGCAGAGTCCCGCCGGTGGTGCCGAGCTTGAGCGGTCCGACCAGCGGCAGAGGCAGGGTCAGATTGCCGAGGAGCAGGCCGATTAATAATCCCACCAGAATCGGCAGCAGGCTGATATCGTAGGTCGCCTTGAGGTCGTTGCCGAGCATGCGGCTGATGTTGCGCATGGCCCTTTCATCCCCTACGAAATGGAGTACGTCGCCGAGGTGCAGGCGGGTGTTGGCGTCGGCTGGCAGGTCCATGCCGTTCCGGGTGATGCGCGCCACCTGCACGTTGAAGTTTTCCCGGAAGTTGAAGAAACCGAGGGTGCTGCCGGCGAACTGACGCTTGGAGAGGACGATACTCTTTTTCCCCAGCATGCGCTCGAAGGCGATCTGTCGATCCACCGGTTTGCCGATGTAAAGTTGGACCTTCTCCAGATCGGCGGGACGTCCCACCACCCGCAGCTGATCCCCTTCCTCCAGGATCGTATCGGCTCCCACCAGAACCGGCTCGTCGGCGCCCTTGGCGAGGAGGCGGGTGATGGTCACCGGGGCGATGCTTTTGAGAAAGATGTCGGCGACGCGTTTACCGAAAAGGTTGGGGTTGCTCACCTCGATGTGCATGGAAGTGATCGGCGGGTTTTCTTCCGCCAGTTCCCGGGCAAGACGCTCTTCCTCGGCGCGGATATCGGCTCGGAGCAGGCGCGGCAGCAGTTTGATCAGGACCGCCATGCCGATAACGCCGAAGCCGTAGGTTACGCCGTAGGCGGCGGGGGCCTGTGCGTGACCGACGACCTCCACCGCCGCTGCCAGGGATGGGGTGCTGGTCATGGCACCGGAAAGGAGGCCGGCACCGGTGCCGGCGTCGAAACCGAAGAGCACGCAGCAGGCCCAGGCGACCAGAGTGCCGGCTGTGGCGATCAGCAGCACGGCGAGGGTCATGGGGATGCCGTGGCTACGAAAGGAGCTGGCGAAGCCGGGACCGGCCTGTAGGCCGACAGCGTAGATGAAGAGGGCGAGGCCGATGGTCTGTACCCCTTCCGGAACGATCAGGCCGAAGTGGCCGAAGGCCAGGGCGACGAAAATGATCCCCGAAGGGCCAAGAGAGAGATTCCACAGCCGGACCTTGCCCAGCAGTTCGCCGAGGACGATGATCGTAATCAGGATGACGATGGGGTTTTGCAGCAGGGACATGGGGAGGCAGACTGAAGGCTGAAGGTGGAAGGCTCAAGGATTGGATTAAGGTTTAGCCCATGACTTTGCTAAAGTCCAGCGGATTTCCCTTTTGCTGTTGGACGGAAAGGGCGGCCGGGGCGGGCAAAAAAGGTTTGACTTCTCCCCATGCACCTCTTTATTATTGGCAACCGTTTGAAAAACCTGTCTTTTTTTGTTTATTCAACAGGAATCCCATTTAGTCCGGCTAAAGGAGATGAACAGGCATGGCAAAGACGTACAAAGTAGCGGTTCTTCCCGGCGACGGCATCGGCCCCGAGGTGATGGCCGAGGCGTTGAAGGTGTTGGATGTTATTGAAAAGAAGTTTGACGTGAAATTCGCGCGTACCTTCGCCAACGTCGGCGGCGCCGGCATCGACCTTGAGGGCATGGCCCTGCCCCAGACCACGATCGATATCTGCAAGGCTTCCGACGCCATCCTTTTCGGCTCGGTCGGCGGTCCCAAGTGGGAAAGCTTGCCCCCCGACGAGCAGCCGGAGCGCGGTGCCCTCTTGCCACTGCGGAAAATCTTCGGTCTTTACGCCAACCTGCGTCCGGCCATCATCTTCCCGGCCCTGACCGGCGCGTCGAGTCTCAAGGAAGAGGTCATCGCCGGCGGCTTCAACGTGCTGGTGGTGCGGGAGCTCACCGGCGGCATCTACTTCTCCCAACCCAAGGGGATCGAAGGGGAGGGGGATGCGCGGATCGGTGTCGACACCATGCGTTACAGCGTGCCGGAGATCGAGCGCATTGCCCATGTCGGTTTCCAGGCGGCGCAAAAACGCGGCAAGAAGCTCTGCTCCATCGACAAGGCCAACGTACTCTCGACCTCGGTGCTCTGGCGCGAGGTGGTCACCCGCATCGGTAAGGAGTACCCCGACGTCCAGCTCTCTCACATGTACGTCGATAACGGTGCCATGCAACTGGTGCGCTGGCCCAAGCAGTTCGACGTGCTGCTCTGCGAAAACATGTTCGGCGACATCCTTTCCGACGAGGCCGCCATGCTCACCGGTTCCCTCGGCATGCTCCCTTCGGCCTCCCTGGCCGAAGGCACTTTCGGCATGTACGAGCCCTCCGGCGGCAGTGCCCCGGATATCGCCGGCCAGGGCATAGCCAATCCCATCGCCCAGATCCTGTCGGCGTCGATGATGCTGCGCTATTCCTTCGGTATGAACGATGCCGCCGACGCTATCGACGCGGCGGTGGAGAAGACCTTAAACCAGGGCTATCGCACCGGCGATATCTTCCAGAACAAGCCGGGCGAGAAAAAGGTCAATACCATGGAGATTGGCGCGGCCATCATCGCCAATCTTTAGGACTGATGAAAAACGCCCATCTGCGGTGTTGCCCTCATCCTCGTCGCTGCGACGCACCTGCTAGGTACGTCTTACCCCTCGCATTTCGGGCGCCTTGCACCTGGGCATTTTTGATCAGCCTGGTATCCGAAGGTTTTTCAGCATTCTGCTGATTGCCACAGTCATAGAGACAAGGCACGGGGAATCGCGGTTCTCCGTGCCTTCATGTTTTTTCATCCCCGAAGAAATCCAGGGAGTTTCAAATCCATGTCCAAAGAATTTAATGTCGCTGTGGTCGGTGCCACCGGCCTTGTCGGTCGGCAGTTGCTCGAAATTCTTGAAGAGCGTGAGTTTCCTGTCGGGGAAGCACGGTTTCTGGCCTCGGATAAGTCGGAGGGCGAGTTTCTCGACTTCCGTGGCGACGCGCTACTGGTGCAATGTCTCGACGAAGAGGCCTTCACCGGCATCAATCTCGTTTTTTTCTGCGCTCCGGCCGCCGTCAGCGCCCGTTTCGGTCCCGTTGCCGCCCGCGCCGGAGCGGTCTGTATCGATCTCACCGACGCTTGGCGCCACGATGCCGATGTGCCGCTGCTGCTGCCGGAGGTCAATCCCCAGGAAATCGCTCAGGCCCGGGGGAAGAAAATCATTGCTATCCCCGGCGCGGCGGCGGTCGCCCTAGCCCTGGTCCTCAAACCGCTCCACGATCTCAGCCCCCTGAGGCGGCTTGTGGTGACCAGTCTGCAAGCGGTCTCCGGGTCTGGTCAGTCCGGGATGGACGAACTCCGGGTGCAGTGCGGCGAACTTCTTAACGGCCGGCCCTGCGAGGCCAAGGTTTTTCCTCGGCAGATCGCTTTCAACTGCCTGCCGCAAACCGGCTCCTTCGCTGCCGACGGGGTGGATAACGAAGAGGCGGCGATGATTGCCGATTTGCGGCGCCTCTTCGATTTTCCCGAGCTGAAGATCAGCGTGACGACGGTGCGAATGCCGGTCTTCTATGGTCATAGCGCGGCAGTGAATGTCGAGGCGCAAGGGGCGCTCGATCCCAATCAGGCTCGCGCGGCCCTGACCGTGGCCCCTGGGGTCGAATTGGTGGACGATCCGACCGCCGGGGATTATCCCACGCCCCTCGATGCTGCCGGCCGGGACGAGGTGCAGGTCGGGCGTTTACGCGCCGATGCATCGCGCGCGGGCGGGCTCGATCTTTGGCTGGCGGCGGATAATCTGCGAACCGGGGCAGCTTTGCCGGCGGTACGGCTCGCTGAGCTACTGCTTTTAGGGAGTGAGGAATGAGGAGTGGCGTCGGTGCTGGATGATCTGATGCTGGGGCGGTATGTGCCGGGGGATTCCCCCTTGCATCGTCTCGATGCCCGGCTCAAGCTGGGCGTCCTGCCCCTTTTTGCCATCGCGAGCTTCGCCAACGACGCCCCGGCGCGGCTCGCGGCCTTGGCTTTCTGCTTGGTCACGCTCTTCATCCTTTCCGGACTGCCCTGGCGTTTTGTTTCACGGAGCCTGCGATCTTTGCGTTGGCTGCTGCTTTTTACCCTGCTGCTGCATCTTTTCCTGACCCCCGGCCGAACCCTTTTCGGCCTGGAAATGCTCTCTTATGACGGCCTCCTGCGCGGGCTCACCGTCTCCGTTCAGCTGTTGCTGGCGATGGCCTTTTCCTCGCTGCTGACCCTGACCACCTCCGCCGAGGCGCTGGCCGCTGCCGTCGCCACCCTGTTGGCGCCGCTGGGTCGGTTCGGTCTGTCGGTTGCTGAGCCGATCCGTCTCGGGCAACTGGTGTTGCGTTTTATCCCCCTCATGCGGGAAGAAGCGGCTCTGCAGATCGCGGTCTTTCGCAGCCGAGGCGAGGATCTTGGCCGGGGGTCCCCGGCGGCGCGGGGACGGCTGGCGGCGCGCATGCTGGCGCCCCTGATTATCGGTCTGGTCGAGCGTGCTGATGCCTTGGCCCGCGCGAGTGCGATGACCGGCTCGACGCTGGAATCCTCCCCCGCCGCGTTCGTCCCATCCCCTTGGAACGGTCCTTTGGCTGCCGGGGCTTTGCTGGCGCTGCTGCTTATCTGGGGTTTCCTCTAATCCCTTTTCTTCACGGCTGAATTCCGATGAAAACCATCCGTTTGACCATCGAATATGACGGCACCGCTTATGTCGGCTGGCAGATCCAGGCCAACGGCACGGCCGTGCAGCAGGTGCTGGAAGAAGCCCTGGCGAAGGTGCTTGGCCATACCGTGCGCCTCACTTCGTCGGGGCGCACCGATGCCGGGGTCCATGCCCGGGGGATGGTGGCCCATTTTCGTACCGAGCGCGAACTGCCGATGAGCGCCTATCGCGAAGGACTGAACTGCCTGCTGCCACCGGATATCGCCGTGTGCGCGGCGGTCGAGGCAGCGGGCGGGTTTCACGCCCGTTTCGACGCCCGGGGCAAATGGTATCGCTACACCCTGCACACTGCGTCGGTACGTTCCCCCCTGGCGGCGCGATATGCCTGGCATGTGCCCCGCCCCCTCGACGAGGAGCGCATGCGTCAGGGGGCGGAACTGCTGGTGGGGCGCCACGACTTCGCCGCTTTTCGCACTTCGGGTTGCGATGCCGTGACCACGGTGCGGGAAATGCGTTCGGTGGAGCTCGTGCGGGATGGCGAGCTGTTGCATATCGACGTCCGGGGGACCGCCTTTCTCCGTAACATGGTGCGGATCATGGCCGGCACCCTGGTGGAAATCGGCTGGGGCAAGATGGATCTCGATGAGCTTGCCGGGGTGCTGCGTGCGGAACCGGGGTTGCGCGCGGGGCGCACCGCTCCGCCGCAGGGGCTCTGCCTGATGGAAGTGCGTTACGAATGACGGGGTCATGAACGCCCCTTTTTTTGTGCGGGATATGAGGTCTTCGAACCGGTAGGAATCAGCTTCGCGATGCCGAAGGCTTGAGGGTCTCCGGTAAATCGAGTTCGGTGCGATCCAGTTCGTTGCGGATCCGTTCTTCCTCGACGCCGATGGTCTTGAACAGGCCGTTCACCGTCTGTTGGGTGACATAGTCGACGAGATCGACTTGCGGTTCGTCGAAGGTCGGCGGCGCAGCCGGATCGACTTCCCGCACTTTCTGTTGGGCGTGGAGCGCGGTCAGAAGTTGCCCGTACTGGGCGAGGCCGTTATTTTTCGTCAGGGACTCCATGACCACCGGGGCCAGGGTTTCCTTGAGCTTGCTTTCGGTCTGCTCTTTCAGATAGTCGGTGGCGGCGGTTTTTCCCGCGTCGAGCAGGCCCCGCGCCCGAATGGTATTGATCTGGTCGAGGGTGGAGAGAAGGATTGGGACGGCGCCGGGTACGGCGGTTTCCGCCGCCCGGTTCATGGCCAGCAACAGCGGGTTGACATCGGGCTTGGCCTGGATATCGCGAATCAGACCGAGGGCGAGATTTACCGGCGGCGGCAAGAGGATGCGAACCAGCGGGTTGTCCAGGTATCCGCCGGGGCCGGCCAGTTCGTTTGCCGCTAGCCGGATGCCCTGACCCAGTCCTTTGACCAGCTGCCTGGCCAGGTTGTTCCGGAACGTGTCTTCGGCAAAATGGGAAATCCCCGATTTCATCCGGTCGAGGGGATCGCCGCCGCAGGAAGTGAGCAGGGTCAGGGCGAGGAGGCAGGCGACGAGGGCACGCATGATGGAGACTCCGAAAGCGAGAGGGTGGGGATTTTCGACGGCGGGGATTCTAGCACTGCTTACGGCAAAAGAGGAGAGGGATTTCCGGAGTTCGCGTCTGGGGGTTCTGGGGGGCGTTGGGTTCCCCCCCCAGTCGCGTTGACAAGGCGAGGCGACTGGGGGGAAGAGCCGGCGTTTGGGCATTCAGGAAATGACGTTTAGTCGGGAAAAGATGTTTTGTTGATTTCCGCTGTCGCTGCCCGTCAAGGTGTCGAGCAGGCTCTGCATCGGATCTTCCATGTTCATGCCGTAGGCGGCCGTGGCCTGCTCCATGGGCGGTGGCGACGCGAGGTCTTGCATGAGACCGGGCCATTCGTCCTCGTCGAGAGAACCGCTGGCGTCGGCATCGTAGTTCGCCAGGGTTTCTTCCCCGTCGAGGCTGGAGCTGGTCAGATCTGCTATTTTATCCAGCAGGGTGGTCAGTTCGGTTTCGTCGATGCTGCTGTCGCCGCTACTATCCACCGCGCTGAACATTTCGTAGGCACCCATGGCCTGGCCCACGGGCGGCGGCGGTGGCCGGAAACCACTTTCTTCCATCAGACTCTTGAGTTCCTGTTGGTCGAGTACGCCGTCGCTGTTGGCGTCGAAGGTGGTGAGCGCCTCTTCGGCGTCGATGGTCGTGCCCGATTTTTCCGCCATTTTTTCCAGCAGGCCGGACAGCTCGGTCTGATCGACGCCGCCGTCGGCGTTGCTGTCCACCTTGTTGAAAAACTCTTTCGGGTCGGGCCGTTGTTTCGCGCTTTGCAGCGCCGTGAGACTCTGGTAACCGCTGGTTCCGCTGATGCCACCGATCATGGTCAACCTCCTGGTCGTGAGTTCGAAGACCGTTGCCTTCCCTGACAGGCTTTTCGGCTGTTCGGAAAAATGGATTTATTGGAGTCGGGTTGAAAAATCGTAACGGTTTGTAACGCAGGACCGGGCCGCTTCAATCCAGGTAATCAAGATGGAGATTTTCGCGACCTTGGCAACCACGCCCATGGCGGCTTCCAGCGCCAGTTCCGCCTGCGAAATGTCGGTGGCGACGCTGATCTGGCCAGCGTCGCGGTTGTTGAGCTTTTCAGTAAACCACTGGCTCTGCCGGTGTGTTTTTGGTTGGTGGCAAAACCTATTTTGATTGGTGTCAATCTCCAGCCAAGGGGCCAATGAAGGGTCTCCCCCTTTGAAAAAGGGGGAACACAGGTGGCAAGCGGAAGATCAGGGTGGAATGACGGGCTGGTTGAACGGCGTCAATCCGTTCATTCGTGGCGCAAGGCGTCGATGGGATCGAGGCTGGCGGCGCGCCGGGCCGGGAAGTAGCCGAAGATGATGCCGACGGCGGCGGAGAAGAGGAAAGCGACGAACATGATGCCGCCGTTGAAGACGAAGGGAATGTTGAGGATCCGGGTCAACGTGACCGACCCGGCGATGGCGGTCAGGATGCCGATGAGGCCGCCCAAAGAGGAGAGGACCACCGCTTCCACCAAGAACTGCATCAGCACTTCCCGTTCCAAGGCGCCGATGGCCAGGCGGATGCCAATCTCCCGGGTGCGTTCGGTGACCGAAACCAGCATGATGTTCATGATGCCGACCCCGCCGACCAGCAGACTCACCGCCGCCACCGCGCTGAGCAGGGCGGTCAGGGTCTGGGTGGTGCTGGTGAGCATCTTGGCGATTTCCTTCATGTCCATCACCTGAAAGTCGTCGTCTTCGAGAGTGGAGACGCGGCGCCGCTTGCGCATCAGCTCGATGATGTCTTCCTTGGCTTTTTCGGTAGAAGCGCTGTCGCGAACAGAGACCTGGATCAACTTGACGTCCCGGTTGCCGGTGATTCGCCGTTGCAGGGTCCGCAGGGGGAGGACGATGATGTCGTCCTGATCCTGGCCCATGGTCGATTGCCCCTTGGCGGCCAGCAGGCCGACCACCTGGCAGGAGATTTTACCGAGCCGGATCTTGTTGCCGATGGGGTCCGTGGTGTCGAACAGCTCCTTACGCACGGTTTCGCCGATTACGCACACCGCCTTGCCCGCCCGCAGTTCGGTGTCGGCGAATTCCCGACCCGTATGGAGCTTCCAGTTGCGCACCTGAAAATAGGGATTGGTGGTGCCGGTGGCCTGGGTCGACCAGTTCTTGTGGCCGAAGACGGCGGTCACGGCGCTGGAGTCGGCCGGGGCCACGGCGGCGACGTTGGGGATTGCGGCGGCGATGGCGACGGCGTCGTCCAGATCGAAGGGCGCGGCGGCGGATTCGGTGCCCGGTCCCATCCGCTGGCCGGGGGTGACCATCAGCAGATTGCTGCCGAGGCTGGCGATCTGTTCGCGCACCTGGGCGGTGGCGCCGCCGCCGAGGGTGACCATGACGATGACCGCCGCCACGCCGATGATGATTCCCAGCATCGTTAGCAACGAGCGCAGGACGTTGCGGCGGATTTCCCGGATGGCCAGCAGCAGGGTGTTCCACATCATCAGACGTTCCTCCCGTTGCTTTGCGCCAGGCCGTCGCGAAAACGGATGGTGCGCGAGGCGAAGTCGGCCATATCCGGTTCGTGGGTGACCATGACGATGGTGATGCCTTTGTCCCGGTTCAAGGCGGTGAGCAGTTCCATGATTTCGATGCCGCGCGCCGAGTCGAGGTTGCCGGTCGGTTCATCGGCCAGCAGGACCTTGGGATCGGTGACGATGGCGCGGGCAATGGCCACCCGTTGCTGCTGCCCTCCGGAGAGCTCACTCGGCGTGTGGCCGGCCCAGCCGCCGAGTCCCACTGTTTCCAGCGCCCGCATCGCCCTAGCGTGCCGCTGCTGGGCCGGCATACCCCGGTACACCAAGGGCAGTTCCACGTTTTCCAGGGCCGAGGTGCGGTTGAGCAAGTTGAACCCCTGAAAGACGAAGCCGAGATAGTGCCGTCGCAGCAGCGCCCTCCGGTTGCGCGGCAGCGCCCCGACCTCGACTCCCTCGAAGAGATAGCAGCCCGAGGTTGGCGTGTCGAGGCAGCCGAGAATGTTCATGCAGGTCGATTTTCCGGAACCGCTGGGGCCCATAACGGCGACGAAGTCACCCCGCTCGATGCGCAGATCGATGCCGCGCAGGGCCTGCATGCTGGCCTGCCCCTGGCCGTAGGTTTTGACCACCCCCTGCAGTTCGATCAACGGCGGCGGGGCGGCTGTTGGTGAGGATGGGGTTTTCATGCGCCGCCTTCCTCGGCGCCGGTGATGACCGCCGTGCCCGGTTGCAGGGGGCCGTCGACGATCTCGGTTTTCAGGCCGTCGGTGAGGCCGGTCGTCACCTCGACGGCCGCCGGCTGGCCGTCACGCAGAATCCAGAGCTGTCGCCGGCCGGGGGCAGGCGCGGCCGTCGCCGGTTTTTTCTCCGGGTGGGTCGGCGGGTGGGGGAGGATTTTGCCGAGCAGGCTGTTTTTTTGTTGTGTGGTTTGGGCCGGTGCCGAGGCGGCGGGGGTGAAGCGCAGGGCAGCGTTGGGCACCAGCAGGATGTTATCCCGCTTTTCGACGGTGATGTCGGCGGTGGCGGTCATCCCCGGACGGAGCGCCAGGTCGGCGTTGTCGACGTCGAGCACGGTTTTGTAAGTGACCACGCCGTCCTCGTTATCGGCCCCGTAGCGGACCTGGACGGCGCGAGCCGGGAAGGTCCGGGCAGGGTAGGCGTCGACGGTGAAGACGGCCTCTTGGCCCGCCTTGACCGAGCCGACGTCGGCTTCGTCCACGTCCACCTGTAGTTCCATGCGGGCGAGATCCTCGGCCAGGGTGAAGAGCACCGGCGCTTCGAGCGAGGCGGCCACGGTCTGGCCCGGCTCCACCGAACGTTCGAGGACGATGCCGTTGATCGGCGAGACGATGGTCGATTTGCTCAGATCGGTCCGGATTTCCTCCAGGGTCGCCCGCGCCTGCGCGACCGCGGCCGTGGCGCCGGCTTCGTCGGCCAGCGCCTTGGACAGTTCGGCTTCGGCGCTGTCCAGATCCTGTGGCGCCGGTACTTTCCCACCGGACAGTTCCCGCGCCTGGCGCAGACGCTCCAGATTGCTCCGCGCGACCTTGGCCGTGGCCTGGGTTTGCAGCACTTTGGCCTTGGCCGATTCGAGGGCGGCTTCGGACTGGAGAATCTGGGTGTTCAGTTTGGTGACGTCCAGTTTGGCCAGAACCTGGCCGACCTTGACTCGATCATTGTAGTCGACAGCGACGCTGGCGACGATCCCCGAAAGTTCGCTTCCCACTTCCACTTCGTTGGTCGGGGCCAGGTTGCCGGTGGCGGTTACGGTGACGGCGAGATTGCCCTGTTCGATGGGGGCAGTCTGGTAGCGCAGGATGATCCGTTCCGTTCGCCCCGGCCAGAGAAGGGCGGCAATCGCGATGGGGATCACCAGCGCCAGCCAGAAATACCAACGCTTCCAGAACGATTTGGAAGCGGCGCCTGCGAGGCCGAGGGTTTCGCGAATCTTTTCGCCGGACGATGCTTGGCTTGTATTTTTCAAAGAGTATCCTCCTGATGAGAGGCGGCGTTTGCCGGTAATGCGTTCCAGCCGCCGCCCAGAACTTTGTACAGACGCACGAGATTGATCATGACCTGCCCTTGGCTTTCGGCCAGTTGTTGCTGCAAACTGAGCTGTGAGCGTTCGGTTTCCAGGACGGTCAGATAGTCGATCAGCCCCGCCTGGTATTGCATGCTCGCCAGTTCCGCCGCCCGCTCGGCGGCCTGGGTCGCCAGATCGAGTAAAGCGTGGCGTTTCTGCTCGTCGGCGTAGGCGGTCAGGGCGTTTTCCACCTCCCGCAGGGCACCGAGAACCGTCGCCTGGTAGGTGAGCAGGGCCTGCTCCTGCAGTTCGCTCTGGATAGCGATGTTCTGGCGGATGCGGTCGGCGTCGAATAGGTTCCAACTGATTCCCGGCGCGATCCGCCAGGTGCGGTTGCTTGCGGTAAAGAACTTGCCGGACGACAGGGCATCCAGCCCGATGGAACCAGACAGGTTGAACTTGGGATAGAGTTCGGCCGTGGCCACCCCCACGGTGGCGGTCTGGGCGGCCAGTTCCCGCTCGGCCTTGCGGATGTCGGGGCGCTGCCGCAAGGTTTCCGCCGGCACCCCGACTGCCACTTCCGCTGGCGGGTTAGGGATGGGTCGCGTTTCGGCCAACAGATTATTCAATGAGCCGGGAGGTACGCCTAGCAGTACGGCGAGGGCGTTTTCCGCCTGTATCAGCGAGGTTTTCAGGTCGGGGAGCTGGGATCGGGTCTGCTCCAGGTTGGCGCGGGCCTGTTCTACGTCGAGGTGGCCGATCTGGCCGGCCTCGGCACGCCAGCGCACGATGGCGAAGGTTTCGCTCAGAGAGGCGAGGTTCTTTTCGACCACCTCGATCCGGGCCTGATAAGTGCGCAGATCGAGGTAGTCGAGGGCCACGTCGCCGAGCAGGGAAACCAGCACGTCGTCCAGATCCGCCTCGCCGGATGCCACCCCAGCGTCGGCGGCTTCCACCGCACGTCGACGGCCACCGAAGAGATCCACCTCCCAACCGGCGTCGAGTCCGAGCTGATAGAGATTGTTCAACGCTCCGGAATCGCTGGTCCGGGCGCGGCTGAAGGAACTGGTAGCGTCGACCGTCGGCGCGAGGTCGGCTTGTTTCCCGCCGCGTTCGGCGCGGGCCTGGCGCAGCCGGGATTGGGCCCGGCGCAGGTCGAGGTTGCCGGCGACCGCTTGCTTGACGAGTTCGGTCAGCAGCGGATCATCGAAGGCGCGCCACCACTCGGCCAGCGCCTCGGGATGGGCGGCCGGGGTGACGCCGTTTCCCAGCGTGGCGTGCCAGTGTTCGGGCACCTTTGATTCCGGAGCCCGGTAATCTGGCCCGACCGCCGCGCAACCGGCCAGCCAGAGCCAGGCCAGGGTCGGCAGGAAAATTCCGGTCTTTGTCGTCATATTCCGATTCCGAAAGAGCTAGCCGGTCAGCCTTGCCAGGCGCTGTTACCGGCGAAGAGATAACCCGCTCCTCGCACGGTCTTGAGGTAACGAGGTTCGAAGGGATCGTCGCCGAGTTTTTGGCGGATGCGCGAAACGTAAATATCGATGGAGCGGTCGTAACCGTTGTATTCGGCGTTGTAGAGAAACCTGTGAATGGCGTCGCGGCTGACTATCTTGCCGGCATGGCCGGCGAGATAGTGGAGGAGATCGAATTCCCGGGAAGTGAAGCAGACCGTTTTCCCTTCGAGTTTCACCTCCCGGCGGCCGGCGTCGATGGCTAGGGCGCCCTGAACGATGGCGCGGCCGTTGCCTCCTTCGGTCAGCTTCTTCCGGCGCAGCAGGGCACGCACCCGCGCCAGGAACAGGGGGGGATTCACCGGTTTGCAGAGGAAATCGTCGGCGCCCAGTTCCAGGCCGAGAATCTGAAACATCTCGTCCTCGCAGGTGGCCAACAACATGATCGGTCCCCGGAACCGGGAGCGCGTCTCGTGACAGAGGGTGATGCCATCCAGCGGCGGAACCCGGACATCCAGCAGCAGCATCACCCAGTTTTCGTCGCCAAGGGCCTCGGCGCGAAACTCTCTTAACGACGAGCAGGCGATGGCGAAGCCGTCTTCACGCAGGCAGGCCGTGAGCGAAGCGATCGACTCAGCGTCTTCCGTCAGCAGCAAAATCGATTTTTCCGATAGCGTTTTTTCCGTCATGCGACCATTGTTCTCCCTCCTGTGCCTTTGTCGTTGCGTCATTCTTTTCGACGACTTGTCGGAAACCGCCGCATCCCCTTTGTCCGCGGTCCGCCCCCATGCGGTTTATCGACAATCGGTTGCGAACGTGTAACAAAAGGTAAAAACGTTGGGTAACTATTCAGCACGGAATTTGAAAAAAGTTCTTGACACGGTCTTTATGTCATTTTTGTAAACTCTACATGATTTGTTCGAGGGGTGCGCAAAGACCTCTCAGGAGAACCGCGCTCCTCCCTGGGGGATGATGGAGAGATAAGCTATCCCCCGGTCCGGCCCAAAAATTTCATGAAGGCAGAATGCGCTACAGGGACAAAAATTCCGTCCTGAAAACCCGTGTTACAATGCGTCATCTCATACGCGGGTGACGCAAGAATGACGATTGAAAACATTGATGTCGACGCCACCATCAAGCAGGTCAAGGCGCAACTGACCCAGGAACCGGATCTGTCGCCGGCCCTTCGGTCCAGCTTGGAGGTTCTGCTGCTTTTGGTTACCCTCTTGCTGAACCGCCTCGGGCTTAACAGCAAGAACAGCAGCAAGCCGCCTTCGACCGACCCGAACCGCAAGAAGTCACCGAAAACCCCGAGCGGGCGCAAGCCGGGAGGACAACCCGGACGCATTGGTAAAACGCTCTGCCCGGTGGCGGAGCCGGACGAGATCAAGGTTCTTCCTCTCGACCGCAAAACCCTCCCTCCGGGGCGGTACCAGCATGTCGGCTACGAAACCCGCCAGGTCTTCGATCTGGAGATCTCTCGCGTCGTCACCGAGTATCGTGCCGAGATTCTCAAGGATCACCAGGGGAAACGCTTTGTCGCCCCCTTTCCCGAGGGGGTGACCCGCTCCGTTCAGTACGGCAACGGAGTCAAGGTTCATGCCGTCTACATGTCTCAGTATCAGTTGGTTCCTTATCAGCGGATTGGCGACCATCTACTGGAACAGATGGGGGTGCCGGTCAGCCTCGGATCCCTCTACAACTTCAACCAGGAAGCGTATGAGCGCCTCGAGGTCTTCGATCATTGGGTCAAAAGTCAGCTGGCTGCCTCTCCCCTTCTGCATGTCGATGAAACGGGGATCAATGTCGGCGGTCAACGCCGCTGGCTGCACACCGTCTCCAGCGACCGCCTGACCTATTTCGCTCCGCATGCCAAACGCGGCGGCGAAGCCATCGAGGAGATCGGAATTCTACCTGGATACCAAGGCACCCTGTGTCACGATCACTGGAAGCCCTATTATCGCTATGGCGCCCGGCATGCGTTGTGTAACGCTCACCACCTCCGTGAGTTGGAGCGGGCCTTCGAACAGGACCAGCAGTCGTGGGCACAACCGATGGCGTTGTTACTCAAGGAAATCAACAAAGCCACCCTAGACGCCGGGGGCTGTCTCGATCCTCCGACCGCCGATCATTACCGCAGCCGCTACCGAGCGCTGCTGGCCGAGGCCGAACGGGAATGCCCCCCGCCCGACGAAGACCAACGAAAAGAGGGGCAACGGGGCCGTCTGGCCCGATCCAAGTCCCGCAACCTGCTGGAGCGCTTGCGGGATTACGAAGAGGATGTGTTGCGATTCATGGTCGAAGCCCACGTCCCCTTCTCCAACAACCAAGCGGAAAACGACCTTAGGATGACCAAGGTTCAGCAGAAAATCTCCGGATGCTTCCGCTCTTGGGAAGGGGCCAAGATCTTCTGCCGAGTTCGTGGTTACCTGTCGACCTGCCGCAAAAACGGCATCACGGCCGCCGAAGCCTTGCGTCTACTGTTCGAAGGCAAGCAGCCGGATTTCATGCCGCCGGATGGTGACGTGCGACCAAAATCCGATGGCCTGTCGCTGGCGGGTGAATAGTTACAAACGTTTTTCTCAAAAGGGTTTTCCCGGTCCGTGGGGAGGGGGGGCCGTCAGCCGGAGGATTTGTTCGGCCTTGGCTTGTTGCGCGGGATTCAGGAACTCTTCCCGCTGGGCATCGCTCGGATCGAGGGCCACGATCAGCAAAGCCACATCCCGTTCCGGACCTCTGCCCGGTTCTTCGCCGCCGGGAACCTCCGGGGGCCCCATGGGTGGCGCGGGAACGGCCGAGGCCTGAAAACATCCGACGGCCACCATGCAGAGCATGGCCGCGACCACCAGAAGCTGTCTTTTCATCGTCAACTCTCCTTGGGTTTGGTGTCGTTGTTGCGATTCAGCATACGCCCCGTGCCGTTAAGACGATGTTAAGAGCTGTGTCTTCCGGGTAAAGTTTTGTAAAGTTCGCCCGCCACGGGTTTTACATTTCTTTACCGTGACCCGGAGAGGATTGTACTAGAATGATCACAGGCCAACCCACGGGGAGTTTTGGATGAACCGTATTCTGGTGATCGACGACGACATTGAACTGTGCGAACTGCTGACCGACTATCTGACCCCCGAGGGCTTCGCCGTCGAGACGATCCACGATTCGCCGACGGGTCTTGCGCGTGCCGTCGGCGGCGGATTCGCTCTGGTGGTGCTGGATGTGATGTTGCCAGGGATGAGCGGTTTCGATGTGTTGCGCCAGCTTCGGGAAAAATCCCGGGTGCCGGTGCTCATGCTGACCGCGCGGGGGGACGACGTTGATCGTATCGTCGGCCTGGAGATGGGCGCCGACGACTATCTGCCCAAACCCTTCAACCCACGGGAACTGGTGGCCCGCATCCGCGCCATCCAGCGCCGGGTCGAAGCGCCTGGCGAGAGAGTCGAGGGGACCGGGGCGATTGAGGCGCGGTTGACGGTCGGCGATCTCGAACTGGATGTCAGTGCCCGCGCGGTATGGCGCGACGGCGTTGCCGTCGACCTGACTTCCGTCGAATTTTCCCTTCTCGAAGTGCTGCTGCGTTCCGCAGGCAAGGTCATCCTGCGGGAAGATCTGGTGCGCAAGGTGTTGGGCCGGCGGCTGTCCCCCTACGACCGCAGCATCGACGTGCACATTAGTAGTCTACGGAAAAAACTGGGCCATCGCCTCGGTCCCCACGAACGGATCAAGACCGTGCGCGGGGTCGGCTACATCTATGCGAAACCAGGGATCAACCACGATGCGTAGTCTTTTCGTCCGGATCTTTCTCGGCTTCTGGCTCACCGTGACCCTAGCTGGGGGCCTCATGGCCCTGGTCGCCTATCTGTCCCGACCGCCCCAGTCCCAGGCCCATCTGGATCGCAATCTCCAGTTCGCCGCACGCGGCCTCGACGGCTATGCCGAGGACGCGCTGAACATTCTCCGGGCCGGTGGCGTCGACGCCTGGCGCGCCCATTTGGCGACTCTCGATGCCGGCTCTCCCCTACCGATGGTCTTCACCGGGAAGGACCGTACCCTGGGCGATGCACCCGTTCCGGCGGCGGCCGTCGAATTCGCCGGGCGGATCTTCGCCGACCGCGCGATCCAGGCGCTGACCAGTCCGGAGTTTCTTGGCTTTGGCCGGCCCTTGACCCTGCCCGATGGGACACTGGGCGTGTTCGTCGTGCTCTTGAAAAAACCGGAACTGCCCGGATCGTCCCGGCCGGAACACGGCCCCCCGCCCGGTTTTATGGTCGGCCAACTGGCGATCTTTCTGGTGATCGGCGGCGGCATCTGTTTCTGGCTGACCCGTTCGCTGACCGCGCCCATCCGGAAATTGCGCGAAGCTACGCGGAAGTTCGCCGCCGGGGATTTTACCACGCGGGTCGGCAAAGGGATCGGCGGCAAGGACGAATTGAGCGAATTGGCGCGGGATTTCGATCGGATGGCCGAACGCATCGCCGATCTGGTCGATTCGCAGCAACGCTTGCAACGGGACATCTCCCACGAACTGCGCTCCCCGCTGACGCGTCTCAACATCGCCCTGGAACTGGCGCGGCGGCGGGTTGGAAGCGAATCCGCCGCCGCCCTCGACCGGATCGGGCGGGAAGCGGAGCTCATGAACGAGATGATCGGCCAACTGCTCGATTTGAACCTGCTGGAAACCGGCACCCGGCAAATTCCCCGGGAAGAGGTGGATCTCTCGGCGCTGGTGTCGGAAATCGTCGCCGATGCCGATTTTGAGGCGCGCGATCGCCAGCGCGCGGTGGTTTTTCGGCGAACGGATCGCATCGCCGTGCAGGGCTCGCGGGAGTTGCTGCGGCGGGGGATCGAAAACGTGATTCGCAACGGCGTGCATTACACCGGGGAGGGGAGCGCCGTCGAGGTGGCGCTGACCCAAGACGCGGCAACGGGGAGGGTCGGTATTCGGGTTCGCGATCACGGCCTAGGCGTCGCCGAAGAGGAACTGGAAAAAATTTTTCAGCCCTTTTATCGTACCGCCGTGGCTCGCGACCGCCAGAGTGGCGGCAGCGGCATCGGCCTGGCCATCGTCGAACGCGCCGTTCGGCGGCACGGGGGACGGTCGTCGCCGCCAACGCTCCAGACGGCGGACTGATTGTCGACATCCTGCTGCCGGGGTAGGTCGTGCCGCGGTGGCGGCACCAACTCCGGTATTGGAAAGGAAATCGCGATTCGCTATGAACAAGATCTCCCCCCAGCGGTTGCGCCCGCTCAACGCCGCCCCGATCAATCCCGACGGCGCTTTCGTGCTCCATTGGATGACCGCCTTTCGTCGCCCTGTTCATAATTTCGCCCTGCAGCGGGCGGTGGAGCGGGCGCTGGCATTGCGCAAGCCGCTGCTCATACTCGAGGCGCTGCGCTGCGATTATCCCTTCGCCAGCGATCGCCTGCATCGGTTCGTGCTCGACGGCATGGCCGACCATGTCCGACATTTCGCCGATTATTCAGTGCTTTACTATCCCTATGTTGAAGCAGCTCCGCGAGCGGGACGGGGGCTGCTCGAAGCTTTGGCCGCGCGCTCCTGTCTGATCGTTTCCGACGATTATCCAGCCTTTTTTCTGCCGCGCATGGTCGCGACTGCCGCCGGCCGCGTCCCGGTTTTGCTGGAGGCGGTCGATGCCAACGGTATCCTCCCCCTGCGCTCCGCCGATCGCGCCTTTCCCACCGCTTATGCTTTTCGCCGCTTTCTGCAAAAGACCCTGCCCGGCCATCTGCTGGAGTTTCCCGAGGCCGATCCGCTGGCAGGGGTGAATCTTCCTCCGCTGAAATCCTTGCCGGAGGGCATCACGGGCCGTTGGCCCCGCGCCGACGAGGCGCTGTTGGCCGGTGATCCGGCGGCCCTGGCCCGTCTGCCCATCGACCATGAGATTCCGCCGGCGCCGATTCGGGGCGGGTTCGCGGCGACCCGGGAAATCCTAGAAGACTTTCTTGAAGCGCGTCTACCTTTTTATGGCGAGCATCGGAGCGAGCCGGAAGGGGAATTCACCAGCGGTCTCTCCCCCTATCTGCACTTTGGACAGATCGGCAGTCACGAAATACTGACGGCACTTTTTGCCCGCGAAGGCTGGTCTCCCGGCCGTCTTTCGCCGGAGAGCCGGGGCAAGCGCAGCGGTTGGTGGGGGTTGAGTGCGGCGGCTGAGGCCTTTGTCGATCAACTGGTGACCTGGCGTGAACTCGGTTTCAACGGGTGCGCCTTGGGTGAACTGAACGACCTCTGGCAGGCCCTGCCGGACTGGTCACGCCTGACCTTGGCGAAGCACCGCGACGATTTTCGTCCCTATCGCTACGATCTGGCGGATTTCGCCGAAGCGCGCAGCCATGACCCCCTGTGGAACGCGGCTCAGCGCCAGTTGCGGCGGGAGGGGCGGATGCACAACTATCTGCGCATGCTCTGGGGCAAAAAGATTCTCGAATGGAGCGCGAGTCCCGAGGCGGCACTGGCGATCTTGCGGGAACTCAACGACCGCTACGCTTTGGACGGGCGCGATCCCAATTCCCTAAGCGGCATCGGCTGGTGCCTGGGGCTCTATGACCGCCCTTGGGGACCGGAGCGGCCGATTTTTGGCACGGTGCGCTACATGAGTTCGGAGAACACCGCTCGGAAGTTTTCCGTCAAGGGCTATCTGGCCCGCTACGGTGACGGAGATTGACGAGATTCTTGCTTTGCCAGCCCGGGCTCTGTTATTTTTAGTAAAACTGTTTGCAACTCTCCAGATTTTTTAAAGGAATTCCCCATGCCCGTGATCTTTTATCCCTTTTCTGCGATTCTCGGCCAAGATGCCATGAAGACCGCGCTGCTCATCAATGCTGTCGATCCGGGCATCGGCGGGGTGCTGATTCGCGGTCAGAAGGGGACCGGCAAGTCGACGGCGGCCCGCGCCTTGGCGGCGCTGCTGCCGGAGATCGAAGTGGTCGACGGTTGCCCCTGCCATTGCGATCCGGACGATGCCGCCACGCCTCACGCCGAATGCGCCGAACGTCTGGCCCGGGGGGAGACCTTGCCGCGCTTGCGCCGACCGATGCCGGTGGTCGATCTACCCCTGTCGGCGACCGAAGACCGGGTGGTCGGATCCTTGCATCTGGAGCAGGTGCTCAAGACCGGCGAGCGCCGTTTCGAGCCGGGTCTTTTGGCCGCCGCCAACCGGGGCATTCTCTATGTTGATGAAGTCAATCTTCTCGCCGACCATCTGGTTGATCTGCTTCTTGATGCCGCCGCCTCGGGGATCAATCTGGTCGAGCGGGAAGGCCTGCGCTATCAGCACCCCGCGCGCTTTATGCTGGTCGGGACGATGAATCCCGAAGAGGGAGAGCTACGCCCCCAGTTCCTCGACCGTTTCGGCCTCTGCGTCAGCGCCCAGGGACTGGAGGATGTAGCCGCTCGCCGTGAGATCGTCGCCCGACGGCTCGCGTTCGAGGCCGATGCCGCCGCTTTTCACCGGCGCTGGGAAGCGGAGGAGCGCCTGCTTGCCGACCAGGTTGTTCAAGCCCGGGCAGGGTTGTCTTTTGTCGCCGTCCCTGAGGCGATGGTCGATCTGGCTGTGCGCCTGGCCATCGAGGTTGGCGCCCAGGGGCACCGCGCCGATCTGGCCATCATCAAGGGGGCGCGGGCGTTGGCCGCTCTTCTCGAAAAGACGACGGTGACGGCGACGGAGATCGCCGAGGCGGCGCGGCTGGCGCTGCCGCACCGCATGGCCCGTTCGCCCCTCGATAGCGACGCCAATCTCGACGAGCGTCTGGCTGGGGTGATCGGCCGCCTGATCGCCGGTGAAGAGCCCCCCGGTCCGGCCGAGGTGGAGGCCGAAGTCCCTGAAGTTCTGGACGAAATGACCGATTCCATGGAAGTTCCCGGATCGATGGCGGCGGGGAGCATTCTCTTCGCCTTCCTCAAAAAAAAAGTCCGGAAACCTTCATAGAGGCTGATGACCGGATCGATCTGGGCGATCTTGAACTCAGTCCCCGGCGGTTGCCGCCGCGCCTGCGGCGGCGGGGGCAGGAGTCCGCTGGTCCGGTCACGGCGGTGCGGCCGACGTGTTCCGGCGAACGGGGTTTCGAAGTAGCGCTGGAGGCGAGTCTGCGGGCGGCGGCGCGACGGAGCGGGAGCCTGGGACGGGTTCTGGCCGCCGATCTGCACAAGAAGATCCGTCGACGTTGGCGCTATCCCCTGATCGTTTTTCTTGTCGATGCTTCCGAATCGATGGGGGAGGGGGCGGTGGCACGCATGGCGGCGGCCAAGGGGGCGGTACTGGTCCTTTTACGCGCGGCCTATATCGAGCGTTGCCGGGTGGCGCTGGTGGCTTTCCGGGGGGAAGGGGCCGAGATTCTTCTGCCGCCGACTCGCAGCATCGCCCTGGCGCGGGAACGGCTGCGGCGGCTGCCGATCGGCGGCGCCACGCCCTTGGCCGACGGACTGTGGAGCGCCTGGCGGCTGATTCGCCGGGAGCGCGCCCGCTTCCCCGGGGCGCGGCCGCTGCTGGTGGTGATTTCCGACGGCGAAGCGAATGTCCCCCTGGAGCCGGGGCGCAAGGTCATCGAGGAAGTGCTCGATATCGCCGCGCGCATGAGTAGCGAGGGGATTCCCGCCCTGGTTATCGACAGTTGTCCGCCGGACGGGCGGCATCAGGAGATGGCCCGGTTGGCCCGGGCTTTTGGCGGTGAAGTTCGCCATCTGGAGCGGCCACGGTCGAGCCAGGTGCTGGAACTGCTGCGTGAAAAAGGTTTGCCGCAGACTTGAAAGAGGAAAAAGGTGGGGAGGGGAAGTGCTCCCCGGCCTTTCGCATTGAGCGCCGGTCGCACCGGTAAGGAGGTGGTCATGACCCAAGAGAACAAGAGTCGGCGCACCCTGCGTCTGGGAGAACTGCTGCTGGTAAATCATTTTGTGACCCCGGAACAGCTGGAGAATGCCCGGCGTCAGCAGGGGTTCGAAGGGCACAAGCTCGGTTCGACACTGGTCGAGCTGGGGTATCTGAGTGTCGACGATCTGGTCAAGGCCCTGGTCATGCAATGTGGCGTGGAGGGACTCGATCTGGAGCGGATCGATCTTCAGCCCGCCCTACTTGCCTTGTTGCCCCTGGAAACGATGAAAAAGCATCAGGTTATTCCGGTGGCGGCCAAGGATCGCAAGATCGCCATGGCCATGGTCAATCCGGGGGATATCCAGACCCTGGGCGAACTGCAATTCATTCTCGGTCAGTCGATCCGGCCACTGGTGGTCCCTGCCTTCCAGATGATCGCCGCCCTCGGGTTGATCGAGAGCCGTTCGGGGCAAGTGATTAGCGGAGCTGATATCGCCCGGGCCTGCGTCTCCAAACCCAAGGAGACGGTGCTTCCCGATGTGCGCGACCTCTTCGGCAAGCTGGTGGTCAACCGCGCTTCCGATCTGCTGTTGGTGGCCGGCGCGGTGCCGAGCCTCAAGCTTAACAACGAACTGGTGCGCCTTCCTTTGCCGGTGCTGACGCCGCAGACGGTACATGATTACGCCCGGGGGATGATGACCGATTTTCAGTGGGACCAGTTTCTGCAAACCCAGGAGGCGGACTTCGCCTATTCACTTCCCGAGTGGGGGCGCTTCCGGGTCAGTGCCTACCGCCAGCGCAAGAGCATTTCCCTGGCGATCCGTCATATCGTCGAGGAGATTCCGAGTCTCGCCGGCCTCGGGCTGCCTCCGTCCTTTGAAAATTTCGCCTTGAAAACCCAGGGCCTCATCCTCATCACCGGGCCCACCGGCCACGGTAAGACCACGACCTTGGCGGCGTTGATCGACATCATCAACACCCGGCAGAAGAAGAATATCATCACCATCGAGGATCCCATCGAGTATCTACACACCCACAAATCGAGCAACGTCAACCAGCGCGAGGTGGGGGTCGATATCGAATCCTTTCATGCGGGACTGCGCCGCATCTTCCGCGAGGCGCCGGATGTCATCGTTATCGGCGAGATGCGCGACCTGGAAAGCTTCTCCATCGCCCTGCAGGCGGCCGACAGCGGCCATTTGGTGATCAGCTGCATGCACGCCAACAACGCGGTGATGGCGGTCAACCACATCATCGACATCTTCCCGCCGGAGCAGCAGCATCAGGTGCGTGCCCAACTGGCGGACAACTTTGTCTGTATCCTCAATCAGCGACTGGTAGTGAGCAAGGACGGCAAAGGGCGAGTATTGGCTTTCGAAAAACTGGAGAACACCCCACGTACCAGAAATCTCATCAGGGATCGCAAGGAAAACCAGATCCGCAGACTGATGCAGCAGAACATGGACGAATTCTGGTCGCTTGATGTGAGCCTGGCGCAGCTGGTGCGGGAGCACAAAGTCACCCTGGAGTCGCCCATGCAATACTGTCAGGAACCCCTCTTTTTCAACGAATTGGTACAACGCGGGGGGGGCTGCCCAGACCGACGGGGGCCCGTCCGGGGAGGGAAGGATAGGACGCCTCGGCAATAGCAATGTCCGCGTATTCCCGGTTGAGAGGGGGATATGAAACTTTATGTCAATAACGGTGGATCGTCATGCGCCCCTGGTCGATATAACGCTTCATCCATAGGCGTACGCTTTTTTTGCAGATCTGTCGGGTGACCGGCACCAGAAGGATGAAGCCGGACAGGTCGGTACAGAACCCGGGAGTCAAGAGCAGGATGCCGCCGACCAGAATCATGGCGCCGTCAAGGAGTTCCTCGGTGGGGAGTCTCCCTTGATTCAGCTCCCGCTGTATACGGAAGGCGAGTTCGAGGCCCTGGGTGCGGGCCAGATAAGCACCGGCGAGGCCGGTGAGGAGGATCAGGGCGATGGTCGGCGCGACACCGATCCAGGCTCCGACTTTGATGAGAATGATTAGTTCCAGAACCGGAATGAAGGTAAACAGCAGCAACAGGCGGATAAACATGCGAAAACCTCGAAAATGGTGTGTGATTTTACGTTGGCATGCTGAAATTTTGTATTAATTTTATAACTATTCGAAATTATTTTATATTTTGTTTGACTAAAAAATAGGCATGGAGGTCAAGAGCTTGTCTGGCGTGATCTCTGGCTATCTGTCCACATGGTTTTCAACAGCTTTTCCACAAAAAATGTGGAAAAGCCCGCCACGCCCTTGAGAGTTCAGGGCTTTTTGTTTTTTTGTGTCTCGGGCAATTCGGGGAAATTTCGATTTTCTAATTTTTCGATGTGGCGCGACAAAACGAGGCGATTGTGATCACGCAAGATGTCTTCGGCGTCGTCGTCGATGGCGGCCGCCAATCCGGCCAGCGTAAAAAGCAGACTTCCCAAGTGTTTACGGGCGAAGGCGCGATCATCCCGGGCGAGGGAACGGCCCAGAGCCTGCATATCCCCTTCGGCCTGTTCCAGAAATCCGGCACATCCTCCCGCCGCTTCGTTGAAACCGGTCTTCTTGGCAAGTTTGCCGGCCTTTTGCAGTGCGGGAAGTTGGCGGGGAAGATGCTCCAAGGGGTGTTCACCGGGATTCTCCGGCTTTTCCGCCCGCTTGATGGCTTCCCACTGACTAGCGAGCATGGTCGCGTCGCCGGTGGGCATGCCGGCAAAAACGTGCGGATGACGACGCACCAGTTTGTCGGCGATGGCGCGAATCACGTCGACCATCGCGAAAATCCCCCGCTCTTCATGGATCCTTGACTGGAAAACGACCTGCAGCAGGAGATCTCCCAGTTCTTCCCGCAGTTCGGCGACGTTTCCCCGGTCGATCGCCTCTATGACCTCGTAGGCTTCTTCAATAATGTACGGTTTCAGGCTTTCGGGCGTCTGTTCAGCGTCCCAGGGGCACCCCCCGGGGGCGCGCAGGCGTTCCATGATGCTCAACAGTCGAGAAAGTTCGGTCGCGGCGGGGTCGGCGGAAGGGGTAGACATAGGTGTCGGTCGCTTTGTATTTAAGAAAGAAGGTAAACGAAACACGTCAGGAGAAGACCCTAACCCATGCGCGGCAGGATTTCAATAAGAGCGGAGCGCGGGGCAATTAATCTCTTGCAAAAACCGCCTGATTGGGATACAAGGGGCGGCCTTCGGAAGGGGATGGGGTGACCCAGGTTTTCCCTTGACAAAGCGGGGGAAGTTCCTATACATAACTCCTTTCTGAGTGGTTGGGGGTGGTATGCGTCTTTCCGTTCATGACATCAGGGATGTAGGACTGGCTCTGGAATTTGTCGAGCCGGCCGAGAATTTCCCGGTGCTTGCCGAGCTTCAGGAGCGCCGTGAATGTCGCTTTCCCGAGCCTCTGCAGGTTGCCTTGCGCATTCAGCCGGCGGGGGGGCTTTTTGAGGTTTCCGGTCGAATTTCGACCCGAATCCAAGTTCCCTGTTCCCGCTGCCTCAAGCCGACCCTTCTGACCCTGGACATCCCCTTCGAGTTGTCCTATGCCCGCGAACTTCCCGAGATCGATGTGGAAGACGACGAGGAGGGGCGGGAGATCAGCGCCGAGGAGATGGGCCTGATTCTTCTGCAGGGGGACGAGATCGACTTGCGCGAGGCGGTGCAGGAACAGGTCGTCCTGGCGATTCCTTTTCATCCTCTTTGCACTCCCGGATGCCGGGGTTTGTGCCCCCAGTGTGGTGCCGACCTCAACGAAGAGACCTGTCGTTGCGCACCGACGGATTTCAACCTGAAATTCGCCGCGCTCAAGGATTTCAAGATCAATAAATGACCGCCGCCCTGATGGGGCGCGCCTTAACCGTAAGGACGGGAAGGCGATGGTGAACGACCGCCGGACTGATCCGGCCTACAAGGAGTAACGAATCATGGCTGTACCCAAGAAAAAGACTTCCAAATCCAAGCGCGACATGCGCCGCGCCCATGATTTTCTGACCGCCCCCGGCATCTCCATCTGTCCCCAGTGCCAGGAGCCCAAGCAGCCCCACCGGGTCTGTGCCGCTTGCGGCACGTATAAGGGCAAAGAAGTCGTCAGCACTCAAGACTAAGGAATTCTCTCCTTGAGTGAGAAAATCGTCGTAGCGGTGGATGCTATGGGCGGCGACAATGCTCCCGTGGTCGAGGTCGAAGCGGCGGTCATGGCCGCCCGACGCTGGGGTATTTCCATCCTTCTGGTTGGGGATTCGGCGCGTATCGCGTCCGAACTGAAAAAACACCAGACCGCCGATTTGCCCATCACCGTGCGTCATGCCAGCGAAGTTGTCGGCATGCACGATTCGGCTTCCGATGCGGTGCGCCGGAAGAAAGATTCGTCGATCCGCGTCGCCTTCAATCTGGTGAAGGGCGGTGAGGCCCAGGCGGTGGTCAGCGCCGGCAACTCCGGTGCAACCATGGCGGCCGGCATGTTTGTCCTCGGCCGGATCAAGGGGATCGACCGCCCCGCGATCGCGACGATCATGCCCAATCGCAAGGACAACACCCTGGTTCTCGATGTTGGCGGCAATGTCGATTGCAAGCCCCAGCATCTGGCCCAGTTCGCGCTGATGGGGGAGGTTTACGCCCGTCATGTCTTGGGCAAGACGGCTCCCCGTGTCGGGCTGCTCTCGAACGGTGAGGAAGAGTGCAAGGGGAACGATCTGACTCGCGGCGCGCACGGACTGCTCAAGGGCAGTCGTTCCGGTTATGTCGGTTATGTAGAGGGTCGCGATGTTTTCAACGGCTCCGTCGACGTAGTCGTTTGTGACGGTTTTGTGGGTAACGTTGTTCTCAAACTCTCCGAGGGGTTGGCCGAGGCTATCGGCTCCATGCTCAAACAGGAGATTTCCAACCGGTTCTTCGCTAAATTGGGTTATCTCTTGGCTCGTCCGGCCTTCCAAGCGTTCAAGAAAAAGGTCGATTATGCCGAATACGGCGGCGCTCCCCTACTCGGCATCCAAGGAACCGGGGTGATCTGTCATGGCGGCTCCAACGTCAAGGCGCTCAGCAATGCCATTTTCCAGGCGCGGGAATCGGTGGCCAAGGCCATCAACAATGCCCTTGTTGTCCAGTTGAGCAAGAGTCTCTTCGATGAGAAGTCGCTCACTGAACTGCTTGAGCGACAGGAAGAGGGTTCCGGGCCCGTCGTCGAAGCGGCCGGGATCTGAGCCCCGTGGCGTAATCGCCGGTCGTGAAAGAAAAATTTTGATGCACCCTTGCAAGGAAGGTGGTCGTTCAATGCTCGCTTTTGTCTTTCCCGGTCAGGGATCCCAGTTTGCCGGCATGGGGCGCGATCTGGCCGACAACTTTCCCGTGGCGCGCCAGATTTTCGAAGAAGCCAACGATGTCCTCGGTTTTGATATCGCTGCCCTCTGTTTCAACGGGCCCGAGGAGGACTTGCGACTGACCACCAATACCCAGCCGGCGATCGTCACCGTCAGTGTCGCCGCCCTGCGGGTAGTGGAGCAGGAGACCGGGCTGCGTCCCGATTACGCTGCCGGCCACAGTCTCGGAGAATTCTCCGCCCTGGTTTCCGCCGGAACCCTTAGCTTTGCCGATGCCGTGCGCACCGTGCGACAGCGGGGCGCTTTCATGCAGGAAGCGGTTCCGGTGGGGGTCGGTGCGATGGCGGCGATGATGGGTCTGGAAGAGGGCGCCATCGAAGGGATCTGCGCTCAGGCCGCTCAGGGGCAGGTCGTCTCTCCCGCCAATTTCAACAGCCCGGGGCAGGTGGTCATCGCCGGTCATGTCGAAGCGGTCGATCGCGCCATCGAGTTGGCCAAGGCGGCCGGTGCCAAACGCGCCTTGCCGTTACCAGTGAGCGCTCCCTTCCACTGTGCCCTCATGGAGCCGGCGGGTCGGCGTCTGGCTGAAGTGCTTGACGGCATTGCCTTCGCCCCCATGAACCTGCCCGTGGTTTCCAATGTCGAGGCCCGTCCAAACCAGGATTCGGCCCGTCTCAAAGAACTGCTGGTTCGTCAGGTCAGCGCCCCGGTGCGCTGGGACGAATCAGTGGTCTGCATGGCCGAACTCGGGGTGGATCGCTTTGTCGAGATCGGCCCCGGTAAAGTCCTCTCCGGATTGATCAAGCGTATCGTCAAGGGGGCTGGCGCGCAGAATGTCGAGGATGTCGCTAGTCTGAAAAAACTGTAATCGCTATCTGCCCATTTCTGCCGAATGGCGCATTGACAGGGTAGAACCTTTACTGGTAAAGAAAGGAATCACCATGGCCAAAGACCGTGTCGCGATTGTCACCGGGGCTTCCCGTGGAATCGGCAAGAGCATTTCCCTGGCCCTGGCGGCTTGCGGCGCCAAGATTGTCGCTGTCGATATCGACCTGGCCGCCACTGAGGCCTTGGTCGCCGAACTGAAGGCTGGCGGAACCGAGGCGATCGCAGTGCCGGGGAACGTGACTCTGACAGCCGACGCCGAAAAGATGGTTCAGGCAGCCGTTGAGGCTTTCGGGCGGGTGGATATCCTGGTAAACAACGCCGGGATCACTCGCGACGCCCTCTTGCTGCGGATGAAGGATGAGGACTGGGACGCGGTGCTGAACGTTAACCTGAAGGGGGCGTTCCTGTGCAGCCGGGCGGCTGCCAAGGTTATGTCGAAGCAGCGCTACGGACGGATCATCAACATTGCTTCGGTGGTCGGGCAGATGGGCAACGCCGGTCAGGCCAACTACTGCGCCAGCAAGGCCGGGCTCATGGGATTGACCCGTTCCAACGCCCGTGAGCTTGCCCGGCGCAATGTTACCGTCAACGCCGTGGCGCCCGGCTTCATCGCTACCGATATGACCGACGCCCTGCCTGAGAAGACCCGTGAGGAACTGGCGGCCCAGATCCCCTTGGAGCGGCTCGGCAGTGCGGAAGATATCGCCCATGCCGTCGTCTTCCTTGCCCAGGAGAAATCGGGGTACATCACCGGACAGGTGCTGGCCGTGAACGGCGGAATGTACATGTAGGAATCGTAACAGAAACACCAAATACCGGCCCGATCGGAGATCGGCTCGAATCACAAAGGGAGGTGAAGCAGATGGCTTCTATTGACGAAAGAGTAAAACAGATTGTGGCGGAACAACTGGGTGTGGACGCCGACCAGGTGACCAACGACGCATCCTTTATGGATGATCTGGGCGCCGATTCCCTCGACACCGTGGAACTGGTCATGGCTCTCGAAGAAGAGTTTGATATCGAGATCTCCGACGAAGATGCCGAAAAGATCCTGACGGTTCAGGACGCTATCGATTACCTTAGTGAAAACTCCTGATTAGCCGCTCCACGATGAAGGAGGAGAAGCAGGGTTTTCTCCTCCTTCATCGGTTAATCCCACCTTGTCGGCTTTCTTGACCTTGAATCGTCTCTATAATTTCTGACTTTAAATAGATAATCCGCGGCAGCAAAGCGCGCGTCGATGGAGGAAGAAACCATGCGAAGAGTCGTCGTGACGGGAGTCGGTGTTGTTTCCGCCCTGGGCACCGGGACCGAAAAGAACTGGTCGGCCTTGATGGCAGGCAAGTCCGGAATCGGCCGGATTACCCGCTTTGACGCCTCCGACCTGCCCAGCCAGATCGCCGGGGAGGTCAAAGACTTCAATCCCGAAGACTTCATCGACAAAAAAGAAGTCAAGAAGATGGACAGCTTCATCCATTACGCCCTGGCCGCCTCGGAAATGGCCATGCAAGACTCGGGTTTGCAGGTCACCGAGGAGAACGCCGAGCGCGTCGGCGTTGTCGTCGGTGCCGGTCTTGGCGGCTTACCGGCGATCGAGAAATATCATGGCGTACTGATGAACAGCGGTTACAAGAAGGTCACGCCTTTCTTCATCCCGATGCTCATCATCAACTTGGCGCCCGGCCATATCTCCATCCGTTTTGGTGCCAAGGGACCGAATCTCTCCACCGTCACCGCCTGCGCCACCGGGACGCATTCCATCGGTGATGCCTATCACATCATCAAGCGTGGCGATGCCGACGCGATGATTGCCGGCGGCGCCGAGTCGACCATTACGCCCCTGGGGATCGCCGGCTTCAGCGTCATGAAAGCCCTCTCCACCCGTAATGATGATCCGGCGGCCTCCAGTCGCCCTTTCGACAAGGGACGCGACGGTTTTATCATGGCCGAAGGGGCCGGTATCGTCGTGCTGGAGGAGTACGAATCGGCGAAAAAACGCGGCGCTAAAATCTATGCCGAGATCGTCGGTTACGGCGCCACCGGCGATGCCCATCATATCACCTCTCCCGGTCCCGATGGTGAAGGCGCGGCACGCTGTATGAAGATGGCGCTGAGAAACGCCGGCATGAACCCTGAAGAGGTCGATTACATTAACGCCCACGGCACTTCGACCCATTTCAACGATCTTTATGAAACCATGGCGATCAAGAGCGTTTTTGGCGAGCACGTGCGCAAGCTCATGGTCAGCTCCACCAAGAGCATGACCGGTCATCCCCTGGGCGCCGCCGGCGGTATCGAGGCGGTCTATTCCCTGCTCGCCATGGAGCGCGGCGCGGTTCCGCCGACCATCAACTACGAGGAACCCGATCCCGAATGCGATCTTGACTATGTCCCGAATGTGGCCCGTCAGGCCGAGGTCCGGGTAGCCATGTCTAACTCCCTCGGTTTCGGCGGTACCAACGGCACCCTGATCTTCAAAAAGGTTTGATGATGATGGTCATCGCGAGCGATCACGGCGGACTTGAACTCAAGGATGCCATCAAGAGGTGCCTCGTTTCCCGTGGCCTCTCCGTCCGGGATTTCGGCACCGACAACGGTGATTCCGTCGACTATCCCGATTTCGGCGAGAAGGTCGCGCGGGCCGTCTCCGGCGGTGAGGCCGAACGAGGTATCCTGATCTGCGGCACCGGTATCGGCATGTCCATTGTCGCCAACAAATTTCCCGGCGTACGTGCCGCCTTGGTCAACGATCCCTTTACGGCACGCATGGCCAAGGAACACAACAATGCCAACGTGCTGGTGATGGGGGGGCGGGTCATCACCCCCGAGGTTGCCTGTCGCCTGGTCGAGATCTGGCTCGACAGTCAGTTCGAGGGGGATCGTCATCAGCGGCGTCTCGATAAAATCAGCCGGATCGAGGACGAAGTTCGCAAGGCCGCCCGTTGACGGCCGGCGCTTCAGGGCAGGCCGGCGGGTCTGCCCTTTTGTTTTTAGCCACTCCTGTTTGATGCTTTCGCAGAAAGCATCAGGATTGTATGGCTAAGCAAAAAGCGCCAAATGCAAGGCGCGCAATTGGCAAGCAATGAGGCGTACTTACGTACGTCAAAGTAGTGAGCCGGTTGCAGCAACGCAGCAGTTGGTGAGTTTTTGCGACGCCATCATGTTTCGCGGGGAATGCCTCGCTCTGAAAGGTCTTTAAATCATGTCCGAGAAACTTGCCCAGTTCGATCCGGAAATCGCCGCCAGCATCCGTCGGGAAACCGAGCGTCAGGAATACAATCTTGAATTTATCGCCTCGGAAAACTTCGTCAGCGAACGGGTTCTTGAAGTTCAAGGGTCGGTGCTGACCAACAAGTATGCCGAGGGCTATCCCGGCAAGCGTTACTACGGCGGCTGTGAGTTCGTCGACGAGGCCGAGCAGCTGGCTATCGATCGGGCCAAGGAGCTCTTTGGTGCCGAGCACGCTAATGTTCAGCCTCATTCCGGTTCCCAGGCCAATATGGCTGTCTATTTTTCCGTCTGCAATCCCGGCGATACCATTCTCGGCATGAATCTCGCGCACGGCGGTCACCTGACCCACGGCTCGCCGGTCAACTTTTCCGGCAAGCTTTTCAATATCGTTCCCTACGGCGTCAAGAGAGAGACCGGCACCATTGATTACGAGGAGGTTGAGCGCCTCGCCGTCGAGCACAAGCCAAAATTGATCGTGGTCGGCGCCAGCGCCTATCCCCGCGCCCTCGATTTCCTTGCCTTCCGGCGCATCGCCGACAAGGTCGGGGCGCTGGTCATGGTCGATATGGCGCACATCGCCGGTCTGGTCGCCGCCGGTCAGCACGCCAATCCCGTTCCCCACGCCGAGTTTGTTACCACCACCACCCACAAGACCCTGCGCGGGCCCCGGGGAGGGATGATTCTCTGTCGTGAGGAGTTCGCCAAGACCCTGAACAGCAACATCTTCCCCGGCATCCAGGGCGGGCCGCTGATGCACGTGATTGCCGCCAAGGCGGTGGCTTTTAAGGAAGCCCTGACCCCGGAGTTCAAGGTTTACGCCGCCCAGGTCGTGAAAAACGCCCAGGCTCTGGCTGCCGGCCTGACCAAGCGGGGGTTCAATCTCGTTTCCGGCGGCACCGACAACCATCTGATGCTGGTTGATCTTTCCGGTAGCGAACTGACCGGCAAGGTTGCCGAGGCCACCCTGGAGAAGGCGGGGATTACCGTCAACAAGAATGCCGTTCCCTTCGATACCCGCTCCCCCTTCGTCACCAGCGGCTTCCGCATCGGCACGCCGGCCACCACCACCCGCGGCCTCAAGGAAGCGGAGATGGAGCTGGTCGCCGGCTGGATTGACCGTGCCCTGAAGAATGTGGAGAATGCCGAGGAACTGTCAAAAATCCGCGGCGAGGTCAAGGAGCTTTGCAAGAAATTCCCCCTCTACGCCCACCGGCTGATCTAAATGGAGCGGCCGAGCTGGGAGGAGTATTTCATGGAGATCGCGCGCCTGGTGTCCCGGCGTTCGACCTGTCTGCGCCGCCAGGTGGGGGCGGTGATGGTCAAGGGGAAGAATATCCTCGCGACCGGCTATAACGGTACTCCGTCGGGGATCACCCACTGTGCGCAGGTCGGCTGCCTGCGGCAGCAGCTCAATGTCCCTTCGGGTGAGCGCCACGAGCTTTGCCGCGGCCTCCATGCTGAGCAGAATGCCATCATCCAGGCGGCTAAGCACGGCATCAATATCGCCGACGCTACCCTTTACTGCACCAATTCCCCCTGCATCATCTGTTCGAAGATGCTCATCAACGCCGGGATCCAGCGGATCATCTATCAGGAAGGCTATCCCGACCTGCTCTCCATGGAGATGCTCGCCGAGTCGGGGGTCGAGGTTCTGGAATTCAGCCAGATTGTCGAAATGAGCCGGGGGGATCGTCGATGAAATGTCCCTTCTGCTCCTATCACGACACCAAGGTGGTCGATTCCCGGCTCGGTCGCGAGGGGAACAACATCCGCCGCCGCCGTGAGTGCATCTCCTGCGAAAAACGCTTCACCACCTACGAACGGGTCGAAGAGACCCTGCCGCTGGTGGTCAAAAAGGACGGCCGCAGAGAACTCTTCGACCGGTCCAAGATCATCGCCGGCATGCAGCGCGCTTGTGAAAAGCGGCCGATCTCCATCGCCGTGATTGAGAAGGAGGTCGATCGTCTGGAGCAGTCTCTGCAGGAAGGCGGCGAGAAGGAGATCGAATCGAGCCGTATTGGCGAGGCGGTCATGAACATCCTTCATGAACTGGATGAGGTCGCCTATGTTCGCTTCGCTTCGGTTTACCGGCAATTCCGCGACATCAACGAGTTCATGGCCGAGTTGACCGATATTCTCGCCAAGGGGGGAGGCAAAAAGTCTCCCTGAGTTCTTGCGTTGCCGGTTGTCCTTTGTGCTCCCCGGGCGGTTCGCGCCGCCGGGGAGTTGCTGTTTTTTCTTTTCGGAGCTGTGTATGCCCAGCGCTGTGGACTATATGGAACAGGCCCTGGCCCTGGCACGGCGGGCCGAGGGCCGGACCCGCCCCAATCCCGCGGTGGGGGCGCTGGTGGTTGCCGGCGGCGAGGTGGTTGGAGAGGGTTTTCATCCGGCGGCGGGACAGCCTCATGCCGAAATTTTTGCTCTGCGCCAGGCCGGGGAACGGAGCCGGGGAGCCGATCTCTATGTCACGCTCGAACCTTGCAGTCATTATGGTCGTACCGGTCCCTGTGCCGACGCGGTGATTGCCGCCGGGATCGTCCGGGTCTGGGTCGGCTGCGAGGATCCCAACCCCCAGGTGAGCGGTCGCGGCATCGGTCGCCTGCGAGATGCCGGTATCGAGGTGGTGGTGGGGGTTTGTGAAAGCGATTGCCGGCGTCTGATCGCTCCCTTCGCCAAGCACATCCGCACCGGTCTGCCCCATGTCACCCTGAAGACCGCCATCACCCTGGATGGCAAGACCGCCACCGCCTCCGGGGACTCCCGCTGGATCTCGGGCGGCGCCAGCCGTTTGCATGTGCATCGCCTGCGTGACCGCATCGACGCCATTCTCGTCGGCAGCGGTACCGTCCTCCACGACGATCCGCAACTGACCACCCGCCTCCCTGAGGGCGGGCGCAATCCCCTGCGGGTGATTGTCGACGGGCAGTTGCGCTGTTCCGCCAATGCCCGTATTTTCGACACGACCGAAGCGCCGACCCTGCTTGCCGTCACTTCCGCCGCTCCTGAAGAGAAGTTGGAGCGCCTGCGCGCGCGGGGGGTGGAGGTACAGGTCATCGACGGTCCCGACGGCCATGTCGATCTCGTTGCTCTCTTGCGCCTGCTCGGTGCCCGGGGGGTGCAGAGCCTGCTTCTCGAAGGGGGAAGCGGCCTCAACGGGGTCTTTCTGCGTCGGCGGTTGATTGACCGCATGCTCGCCTTTATCGCGCCGAAGCTGGTGGGGGGGGCGGATGGCTACGGTATCTTCGCCGGTTCCGGGGTGCTGCGCCTGGCCGACGCCTTGAGCCTGGAGGATGTGCGTTTCAGCCGCTTTGAAAACGATCTGCTGATCGACGGGGAGGTGCTGTCATGTTCACCGGACTGATCGAGGATCTGGGCACGGTGCGTGAACTACGCAAGGGGGCTGCCGGCGCTCGTCTGACCGTGGCAACCGCCATCCCCATGGAGGAACTGGCACTGGGGGAAAGCATCGCCGTCAATGGCATCTGCCTGACGGTGACGGGGTTCGGCGGCGGCTCATTCACCGCGGACGTCTCCCCCGAAACCCTGGGGCGCTCCAGTCTCGGCGGACTCCTCCCCGGCAACCGGGTCAATCTCGAACGGGCCCTGCGCCTCGGCGATCGCCTCGGCGGACACTGGGTCAGCGGGCATGTCGACGCGGTCGGTATCCTGGAAGAACGGCGGCTGGATGGTAACGCCTGGCGCCTGACCTTTCGCCTTCCCGCAGAGGTCAACCGTTATGTGGTGGAGAAGGGTTCGGTGGCCATCGACGGCATCAGCCTCACCGTCAACAGTGTCGGCGACGAAACCTTTTCCGTGGCGATCATTCCCCATACCCTGGAAATGACCACCCTCAAGGAGTCCCGGGCCGGGATGCGGGTGAATATCGAAACGGATATTCTCGGCAAGTATGTGGAGCGCCTGCTCGGGCGCTCTCCCCGGGACGAGACCCGCGCTGCCGTCGATCTTGAATTCCTTGCCAAGCATGGATTTCTGTGACATAGTGGCGGGCCGAAAAAAAGGAGTTTTTCTCATGCCTATCGCCAAGATCGAAGCCGCCTTGGAGGATATCCGCCAAGGCAAAATGGTCATTCTTATCGATGACGAAGACCGTGAAAATGAGGGCGATCTGACCATGGCCGCCGAAAAGGTCACCCCCGAGGCCATCAACTTCATGGCTCGGGAGGGACGCGGCCTGATCTGCCTCTCCCTGACCGAAGAGCGGGCCGATCACCTCGATCTGCCTCTCATGGTCCAGAACAACAGCTCGTCCTTTGGCACCGCCTTCACCATCTCCATCGAGGCCCGCCGTGGTGTCACCACTGGCATCTCCGCCGCCGACCGGGCGCGCACCATCCAGGTCGCCATCGCCGATGACAGCACTGCTCGCGATCTCGCCCGTCCCGGTCACGTTTTCCCCTTGCGGGCGAAAAAGGGGGGCGTGCTGGTACGCGCCGGTCAGACCGAAGGGTCCGTCGATCTCGCTCGCCTCGCTGGACTCAAACCAGCCGGGGTGATCTGCGAGATCATGAACGAAGACGGCACCATGTCCCGTCTGCCGGAACTGAGGAAGTTCGCCAAGCAGCACGGACTGAAAATCATCTCCATTGCCGATCTGGTTTCCTACCGCATGCGCAAGGAGCTCTTGGTGCGGCGCGCCGCTGAAACGGTCATTCCCATCCATGACTGTGGCGAATTCGCGGCCATCGCCTACGAAAACGACGTTGACCATGCCCAGCATCTGGCCCTGGTCAAAGGGACGATCGATCCGGAAAAGCCGGTTCTGGTGCGGGTTCACTCCGAATGCCTGACCGGGGATGTCTTCGCTTCCCAGCGCTGCGACTGCGGCGAGCAACTCCATGCCGCCATTCACCAGATCAACGAGGAAGGCTGTGGGGTTCTCCTCTACATGCGTCAGGAAGGGCGGGGCATCGGTCTGATCAACAAGCTCAAGGCCTACGCCTTGCAGGATCAGGGCTGCGACACCGTTGAGGCGAACGAAGCCCTCGGCTTCAAGGCCGACCTGCGCGATTACGGCATCGGTGCCCAGATTCTCTCGGAACTGGGGGTGCGCAAGATCCGTCTGATGACCAACAATCCGAAGAAAATCATCGGCCTCGAAGGCTACGGTCTGGAGGTTGTCGAGCGGGTGCCGATCCAGATGCCCGCCTGCGAAACGAACAAGCGCTATCTCACCACCAAGCGTGAGAAACTCGGCCATCTGCTGGAAAATCTCTGAGCCGGATTGGGGGAGAAACGATATGAGCCATGTGATTGAAGGACATCTGGACGCCGGTGGGCTGCGCTTCGGACTGGTGGTCAGCCGTTTCAACAGCTTCATCTGCGACCGTCTGGTGGAAGGAGCCGTCGACGCTCTCGTCCGTCACGGTGCCGATGCCGCGAGTATCGACATTGCCAAGGTGCCTGGTGCGTTCGAACTGCCGCTGGCGGCTCAACGTCTGGCCCAGAGTGGCCGTTACGATGCCTTGGTTTGCCTCGGCGCGGTGATTCGCGGTTCCACCCCCCATTTCGATTACGTCGCCGCCGAGGTTTCCAAGGGCCTGGCCTCCGTCGGCTTGGCGACCGGGCTGCCGGTGGCCTTTGGCGTGCTCACCACCGACACCATCGAGCAGGCCATCGAGCGGGCCGGGACCAAGGCCGGGAACAAGGGCTTCGAGGCCGCCGTCACCGCCATCGAAATGGTCAACTTCTTGAAGAAACTGTAGGATTCATGGCCAAGGGAATGCGCAGGCAGGGGCGGGAGCTGGCCCTGAAACTCATCTACAGCTTGCAGGATCAGGATTCGTCCTTAGAAGAGGTCTTCGCCGATTTCTGGGAGAATTTCCGTTTTCGCGACGATGTCCTCGGCGATCCCCTCGACGAGTTCAACCTCCCGATTCCGCTTGAGGTGCGCGAATATGCCGAGGGACTGGTGCGCGGCGTGGCCGATTACCTCGAACGCATCGACCAGATGATCGAAGAGCTTTCCACCAACTGGGCCCTCGACCGCATGGCCCGGGTCGATCTCTCGCTGCTGCGGCTGGCCGCTTACGAGCTGATGGCCCGTCCTGACGTGCCCACCAGCGTCGCCATCAACGAGGCGATCGAGATCGGTAAAATCTACGGCACCAAGGACACCCCGGCCTTTGTCAACGGCATTCTCGACAAAATATCCCGCGCTTGCCGTCCTGCCGGATCATGAGCCGTCTGAGCCGGTCTGATGAGCCTCTCGACCGGTTGCCGGGAGAAGTGGCCGCCGCCTTCATCTTCACCGATGTTCGTCCACCCCGGGGCGGCGCCGCTCTGCTCGACTGGCGACTGAACGGGCGCCTCAGCCGCATGCTCCTCCACGGTGAGGCCGAAGGTGGGCTCGGCGAACATATTCTGGTCGCCAATAACGGCAAGCTGGCCGCCGACTGGGCGCTTTTCGTCGGCGGCGGGACCGCTCCGAAGCGGCTGTCCGCTTCCTCCCGCAAACTTCTGCGCCATCTCCTCGACGTCTGCCGCCAGGCCGGCTTCAGTCGTCTGGCCATTGGCCTGAGCGCAGCCGACGCGGAGGAGGCCGAAACCCTGGAAGAGGCGTTGGGCGAGATTCTGGCCGAGACCGCCGGTTCCAAAATGGAATGTCTTTTGACTATCGATGACGATCTCTGAGGATTCGTTTCCGGTCCTTCATGTACCAGCCAAACACGAGGATTCCATGAAAGAAATCAGCATAGGCCTGCTTGGCTTCGGCACCATCGGCACCGGCGTGGTCAAGGTGCTTCAGAACAATGCCCAACTTCTGCAGGATCGTCTCGGGGCCAAGCTGACCTTGGCCCGCATCGCCGATCTCGACATCACCACCCCTCGCGCCGTCACCGTCGCGCCCGAACTGCTTACCACCGACGCCGACGCCGTTCTTACCGATCCCGCTATCGATCTGGTCATCGAACTGATCGGCGGTTACGAGCCGGCGCGCAGCTTCGTGCTCAAGGCCATTGCCAACGGCAAGCACGTAGTCACCGCCAACAAGGCTCTGCTCGCCCTGCATGGCGCCGAGATCTTCGCGGCCGCCCAGCAAAAAGGGGTGGATGTCTATTTCGAAGCGGCGGTGGGTGGCGGCATTCCGATCATCTCGGCGATCAGGGAAAATCTTTGCGCCAACCGCTTCACCAGCATCTTTGGTATTCTCAACGGTACCTGCAACTACATCCTCTCGCGCATGACCAACGACGGCGACGATTACGGCGCGGTGCTCAAGGATGCGCAGGAACTCGGCTATGCCGAGGCCGACCCGACTTTCGACGTGGAGGGGATCGACACCGCCCACAAACTCGCCATCCTCATCTCCCTCTGCTTCGGCACCCGGGTGCGCTTCAAGGACATCCACACCGAGGGGATCAGTAACGTCTCGGCCCTCGACATCCACTTCGCCAGCCAGTTCGGCTATCGCATCAAACTGTTGGCTATCGGCAAGAACGATAACGGCCAGATCGAGGCCCGCGTCCATCCCACGATGATTCCCGACAACTACCCCCTGGCCGATGTCCACGGCGCTTTCAACGCCGTGCGCCTGGTCGGCGACTTCCTCGGACCGGCCATGCTCTACGGCCGGGGCGCGGGGATGGACGCCACCGCCAGCGCGGTCATGGGGGATGTCATGGCCATTTCCCGGGATATGCTCTGCGGCGTCGCCGGCCGCACCCCGGCGCTGGGTTACGTTTCCGAGGCGATCAAGGATTTGGCGATCAAGTCGATGGACGACATCGTCAGCCAGTACTATCTGCGCTTCGCCGCCGACGACAAGCCGGGCGTGCTTTCGCAGATATCCGGTATCCTCGGCAAGTACGAGATCAGCATCACCTCGATGATGCAGCCCGAACGGCAGATCGGCGGCGGCGTGCCCATCGTCATGATGACCCACGACGCCAAAGAAGCCAACGTGCGCAAGGCCCTGGCTGAGATCGACGCTTTGGCGGTAATCAAGGAACAGAGCCGGTTCATCCGCATCGAGAACGAGCTGGGGTAGGGAAGATTTCAGCCGAGTTTGAAGACAAGAAAGGCGTCCACAAGGGCGCCTTTCTTGTTGGCGGGGCAGTGGGAGTCTTGCTTTATTCGGCGTCATTCCGACCCCGGTTAATGAGGGGGACGGTTTTTTACGAAATTAAAGTTATTTGTGTATTCACGAAACGCATCTGAGTGTTATAGAAATTAGTTGTTCCAGTTATCCCTTAACAGACACCGGGAGGATAGATTACGCCATGTTCGGACTCATACCCAAGGACGAGAAATTCTTTCAGATGTTCAAGGAGATGGGCACCATCGTCACCGAGGGGGCCGAACTCCTGCGGGTGATGCTGAACGATTTTGAAAATCCTGTCGAAAGTCAGCGCCGCATCAAGGATGTGGAGCATCGGGGGGATCATCAGACCCACGAGATCATCAAGAAACTCAACAAAAGTTTCATCACCCCCTTCGACCGGGAGGACATCTACGCCCTGTCGGCGGCCCTGGATGACATCCTCGACCTCATCGACGCCAGCGCCCAGCGCATCGTTATGTATAACGTGGAGAAGCCCACGCCCGAATCCAAGGAACTGGCTTTCATTATTCTCAAGAGTTGCCAGACCATCGAACGGGCCCTGGCCCGTTTGGGGGGCAAATTCGAACAGATCGCCGAGCACTGCCGGGAGGTGAACGCCCTGGAAAACGAGGCGGATCGAGTCTGTCGCGAGGCCATCAGCCGACTTTTCGACGAGGAAAAAGATCCCATTCAACTCATCAAGTGGAAGGAGATCTACGAGACCCTGGAAACGGCCACAGACAAGTGCGAGGATGCCGCCAACATTCTGGAAAGTGTGGTGGTGAAAAATGCCTGAAGCGGCTTTCCTCCTGCTGGTGCTGGTGATCCTGGCGGCCCTGGTCTTCGATTACATCAATGGCTTTCACGACACGGCCAACGCCATCGCCACCTGCGTGTCGACCCGGGCACTCTCGGTAAGATCGGCGATCATCATGGCCGCCGGTCTCAACTTTTTGGGCGCGATGGTTTCGACCAAGGTCGCCGCCACCATCGGCAAGGGAATCGTCGATCCGGTGAACGTGACCCAGATGGTGGTGCTGGCGGCGATCCTGGGGGCCATCGCCTGGAATCTCATCACCTGGTATTACGGACTGCCGTCGTCCTCGTCCCACGCCATTATCGGCGGCATGATCGGCTCCACCGTTATCCATGCCGGCTCCTCGGTCCTGCACTGGGCCGGGCTCAAGAAAATTATCCTTTCCCTGATTCTCTCCCCCATTGTCGGCACCGCCGTCGGTTTTCTCTTCATGGTGATCATCCTTTGGATTTTCCGTAACAGCGCGCCCTATCTACTCAACAGGAATTTCCGGCGACTTCAGATTCTCTCGGCGGCGGTCATGGCTTTTGCCCACGGCACCGCCGATGCCCAGAAATCCATGGGCATTATCACCCTGGCCTTGGTGAGTTACGGTTCCCTGTCCGCCTTTGTCGTTCCGACCTGGGTCAAGGTGACCTGCGCCGTGGCCATGGGGCTGGGAACCGCTGTCGGTGGTTGGCGTATCATTAAGACTATCGGCAAGGATTTCGTCAAGTTGCAGCCGATTCACGGTTTCTGCGTGGAAACCGCGGCCGCTGGGGTCATCATGGGCGCCGCGTCCATCGGGATGCCGGTCAGCACCACTCATGTCATCACCTCGGCGATTCTGGGGGTGGGGGTGTCCAAGAGAATGACGGCCGTCAACTGGAACGTGGCCTACCGCATCGTCTGGGCCTGGGTGCTTACCATCCCCGCTTCCGCTACCATGGGGGGGATTGTTTATTTGCTCATGAGTCCGTTTTTGGGGCAATAATTCAGCATGGGAATCTTTCCCGTTTCAGGAACTCCGATAACAAGAAAGGCGCCCTTGCGGGCGCTTTTCTTGCTGGGGGGCAGGGGGGAGCAGTTTTCGCCTTGTCCGGCAGCGGGCTTTAGGCTAACGTCGGTTTTGCGGGACGCAATGGTCGAGAAAAGACTATTAACGACTCACGCAGCCGCAGGGGGTGTGAGTCGTTAAATGGGTAAATTCAGTTGTTTATGGTTAAGTTGCTCAGAAGAAAAGACCAATATGAGTATTTGCCCCTTCTGCAATTCGGACACATCCCGGGTTCTCACGGCCAACGACAACGCCATCGCCATCCCCGATGGTTTCCCCGTCACACCTGGTCACACCCTGATTATCCCCAAACGTCATATCGCCTCTTTCTTTGAGGCGACTAGAGAAGAGCAGGCGGATTTGCTCGCCCTCCTTGCCGAAATGCGGCAGCGTCTGATTGAAGAGCGAAAACCCGACGGCTTCAATATCGGCATCAACGATGGTGCCGCGGCAGGTCAGACCGTCATGCATCTGCACATCCACCTGATCCCCCGCTATGCCGGGGACATGCTCGACCCGCGCGGCGGTGTACGGTGGATTTTCCCCGATAAGGCGGTGTACTGGGACAAATGACCACTCGATCGTTTTCTTGGTCTTTGGCAATCAGTAACCGGAGAGTGGAGGGGGAGGGCAAATCTTGCAACGCTACAATTTGCCAATTTTTACTGCAGGTAGCTTTCACGGAAATTTTAAGAACGTGGTTTACCACACCTCGCGTAGGCTCCGTTAAGCCGCCAAGGCATCCCCTGCCAGGATAATCTCTCGCAGAGGTCCGTGAAGTCCCCCTTTGTCCCCCGATCCGATTTCTTCGGTTCCCCGTGACGGGCCAGCAGAAAGTGATAAAAATCCCGGATATTGCGCCCTGACGAGGGCGGCAACAAGGTAAGGTCAAGATGGTCGGATGAATCTTTTCATCAGTAAAACCTCCTGTCTGTCTGGAACCGTAGCATAGGCTATCGCTGCAACGATCTTGAGCCAAAGGGAAAATATGCGAAAGCTTCGGAATCAGGAGGGTTTTGCCTTACTGGCGCCGTTCCGAAGAATGCCGTTGACAACCACCTAGTCCTCGGCTATTCATCGTCCGTTCGCAATCCCCATTCCCCCGGCGAGATCTTCCATGTCCAAATTCATGCTGGTCAAACGCTCGATCTTTCTTCTGGTGCTGATGCTTATCCTGGCCCCCGGCATGGCCCGGGCCGCCGGGAAGACCGCCCGGATTCATCCCGACACCCCCCAGCCCAGCCGTTTCGTGGTCGAGGGGACGCGGCTTGTCGACCACGCCGACGGGCGGGCGGTTTTTTTTCGCGGCATGGGCTATTCCCCCTATATGCCGGGGGAGACCCCCCAGCACGGGGCGGGGCCGGGAAACGACGGGCGCTATACCCAGCATCTGGCGCTGCTCAAGGAGATGGGGGTGAATTACCTGCACGTCTTCCCCCTGCGCATGCCGGCCAACTTCTTCACTGCCCTCGACGCCACCGATCTGGTTTACGGTCAGGATATCTGGATCGACCCCTTCACCACCGACCTGCTGGACGAGGACTACCTAGCGAAGACCCTCGCCACTATCCGTCAGGTCATCGACCACACCTATGCCGTCGGTCGGCCCGAGCGCCTGGTGCTCTTCTCCATCGGCGACGAGTTGCAGGCGGCGACGGTGGAGCGCACCAACAAGCTTCATCCCGAAGTGCGCGACTACCGGGGCAAATATCTGACCGTGACCGGGCGCACCGCGTCCGAGGTCGCCCTGGCCCGACTCATCGACCAGGCCATGGATTATGAGCTGACCCGCTACGGCCGCCGCCATCTCTACACCCACACCAGCTGGACGCACATCGGCCCCATCGCCGATCGCCCCGACCTGGAACTCCCCCGCGAGCACCTGCTGGCGCCGGACATGGGCGATCTCATCTGCCTGAATGTCTACACCTACGCCAACGGGGTGAAAACCTCGCCGCCCGGGTCGGTGACCGGGACCAGCTATCAGGGCTATCTGGAGGAACTCGCGGCGACCACCAGCCTGCCGATCCTGGTGACCCAGGTGGGGTTTTCGACTTCGCCGATCATGCCCCGGCCGGAACTGGCCGATTACGGCGGCAACCGGGCGGAGCGGGTCGCCGAGGGTTTCCGTTCGGTCTGGCAGGATATCCGTAGCGCGCGCGGGGCCGACCGCTTCTGCGGCCTGGTCTTTTTCGAGTTTCAGGACGAGTGGTGGAAGATCGGCTGGACCCCCGAGGACGAGTTCCGCCACGAAGCGGGGGACCCCGAGGAGTGGTTCGGGATCTTTGAAGTGGGCCGGAACAACAAGCTCTTTCCGAAGGGGGATCTCCCCGAGGTGGTGCGGCGTTTGTTCACCGGCCCCTGATATTAAAACAACCTTTTTTGTCGATAAGCATACTGCCCATGTTTAAGCTTCTGGCCTATCTGTCTCTGCTGGTTCTCACCCTGACTCCCTTTTTCCGCCGCCTTGCGCTCAGCGGCGGCGGTGAATATATCGGGCTGCTCTCCGACGCCGGGGTGGGTCTGCTCCTGCTGGTCCTGCTCGTCTGGGCGCCTCGGCCGGTGCGCATCCTGCTCGCCCTGCTCTGGACGGCGTTCATGATTGGCGCCCATGAACTGGTGGCGGCGATGAATCGTCTGCCGACCTGGCAGGATCTGCACTACCTGACCAATCCCGATTTTGTCCAAAAGAGCGCCTCCGGTTTCAATTTTTCCGCTCCCGGGCTGGTCTGGCCGCTGGCGGTCTCGGCGCTGCTGGTCGCTGTCTTGCCCCTTGCCCGGCCGCGTCTTCGCTATGCCGTGCCTCTACTTGCCGTCGGTGTCGCCATTCTCGGTCTGCACACCCATCTGAGCCTCGCTCGCGACGACCTCGCCGTCATCCCCCGGCACAACGCCCTGCACTGGTTTATCATCGATACCTTCTTTGCTCCGCCGCCCTTGACCGCCGAGGATCTGGCCAACTTCCAACTTCCTTCAGGGCTTGATCGGGCCGATCTCGACGGCAGTCCCCTGATGCTCAAGGGTAAGGCCAAAAATGTGCTGATCATCACTCTGGAGGGGATTCCCGGGCTCTACCATCCCGAGATCCGTCAGGCCATGGGGGTGAGGGATTACGACAAGGTGACCATGACCCGCCTGGCCGAAAGCACCCCCGGGGCGATGCTGATCCCGGACTTCACCGTTCACAGCCATCAGACGATTCGCGGTCTTTACGCCCTGCTCTGTGGCGATTTCAGCAAACAGTCCTGGAGTACGGCCAAGGCGGTGGAGCTTTCCGGCAATCCGCAGCGGGCCGCACAATGCCTGCCCGCCCAGCTTGCCGCCCATGGCTGGGAGAACCACTATCTGCAAGGGGCCGGGCTCGCCTTCATGGGCAAAGACCGCTTCATGCCCCTGATCGGTTTCGATGAGGTGCACGGCTCGGAATGGTTCACCGAACCCAACCCCTATCCCTTTGAGTGGGGGGCGATCGACGCGGTCCTCTTTCGCGGCGCCCGCGCGTATATCGCCGACCTGCGGAAGAAGGAGAAGCCCTGGATGCTGACCTTGCTGACTGTCGGCACCCATCAGCCCTACGCTGTGCCCGATGAAATCGTCGCCCGCTATCCCGACCGCCGCGCCGCCACCGTCGATCAGCTCGACCAGGCCCTCGGCCGCTTCATCGACGATCTGCGCGCGGACGGGGTGCTGGAGGATACCTTGGTGATCATCGCTTCAGACGAATCTCACGGCGCGGAAATCGGGGACTGGACCAGCAGTTGGGGGCTGGGGATGATTCTGGCGCCGGAAGACGAGGCCTTGCCGCGTCTCAAACCGGGGGGTTACGGTCTGGTCGATACGGAGATTTCGATCCTCGATTATCTCGGCCTGCCGGTGCCGGAGGGCGTTATCGGCCGCAGTTTCTTCCGTGATTACGAAACGCCTCGGGAGATGGTCGCCTTCACCGCTTCCAAACGCCGTCGGCATACGGCCGACAACCTCCGCTACGAATGCAGTGATGACGGTCGTTGCCGGGTCGGAAAGGCCGACAGTCTGCTTGGGCCGCCCCCGGCCGAGTTCACCCGGGATACGCAGGGACGCCGAAATCCGGTCTTTCTCATCGACGCTGCTCTCGACCGCAAGCTTCTTCCCAAGGCGGGGGCGCGGGTGCTGGACTTTGCCGACGGCGAAATCCGCTCCCTGCCGGAGAAGATCCGCAGCGAATGGTCCGATACCCTGGTTGGTGCCCAGGGGCTCGATTTCCCGGCGAACTCCAGGGTTCATGTCTCGATCCGGGTGAAGATGCTTCAGGCGCCGCCGGAAGGGGTGCAGCTCAAGTTGATTCTGAAGATGTGGGAACATACCATCAACAGCATCCCTTACCCCGAGTTCCCCGTTCTGCGTGCGCAAGAGGAAGGGACGGTCGAATTCTTCTTCGACAACCCGGAAGAACGGCGGTCCTTCTCTTTTCATCTGATCGGGGAAGGGAAAGATGCGATCGTGCAAATGGAAGAGTTCAAGGTATCCGTGGAGATCTGACGCCGGAACAGCTCAGGGCAGAATTTTCGCGCACAACGCCAAGGCCGCTTTGGGAATGATACCGGAGCGGCCTTGGCGTTTTTTGTCAGCCCTTAGGAGAGGCGTCCCGTTTGCCGTAAGGCTTCGTATAAAACAATGCCGGCGGCGGTGGAGAGGTTGAGGCTGCGGACGATAGGGGAGAAGATAGGGATGCGCAGGCAGCGCTCGGGGTGGGCGGCGAGCAGGTCTGCGGGCAGCCCTTCGGTCTCCTTGCCGAAGACGAGAAAATCACCGGGCAGAAACTTGGCTTCGACATGGCTGCGGGCGGCTTTTTTCGAGGTGTACCACCAGTGCCCGCCGGGAAAGGCCGCTTCCAGTTGGGGGAGGGAGTCCCAGCGGCGCACGTCGATGGCTTCCCAGTAGTCGAGCCCGGCGCGCTTCAGTTGGCGGTCGTCGATGCTGAAGCCGAGTTTGCCGACCAGATGGAGGATGGTGCCGGTGGCGCCGCAGAGCCGGGCGATGTTGCCGGTGTTGGGGGGGATTTCCGGCTCGACCAGGACGATGTGAAAGGGCGGCGCGGTCACGGACTCAGTCCCGCCAGCGGCGATGGACCCAGAACCACTGGGTCGGCGCCCGCCGCACTGCCGCTTCGATGTTGGCGGTCAGGTGGGCGGTGTTGCGGATTACCGCCTCTTCCCCCGGCTCGTCGGCGAAGAGGATCGGCGGCTGGGCGATGATTTCGTAACGGAAATCGTCGGTGCGGTAAGAATAGATGGGGACGATGGGGATGCCCTGCTTCATGGCGAGTTGGGTGATAATCGGCGTCGTCCAGGCCTTGCGCCCGAAGAAATCGACGGGGACCGCCTCGCTCCGGCTGATGTGCTGGTCGAGGAGGATGGCGATCATGTGTTTTTCGCCGAGGGCCCGCAAAATCCGCCGGGCGCCTTTTTTACTCTCTAGGCAGCGGCCCCCCCCGGCTTCCCGCAATCGTTCGAAATAGCGGTCGACGTAAGGGTTTTTCATGCGCTTGGCGACGAAATCGACGGGAAAGCCCAGTTGCGGAATCAAAAAGGTTCCCACCTCCCAGAAGCCGATGTGCCCGGTCAAAAGCAGTACCCCTTTGCCCAGGGCGTGGGCCTGGTGCAGATGTTCCATGCCGATGAGAGTGAAGTAGCGATCCAGGTCGGCCTGGCCGCGAAACAGGTCGATGCGCAGCATCTCGACGGCGCCCACCCCAAGATTCCGAAAGACTGCCCGTACATCGGCCTCGATCTCCGCACTCGATTTTTCCGGATAGGCGCGGCGCAGGTTGTCGCTGGCGGTGGTGACGCGCTTTTTCTGCGTCAGGCGCGCCAGTTCCCCCAGCTTTGCCCCCAGGCGCAGGGCGGTGACGCGGGGCAGGGCGCGGGTCAGAGCGGCCAGGGTCAGAAAGAGCAGGTATTCGAGCCGGTAGCGGGCGCGGCTGTGTCGCTTTTCTCGCGGTTGCTTGCGGAAGCCGTGGGGGGCGGGGTGGTCATGGGATGGGGTCATGGGCGCCTCGTCGCGGCGGGGGTAAAGCGTTCCGCCAGGTTGGTTACGGGCGCGAAGTGTAGCATTTCAGAGAACCCGGGGCAATAAAAAGGCGGACCCGGAAGCCGGGTCCGCTTGGAGCGAAAATCCCTCTAAAATGGCGGCTGGGCGCGGCTTAGTGGGCGGCGGCGCGCAGGGCTTGATCGAGATCGGCGAGAATGTCGTCGAGATCCTCGATGCCGACCGAGACCCGGATGAAATCCTCGGTGACCCCGGCGGCGCGCTGTTCCTCGGGGGTCAGCTGCTGGTGGGTGGTGGAGGCCGGATGGATGACCAGGGTCTTGGCGTCGCCGATGTTGGCGAGATGGCTGGCCAGTTTCACTCCGTCGATGAAGCGCGCGCCGGCGGCGGTCCCGCCCTTGATGCCGAAACCGATGATCGCCCCTTGCCCCTTGGGCAGGTAGCGCAAGGCGTTGCCGTGGTCCGGATGGCTTTCCAGGCCGGGATAGTTGACCCAGGCGACAGCGGGATGCTCTTCGAGGAAGAGGGCCACGGCCAGGGCGTTTTCGCAGTGACGGGGCATGCGCACATGCAACGTCTCCAACCCCTGCAGCAACTGGAAGGCGTTGAAGGGGGAGAGACAGGGGCCAAGATCGCGCAGTAGGGTCAGGCGCATTTTCAGGATGTAGGCGAGGCGGCCGAGGGCCTGGTGATAGATCAGGCCGTGATAACTCGGGTCGGGCGTGGTGAATTCGGGGAAGCGCCCGCTCGCCCAGTCGAAGTTGCCGCTGTCGACCACGGCGCCGCCGATGCTGGTGCCGTGGCCGCCGATGAACTTGGTCAACGAATAGCAGACGATGTCGGCGCCGTGCTCGATGGGGCGGAAGAGGGCGGGCGTGGCGACGGTGTTGTCGACGATGAAGGGCAGCCCGTGGTTGTGGGCGATTTTGGCGATGGCGGCAAAATCGTCGACATTGTTCTTGGGATTGCCGATGGTTTCGGTGAAGACCGCTTTGGTCTGGTTGTCGATGGCGGCGGCGATGGTCTCCGGGCGCGAGGCGTCGACGAATTTCACCGTGATGCCCATGCGTCCGAAGGTGTGACGGAAGAGGTTGTAGGTGCCGCCGTAGAGGGAGCTGCTCGACACGATGTTGTCGCCAGCTTGGGCGAGGTTGAGAACCGCCAGGAAGATCGCCGAGGACCCGGAAGACAAGGCGAGGGCGCCGACCCCGCCGTCGAGGGCGGCCAGGCGTTTTTCCAGCACGTCGGTGGTGGGGTTCATCAACCGGGTGTAGATGTTGCCCATTTCTTTCAGGCCAAAGAGGTTGGCAGCGTGTTCCGTGGAGTTGAAGACGTAGGAACTGGTCTGATAGATGGGAACGGCGCGGGAGCCGGTGGACGGGTCGGGAACCTGTCCGGCGTGGAGAGCGCGGGTGCCGATCCCCTGGGGATGGGATTCACTCATGATCATCTCCTCTATGATATTGAAAGATGGAAAGCTTCTCTTGGGTTTAAAAGTCAATTTAATTTGTATATTTATCTAGCAATACAAAGTAATTATGTCAAGAACACTTTTTGATTAAAAAACTAGCAACTTATGGGGAAAACAAAAAGGCGGACTCTTGCGAGCCCGCCCGGGGAATGGGGATGTTTGCCGGGATCAGCCGGCGTTGAGTGCTTGGTCGACATCGGCGATGAGATCGTCGATATGCTCGATGCCGACGGAGAGGCGGATCAGATCGGGAGTGACTCCTGAGGCGATCTGCTGGGCCTCGGAGAGTTGCCGATGGGTGGTACTGGCCGGGTGCAGTACGCAGCTGCGAGCGTCTCCCACATGCACCACCAGGGCGATGATTCTCGTCGCTTCCATGAAACGGGTGCCCGCCTCCCGTCCTCCTTGAATGCCGAAGGTCAAAACCCCGCTCGCCCCTTTGGGCAGGTATTTTTGCGCCAGGGAATAGCTCGGGTGGCTCTCCAGCCCGGGATAGTTGACCCAGGAAACCTTCGGGTGCTGTTGCAGGAAGTGGGCGAGGGCCAGGGCGTTGGCGCTGTGCCGCTCCATGCGCAGGGGCAGGGTAGTCAGCCCCTGATGGAAGAGGAAGGAGTTGAAGGGGGAAGGGGTGGCGCCGAGATCGCGCATATACTGGGCGCGGGCCTTGACGATGTAGGCGGCCGGGCCGAATTTTTCCACGTAGCGCAGGCCGTGATAAGAGCTGTCCGGTTCGGTCAGTTCCGGATACTTGCCCGAGGTCCAGTCGAATTTGCCACCGTCGATGATGACCCCGCCGACGCTGCTGGCATGGCCGTCGATGTATTTGGTCGCCGAATGGACGACGATATCGGCGCCGTGATCCAGGGGGCGGCAGAGGTAGGGGGTGGGGAAGGTGTTGTCGATGATCAGCGGCACTCCCATCGCCCGGGAGACGGCGGAAAACTTCTCGAAATCGAGCACATTCAGGCCGGGATTGCCGATGGTTTCGGCGAAGAGGGCCTTGGTCTCCGGGCGGAAATGCTTCTTGATCTCTTCCGCCGTCGCGGCGGGATCGACGAAGCTCACTTCGATGCCGAGTTTCGGCAGGGTGTTGGCGAAGAGGGAATAGGTGCCGCCGTAGAGGGTGCCGGCGGTGACGATATGCTGACCGGCGCGGCAGATGTTCATGATCGACAAGGCGGTGGCGGCCTGTCCCGACGAGGTGGCGAGGGCGCCGACGCCCCCTTCCATCAGGGCGATCTTTCCTTCGAAGGCATCGGTGGTGGGATTGCCGAGGCGGGTGTAGAAGGGATCGGGCAGGTCGAGGTCGAAGAGTTTGGCGACGTGCTCGGCGCTGTCATATTTGAAGGTGGTGCTTTGGCAGATAGTCGGAATGCGCGCTTCGGTTGCTTTTGGCGCATAAGTGCCCTGGACCGCCTGGGTCTCGATTTTCCAGGATTTGTTCATGGAGGCCTCCTCGCTACGGATATGGAAAGCGGCATCATAGCAGAAATGGCTTGAATGAAAAGGACTAATCCCTGAATCAGGCAAGCGGGATGAAGGCTTGCCCTTCTCCCTTTCCTCCCTTATGCTGGTCGTCATGGATATTCTTTCCCTCGACGCAGTCGTCCGCGAACTCAAGCCTCTGCTCACCGGCGCGGCGATTGGCAAAATTCACCAACCCGGTGCCGATGAGCTGATCCTGCGTCTGTGGACCGGGCGGGAGAATCCGCGTCTGCTCATCTCCGCCTCCGCTCGCGCCCCGCGCCTCCATCTCACCGCCGAGAACCCGCCCAATCCCCAGGCGCCGCCGCGTTTCTGCCGGCTGCTGCGCTCGCGGCTACGGCGCCTGCTGAGCATCGACCGGGTTCCCAGTGAGCGCATCCTGAACCTGGTTTTCAGCGGGGAAGGGGCGAGCCGCTGGACCCTGGTTGCCGAACTCCACGGCTCGCAGGCCAATCTGCTGCTCCTCGATGGTGACGGGCGAATCGTCGACAGCCTGAAGCGGCAGACGGAAACGGGGCGACCGGCTTTGCCCGGTACGGTCTACGTTCCGCCGCCTGTTCTTGAGCGGCTGGATCTCTTTGCCGACCTTCCGGAACCGCCGGATGATCGGCCGTTCGTCGACTGGCTGAATCAGGCGGTGACGCCCATGACGCCGCTCTTGGCAGCTGATCTGGATGCCGCCGTCGCCTGCGGCGGCGATCCCCGAACGGTTCTGGAGGATTTTCGCGCCCTTTGGCTCGCTGAGCGCTTTTCGCCCGGTGTCGTCGGTTGGCGGGGGCGTTTGTGGCTGACGCCGCTCCTTCCGGCGTATCTGGAGCTGGAGTCGGTGCGCCCTTTCGCCAGCGTCTCCGAAGCGACCGAAGCCTATTACCGCGATGGCGCGCGGGAGATGGTTTTCGGCGGCGGTCGCGGTGAGTTGGCGCGCACGCTGGGCAAGGCTCGGACCCGGCTGCGCCGGAGGTTGGAGCAGATCGAGGCGGAAACGGCGCGCATGGGCGATTACCAACGCTGGTGCCAGTGGGGGGAACTGCTTTTAGCAAATCTCTCCCGATTGCGCCGGGGAATGACGGAAATCACCGTGGACGACTGGTATGCCGAGCCGCCGACCCCCGTGACCATTCCCCTCGACCCGGCGTTGACCCCCAAAGAAAACGCCGAGCTCCGTTTCAAACGTCACCGCAAGGGAAAGCGGGGGCTGGAGCACGCCGAGCGCCGCCGGCGCGAAACGCTGGAGGAACTCGACTGGCTGGAAGGGGTGGCGCTGGCTCTGGAAGAGGCGGATGGCTTTGCTGAACTTGAACCGCTGCGGCAAGAGCTGGCCGCTGCCGGACTGCTCAAGCAGGCCCGCCCTCTCGCTAAAGGTCCGGCGGCTTCCGGCTCCGAGGCGGGCCTCCGGCAAACCCTCAGTCCTTCGGGACTGACCATCTTCTGGGGATTGAACAACCGCGTCAACGACCGGGTCAGCAAATCCTTGACGGATGCCGACGACCTCTGGTTTCATGCGCATCATCTGCCCGGTTGCCATCTGGTCTTGAAGCGCGCCGGACGGCGGGAGATTCCGGAGGAGGATATCGCCTACGCCGCCTCGCTGGCGGCGGGTTATTCCCGGGGGCGACAAGACCGCAAGGTCGAAGTGATGCTGACCTCGGGAAAGCAGGTGCGCAAGCCCAAGGGCGCCCGCCCCGGCCTGGTTCTGGCCGAGCCGGAACGGACCCTGATGGCAGCGCCGCGCCGCCTGGAAAAAGATGCCGGGAAAAACCCGGGATGAAATTTTTTTTGTTGCAATGGCAAAAGCCTTTTGTTATAAACACCCTCGCTTCATGCCGAAGTGGTGGAATTGGTAGACACGCTAGGTTCAGGGTCTAGTGGGCGTAGGCCCGTGCGAGTTCGAGTCTCGCCTTCGGCACCAGACAAAAAACAAGGGCTGACGAGAAATCGTCAGCTTTTTTGTTTGTGCGCCCGGCATGGCGCGTGGTGCGAAAGCACCATCCATTCAGCTGTGGTGTCTGAATGGTGACTTGGAGGTGAAAGTCCTCTGCGGACCCTGATGACGGGAACCGCTAGCTGAACGGCAAG
>NZ_JAVESI010000073.1:0-8470 GCF_034006665.1 Trichloromonas sp.
CTTTTAATAGGCGACTGAGACTCACTAGAGCCTGTTCAAGCTGGGGGTCCTGAAATGTGTGCATGCCACCTGCTCCGTTGGGCGCGGTTTAGAATGAAAAGAAAGGCTACTTCAGCATATATTTAATGGGTATTTGGAATCTACTGTTGAAAGCATCTCGCTTCAGGGCTTCCCCAGGGATTCCCCCGTGTTGAAAATCAGGAGAAATACCCGTCCTCGAAAAGTTGAATCAGCTTGAGAAGGTCTACCCCATACTCCACTACCGGCTCCTCGGCAGAGCCTTCCAGCCCGCGTTTAAATTCCTGGATAAATTCGTACCCCGACACGGGGCGTTGCCGAGGCTTCTTCCGCAGAGAGGGCGATTTTTTGATGGCCTGCTTCTCGAAGAGGAGCCTTGCCCGCAGAACCTCGAAGCTGTAACCACGACCCATCCGGTTGATTTGCCGGGCGATGGCGTTCAGCGACTCCGTGTAAGCGTTGGTAACGGGATTTTCGTAGTAGTTGAAGATTTCCTTGTTCCAGTTCCCCAGGGCGACTTGGAGATCACGAAAATCCTTTGCGACATCCGTGGGAAGAGAGTTTGCCCAACGACCGGCGACGATTTCGGCGGCGGCTCGGGTAGGCTGATCGTAAATCTCGAAAAAGCGTTCCTTGGCGTCGTAGGCGCAACCCAGTTCAGGGAAAAGCGAGAACCATTTGCGGGCGTCCTTCTTTTCGTCTTCCGACAGGGCGCTTTTTCTCTTCAGCAGCACGAACCTCTCGTTCTTTAGTTTCAGCCTGGTCTTTTGATCGAGTCCCTTCCTGATCCTCTTGCGAACTCTCTCCAGCCCCTCGTTGGCCATCCTCAAAACATGAAACTTGTCCACGACGATGAGCCGTCCGGGGAGTTCCTGGACGCCGAGTTGCCGGTACGGATTCCACATATCCATGACCAGGGTCGTAACTTTCCCCTTGTCCGGCAGGTTTCTGAAATAGTCGATGAGGTTGGCTTTTTTGCGCGACGGAAGCATGTCGAACAGGGCCAGCTCTTTGATGTTGGTGAGCATAGCCCGATAGTCCCCGATGATCTTCAGCTCGTCGATGCCGAGGACTTCCGGCGTCTGGTATTTATGCTGCTTCTCCTTCCGGGCCAACATATCGTCGAAGATGTTGCGAACTGTCTTGTTGTCAACGCCCACTTCCCGGGCCAGGGACATGAAAGTCTCGGTAAGACATCGATGCTCGATGTAATCGACCAGCCGCTTTGTCGCCTGGCGCTTTGGGTCAATGTCGGGCATAGGCTCAAAGGCGGTCTTGCCGCAAATTTTGCAGCGGAACCGCCGACGGTGAACCTCGATCATGGTTCGCTTACCGTGGATCGGCGTATCCATGATGATCTGCTTCTGCGCCCCATGACGATAATAATCATCATGGCCACAACCGCCACACGGCCCCGGCTCAAGGTGTCCGTGGGCGGCAACAAAATAATGGTCCCCACAGTCTTCGTAGTCCGTCACGCGCAAACAGGGCAGATTTAAGAGGTCGGTCATGATGAGATCGGCCCTTTATGGTTAAAGTATAGGCTCCGCCGTCGCCTTCTCCCGCAACGCCTCATAGAGATTCCCCGGTCCCAGTAGGACATCCTGCAACCCCTGCCGCACTTTTTCGCTGTTCAACGCCTGGGTGCTCATACTGGTGTGGGCGGTCAGGGCATCCATGATGGCGGCGAGGATTTCGTTGGCGAGATCCGGCGAGTTGGCGAATTGCTCCTTGGTGTTGCTGGCCGCTTGCTGGGCCAGGACTTCCGACTCCATCAGCTTGCCCTTGAGGACGTTGTTGACATAGACCAGCTTGTCGTCCTCGGTCAGATTCCCCTCGAACAGTTCGTTGACCTGGGCGATGATCTCCCGCAGCAGCGCCTTCTCCTTGTCCTGCACCGACCCTGTCCCTACCTCCGTCATCGGCTTGAGCTTTTCCCCTCCCTCCAGGGACAGGGATTGCCGTTCGTGCTTTTTGAGGTTGTGGTGGGTCAGAATCACCTTAGACAGGTCGATCTCGTCACGCTCCCGCCCGTACTCCAGCAGGGGAATCAGCAGCCGGAAAAAGATGGCCCGTTTTTCAATGGCGGTGTTGCCGTAGTCGAAAATCTGGGAAAGAAAGGTATAGGCCCGGACAAAACTCTGCATATCGGACTTGAATAGCACCAGCGCATCCAGGGCGTTCTTGGCCTGTTCGGCGACCGCCTTGTCCCTTTTCTTCTCGGCCGCGATTCGGGCGGCCCGGGCTTCCTTGTACTGTTGCAGCAGCCGCGAGGCGACCGGCTCGATGGCGGCGGTCAGATCCTTTTGCTTCGAGGCAGGATTCAGGTAGACCTCGATCACCCGGTCGATTTCAAAGTCGTCGTAGAACCCAGCGGCGTCCAGCTTGCTCCGCAGGTTGAAGATCATGTCCGGGTCGGTCACGTTCTCCAGTTCGGCATTCCCGTAGTAAGGCTTGAAGGCGTCGAGGATGTCTTGAGGGGAGTTGACGAAATCGACGATGAAGACGTTCTCCTTGCCCGGATAGGCCCGGTTGAGGCGGGAGAGGGTCTGCACCGCCTGGATGCCGGAGAGGCGTTTGTCGACGTACATGCCGCACAGCAGGGGCTGATCGAAGCCGGTCTGGAATTTGTTGGCGACCAGGAGGATCTGGTATTCCCCGGTGTCGAAGGCATCGCGGATGTCGCGCCCGCGCAGGTTGGGGTTGAGGATCGTGCTTTTCTCGGTAAATGGATCGGGGCCGGTCTCCGGGTCTTTGACTTCGCCGGAGAAGGCGACCAGGGTGCCGATGGGATACTTCTGGGCCTTGATGTATTTGTCGATGGCCACCTGCCAGCGAACGGCTTCCTTGCGGCTGGCGACCACCACCATCGCCTTGGCCTGACCGTCAAGCAGGCCGGCGACGTTCTCCCGGAAATGCTCGACGACGATCTGAACGCGCTGAGAGATGTTGTAGGCATGGAGCCGGACCCAGCGCATGATCCCCTTGAGGGCGGCGCTTTTCTCGACCTGGGTGCTGTCGAGTTCTTTGCCGTCCTGGGCCAGCTTGAAAGCCAGGCTGTACGGGGTGTAGTTCTTCAGAACATCGAGGATGAATCCCTCTTCGATGGCCTGGCGCATGGTGTAGACATGGAAGGGCGCAGGCAGGTTGTCCTGGGCGGCCTTCCGGGTCGGATCGGGACGGGAGCCGAAGAGTTCGAGGGTTTTGGCTTTCGGCGTGGCGGTGAAGGCCAGATAGGTAATGCCCGAGTCGGCGGCCCGGGCGGCCATTTGCGCCACCAGCAGATCCTCGGTGCTGACCTCGCCGCCGTCTTCGAGCTCCTGCAACTCCTCGGCGCTCAAGACCGCCTTGAGCTTGGCGGCGGCTTCGCCGGTCTGGGAGGAATGGGCCTCGTCGGCGATCACCGCGAAGCGTTTGCCTTCGGTTGCCGCCAACTCCTGCACGGCGCGCAAGGCAAAGGGGAAGGTTTGGATTGTGCAAACCACAATCTTTTTGCCGTCGGCCAGGGCCTTGGCCAGTTCTCCGCTTTTGGAACCCTGCTCGCCGCTGATGGTGGCGACGACGCCGGCGGTGCGCTCGAAGTCGAAGATGGCATCCCGAAGCTGGGCATCGAGTACCGTGCGGTCGGAGACGACCAGGACCGTATCGAAGAGCTTCTGGTGGTTTTCATCGTGAAGGTCGGCGAGAAAGTGGGCCGACCAGGCGATGGAGTTGGTCTTGCCGGAACCGGCGGAGTGCTGGAAGAGGTATTTGCCTCCCGGCCCTTCCGCGAGAATCGCCTGGACCAGCTTGCGCGTGGCGGCGAGTTGGTGGTAGCGGGGAAAGATGATCCCCACGACCTTCTTCTTGTTGTCCCGCTTGGTGATGAGGTAGCGGCCGATGATCTCCAGCCAGCTTTCCCGCTCCAGCACCTCTTCCCAGAGGTAGGCGCTGCGGTGTCCGCCCTGGGGGTTGACCGGGTTGCCGGCGGCTCCGTTGTCCCCTTTGTTGAAAGGTAGAAAGGATGTTTTCGGGCCGGCCAGCTTGGTCGTCATGTGGACTTCCATGTTGCTGACGGCGAAGTGAACCAGCGCCCCGCAGGGGAAGGAAAGCAGCGGCTCTATTCCTTTGCCCTTGACCTTCGGGTTGCGGTCGAAGCGGTACTGGTCGATGGCGTCGTGAACGGACTGGGTGAAGTCGGTCTTGAGTTCGGCGGTGCTGACTGGGATGCCATTGAGGAAGAAGACCAGATCGAGGCGTTCCGGGCCGTGAGAAAGATAAACCTCACGAACAACCCGCAGCCGATTGGCCTCATATTTCTCCATCGTCTCCGGGTTGATCGCCAGGGCCGGCTTGAATTGCGCGAACAGCAACGGCTGGCGCAAGCCGATCATCTCGACACCGTTTCTCAGGACATCGAGCGTACCGCGATCATCCAGCGACTTCCGCAGGCGATCCAGAAGGACGGTTTCAGCCGAAGGCCCGTGGTTTTTGCTCAAGGCATCCCAGGCTTTCGGCTGGGTCGCCTGCACCCAGGCCACCACATCCGCCGGGAACAGAGCGCGGGCGCGGTCATAGTCTTGGGCATCCCCGGGCGCATACAGCCAGCCGTGGCTGCCTAAGTGCTCGCAGATTTCGTCAACGAATTTGAATTCTTTATGAAGAGTATTGGCAGGCAAAACAGTTGTCATTATCCCCTCGCTTATAACCCGAGAAACTTTTTGAAGGCAGACCAGCCGAGGTCTTTCATCAGCTTCTCAAGGGTATTGGAAAATTCCCTGTTTTCCTTCTCGAACCGCAATCTGGCCCCGGTTTTGAAACCAAAATGGCGGGACAAGTGTTCAATAGAAGATTGTTCATCGTCCATGTCGCCAACAGCGACCCAATGTTGTACCGCGACGATAATTTCATGTTCGGCGATCTGGAGGCCCGAAACCTCGGACTCGTTTGATGGGTTTCCCTGCCAACGAACCCGGATGAGACTGAGATCATCATCTCCATCTGGATCTATGTAAGGGAGAAACAAGGTCCCGTCTGTAATTCTTTCCGCAGCGAACGTACCGTCAATTTTCTTGTGCTGAAAATGGGCCAAGTTCGCCAGGAAAGATACTATCCTTTCGCTCAAAGTGCTTCTCATGCCGGGCAATACCCTCTCACATCAATCTTCCCCGTCACCGCCGCCGAGATCATGGCCGTGCGGCGCTCTTTCATCAACTCGATGGCGTGTTGGGCTTCCTCGATCAAAGCGTCGATCTTGCCGGTTTCGTGGTCGAGGAAGGCGGCGATGGTGCGTTGTTCGGGGAGAGGGGGAATGGGGAAGGGAAATTTACCTAAAGCGTCTCCAGACAATTCGAGAAATGTTGTACCGCGACCGAGGATATTTAACTCCCCAGTTGAAACAAGCAAAAGGTAGACGCAGTAACGGGAGTTTTGCCCTCCCTGGGGGACTAAAGCCTTACATCCCTGATTAGTACATAAACTCTTGGCGGCAATTCCAAGGGTGCCTATGGGCGCCCTCGTTGAAAGAATCACGCTACCCGAAGGGACAAGGGATGTCCCGCACGAATCTAAGCCGGCCTGAGTAATCTTTCTCGCTGAATCGGCGACTTCAAGGCCCGGAAGTTTCGACAAGTCTGCCGGAGTAACCCAGACAATGTCACCGTCCCAAAAGGTGTCAGAATCCGATTTTGGCGTTGATCCCCCGATAATTGAGTACCCATGCTTCAATGAAGCAACAGTCCATTCCTCTGGCACCTCGCCCAGCCACTCCACCCCGGAATCCTTCATCCTCGCATTGGGATCAAGCCCCTTGGTGACGGCATGGGAGATCACCGCCTGGCGCTTTTCCTTGAGAAGACCTATGAGCTTTTCCTGCTCGGCCACCAAGGCGTCGATCTTGCCGGTTTCGTGGTCGAGGAAGGCGGCGATGGTGCGTTGCTCGGGGAGAGGGGGAATCACTATTGGAAACGACATCAGATCATCCCTGCTCATCTGCAAAGAGTTCGGTCGGATTCCCGTGAGAAATTTAGTGTACCCCTTGACGTACAATCCACTACGCATCAGATGATGCACATATCGTTTATCCAGGTCACTTGTAATCCGATAGCTGCGGTAGGCAGGACTGACGTGACCCTCGAAAGCAGAAACCCCCAAGCCTGCATAATTAAGCCACATTGTATTAACTACTAACTGCCCGGGCCTGACAATCCTATAGCCCACCAAGTCCTCATCGGACCTTTTCTGGTTTTCGTCGTCGTACTGTTTAACCTCTATGCCTCTATAGCCAGAAACGGAGAGCATTTCACCAACGACGATATTGTCTATTTTTTCAGGGCTTTCTGAAAAGTGGTGCCTAAACTTCCCCACCTCCCATCCTTCCGGCAACTCGCCCAACCACTCAACCCCGGAATCCTTGTATTTCTCGTAGCGAGGGATACTCATGCCGACAACTCCCCGATCATGCGGACGATGTTGTCCGTGACAACCTTCAACTCCGTGTCGATTTCGGACAGGGAGCGCGGCGGCTCAAATACATAGAAGTGCCGGTTGAAGGGGATCTCGTAGCCGACTTTGGTCTTATCCTTGTCAATCCAGGCGTCCGGCGCGTGCGGCAGTACTTCACGCTTGAAGTAGGCTTCTACGTCTTCGGCCAGAGGCACGTTCTCGGTATCGCGCAGACTCGAATCAGGCTGCCGCTGCCCTTTGGTCTTGCCCCGTTGTCCGAGAACGATATTGCCCTTCTCGTCGCGCAAGGGGCGCTCGACGGTAATGGTGTGGTAGCCGAAATCCCGGTTCTTGAAAATCCTGGAAATCGGCACGACCTTGACCTTGCCGCCTTCGGGGGCCTGCGGTTGCTTCTCGCCGGGATAAAGCACCTGCCGGGCCGCCTCCTTGCCGTCGGCATCCAGAACGGTCGCCAGTCGGGCTTCGGTGAACTCGCCAAAAATCCGGGTGACCTCGTCGATCTGCTCCTGGTTCATCTCCTTGCGCTTACTGCCCAGGCTTTTCCGCATCTTCTGCCAAAAACTCGAAGCGTCGATCAGTTGAACCAGTCCCTTGCGGTGGTCGGGCTTGCGGTTGGAACAAATCCAGACGTAGGTGGAAATGCCGGTGTTGTAGAACATATCCGTGGGCAGGGCGACGATGGCCTCGACCAGATCGTTTTCCAGCATATAACGGCGTATTTCGCTCTCGCCGGACCCGGCCCTGCCGGTGAACAGGGGCGAACCGTTCAGAACGATGCCGAACCGGCTGCCGCCGTCCTTGGCCGGACGCATCTTGCTGACCAGATGCAGCAGAAAGAGCATCGAGCCGTCGGAGACCCGGGGCAGACCGGGGCCGAAGCGGCCGTTGAAGCCCTTTTTCTCATGTTCGTCGGTAACGACCTTCTGCACCTTCTTCCACTCCACCCCGAAAGGCGGATTGGAGAGCATGTAGTCGAAGCGGGTATGGGGGAAACCGTCATCGGAGAGGGTGTTGCCGGCCACCATGTTGCTGATGTCCTGCCCCTTAATCAGTAGGTCGGCCTTGGCGATGGCGTAGGATTCGTCGTTGAGTTCCTGGCCGTGCATGGTCAGGCGGGCTTTCGGGTTCAATTCCGCCAGGTACTCCCCGGCCTCCGAGAGCATTCCGGCCGTTCCCGCCGTCGGATCATAGATAGTTCGCACGACCCCCGGCTTGGACAGCACGTCGTCGTCCTCGACGAAGATCAGGTTGACCATGAGCCGGATAACTTCACGGGGCGTGAAATGCTCCCCGGCCGTCTCGTTGGAGATCTCCGAGAAACGCCGGATCAACTCCTCGAAAACCAAGCCCATCTGGGCGTTGCTGACGCTATCCGGGTGCAGGTTGACGGTAAGGAATTTTTCGGTGATGAGATAAAGCAGACCCGCTTTGGCGAGCCGTTCGATCTGGGTGTAGAAATCGAATCGCTCGAAAATGTCCCGAACCGCCGGAGAGAAGGCCTGGATGTAGGCGAAGAGGTTTTCCTTGATGTGATCCTGGTCCCCCATGAGCTTCTTCATGTCGAAGGGGGAGACGTTGTAGAAAGCCTGGCCGGTCTTCCGCAGGATGAACGGCTCGGGATTGATCCCGGCCTTTTTCTTGTCCTCATATTCCCTGAGAACGTCGTCCTTGGTCTTTTCAAGAACGCAATCCAGGCGGCGAAGCACGGTAAATGGCAGAACCACCTTGCCGTATTCGGACTGCTTGTAGTCGCCCCGGAGCAGATCGGCGACCGACCAAATGAAAGAAGATAAGGCTTGTTGATTCATTGGACCCCTCACAAGGTTACGGGCGTCCTTGTCCTACTCGGACGCCGCGTATTAACAGGACATTCAGCCAATATTGGCTTCTTCCGGCGCGGGAAATTCAACGCCAGATTCCAATATCGTAGCCGATGATAACACGGGTGATTCAACAGTCAATTCCATTTTTTGATGGAATGATAGTTTTTTTAGGAAGGGACTTTCAA
>NZ_JAVESI010000027.1:0-47583 GCF_034006665.1 Trichloromonas sp.
AAGATCGTCGCATGTAGCGGAACCCAGGAGGCCGTTTTTAGTTCACGCCACAATTCATGCCCCCGAATTCGCCCCTCAGAAAGGGGAAACCCGAGGTACGGGGGAAGAGCTCACGGATTCAGGTTGAGGTGAATATAGCAGTTGCCAAACCAGTTGCTGTTGAAACGCTAGATTGAATAGAACCAAGTGCCGGATTATCAACGGCAAATATTACTGTTTTCTGACCACTAAACAATTGGCCACTCGCATTGTACAATCGAACAGTAATTTCGGTCGCTTCATTTGTACCTACAACTGGAGCGACCGCCAACAACTCAATCGCCGATACAGTTTCCGTTGTCACTGGAGTGGCGCTACCGCCCCCTCCCCCGCCACTACCACAACCAAAAAACCCAAGAGCAAAAATGATAAGCGCATACCTGAACAAATTAGTCACAGCGAGTTCCTTTCGAGCAAAAAAATTTCGAACAACTATCTTACGATTCTCGGGGTAACAAAAATAAGCAGCTCTGAGCGAGATTTATCCAAAGTTGTACTTTTGAAGAGATTTCCGATAAAGGGTATATCTTTTAGATAAGGAATACCCTTTTCACCGTCACTTTCACTCTCGATATAAGCCCCACCAATGACTGTCGTTTCTCCGTCTTTCACCAATACTTTGGTCTCAGCGGATTTTGTATTAATAGGGGGGTTATCAGACGCTATCTGGAAATCCGGAGTATCATTGGTCGCTTTGATTTCCAGAATGATGGAATTGTCGGGGTTGATGACAGGCGTCACCTCAAGTGACAGGGCGGCTTCCTTCCATTCGATATTGGTACCCTGATCACTGACGGTTGAATAAGGAACCTGAGAACCTTGAGAAATCTTGGCGACTTCTCCATTCAAAGTGGTCACCCTCGGCCGAGAAATGATTTTAGCCTTACCGTCCAACTCCGACGCCGCCAATTTGATATCCAGCACGGTACTGTCCAAAGAGGTCCGACCAAAAGTCAGCGCTGACCCCAACCCACCCACGCCGGCAGTGGAACTGACATCGGGGGGAATAAGAAACCCCCCCCCGCCGGCGATGCTAAAATCGGTCAGACCGTCATAAGCCTCCTCGTCTTTATGTACAAGACCCCAGGCAACCCCCAAATCCCTTCCAAGATTGGCCGACGCCTCAACGATTCTGGCTTCGATCATCACTTGGCGTTCGGGGGTGTCGAGAATGACGATAAGTTTTTTCACCAAATCAATAACGCTGGGGATATCGGTGACAATTAACTGTTTATTACGGTTATCAATCGTGATTTTCCCACGTTCGGTCATCAATTCCTTGCAGGGAGCTTCAACATTTTTCAAATCGGTATAACTGACGGGAACAACTTCAGTGATCAGATCTTCGAGCTTTTCTTTGTTACGGGCGGCGGTGAACTTGGCCTCTTCCATGGACCGGATCTGATCCTTGGGCAGAACCCGCACCACGTTCCCTTTTTTGAGCATGCCGAGATTCTTGGTTTCCAGAATCAGATCAAGGGCCTGGTCCCAAGGGACATCGACAAGACGCAGGGTAACGGAACCCTTGACATCGTCGGACACGATGATGTTCAGATCACTCACCTCGGCGATCAGCTGAAAAATGTCGCGCAAATCCGCATCATCAAAGACCAACTGAATCCGCTCTCCGGTATAGACGTGTTCTTTTTCCAAGGGAAGAACGGGTTGCTCTTGCTCTTCGTCAAACCCGACGGGCGCGGCAACCGCTTGATTCGACGAAGCGGAAAGGTCAACCGGAACCGGCAAAGGAACCTGCGCCGGTGTCGCGGGCGCGGCAAAACCGCCGTCATCCAGCACCAGAACCAGTTTGTTCGGCTGTTGAAGTAACTGGTAAGAAACATCCCCTTTGAGTTCCACGGCAAAACGCACATCCTGTCGCTTACCGTTCATCACGGTATAGGGGGTGGCCCGCAACATGGCACTGGGAAAAGAATGGGAGTCAAAAGTCCGACGCAGCGCGCGGCTGATATGGGCGTTCTTGACATCAAAACGGATCAGGTTCCCTTCCTTGACCGCCGGTTCAATATCGGCAGGGCCGGAAAGATCGATGACCAGTTGAGACTTGCCCGCATCTTTGGCGAAATTGATGGCGGTGACATCCACCCGCCCCCCGGCACGAGAGGCCACCAATGGTGTGGGGACGGTGGAAGGGGCGGTTCCTCCATCCCAGGTCAGGACGATCTGGTCGGCCTGACGGGCAAGATGATAATTCGGCATGCCGGAAGATGCGGCATCAAAGACAAATCGGGTGCGATCCTGGTAAGTGCCGACCCGAACCTGGCTGAAACCATTCTGGGCGGCGAAAGCTCGCTCGCTGAAGGAAGGGCGTACGCCGTAAAGATCGACCACCAGGCGCGCCGGGTCGGCCAGGGTGAAATGAAGAAATTTCTCTACCCGTCCTTCCGTAACGAACACGGCACGACCGGGTTGCATATCCACACCGCTCACCAGCCAGGCCGTCGCCGAGGGAGTGGTAACCGGCTCGGGCGTTTCTGCCGCGGTTAGTGCCGAACTCTCCGCCTGCACGGGCTCGGCAGCCACCCGGGAACCGACCCCCCAGGCGGAAATGATCAGAACCAATATAAAGGACCACAGGATCCGTCGTCCGTTCGCCTGCATCATGACCTTGACATCCTTCATATCAGTTCGCTCCTTCCCGCTTAGGAAGTTGAATCTTCTGAAGATTTTCCCGAACTTCCCCGACGAAATCGTAATATTTCTCCCGCACCGAAATCCCCTCGCTATCAACACCAATCACCACACCGTTATTTCTGCCGACCTTGACCCCTTTTTTGAGAATGTAGGACTTGCCGCCGGGCGCGGTAACCATGGCCATCGGCTCACCCTTGCCGACGATCACCCCCATCAAACGCAATTCCCCCAGTTCGATCTGCTGCAAGGGGGTAAGAGGCTCGTTCGAGGTAGCTATCGGTTTTTTCGGTTCGATCAGGGGAACAAACGGATCACGCCGTCCGGCGGGATCGTAAGTAAAGACCGGCTCGGCAGCTTTTAACTCTTCTTCTTCAGAAACCGGCTTCGCGTCTGCTTTGGGCATGGGGGCCTCGACCTTCTTGCCGGGCGCCGCCTTCTGCGGAGGCGCGGGGGGAGTCTCCTGCCCACAGCCGGACGCCAGCAGTGCCAGCGCGATCATGCCGACCAGTCCAGTGGCGAACTTCATTTCTTGCCGCCTTTCCCGGTATTCTTACCCGCCTCGGCCGGTGTCCCCTCAATAAAGCGGAAGGTCGTGGCCAGGCAATTGACGGCCAGGAGGATCCGCCCCCCCTCGTCCTTGGGGCTCGCCAGGGTAAGGTTGTTGATATTGACGATGCGGGGCAGTTTGGCTACCGCATCGGAAAACAAGGCAACCTCGTGATAGGAGCCGACCATCTTCAGTTCCACCGGAACCTCGGCATAAAACCCCTTGGGCCGCTCCGCACCGGGCTTAAACATGGTGACATTCAGGCCGTTTTCCTTGGCGAGGGCGGTAATGCTCGTCAACAGATTTGGGATTTCTTTTTCATTGGGAAGTTCCGTCAAAGCGTCGTCGAGCAGAACCTTCATCTTTTCGTATTCCGCCTTGAATTTAGGTAGATTGTCGGCAATGCGCTGATCTTCCTGAATCTTGTTCTGCAGCGATGCGTCCTTCTGCCGAAGCCCGGACAATTCTTCACACAACGGCAGATACAAGAGATAGACGAAGAGTCCGGCGAACACCAACATCAACCCCACAAGAATCAAAATCCGCTGATAGAGGGGAAGTTTGAATATTTTTTCGAGCCGCGGATCCATAGCTTACCCTTTCATCGCTGGACAGGCTTGGCGGCCGAGGCTTCAACCTTGGCGACAACATTGAACTTGTTGACTCGAACACCCGACTGGTTCGCCTGCTCAATCACCTGAAGCTCGACATTTTTGTAATTGGGCGAAGCTTCGAGATTTTTCAGAAACTGCGCCACCATCTCTTCGTTGAATGCCAGACCACTGAGGGTAATCGCTCCGCCTGCTTCCTTGAAAGAGGTGAGCCAGAGCTTTTCACTGAGAGAAAGACTCAGTTGATCAAGCAGGTGGACCGGTCCACTCTTGGCCTGCTTAAGCTGATCGAGAACATTGAGTTTCCCCACCAGTTCATCTTTTTTCTTCTTGAACTCGGCCACTTCACCCAGAGTCTTCTTCAGCGACTGCAACCGCTGTTCCTTACGGGCAATCTCCGCCTTCATATCGTCGACCTGGTTCTGAAGAGAGGAGTAAACCACGCCGCAAGCACCGGCGGTGAAAATGAGTGCGAGCAGTAAGGCCAACAACTGGCCACGCATCTTGTCTTTTTTCTGGGAGGCCCGACTGGGCAAAAGATTGATATGAATCATTTGTCGCCCAACCTCCTCATGGCAAGCCCCATGGCGACGGAAAACAACGGTCCGATCGCTTGGATGTATTCCGGGTCAAAATCCTTGTCGCTGACCTTGATCATGCGGAAGGGATCGAGCAACTCGACGGGAATCCCCAGTTGCGAGCGAAGGTATTCCTGAATGTTCGGCGTTTTTGAAACGCCGCCGGTAATATAAAGCTTCTGTACTTTTTCATCGGAAGAGGTCGCCGAGAAAAAGTCGAAAGAACGCTGCACCTCTTGGGCAAGGCTCTCGGTGGCATCGTTGAGAACTTCCAGAACGGCACCGGGATCGACCTCTTCGTGTACTCCGCCGAGCTTTACCTCCTCGGCCTCCTCTCCGTTCAAACCCAGACGCTTCTGAATCTCTTCGTTATACATGTTACCGCCGACCTGGATGTCGCGGGTAAAGACCGACTTGCCGGCCTTAAGCACATTGACGTTCATGGCCGAAGCGCCCATGTTCACCAAGGCGACGATTTCGTCGTCCTCGAAACCGTAGTTGACCTCGAAAGCGTTTTCGATGGCAAAACAGTCGATGTCCATCACCACCGGGTTGAGGCCGCACTCCTTGAAGACCGCGACATGGTCGTTGACAAACTCTTTTTTAGCCGCGACCAGAATCACGTTCATCAACGCCGGATCCCGCGGGTCCGGCCCGAGGATCTGGAAATCCAGGTTGACCTCGGAAATTTCAAAGGGGATGTACTGCTCGGCCTCCCACTGGATCGAAGCTTCCATCTCCTCTTCGGTCATCACCGGCACCTGAATCTTGCGGATAATGACGGAATGCCCGGAGACCGAAGTCGCGACGTTTTTTGTCTTGACCTTGAGACTCTCCACCAGGTTGCGAACCACTCCGACCACCGCGCCGGAGTCCATGATGGCATTATCGACGATCGCCTCCGGCGGCAAAGGGGCAACCCCGAGGGTCTGCAACTCATATCCCCCTTTGAGCTGGTGTAGATGAACCAGCTTGACGGAACTCGATCCGATATCGATGCCGACGACATCTTTTTTGGCCCTGAATAGCATCTAAAGACCCTGACCCAGTTAGGTGACGAACAACCGATCACATGCCTTGCGCCAAGTTTTCAGCAAAACATGTACCAATTTTCATCATTCTTCAGGAAATATACGTTCCCGGTCAACGAGATCGAAGCCGAGGGCGTAGATGATCTTGCGCATCGTCGCCATCCGGCAAGATTCCCCCCGTTCGATACGATCAACGGTCAAGGGTGAAACACCGGCCTTGCGAGCCAGTTCAGCCTTGCTCATCAGCAGACTTTCACGGATTTCCTTGACACGATTGGACATGAACCCTAGCCATCCCAATGGTAAGTGAATTAAGGTAAATTATCTGTAATGTATAGGTAACTACGCTCCACAGTCAATACAATTCAACTTCAATAAATATCGAAAATCTTTCGGATTCTCACCATTTTTCCCTCACTCCACAAGATAATGAGGAAGTCCGGCGAATACGGCACCAGATCTGGTTAAAAAATTTCCCCTCACCCTACCTTGGGACGCTGTCGGCGACGACTCAGAGAAATCGCTGCAAGTACCAGTCGGCCAGGAATTCTCCCCAAAACAGCCAGATAACGGCGGCCGCCGCCAAAAAAGGGCCAAAGGGAATCGCCAGCTTGCCGTCGGATCCCTTGGCCAGCATCAACGGCACTCCGACCAGGGTTCCGAGAAGGGAAGAAACAAAAATAATCGGCAGTACCGCTTTCCAGCCGAGAAATGCCCCAAGCATGGCCAGGAGCTTGATGTCTCCTCCCCCCATCCCCTCTTTCTTGGTCAGGAATTCGTAACCAACGGCGACCAGGAAGAGGCTGCCCCCGCCCAACAGAATTCCGAGCAGAGAATCACTCCAGCTGACCCAGGGAAGAAGAAAAGAAGCACCGAAACCGATCACGATTCCCGGCAGACTGATGACGTCGGGGATGATCTGATGGTCGAGATCGATAAAGGTGATGGTAACGAGCAGCGCGATGAAAACCCAGAAGACGGGAGTCGCCCAGTGAATGCCGAAATCACGGAGAACCAGCACAAAAAGGAGGCCGGTCAGGGCTTCGACCAAGACATAGCGGGGGGAAATCCTCGTCCGACAATTAGCGCAACGCCCGCGCAGAAAAAGCCAGCTGAGGATGGGGATATTCTGATACCAGCGAATCAGGGAACCGCATCGGGGGCACCGGGAACGCGGAGAAACCACGGATTCACCGGCGGGAATGCGATAGATGCAGACATTGAGAAACGAACCGACCACCGCGCCGAAGACGAAGGCGAAACCGAGAAACAGATAATAGATCGGCGGCATGGGGATCTCCATCAGTCGAAAAATACCGAGGTGTTCTCCCGAAAAATCACCTCCAGCTCAGACAACATTTTCTTCATCTGCCCATAGGGAATACCGAGGCTCAAGGCTCCGGGAACTTGGGAGAGGCGAAGTTCGGTATCGGCTTGGACCTGCCCGATGCCGAGAGCACGGCAGAGACTGTCGGCAACATTCACCGTCGCCGCCAGGCGATAGGCCGCCGGGTAGACGCCCGGAGAAAAATCGAGGTGATCATGATGCAGGATCGCCTGAATGTAGGTGGGGTTGAACTGCCATTTTTCCAGAACGGCGGCGCTGATCATGGCATGCGGGAAATGAAACCATTCCTTCTCAAGGGACTCCGCATCCGCCTCACCGGCATCGACCAACGCCAGCAGTCGCTCATACTTAGAGGGATCGAAATCGTTCATCACCAACTTGCCGATATGCCGAAACAGCCCGGCAAGAAAAGCCTCTTCGGCATTACTGGAGGAAAAGGTCCGCGCAACCAGCTGGCCCCCCAGAGCGCAACCGACAGCATCCTCCCAAAGACGTTTATGAATCGGGCTGGGATCGCTGCCAAGGGATTTCAGGCTAACGGTTAAAACCAGGCTGCGCAAAGCTTCTTCCCCGAGAATCACCACCGCCCGCGAGAGCGTAGAGACTTCGTTGCGCACGCCATAGAAAGCGGAGTTGGCCATACTGAGCAACCGCCCGGCCAGAATGGGATCGCAAGCGATCAGTCCGGCCAGGGATTCCGCAGAGGAATCGGGAGATTGCAACATCTCGAGAACACGGGCGGCGACTGCCGGCATGGGCGGCAGATTGTACATCGCCTCGACGATTTCGCAGAGTTTATCGGTCACGGGATCCTCCCTCGAAAATTATCATCACATGGCATCTGATGATGCAATAAAGCTGCCATGCAAACTTTGCTCCCATCTGCACGATTGATCTTGTCGAAAAACAAAAATCTCTCTGTCGCCCCTTGATCTCAACCCGTAAACGAGGGTATTGTGTAAGAAAACGCTCACCGAAACGGCAGGCTCGCCCATGGCGGAAATCAGCGAAGCGACAACCTATTCGATCAATCCCTTGGCGGGATATCCCCGAAATTCCGCGACCGAAGAACCACAGGATTCATATGCGGCTTCCCGCCGGGAGGACGGAAGCGAATCCTCCGAGAATTCCCCCTCTTCGGCCAAAGACAAGGTCACCATCAGCCGCGAAGCGCAACAAATTCTGCAACTGGCCCGCATCGACCGGCAGGTACGTGCCCATGAAGCGGCCCACTCCGCCGCCGGCGGACAATACGCCGGGGCCCCGAGTTACAGCTACAAACAGGGTCCGGACGGCAAACGCTACGCGGTAGCCGGGGAAGTCCCCATCGATGTTTCGCCGGTCTCCGGCGATCCGGAAGCGAGCATCCAGAAGGCACGGGTGGTACGCGCCGCCGCCCTCGCCCCCGCCGACCCCTCTCCCCAGGATCGACAGGTAGCGGCCGCCGCCACACGCATGGAAATGAAAGCTCAATCCGAGTTACAGGCCCTGCGACGGGAAGAGGTCTCCCAGAAGCCGAAGAGCATCCGAAGCCGGGAGTAAGGGAACGAGCAACCCTCTACCCTCCAGGAGTCTTCCGAACAGAATCCGCCGTCCACCGCCACCCGCTCTATCCGTCTCTACGCCTGACCTCTTTTTTTACTGAAAAACCAGCCTGTCCGGATTTTCCCGAACAGGCTGTCTGTGTTTTCTCAGAACCGGAGTTTCGGCTCCGGCGGCTCGATCTCCCCAGGGAATTGCGTGAAGGGATAGGGGCGCTCATTTTCATTGAGTGTCAAGTAGCGGATAACCCGATAGGAATAGTCCGCTACCCGAGATCCGAATGTACGTAGCGGCTCGCAGGAAGTGCCGACCACCAGCAGATAGAGGTACTGCCCCAGAACCGTCACCTGCACGATGAGCCGCAGGATCTCGAAGACGAGAAGAAAGAGAAAAGCGTAAAGCAGACGCAACAGAATTTTCAGGCGTCCCACGCCGGCGACCGCCGCAACGGCCTCGGGTTCCTCGCTCGCAATCGCGCTGGAGGCCGGGATGAACCAGCGCCCCTGCTCCTTGCGGGCGTGGGGAATTCCCCCCTCACGCAGCAGTTTGCGCAAAGGTTCACCGGGATTCTGCCCGTCGTCCAGTAAAAAACCGGCGTCATTCAGAAGCCGGGCGGCTTCCGCGACCGCCAATCCCTCCAGGTCATGCTCGCGCAGATAGTCGTCGATAAATCTGATGATTTCGTGCGAATCCGTCATGTTGCCCTCCCAGAAAAATATGATATGCCGGCGAAACGGCCGGGACAGCATACCTTTCCCCGTTAGTTTTTTCAAACAGAGAGCGGCGCGGATCGGCAAAAAGCGGGCATCTACCCCTGCTCGTTCCAGGGACGGCCGTAGCGATTCCGGGCCACACGGTCGAAATGCAGGGACTCACGGGGATGGGCAGCCTGCTCCTCGGCGGGGTAGCCGATCCCGATAATCGCCTCGACCTGGAAGGATTCGGGCAGATCAAGAAGTTTCAGCAGATAGTCGTTGGCGCCAAGAGCGGCATCGTGACGACGTTGGCGAATCTGCACCCAGCAGCTTCCCAGCCCCAGGGAGGCGGCGGTCAGATGAAGGATGACCGAGGCGATGGAGCAGTCTTCGATCCAGACATCGGAGAGGGAGGGGTCGGCGCAGACGACGATGGCCAAGGGAGCTTCGGCAAGAAAGGCGGAACCGTGCTCCTTGGCGGCGGCCAACTGTTTCAGCAGCGCCGGATCATCGACGACGACGAAATGCCAGGGATCGAACCCCCGGGAGGAAGGAGAACGGAGCATCGCCTCCACTAATTGCACGGTCGCTTCCGGAGGCACCGGTGTCGTTTGAAACTTGCGGATACTGCGGCGTTGCCGCAACAGGTCGAGAAGCATTGTCACCTCACTTGAAGAGTAATTCTTAACATCCGAGCCTCTTGCAAAAGCTTATGCAGTTTTTTGAATACAGATAACTAGACGACAAAAAAGTTGAGCTTCAGGGGCAACAGTCTGATATTATTAGGTTACGACGCCAAATAATAATCAGGAGATGCCCATGAAGCTCAAGGAAAAAATATCATGGTTGATGGGAACAGTACAGCAAAGTTTGTTCCCTTATCTTGATGAATGCTTGCCCGGTCCAATGACAGAACCGGAGAAGCATTTGGTCAAGATCCTTGAGCTGGTCCAAATTGAAAAGTATGTGCCGGTCAGTGCCAAGCGACAATGGCTAGGACGGCGGTTGAAAGAGCGGGAAGCTCTTGCCAGAGCGTTTATTGCTAAGTCCGCTCTGCGCTATCAGCACACCAGTTCTTTGCGCCACGCCCTGCTGAGCACCCCGAATCTGCGGATGATCTGCGGGTTCAGCAAGAGACAGGATGTTCCTTCGGAAGCGACCTTTTCCCGGGCCTTTGCCGAATATGCTAAGGCCAGCTTGGGGACCGTGATTCACGATGCTTTGGTGAGGGAACATCTCAGCACGGAACTGATTGGCCACGTCAGCCGGGACTCGACGGCCATCACCGGACGGGAGAAACCCACGAAGAAGATCAAGGCTCCCAAGGTTGCCAAGAAAAAGGGACGGCCGACAAAAGGAGAGAACCGGCCGCCTGCCGAGCCGAAGCGGCTTGATGTTCAACGCACCCAAACGGCGCAGGAGGCCATCGCCAAACTGCCCAAGGTCTGCGATCGTGGCGTCAAGAAAAACGCCAAGGGGTATACGGAGACCTGGAACGGATTCAAGCTGCATTTGGATGTAAGCGACTGTGGCCTCCCCTTAAGTGCGGTATTGACGTCCGCTTCGGTGCATGACAGCCAAGTGGCGATTCCGTTGATGAAACTGACCAGCAGCAAGGTCACCTCCTGTTACGACTTGATGGATGCAGCCTACGACGCAGCTCAGATCTGGGAACAGAGCAGAGAGCTTGGGCATGTTCCGATTATCGATCGAAACCCTCGCGGCCACGAGATCGTTCCGATGGCCCCGCATGAAGCGGTTCGTTACAATGAACGGACGGTAGCCGAGCGGTGCAATGGCCGTTTCAAGGACGAATTCGGTGGCCGCTGTGTTCAGGTTCGCGGAGCCGACAAGGTGATGATGCATCTGATGTTCGGCATCATTGCCCTGTTTGCCGATCAGTTACTCAAAGTCACTGGTTGCTGATTGCCAAAAACCAAGAAAAGGGTCAATAAGGGAGCAGTCCGCCCGAAGTCGGGGAAAATGCCTTCGCAGGATGCCCTCTGTTGGTTGCTTTTACAAAAATAAGGTGGAATCAACCCTTGGCGGAAGCTTGTTGTCGCCAGGCCAACACTTTTGCAAGAGGCTCATCCTGTTCATTCGATAATTTTTGCCCGGATAACAGCCCCGCGCACACCCTGTTGAACGGCTCGATCGCTCAACGGACCAATCCCGGTCTTCACTCGTACCCCCCGACCCGGAGCCAGGGTTCCGGAAAGATCGAAGGTCGCCTGGCGTCGTCTCCCCCCGGCATCGGCATACTGTACCTGATAGCGAATGGCGGTCACCGGCAGGCCGGTGGGATTGGAGATCTCCGCAATCAGATAACCCGCGGCGTCGCGCCCCAGACGCAGTTTCAGATATTTTTGGGGGTTGTCCGCCAGATCAAGGCGCGCCAGGGAACCGGCGGCGGATTTTCCTTCGGGGGAGTTGGAGCCGGCGGCGGCAGCGAAATATTGTTTGGCCTTGTTCCGATCCCCTTGGGCCAGGGTCATTTCTCCCAGGAAATTGAGGGCCGTCGCCGTCGGCAGCAGTTTCACGCTCTTTTCCAGGTCGGCCCGGGCGGCATCCGGCCGACCCAGCTTCTCCCGCGCCAAGCCACGCTTGGCGTAAAAATGAAAATAGTCACTGTTACGTGCCAGAGCGTCATTATAACTGGCCTCCGCTTCCCGATAGCGCCCCTGGGCATACTGGGCATCACCGCGCAGAGCATGAAACAGCCCTTCCCGGGGCTCGATCGCCAGGGCCTTCTCGGCCAGGGCCAGCGCTTGGGCCGGCTGCTTTTTTTTCAGGGCCTCGCGGCCCTGGTCATGAGCGGAGTAGGCCTCGCGGCTTTTAAGCAGGCCGGCGATCTTTTGCCGGTAACGCTCCGTGCCGCGATCGCCGCCGGGGGGAAACTCCTTCAAGGCTTCACGGTTGGCCCGCACCCGCTCCATCGACGGCGGATGACTGGAGAAAAGACCGGAGAGCCAATCCGGGTTGCGCCCCTCGGAAAGCCGCACGAAGGTTTCCTGCAACTCGACCGCGGCCTGGGTGTCGTAACCGGCTTTATACATATATTTCATGCCGTAATAGTCGGCTTCCCGCTCGGCGTCGCGACTGTACTTCTGAGTGATCAGCTGACTCGCCGCCGCCGCGCCCCCCACCGCGAGATTGGCGAACTCGCTGTTGGCCGAGGCGATCTGGGTGGCAAGCATCACCCCCTGAAGCAGCATGCCACGCTCCATCCCTTGGGTGCTATGGCGGGCCGCCGCGTGAACGATCTCATGCCCGAGCACTGCCGCCAGCTCCGCCTCGCTTTTCAGTTCGACCAAGAGCCCGCGATTGATGGCGATTTTCCCTCCCGGCAACGCCCAGGCGTTGGGAGTTGAATCGTTGATGACCGTGAACTCGTAGGGCAAACCCCGATCGCTCACCGCCGCCAGGCGCTTGCCGACACCAGCGACATAGGCGGAAAGAGCCGGATCAACGGTGTAATCCCCCCCCTGCATCTGCCGGCTCGGAGCGTACTGTTCAGCGCCGAGGTTGATTTCGGTCGATTCGGGAACCAGCCGCAATTCTTTCTTGCCGGTCACCGGATTAACGGCGCAACCGGAGAGCACCGCCAAAACAATCGTTACAACAATTAAATATCTGGTCATCGTCCCTTCCCTCCTGTCGCAACCAGAGAATCACATGTTCTTGCGGCCTTGTTATCACAGCCGAGGGGGGATTTCAAGGAGAGGAAACCACAGAGGGATCAGAGCGTCCTGCGAATCGGGCAAGTTTATCGGGGAGGACGATGGAGGACGTTTATCCCCGGCTAAGAGGCCGTGGGCAGGGGTTTTCACGAAAGCTCGGTTGTGCCTAGCTTGCGAAAGCGGTACGCTCTTCGCCGAACTCAACGGAGAAGAGCGCCATGATCGACGCGGCGGGAGCCGTGTCGAGACTACCCGTCGGCTCATCCGCCAGAATCAGCGGCGGCCGGTTGACCAGGATGCGGGCGATGGCCACCCGCTCCTGCTCGCCGCTGGAGAGTTCCCCGGAGAAAAGGCCGGCACGGGCCTTCAGGCCGATCAGTTCCAGCACCTGCAGAACCCGCTCCCGTTTCTCCCCTGTGGTCAGCTTCTTCACCGCCAGCGGCAGTATGACATTTTCCAAGGCGGTCAGGTAAGAAACCAGATTAAAGTGAAGATTTAAGCGAGTTTTCAGGTGGAAACATCTTTCTCCAAAACCTAACGCCAGACATTATTTACTCGTAAGTACTCAAGAACTCTACCCATTAAGCTATTTATTGATGAATAGCGCTCTTGAGGGGTCGACAAAATCTCTGCCTCTGATTGGATGTATTCACCATCAACGAGTTCATCTCTGCAATTCTCGACAATTGCTTGTGCGGATAATGGTGTAGTTTCCAAGTGGAACTGCAACCCGATTACATTTCTGCCAATTTGGAAAGCTTGATTTTCACAACCTTTACTTTTTGCTATTTGAACAGCGCCCTTTGGCAGGCTGAAAGTTTCACCATGCCAGTGAAACACTTCAGTTTCTTGTGGGAACTGAAATACGGAGATTTCAGATTCAACTCCTTCAATTTGGAACCAACCAATTTCTTTCACTGAATTTGGAAAGACTTTACCTCCCATTGACTTAGCAATGAGTTGGGCACCTAAACAAATACCAAGAACGGGCTTTCCTGATTCAACAGTGTTTCTGATAAATTCATTTTCATTTACTAACCAAGGGTATTCTTGTTCATCGTTGACGCTCATCGGGCCCCCCATAACAACAAGGAAATCAATGTCTTCTATTTCAGGGAGAGCATTAGAACGAAAGAATTGTGTGTTTGATATTTCATAACCTGCGTTTTGAAGCCAGAGTTCGATACTGCCTAAGCCTTCAAACGGTACATGCTGTAAGTAATGAGCACGCATTTCGAATCTTCCTTTTATGACTAACACTATCTAGACGGACCCGGATAAAATCCCCGGCAAGGTCCGGCGAGGGGCAAGCTTCCGTCAGGCTCCGAGCAGACGCCGTTGCAGAAGGGCCTGCATGTCCCGGCGTCCGTCGACAATCAGGAGAATATAGACGTTGTTTTCGACAATACGGTAAATGATGCGATAGGGCTTGAAGAAGATTTCGCGGTACTCGCGAATGCCTAAGGCCAGCAGTTCTTTCGGATAGGCGCCGCGTTCCGGGGATTCGCTCAGGCCGGCGAGGGCGACTTCGATCCGAGCCAAAACATAATTCGCTTTTTCCGGAAGATCGTGCCGGGCGATATAGTCGTAGAGGTCACCGAGGTCTCCCGCCGCGTCATCGGTCAACAACACCGCGAAAGCCATCAGGGCGACTCAGGCCGTTCGCGCAGGCGGGCGACGACTTCGGCTAAGGGCCGCACCCGCCCCCCCTCGATCTGGCGGTTGCCAAGCGCCAGGATTTTCAGCATGGCCATCGTTTCCTGGGTCTGTTCATAACTTTCAATATCCTGGATGACGACCTTGGCCTCACCGTTCTGGGTGATGACCAGCGGCTCCCGCCGTTCGCCGAGGTTGCGAACGATTTCAGCGGCGTTGGCTTTCAAATAACTGATCGGCTTAATCCGGCTGGACAACTTCATGGCGCGCCTCCTTTCGACAAGACCAAATATAGACCATAAAAGATCCGATAGCAATCAAACGAGCGACTTCAATTTCCGCCAACCTTTTCTAATCCCTCCCCCGCCGCCAACAGCCGGGCGATTTCCTCGGGCATTTTCGGGCGGCCCCGTTCGTTGAGAGCGGTGCCGATGACTTTTCCCGAAAGGACAAGTTTGAGATCCGGTTCGCGGTAGATGTCCTGCATAAAGGCGAAACGCACCGGCGAGATGCGTTCCAGACGGGTACCGACCCAGAAACGGTCGCCGCTGGTGAGCGAGGCTTTGTAGTCGAGTTCAGCGCGAACCACCACCAGATTGATGCCGCGCCGGGTCAGTTCGGCGAAGTCAATGCCCAGGGTCTTGAGGAATTCGTGCCGGGCATGTTCGAGGTAATGCTGATAGATCGCGTTGTTCACCACCCCCTGCATGTCGCATTCATAGTCCCGGACTTGAAACTCCAGCCGTGCTGTATATTTTTTCATGACATTTCCTCTTTGCCCATACGCTATGCATAATAATTATATACAACCAATTTCAAAACAACTTCATAACGTTTCCGAGTGTTTATATTATTTTTGCCGTGATTTAATTAAAGTAAAATAAAAAAAGAACGTATATTTATTCAATACACTCTACCCCTCCCCTGCTCCGCCAATATATTGCTTTCAAAAATTTTTCCTCAATGATATCATTGTGTTATGTATTTTTATGGAAAAATTTCCAAGACTGGCATGCTCCTCGCTACATATGAAAGACAAAAGCAAAACAAACGGTATCCCGATAACCATAGAACCTAAGAGGAGGACATCATGAAAGCCATCGCCCGCATCGCCGCAGCCACCGCCGTCCTGTCATCCGTCGCCACTTCCGCCCTCGCCGCCTCCGGCAACGCCAACGGCAGCGGCATCCTGATCTGGGTTTTCCTCGGCTTCTGTGGTGTCATTATCGCCGCCCAACTGATCCCGGCCCTGCTGGTGATGTTCGGCATCGTCAAGGGGGTCATGGCTCCCCGCGAGGAAACCGCTGAACAGACCCACAAGTAATCCGCATCGATCTTAGACTCTACGCACCCAACGATTCTTCATAGAGGAGGACATCATGAAAGCCATCGCCCGCATCGCCGTCGCCACCGCTATCCTGTCATCCGTCGCCACTTCCGCTTTCGCCGCTTCCGGCGCCGCTTCCGGCGGAGGCTTGCTGATCTGGTTGTTCCTCGGCTTTCTCGGCCTGATCGTCGCCACCCAACTGGTCCCGGCTCTAATGCTGCTGGTCGGTATCGTCCAGGGCGTGACGGGCACCGACGTGGTATCGCACGTCAGCAAATAAAACCAAAATCCGATGGTTCGATACGAAAAAGCCGAAGCGAAAACTTCGGCTTTTTCGTTAAGCTGCGGTCGGGATCAGGGGTAGACCCGGGCGAGAAATTCGGCAACGCAGGCCGGTTTCTCCTCTTCTTCGATCTCGACGGTAATCCGGTAGGTGATCTGCACCGCCTCGCCGATCGGCTCGATGGCGGCAAGCACCGTGCGGGCGCGAATGCGGGCATTCACCCGCACCGGCGCGGGAAAACGGACTTTGTTGGTGCCGTAATTGACGCGCATGCGCATCCCGGGATAGTTCTTCTGAAAGAAATCGGGATGATTGCTCTCGGTAAGGTACGGGAGGAGCGAGAGGGTCAGATAGCCGTGAGCAATAGTCGTACCATAGGGAGATTCCTTGGCGGCGCGCTCGGGGTCGGTGTGGATCCATTGGATGTCGCCGGTCACCTCGGCGAACCGGTCGATCCGTTCCTGGGTAATGGTCAGCCAGGGTCCGACGTGAATTTCCTCCCCCAGTCGCAGTTGCAGAAAGGTCAGCAGTTCATCGGCAGCCATCTCTCCTCCTTCTCCGGGGCATCCCCCAGTGAGTAATTCGTAATCAATCAGCTAATTGAACCCCATAACTCCCCCTAACCCCCTCTTAGCTTAAGAGGGGGAATGAAAACTCCTCCCCTTAGGCTAAGGGGAGGTCGGGAGGGGTTATTTCACCGGCAGTCCCCCATAGCAGTTAAACAGTTACTATAAATTTAGGATTTTCCCAGCAATCGCTCCGCCAGATGCTCCGCCTCGGCCGTCACCTCCGGACGTTTCGCCACATCGCCGCGATGATAGACATCAACGATGCGTAGCGGGTAGGTTTCGGCGAAACCGGTCCAGTAAAAAAGATCGCGATAACGGGGAAGAATGTCGGCAAACCACTCGGGATCACGGTGCCCCTGGGTGAGGATGAAGACCAGCGGCTTGCGCCGGGGAAAACGGCTGGGATGATCGGCGGCAATGTAGCCGGGGACAAGAAAAGCGTAGGTACGGTCGATAAAGGCCTTGAGCTGAGCCGAAACGTCCCCGTAGTAGACGGGCGAGGCCAGCACCAGCAGATCGGCGGCGAAGACGGCATCAAGCACCGGCGCCAGATCGTCATGCAGCACGCAGATCTCGGTCAAAGTCTTGCAGCCGTCGCAGGCCTGGCAGCCCCGGAAATGGAGATCGTTCAGATAAACCCGCTCGATTTCAGCCCCAAGTTGCCGCGCCCGGCACAGAAACGATTCGGCGACGGCGATACTGTTACCATCCTTGCGGGGACTGCCGAAAAGGGCGACAATTTTCATGGTTCACTCCTCACTCCTCACCGCCTTTCAGAAACTCCACCACCTGCCGTAGCGCCTGGCCGCGATGGCTGATGCGGTTTTTCACTTCCAACGGCAGCTCGGCCATGGTCTTGCCGTATTCCCGCACAAGAAAGAGCGGATCGTAACCGAAACCGCCCTCCCCTCGGGCACCATCGAGAATCAGCCCCTCGACCCGGCCGTGAAAGACGTGCGTTTCCGTGTCAGGGCGGGCCAGGGCCATGGCGCAGTGAAAAGCCCCTTGGCGTTCCTTGTCCGGCACACCGGCTAGGGCCGCCAGCAGTTTGCGGTTGTTGTCGGCATCCGTCGCCCCGGCCCCGGCGTAGCGGGCCGAATAGACTCCGGGGGCGCCGTCCAGGGCTGCCACCGCCAGTCCGGAATCGTCAGCCAGGGTCGCCACCCCAGTCAGGCGGCAGACCGTTTCCGCTTTCTTCACGGCATTTTCGGCGAAGGTCGCGCCATCCTCCTCGACCTCGGGAAGATCGGGGAAGGCGTCGAGACCTTTGACCGCGATTCCGAGATCGCCAAGCAGTCGGCGGATTTCCTTGAGTTTCCCACCATTGCGGGTAGCGACCAGCAGTTCCATCTCCTACCCCTCCAAGACCGTTTGCTGCAAACGGGCCAGTTCGCCACAACCGGAGAGGGCGAGATCGCGCAGAGCGTCAAGTTCGGCCAGGGAGAAAGGCGCTTCCTCGGCCGTCCCCTGGACCTCAACGAAGAGGCCGGAACCGGTGATGACGAAGTTCATATCGACGGCGGCACGGAAATCTTCGTCGTAATTGAGATCGAGCAGCGGCAAGCCGTCGACGATGCCGACGCTCACCGCCGCCACGCTTTCGCGGATCGGCGAGGCCGCCAGCAGCCCCTTGGCCACCAGACCGTTGACGGCGTCGACCAGAGCGACGTAGGCGCCGGTAATGGAGGCGGTGCGGGTACCGCCGTCGGCCTGAAGAACGTCGCAGTCGATCTGGATGGTGCGCTCGCCAAGGGCTTCGAGATCGACCACCGCCCGCAGGGAACGGCCGATGAGGCGCTGGATTTCGTGGGTGCGGCCGCCAATTTTGCCCTTGGTCGCTTCCCGCGGGCTGCGGCTGTGAGTGGCGCGGGGGAGCATGGCGTACTCGGCGGTGACCCAGCCGCGCCCTTCGCCACGCATGAAGGGAGGTACTTTCTCTTCGACACTGGCATTGCACAACACCCGGGTCTCGCCGAAGCAGACCAGCACCGAGCCTTCGGCGTAACGGGTGAAATTGCGAGTGAATTGGATTGAACGCAGGGCGTCGGAACGGCGCCCGTCAAGGCGGGCGTGGCTTCCATCGGACATCAAAAAAGTCTCCTATCGGCTTTCGACAAAGGTTTTCAGCCCCTCAAAAAGGGCTTGAATGAGACGGGCCTGGTCTTCGGGGCGGGTAAGGCGCGCGAGATCACCGGCATTGGTGAGGTAGCCCAGTTCGAGGAGGACAGTGGGCAGATCCCCGCGCCCCAGGGGGAGCAGAGGGGCCGGGAGAATCCCGGCGACGTTGAAACCGGCATGGGTCAGGGCGTCGCGCAGAGCCTCGGCCAGACGCATGCTTCCACCCCCCGCCGCCGGTTGGGAACCGCCGCGGCTTTCCTCGCGAGGACGAACAAAAAGATAGATGCCGTTGGTTTCGGGGTGGACGGCGGCCTGGGCATGAAGTTGCAGCAGGGCGGCGACGCCGGCTTCACCGACCGGCGCCAGGCGCTGTTCGAGAGTCAGGGCATAATCGCTGTCCCGGGTCAGGCGCACCCGATCGAGACCGAGTTTCATCTTGATCTGTTTTTCCAGTAGTCGGGCGATTTCCAGGACCACATCCTTTTCCGTGGCGCCGTTCAGACCGACGGAGCCGGGATCGTCGCCGCCATGCCCAGGATCAATGACCACCGTGTTTGCCGGAGCGGCCGGAGCAATTCCCTTCTTTTCCATGAGCCTGGCGAAAAACTGGTCGAGGGAGTCGACTTCAGAAGAGGGCGGCGGTTCCTGGGGATCGAGATCGCGGTAGGTAACGGTCAATCCCAGCAGAGCCGGCAGATATTCCCGCACAAAGCTCTCGTCAACCCGCAACCGGCCGTCGATGAAGCGCGGCGCCTGAGGCAACGTCATCACCTGGGAACCGAGGCGGATACTGGAATTGCCCGGAACCACAGCAATCTTGCCGTAGGGGGTAGAGATCTGGTAGAGCCGGGCGGCGGAATCCCACTCGCCTTTTAGATCAAGTGCCGGCAGCACGTCATCCAGAGCGAGAAAGACCGATCCCTGGTGATAATAGACCTCTTCGATAATCACCGGCGTCCGGTTGACCAGGGTCAGTTCAACCCTGGCTAAAGCCCAGTCCTCCCCCAACAGAAAAAGAGCTGTCACTAGAAGCAAAAAACGCCACATAAAATCCACCTCGCAGCAAAAGCGCCGTTTATACCGCGCCCATTTCCCCCTGTCAATGTCGACTCACACCAGCCGATCGCCCCGGCCCGACGGCAACCCGAGAGCATCGAGGAGGCGCCGGGTCAAGGTGCGTTCCAACCTCCTCAAGGATGCCGGATCCCCCTCCAGAGGGCGGATCTGCCCTCCCGCGACCATGCCATGGCCACCGCCACTGCCCAACTCGCCGATGACCCGCTTCATCAGTTCTCCCGACTTGAGATCCTGGCGAAGGGTGCGAAAGGAAACGATCCCCATGCCTTGGGCATAGCCGATGCCGAAGGCGTATTTGATGCCGTCGACGCGCAGCAGAAAATCCGTCATTTCCGCCACCATATCGGGGTTGTCGATGGCAAAGAGATTGAAAACGAGGAGGGAACCGTAGGTACGGGCATTGCGGATTGCCCGGCTGTAGGCGGCGAAGTACTCCCGGGGCACTTCGGGATGGGTGATGTCGAAAAGAATCCGGTTGTTGGCCAGCGGCAGCAGCCGCAGATAGGCCTCGCGGTCGGCCTGGGACCATTCGCGACCGAGATCCTGGGTTTCGGACTTGATCGCATAAAAGAGAATCGTCGCCAAGCGGGTGTTGATAGTGACTCCCTGGGCCGTCAGATATTCGAAGAGGATGGTCGCCGAAGCCCCGTACCCGTCACGAATATCGACCCAGCGGCTCTGCCCGCATTGTCCCCAGGGAGGGTGATGGTCGATGACGAGATGTACCGGCCGCGTCAAAGGGAAGGAGTTGTTGCCGGTCCCCGGTTGGGTATCGACCATGCAGACCACTTGAAAATGGTCGAGGTCGAGGCTCTCGATGGGTTCGATGGGGATTTCCAGCTTCTGCACCATCATCCGGTTTTCTCCCCGGCCGATGATGCCGCCGTGAGTCAGGGTCGCCTGCTGCCCGGTCTTCACCAGAATCAGGTGCTGCAGGGCCATGGCCGCCGCCAGGGAATCGGGATCGGGATTGTCGTGGGCGACAATCAGGATATTCCCCTTGCCGCGCATCCACTCGATGAAACGACCGGAGAAATCGCGGGAATGGTCGAGGTTCAGGGGCATGATCAGACTCCTAGGGGGTTACGCCCCGCCAACAGGTCTAGAACCCTGCGCACCGCCTCTTCCGGGGTGTCGACCCGAGTCATGCCGGGGATGTCCTGCCAACTGCGTAGGGAAACCACCGGCTTGCCGAGTTTGAGGGCCACGGCGATCTCGGAGAGGGTGCCGTACTCCCCTTCGATGGCGATGAGCGCCTGAGCGGTATGGGCGATGACGATGTTGCGGGCATGGCCGAGGTTGGTGACGATCGGCAGGCCGACCCAAGGATTGGCCTGACCGGCCACGGCACCGGGAAGGATACCCACCGCCAGGCCGCCGGCCTCGGTACAGCCCCGGCAGGCGCCCTCCATGACCCCACCGAGGCCGCCGCAGACCAAAGTCGCCCCGGCCTCGGCCAGAAGTCGTCCAACCTCCCACGCCGCAGCATAGGCGACATCGCTCGCCCGCCCCGCCCCAATGACCCCAATCACCGCCCCAAGCTTCATCCCCTTACCCCGTGCCCTTTTCCTTTTTTCTTCAGCCTTCAGTCTTCCCTCACCTTGAATCGTCCCAACAACAAGCTATTCGTCACCACCGAAACGCTGGAAAGGGCCATGGCCAGCCCGGCGAATTCAGGCTTAAGAGTCAGGCCGAAGGCGGGATAAAGTACCCCGGCGGCAACGGGAATGCCGACAACGTTGTAAAAAAAAGCCCAGAAAAGATTCTGGCGGATCTTGCGCAGGGTCGCCCGACCGAGACGGATACTTCCGGCAACGTCGCCGATATCCCCCCGTACCAGGACGATGTCCCCGGTCTCCTGGGCGACATCGGTGCCACCGCCGATGGCGATCCCGATGTCGGCCTGAGCCAGGGCGGGCGCGTCATTGATACCGTCGCCGACCATGCCGACCACCAAGCCCTGGCGCTGGTAACGGCGGACCACCTCGCGTTTGTCACCGGGCAGGACTTCCGCCTCGACCTCGTCGATTCCTGCCTGACGGGCGATGCTCAGGGCCGCGTCGCGACGGTCGCCGGTAACCATCACCGTCTTGAGTCCCAGATCGCGCAGTCTTTGCACCGCCTCGGGGACCCCATCCTTGAGGGTATCAGCCAAGGCGAGAACCCCAAGCAACCGACCGGCGCGGGCAACGAAGATCAGGGACTTGCCCTGCTCTACCCAGCCATCCCAGATCGTCCGCGAGTCCTCGACAGCAATCCCTTCCTCCGTCATCAGCCGCCGGCTGCCGGCCAGCACCATTTCTTCGCCAAGACGCCCACGCAGACCGTAACCGCCAATCTCTTCGATTTTTGCCACCTCGGGCAGAGCCCGCCCCTCTTCTTGCGCCCGCTTGACCACCGCCCGGGCCAAGGGGTGGCGGCTCGCCGACTCCAGCGCCGCCGCCACCTCCAGCAATTCCGTCTCATGCTCCGGGTCCGGCACATGCAGATCGGTAAGGGAGAATTCCCCGCGCGTCAGGGTTCCGGTCTTGTCCAGCAGCAGGACCTGCAACCGTGAGACGCCTTCGAGAACCGGCGCCCGCTTGAAGAGAATTCCGGCGGAAAGGCCAACGGAACTGCCGACCATGATCGCCGTCGGCGTGGCCAAACCCAAGGCGCAGGGGCAGGCGATGACGAGGACGGCAATGGCCGCCTTGAAGGCAAAAAGGAAACCGGCGGCGGCCAAGAAATACCAGATCAGGAAAGTCAGCAGGGCGATGGCAACCACCAGCGGCACAAAAACCTGGGAGACGGCGTCAGCCAGGCGCTGAATCGGCGCCTTCTCGCCCTGAGCCTCCTCGACCATGCGCACGATCTGGGCCAGCGCGGTCGCCTCGCCGACCCGCGTCGCCCGCACCAACAGCGGGCCGGTCAGGTTGATGGTGGCTCCGGCCACCTCCTGCCCCGGCTCCTTGTTCACCGGCAACGACTCACCGGTAAGCATCGCTTCGTTCACTGCCGAATGCCCTTCGACCACCTCGCCGTCAACGGGGATCTTTTCCCCCGGCCGCACCCGAACCAGATCCCCCGGTTGCAGACGACTGGACGGGACCTCACGCTCGGCACCGTCAATAATCAAGGTCGCCCGGTCGGCGCGCAGATGCAGGAGCTTTTTCAGGGCCTGCCCGGCCCGCCCTCGGGCCCGGGCTTCCAGGTACTTGCCGAAGCGCACGAAGGTGATGAGCATGGCGCTGGTCTCGAAGAAATCCGGACCTTCGACCCCGAAGAGATGGAGAACCGCCAGCACCGAATAGCCGTAGGCGGCGCTGATCCCCAGCGCCACCAGCACGTCCATATTGGCGTTCTTGTTGCGCAGGGATTTGTAGGCGCCGCGATAGAAGGTCAGCCCGGCGGAAAACTGCACCACCGTCGCCAATAGACCGTTGATCAGGTGGGAAGCGGCGCCGAAGGGCATCCACCACATGATCGGCATAATCGGCGCGGTCAGAAGCGCCGAAAAGATCAGCCAGGCGAGTTGGACGCGGGCATTATCCTCTTTGTCGTCGGTCTCGGGAAGCCAGGCGCGATAACCGAGATCCTCCACCGCCCGGCGCAGAGCGTTTCCGTCGAGACGCGTTCCATCAAAGGTGACGGTGAGCTTTTCCGTGGCGAAATTCACCTGAGAGGAGAAGACTCCCGGCAGTTTGGCAATGCCTTTTTCGATGGTTGCCGCACAGTTGGCGCAGGTCATTCCACCAAGATGCAGGGTCAGGCGTGCCGCCTTGTCCGGAGAAGAGGAGCCGCCGGCATCCCCCTGAGGTTCATTTTCAACGGAATCCGGCCCGGCGGGGGCATCCTCCGGTACGGCAAAACCCGCGGCGACGATGGCCGCGACCAGATCTTCCCGCGATATTCGTGACGAATCGAAAGCGATACAGGCGCGGCGCTTCTCCAGGGAAACCTCCGCTTTGGCGACTCCCGGCAGTTCGGTGAGCACGCCCGTCAGCTTGGCCACGCAGTTGCCGCACCTCATGCCGTCCACGGGGAGGCTGACGTGGTTCATGCCCCGCCTTCGGCACCGCGGGTTTCAACCAGCTTGCAGAAGATGCGGCTCTCCCGTACCCGCTCAAAATCGGGATCTTTCAGGGCGTCGTCGAGAAAATGCGCCTCGCGCTCCGCCGCCTTGCCCAGTTCTTGGGCCGCCTCGCGGACCTGACCGCGCAGGGCATGGATACAGGCACGGTTGTAGTGGGCCAGGGGATAGTCATCGGTCCGGGCAAGGATCTGGTCGAAACAGGCCATGGCCTCGTCGAGACGGCCCAGGTCGATAAGGATATTGCCCTTGTTGTTGAGAGAATAGATGGAGGCGGGATCAAGACGCAGGCTCTCATCGAGAGCGGCCAGAGCCTCGGGCAGATGCCCCTTGCGCTCTTGGATCACCCCCCGGTAGAAAGCGGGCTCAGGGCTTAAGGGATTGACCCGCTGGGCATCGTCGAGAACCAGCAGCGCCTCTTCGAGGGAATCCATTTCGATAAGCAGACTGGCTTTTTCGATGAGCGCCTCGTAAAAGGTCGGTTCCAGCGCCAGGGCCGCGTCCAGATCGCTCGCCGCAGCCGCCGAATTGCCCAGACGGACCAGGGAGATGGCCCGGTTATAGAAATAGTTGGCGACGGAATTGTCCTTGGCGATGGCGGCGCTGAACTTTTCCACCGCCTCTTCTTCGCGCCCCAGACCGGAGAGGGCATAACCGAGACCGTTCAGGGCGGCGGGATCGCCGGCATCAAAGGCCAGGGCATGAGTGAAGCTCTCCACCGCTTCGCTAAAGCGACCGAGACGGTTGAAGGCATAGCCGCGATTGAAATAGACATCGGGGGCGTCCGGCGCCCGGCGCAGGGCCTGATCGTACATGGCCAAGGCCTCTTCGGTACGTCCCAACTCGTCGAGGGTGTTGCCCATATTGATATAGGCTTCGGGGAAATCGGGCTGAAGGTCGAGACAGCGCTGAAAATGGCGCAAAGCCTCGTGATAGTCACCCAGTCGCTCCAGCAGCACCCCGTAGTTGTGGTGCAGCGCCCCATTCTGGGGGTCGAAGCGCAGGGCCTTTTGATACAGAGCCATGGCCTTGAGGGTATCCCCCAGGTTGGAAGCGGCCACGGCACAGATATTGAGAGCTTCCACATCGAGAGGACTGGTCTCCAGGTACTCCTCAGCCAATTCCAGGGCGACTTGATCCTCACCCCGATCAAGGGCCTGCTGCGCCGCCTCCAGATCGCCGGCCAGATCCTCCTCAATAAAATCTTCGAACTCTTCTTCCATAGACTCTCCAGATACGCGAATATCCCCTGAAGCTTCCAGGGGATATCACTATAACAGAAAGCACCGGGCCTGACACTCTCTTCCTGCGAACGCAACCGGATACCGCCCTACCTGGGCTGCACCCCCGCGCGGATCAGACGCAGTACCTGCCGGCGAAACTCATCGGGCATCTCCTCCAGCCTTTCCGTGACCTGCTTACCGTCGGCGAAACGCACCACCACCTTCTGCCCTTCCTGCTTCTCGTACTGGGGTTCAAGCATCCGCCCCCGCTCCCAGCGAAAGGTGTAGATCCCAGGCTTAATCCGATTTTTCAGGAAATGCAGAGCCTTGGTCGCAGCGAGAAGTTCTTCTCGACGACGCTGTTCGCCCCTTTCTAGGTACGGAATCAGCAACTGGGTGAGCAGAGCGAAAGCAAGCGCCGTCAGCAGCAGAATAAGCGGCAGAGAGATCATGTCGGCTCCCGCGGTTAGAATGGGTGCGAAATGCAGAATTGATGGCGTCGCAGAAACTTGCAAAAGTATCAAAATTTCTTGCAAATGGCGGGCCAGTTCAACAATGCAATGAGACAGGGGAAGATTCATGGACGGGTGTCGTGAAACGTCGACGTTTCACGATATTTGCGGAAGGGCCGGAGAAAGGTTGCAATCTATTGATTTAAATAAATAAAAAAACACCAAAAAATTCTCTTGATTTTTCAATCAAAGGGCGTAACGTGCGCCATTGTGCCGCTTGTGGTACATATTTCACGAAAATGGAGGCAAAAGTTAATTCATGAAAAAGATCGCCCTGAGCCTGTGCCTGATGTTGGCCATGTCCCTGGTCGCCTGCAAAAAACAGGAAGAAGCTGCTGCTCCCGCCGCCCCGGCCGTTGAGCAAGCCGCCCCGGCCGTTGAGCAAGCCGCTCCTGCCACTGAGCAAGCCGCTCCTGCCACTGAGCAGGCCGCTCCCGCTGCCGAGCAGGCTGCTCCTGCCGCTGAGCAGGCCGCTCCCGCTGCCGAGCAAAAGTAATTCCGCAAAAATCCTGGCGGGCCGTTATCGACCATCGGCCCGCCAGGACAAAAACCCATTCTCCAGTTTTTCCCGCCTAATCCCTCCGCCGTTTCCAAATCCCCGCCAGCACTGCGGTAAGCAGCACCGCCAGCACGATGCGGATACCGAGAATCAGCCTGGCATCACCGCCGATAACGACAAAAATCAGCGTATCCTCCACCACCGCGTGACACGTGGCGAGAAATAGCCCCATGAGAAAAAGTTCCCTGCGGGGCAGGCGTTTCTGCTGGGCAACGCGGATAATGATCCCGGCACCGTAGGCGATACCGAGAAAAATGCCGGTGAACAGCGGCACCGCCGCCTCCCGACCCAGGCCCATGCCGCGCATCAGAGGCTCGACGGCGTCGCCGATGCGGCGGAAGATGGGCAGGTAACGGAAAACCTCGAAGAGGGTCACCAGCGGTACGATAATCAGCAGCAGTTTAAGAGCCAGCTTCCCAGCGCCCAACAAGGCGGGAAAAAGTACTTCCATCAACCCACCCCCAGCGCCCGCAGGCCAAGGAGCAGCCAGCCGGCCAGGGCGGCGATGAGCAACCGACACAACGTCAGCACGCCCCCCCGGGTGCCGGTGCCGCGCAGCACCGCCCCTTCGACCAGCAGGTTATGGGCGATGCCCATCATCAGCCCACACTGGGTAACTTGCCAGGGGGACAAATCGAGAGGGGCCATGACCGCGATGGCGGCGTAGAGATTGAGCAAAAAAGCGGCGACAAAGGCGAAAGCGGCCTCGCCGGGGAGGTCGAAAAGTCCCATCAGCGGCGCGAAAAAGGCACCGAGCCAGGCGATGACCGGGGTCTGCTTGAGCAGGTCCACCAGCACGTAGAGGGGCACCACATACTTGCAGAGCTTGAAGGCGGTCGCAACCCCTCCGCGCAAGCCGGTGCGAATGCGGGTGGGTATGTCGGGAACAGCTTCGTTCATGGAGCGTACTGGTAACGGTAGCTGGGCAGAAGCGCTTCGCCGGCGAGCCCATCGAGAAGCGCCGCCGCTTGGGCAAAGGGAGCAACCGCCGCGTAGATGTTTTCGGCATAGGCACCGGGACGACGATAGATCACTACCCGCGCCTCATCGACCCCAGCCAGGGTGCGTAACAGCGCTAAGGCGTCTTCCAGGTAGCCGACCTCGTCGATGATACGCAGACCCTTGGCCCCGGTTGCATCGAAAACACCCCCGCGTCCCAGCTGTTTGAGGGAGCAGGGACTGAGTTTGCGGTTCTCCTCGATCAGACTGAGAAAACGCTGATGAAAGCGGTCGGTGATCCCCTGCATCAGGGCGATTTCCTCCGGTTCACTGGGACGTAGCGGCGACCAGAAATCCTTGAGAGGACCGCTCTTCACCGTCTCATCCTCAACTCCCCACTTATCAAGCAGGCCGGCGATATTAAACTTGAAAGTGATGACACCGACACCGCCGACCAGGGCGGTGGGATGAGCGACGATGGCGTCAGCGGCCAAGGCCGCGTAGTAGCCGCCGGAAAGGGCCTTGTCCATGACGCAGGCGACAACCGGCACCCCCTTTTGCTCGCCGAAGCGTTTCAGTTCATGGTAGAGGATATCGCTCGCCGTCACCGAGCCGCCACCACTGTCGATGCGCACCAGCAGCCCAACCACAGCGGGATCTTTCAACGCCAGGCGCAACTCTTCCTTGAGCCGGGGGATCAGGGGCGGTTCCTTGGAGAAACGCTCCAGCCCCACCGGCGCCAGGGAGATCAGACCGCTGATGTCGACCATCGCCAGCTTGGCCCGGCCACTCCCTTCCACCACCTGCTCGCGTGCCGAGCCCATCGGCTCGGAAAGAGGCACCTTGACGAAGGCACAGCCCCCCAGCAGCAACAACCCCAGAAGTAGCCCCCATCTCTTCATGAAAACTCCTTCCCCTTCCGTCAGTTGACTTTACCGGTGAGCCCCACTATAGTGCCCGCCATGAGAGACCTGTTCATCGCCGACGCCCATCTGCTCGCTCCCGAAGACGCCAACTACCGGCGGCTGCTGGACTTTCTCCGCACCCAGCGGGGTGAAACACGCACCCTGGTACTGCTCGGCGACATCTTCGAATTCTGGATCGGCTACCGCTGGTGCGTCTTTTCCGCCTATGTGCCGCTGCTCGAAGCCCTGCGCGAGCTGCGGGAAGCGGGAACCCGCATCGTCTACGTGGAAGGCAACCATGACTTCCATCTCGGCCCCTACTTCGCCGAAACCTTAGGCTGCGACATCCTCCCCGACGGCGGCGTCATCGAGCTCGACGGCCAAAAAATCCATATCAGCCACGGCGACCTGATCGACCCCGCCGATCGGGGCTACCGTTTGCTGCGCCGCATTTTACGCAGCCGCCCCCTGCGCGCCCTCGCCACCATCCTTCCGCCGGATTGGGCCTGGGCCATCGCCCGCAGGGCCGGAGCTCTGAGCCGCCGTTCCCACACCCCCTCCTTACACCGCGAACCCCCTCTGCATCTTCTCGAAGAGCACGCCCGCCGGCATTTCGCCGCCGGCTGCCAAGCGGTCGTTACCGGTCATTTTCATGCCCCGGCGCGTCGCGATTTTGACGGCAACGTCATGATCGCCCTTGGCGACTGGATCGACCAGTATTCTTATGCGGTCTTCGCGGATGGCAAGCTTTCCCTCGCCCGTTTCTCCCCGAAAGGCTGAACCTCTCCCCCTTCCCGCCGTATTTGCAACCTGCCGACCAGATCGCGCAGAGTCAGGCCGTTCAGAGCTTCCCGTCCGGCCGCCGCGAGAGTCTCTTCGATCTCCCGCACCAGTTCCCGTTCCGGCGTCGCACGCAGGCGGGCATAACGGGCGCCGTCCGCCTTCAATCCCTGAAGCAGATCGTGTACCGTCAGGGTATCCAGCGCCTGTCCCGGCTGATAAGCCGGAACACCGGCCTTGCCGTCGCGCACTTCGCTGAGGAAACCGAGGCCTTCCAGATGTCCGAGAACGTCTTGGGCCAGACGCGGGGGGAGGTTGATATGGGCGGCAATCCGCACCAGATCCCAGGGTTTTTCACCGCGATAGAAGTTCTCTGCGATAACCAGCATGGCCGTCAGGGAAACCAGTTCGCGACTGGCGAAATTGACCTCGGGCCCGCGGATATCGCTGGAAGCCCGGCGCAGATTCTGCCAGGCGTAACTGACTTCGACCCCGAGCAGCACGATCAACCAGCTCACGTAGAGCCAGACCATGAAGATCGGCAACGCCGCCATGGTACCGTAGATGGCGTTGTAGCGTCCGACCCCGACCTGAAAATGAACATAGCCCCATTGGGCCAACTGCCAGAGAGTCCCCCCGAGAATTCCTCCGACCAGGGCCGCCGTGGTGTTGACCCGGGTATTGGGCATGAAGATATAAAGGGCGGTAAAGGTGATCCACATACCGACATAAGGGATCGATTTGAACAGCAGCGGCACCAGCGGCCCGAGATAGCTGTTCTCCCGCAAATGGGCGATGAGCTCGTTGCTGGCCAGCGAAGAGGTCATTGAGATGGCTGCCAGCACGAAAATCGGGCCGATGGTAACGACGGAGAAATAGTCAGAGAAACGCCGCAGCAGCGGCCGGGTTTCGTTGACGCCCCAAATGTGATTGAAACTCTTTTCGATATTGGAAAGGAGGGTGAGTACCGTCAACACCAGAGCGGCGAGTCCCACCACCCCGAGCCGGGCAACATTCGTGTTGTCGATGTAATGGAGGATCTGGGCAACGACATCCTCGGTCCCCGGCGCCAGATTGTTGAGAATCAGCGGTTCAAGGGTGTTCTGCACGCCGAAACCCTTGAGCAGGGCGAACATCAGGGCCAGCAGGGGAACGACGGACAAGAGGGTGGTGAAGGTCAACGCCGAAGCACGCAGCATGCAGCGATCGGCGAAAAACCCCTGGAAAGCCGCGATCACCACCCGCGCCTGACGCAGCAGCAAGGCGCGAGGGCGGGAAAGACTCTCCGCCTCCAGACGCCAGAGATCCTCTTCCAGAAAGGTCCGGAGCCTTTTCCGACCCTCAGCGATCAGCGACATGCAACCTCCGTGGCAACGGCCTGGGGAATAAAGCAGAAAAGGCCGCACCACAGAGGACAGCGAGCTCTGTAGTGATCTACAGCCTTTTTCAGGCTTATCCATTTCATCAATAAATATGACTTAAACACCTGAACAATAATATGATTCAGATATTTTTCCGCAACGCCCGGGCGATACTGATTCGTTCCTCGGCACGAGTTTCCTCGTCGCCCGACTCCTTGATAAAGAGGCGGTTGACCGCCGCCAGGGTCGCGTTCAACGTTTCCATATTGATGACCGCCGAAGCGGGAAGGCTCTCCATCCCCTGAAAATTCAACGGGCAGTAATCGATAAAACGCTCGCCGTCACGGCGGCCGAGCAGGGGCAGGCCGTGAGTGCGGCAGATCAGGGGACGCGCTTCATAGAGCCGACAAGCGCCATCCTTGAGCAGCGGGCAGGGGCCGTCCTCCGCCGCTGCGCGAGCCCGGTCACGGATCTCCGCGGCCAACACCGCCGGAGCTTCGGCCAGCGCCGCCGCCAGCGCCGCCGCTTCCACCGGGAAGAGGGAGAGATGGCGACAACAGCCGTCACACCCCAAGCGACAGACGATCTGCTCACGAAAGTCCGCTTCGATGCGGGCACAAAGCTCATCCACCCGCGCTACCAGCTGCCGATAATTCCTCAGCCTCTCCATCCCTTCCGCCTTCAGTCTTCAGTCTTCAGTCTTCAGCCTGACCCTTAATCCAACGCCTCAACAGCATAAGCGCCGCAGCTCGCCAGATCGGACTCGCCGGCACCGGGCAGTTGTCCGGCCAGCTCGCGCAGGGCGCTGCGCAGCCCTTCTTCATAGACCGGATGATAAAAGGGCATGCGCAGCAGATCCATGACCTTGAGCCCCCGCTCGATGGCCAGGGCCAGCAGATGGGCCATGTGCTCGGCGGCGGGAACGCACATCTCGGCCCCGAGCAGCCGGCCACTCTTTTTATCGGCATAGATGTGGAGTACGCCTTTGTTCTTCTCGGCGGTACGCGCCCGCCCGTGGCGGGCAAAGGAAACCTTGCCGAAGATGACCGTCTCCGGATCGAGTTCCGCCAGACGCTTCCCCACCGCCGCCACCTCGGGATCGGAAAAGACCACGGCCAGCGGCGTACGGCGCTTGAAACAGTGGATGGATTCGGCCACGGCGTTGATCCCGGCGATATGTCCCTCGTCCGCCGCCTCGTGCAGAAGAGCCGCCTGGCCGTTGGCGTCCCCGGCGAGGAAGATGGGGAGATCGGCGACTTGCAGGGTCGAAGGATTGACTTGCGGCTGGCCACGCTTGTCCAAGGGAATACCGAGGCTCTCCAGGCCGAGGCCGTCGATATTGGGGCGCCGCCCCATTGCGACCAGCACCCGGTCGACCACCACCTGCGCGGTGCCGGCGGCGACTTCGATGCCGCCTTCGACCCGGCGCAATTCAGCCCCTACGCCGGTATGGATGGCGAATTCCCGGCCCAGCAGTTTGACCAGGTTCTCGTTCACTTCCTCGTCGCTCAAGCCCGCCAGGCGCGGGCTCAGATCGAAGGCGTTGATGGTGATGCCGAGGCGGGCGAGGGCCTGGGCCATCTCCACGCCGATGGCACCGAGGCCGATGACCGCCATGCGCCCCGGCAGATCAGTCTGATCGAAGAGATTATCGGTGGTGAGAATCCCGTCTCCCAAGGCGCACCAAGCTTCAGGGACGACCGGGCGACTGCCGGGGGCGAGAACGATGCGCTTGGCGCGAAAGCGGCGACCGTCGACCTCAACGGTCTGCCCATCGAGCAACCGGGCGCGACCGGGCAGATTGCGCTCGCCGAGATCCTCGGTGGCCTTGAGCACGCCACCGACGAATTTATCCCGCAGGTTTCGTACCCGGCGCAGCACCGCCGGGATGTCGACAGCTAGGGACTCGCCGCCGGAGATGCCGAAAGCAGGGAAATCATTGCGCCGCGCAAAAGCGTTGGCCGCTTCGATCAGGGCCTTCGAAGGCATGCAGCCGACCCGGGCGCAAGTGGTGCCGTAAGGGCCGTCATTGATCAACAGAAAATTATCGGTGCGTTTGCGCACCTCACGCAACGCCGCCAGCCCGGCGGAACCGGCACCAACGATAATCACGTCAACGTTTTGCTCCATAGCCTCCTCCACATAAAAGCCGGGGATGAAAAGAACAACGGTCTTTCACCCTCAACAACTAAAAGGCCCCGCGAACGCCGTCGAGCACGTACTGCACGGCGAGAAAGGCCAGCACCAGACCCATCAGCCGGGTGATGATGGCCGCCCCGAGGGCGCCGATCAGCTTTAGCAAGGCATCGGCGCGCAACAGCAGCAGACAGGTCGCGACGAAGACCAAGGCGCTTGCCGCCAATAGGGCCAGATAATCGGCCGCCGTGCGGACATGCTCAACGAAGATCAGCCCGGTGGCGATGGCCCCCGGCCCCGCCAACAGGGGGAAGGCCAGCGGCGTGATGGAAATATCCGCCTTGGCCTCGGCCAGCCGCTCCTCCCGGCGGCTGGTGCCGGTCCCGGTGGGGCGACCGTAAAGCATCTCCAAAGAGATTACGAAGAGCAAAAGCCCGCCGCAGATCCGCACCGCCGCCGTTTCAATGGCGAAATAACCCATCATCAGTCGTCCGCAGATCAGAAAAAAAACGAGAATAGCATAGGCCGCAAGACAGCCGCGAACAGCCATGACCCGCCGCTGGGCACGGGTATTGTCCGGGGTGATGGCGAGAAATACCGGCACCCCGGCGATGGGATCGACGATGATGAAGAGTTGCAGGGCAAAGGCCGTGAAGAGCGCAAAGGATGAATCCATACCCCGCCTCCCCTCCCTAAGGGGTCTTGCGTTCCAGCTTCTTCACCGGCAGACCCAGGCTTTCCGGCGCGGCGTCGAACTCGGCGGGATTACCGACCAGCACCAGCTGCTGCCGGTCGGGGTGCAGATAGAGCCGGGCAACGCGCTGCACATCCGCGACGGTGACGGCGGCAATCCGGTCGCGATAGGTCTGGAGATAATCCGGCGCGTAGTCGTAATAATCGAGGCGCATCTGCTGGTTCACCACTTGGTGACTGTCGCTGAAGGCGAAGACGAAAGAGTTGATCAGGCTCTCTCTGGCGATCCGCAACTCCTCGTCGGTAACCGGGGTTTCGCGCAGGTCGGTCATGATCCCCCGGATCAGGGTGATCACCTCGGCGGTGGCGCCGTTTCTGGTTTCGCAGCCGGCGACAAAGGGGCCGGGGAGGCGCCGACCAATGTCGTAATAGGAATAGACCGAATAGGCCAGCCCTCGGTTGGAGCGGACCTCGCGCATCAGCCGGGAATTGAAGCCGCCGCCGCCGAGGATGAAGTTCATCACCCGCACCGCCGGCACGTCGGGGTTGTCCTTGTCGATGGCGACCTCGCCCAAGAGGATGGTGCTTTGCGGAATCTCCTTCTCCGCCAGCCACAGCGCCGGAGCCTCGGCCGCCACCAGCGGCGGCACCGGCGCCCGGCTCCCCGCCCCGCCGGTCCGGTCGGCGAAGATTTCCGTCATCAAACGCGTGACCTCGGCACTCGCAAAGTCGCCGCTGATGCCGATCCAGAGCGGGGTTTCGGCCAGGTCGCGGCGATGGCGCGCGACCAGATCCTCGCGGCGGATCGATTCCAGACCGGCGACACTCGGCGAACGACCCAGAGGATGCTCGCCGTAGAGGGCGCGCATCAGTTCCCGCGAGGCGAGCGCGCCGGGATCGTCGTCCTGGCGACGGACCAGTTCGATGGCCTGGCGGCGCGCCAGTTCCAGCCGACCAGCGTCGAATTTGGGCCGGGAGAGAACATCGTGCAGCATCTCCAGCCCGGCGCGCAGATCATCCCGGCGCAGGGAGAGGGCCAGTTGCGTGGTATAGGTATCGGCGGCCGCAGTAAAGTCGGCGGCCATGCGCTCCAACTCCCGGTCGAACGCCTCCGGCGAGAAGTCGCCCGCACCGCCGGTGCGCAGCAGTACCGCCAGCAGATCGGCGAGACCGGTCTTCTCCGGCGGATCGACGATCCCCCCGGACCCGGTCGTGACGCTGATCTCCACCAGGGGCAACTCGTGATCCTCGTGGAGATAGAGGCGGATGCCGTTGGCGAGGGTCACCGGTTCGATGCGCGGTACCTCGAATTTTAAAGGGGCGAAGCTGAGCTGGTCCGGCCGCACCGGAGATTGAGGCGTGCAGCCTGCGAGAAACAACAAGATCGGCAGCAACCACCGCAAGAATGACATCATGGCCGGCCTCCTTCCTTGTTCAGCACGGCAACGGTGCGGTTGGCCGGGCTGAGGTAGCGCTTGGCCGTCGCCATGATCTCGTCGGCGCCGATGGTCGCCACCTGCTCGTCGTAATCGACCAGATAACGCCAGTTTCCGGCAACGGTCTGGTAGTAGGTCAGCATCCTGGCCAGCCCGGAGTTGGTCTTGAGATAGCGCAGGCGGTCGGTGGCCAGCCGATTGCGGGAGCGGATCAGTTCCTCCGTGCTCACCGGCTCGTTCGCCAGGCGGTCGAGTTCGGCGTAGATTGCCGCTTCCACTTCCGCCGTCGTGTGGGGATGGCGGGGGGTGGCGGAGATCACGAAAAGATTGGGATAACGGGAACCGGGGGCGGCCGAGGTGGAAATATCGGCGGCCAGTTGTTTTTCCACCACCAGGCTCTGATAAAGACGCGAAGTGCGTCCCTGGCCGAGAATCAGGTCGATGAGGTCAAAGACGTAGTCTTCCCGCTCCGGCAAGGTCGGCTTGTGGTAGCCGAGCAGCAACGACGGCTCCGCGTCAAAAACCACCTCGACGCGTTTTTCCCCCCGCTGCGGTGGCTCCACCGCCGTCACCGACGGCACCGGCGTTCCCGGGGGAATGTCGCCGAAATAGCGCTCGATCATGGCCACCGTCGCGTCGAAATCGAGATCGCCGACCAGGGCCATGACGGTGTTCACCGGCGCATAGTAACGCTGGAGAAAATCGCGGGTCTCCGCCAGAGAGAGGTTTTCGATGTCCGAATGCCAACCGATGATCGGGTTGCGGTAGGGATGGACGGTGAAGGCGGTCGCGAGCAGATGCTCGTAGAGCATGCCCTGGGGATCGCTGTCGTAGGACCGCCGCCGCTCTTCCTGAACGACCTCGCGTTCGGTGAAGAACTCACGCAGTACCGAATTCTTCATGCGGTCCGCCTCGATGGCAGCCCAGAGCTCCAGTTTGTTGGCAGGTAGTGAAACCAGGTAGGTGGTGAGATCCTTGCCGGTGAAAGCGTTGTAGCCGACGCCGCCGTTCTCGGCGTAGATGCGGGAAAATTCATCCTTGACGACGAAGGCCTTGTGCCGCTCCTGCAACTCGTTCAGGCGGCGGCGCAGGGTATCCAGTTCTTGAGGATCGCCATCCTTACGCCCCTTCAGGACGTCGAACCGCGCCCCCACCTCCTCGATCTCTTCCAGTAGGGGTTTTTCCTGGGCGTAATCGCTCGTCCCCAGGGTGGTCGTTCCCTTGAAGAGCATATGTTCGAGCAGATGGGCGACGCCCCGAGTTTCGCTCGTTTCGTACACCGAACCGACGCCGATCGTGATGTAGGCGGTAAAGGTCGGCGCTTCGGGACGCTCGACCAGAAGCAGTTTGAGACCGTTGGCGAAGGTGTGCTCGCGAACCTTTTCGGCCAGGGTATCGGCCCCGGCCAGGGTCGTCAGGGAGAGCAGCAGCAACAAAGTCGCCGAAACCCGTATCAGACAATCTTTCAAGCGCATGGGACTCCTTCTCTTTCGCGGTTTCTCGTGATCGGGAAAATTCACCGGGAATCTCCCAGCGGCCAGCCGACAGGATAGCCGAGCGGCACGATTTGCGAAAGCCCCAAATCAATGTGGAAGAAACAGGAATAGCACGGGAGGGGGAACAACCGGGGATGGGGAAAAAAAACGGGATCCTTCAGTTGGAATCGCCGTCGTCACGCTGGGCCTTTTCCATCAGCAGGGGGAATTGCTCGCTGAAAGAGGAATTGGCAACTTTCATGAAGTTCTTGAGGGCGGTCAGTTCCAGACGCATCCGTCCCACTTCCCGACGCAACTCATCCAGTTCCCGCAGCAAAGGAGCGGAACCGGCGAGGGCTCCGGCAACAGGGATTTGCAAGGGATTTTGCCGCAAGTTTTCGTTCATCTTCATACCTTCCCGGCCGTCCCGAAAATTTCACCCGACGGCCACACCTAACCGGATATCGGCGGCTTTACTTGTCAAGTCTACTCGTCCCACCCGACCTGTCAAGAACGCCGAAGGACAACAAAGCTGTCGACAAACGTCCCGGCGAAGATTATTTTGTGGACGTCGTAAAAACTCTCCACCTACCGCGTTGCGGTCATCCCGCCCCCTGATGCAACGGAGTTACCCATGAATAAAAAACGTCTCGGAGTATTGACCAGCGGCGGCGACAGCCCCGGCATGAACGCCACCGTGCGCGCCGTGGTCCGCGCCTGTCTCGCCGCCGGCGTGGAGATCGTCGGCTTCCAGAAAGGCTACACCGGCCTGATCGATCGCCTCTACGAAATTCTCACGACCCGTTCGGTAAGCAACATCCTCCAGCGCGGCGGCACCTTTCTGCAGAGTGCCCGCTGTAAACAGATGATGGAAGAAGCCGGACAACACTTGGCCGCCGACAACCTCAAGGGGCTGGGCGTCGACGGGCTGGTGGTGATCGGCGGCGACGGCAGTCTGCGCGGCGCCCACGCCCTGCAACGCCAGGGCATCCGGGTCATCGGCATCCCCGCTTCCATCGATAACGACATCCCCTTCACCGACATGTCCTTGGGGGCCGACACCGCCCTCAACAACATCATCCACGCCGTCGACTGCCTCAAGGACACCGCCTCTTCCCACGACCGCACCTTCGTCGTCGAAACCATGGGACGCAACTGCGGCTATCTGGCGGTCATGTCGGCCATCGCCAGCGGCGCCGAATACGCCCTAATTCCCGAAGCGCCCTATGATATCGACGACATCTGCAAAAACCTGCACCGGCGCTATGAAGAGGGACGCAGCAATTCCATCATCATGGTCGCCGAGGGCGCCGGAAAAGCCCAGGAGATCGCCGACCAGATCAAGGACAAAATCGGCTTCGAGACCCGGGTCATGATCCTCGGTCATTACCAGCGGGGCGGCTCTCCCACCTCCTTCGACCGCACTCTCGCCGCTCGCTTCGGGGTGGCGGCGGTGGAAGCCCTGCTCGCCGGCGACGGCGGCAAGATGGTCGGCCTCTCCTATGCCGCCATCAAACTCACCGATATCGAGCAGGTCCTTTCCGGCGGCCGCCGACCCATCGATCCGGTCATTCTCAAACTCGCCATCACGCTCGGCGTCTGATCACAAAAGCGCGCCGGAAATTCCCGGCGCGCCCCTCCCTCCCCCGTCTGTCCGCAGGAAAAATCTGCGCCCCCCTTGCACTCTCAAAAAAATTAACTATTGTTTAGAAAAATCACTGACCATGTTAGTCATAATCCACCAGATGTCGGCAAGGAGGTGAAGTATGACCCGTCTCAAGGGAATCGAGGGGATCGGGGAGGAGTTCGCCGCGCGGCTCAAGACCATCGGCATCCATTCGGTGCAGACACTCCTCGACCGGGGCGCGACCCCCGAAGGGCGCCGGGAACTGGCTAAGGCCAGCGGTATTGCCGAAGGGTTGCTGCTGCGCTGGCTCAACAACGCCGATCTCTTCCGCATTCGCGGTATCGGCGAGGATTACGCCGATCTGCTCGAAGGGGCCGGAGTCGATACGGTTCCTGAACTGGCCCAGCGCAGCCCGAAAAACCTTCATCGCATGCTCATCGATACCAACGACAAACGCCCGCGGGTGCGCCAGCTTCCCTCGGTCAACCAGGTCAAGAACTGGATCGACCAAGCCAAACAGCTCCCGCGGATCGTCCAATACTGAAAGCTCGGCGACAAAGACCACAGGAACCGGGCGCACGAAAAAAGGGCCGACAACACTCGTTGCCAGGCCCTTTTTTCGTGGTCGTGCCGCGCCGGTTAGAAACTCTGACGAATACCGAAAAAGATATTGTGGGTGTCGTAGTCGGCCTCGATCCCGGCAAAATCAGGATCTTCGGTGGCGAAATAGCGGTATTGCAGATCGAGTTTGGTGTACGGCCCCACTGAAAATGCCACTCCACCGCCGAGTTGGTAGGCGAAAACGCTGTCATTGTCGCTGCCGTAATAGTCGATGTCGGCGTCGATATTGGCGAAACCGATGCCGCCGACCATAAAAGGACAGATCATTTCCCCGGGGAAGAAATCGACATAAAGATTCCCCATGACCGAAAAGGTCGAAACCTCCCCGTCAACCTGGTAGCTGCCACTCCAAGAAGCGTTAAATTCGTCCATTTCGTTGTAGCGATAGGCGAACTCCACCTCCCCGCGCAGCCCCTTTTCATTCGAGGCGCCGATCGCTCCGGCGAATCCCGCGCCGACATCAAAGGAAAGATCGGCGCGGTCACCGTAATTATCCCGCAACTCGGCATCATCGGCCAGAACCACCCCGGCGCTTCCGGAAACATAGGGCCGCGCCGAAACCGACGTCACCGTGCCCAGCACCACCATCGCGCCAACCAGAACCATCCCCAGACCGCGCATAAAGCCTCCTCTTCTTTAACCGTTGTAAAAAGACGGATTCCCATACCGGCACCACAGTCTCAGTCTATCCCGATGATCGATTTTTTAAAGTCCCATTCAACCTCCGTGCGCTGCCCTGTTGCCGGGAAAAGCCGCGCCTTAGGCTGAATAGAAGAGGACCAAACCCGTCCAACCGAACCGATCCGGTCCTCCTTCACGCAATTTTACTGAACGAAAATTACAGGGCGTTGTAGAATCATCGAAACATTCTTCACGGAGGGAACATGATGCTCGTCGCTTTTCTGGCCGTACTTTTCGGATTGGCTTTGCTCGTCTGGAGCGCCGACCGCTTTGTCGAAGGTTCCGCCGCAGCCGCCCGGAATTTCGGCATGCCGCCGCTATTGATCGGCATGGTGATCGTCGGTTTCGGCACCTCGGCGCCGGAGATGCTGGTATCCGCCCTTGCGGCGATGCAGAACACACCGGGGATCGCCCTGGGCAACGCCTATGGCTCAAATATTACCAATATCGCCCTAATTCTCGGGGTCACCGCCTTGATCAGCCCCATCGCCGTACATTCGCAGGTACTGCGCAAGGAATTGCCGATTTTGACCGCCGTCACCCTGCTGGCGGGTTATCAGATCTGGGACGGCGGCCTCACCCGCATCGATGCCTTGGTGCTGCTGGGGGTCTTCGCCGGGTTGATGGCCTGGACGATTGTCCAAGGCTTGCGAAAAAGGACCGATCCCCTGGGGCAAGAGATGGAAGCGGAACTCTCCGAACAGACGATGCCGATGAACCGGGCGCTCTTCTGGATCGTCGCCGGCCTACTGCTGCTCATTGCCAGCTCCCGCCTCCTCGTCTGGGGGGCGGTGGAAATCGCCCATGGCTTCGGGGTCAGCGACCTGATCATCGGCCTGACCATCGTCGCCATCGGCACCTCGCTGCCGGAGCTGGCCTCTTCGGTCATCGCGGCACGCAAGGGAGAGCACGATATCGCCCTGGGCAACATCCTCGGTTCCAACCTCTTCAACACCCTGGCGGTGGTGGGCATCGCCGGAGGAATCCGGCCGATGAGCGTCCCCCCCGAGGTCTTTTCCCGGGACATGCTGGTCATGGCCAGCCTGACCCTGGCGCTCTTCGTCATCGGCTGGGGAGTGCGCGGTCATGGACGTATCAACCGAATCGAAGGCGCCGCCCTCTTGACCTGCTATGTCGGCTATACCGCCTATCTGATTGTCGGTGCGTTCTGAAAATGGCCGAAACCGGAGACGGAAGGGTGCATCAACCTGACCCAAAACGGTCTTCACCCTCGCCTGCCCCCTATCCCAAAGCGCTCACGAAGCTGGAGGAGGAAGAAACCACCAGCCCCCTGAGCGGCCGAAGAAGCGGGGGATGAAAAGTTTCCCGAAAAGGAAGTGATCGTGGCGGTAACTCCGACACCCTAAAGGCGACGTAAGACTCTGACAATACGTAGAAAAATAAAAACCGTCTAATAACCGGACGCGGTTAGTGGACGGGTTTTCTTTTTTTAATGGTGGAGGGTGCGCCGACCTGGCGCTAATTCTTCCTTCGGTTTTTCCTCTCCGGCTGATTCGATCTGCTTCACCATCCGGTCGAAATCGCTTTCAAACAACCGGTCTTGCACGATGCAGTATTTTTCGTATTCGCTTTCGGCATGGGCCTTGGCAATTTCGGCGGTCACCTTGCCCGCGTCTTGCAGGATTTCACGGTCGGTGGCCGCGATAAAGCGGTTCAGGCGGGATTCCCAATCCTGCATGATCAGAGGAATCTTGCGCAGCGCCATATCCTCGGCGACATCCAGATAGGCGGCAACAAGTCGGCTTAACTGCGCCATTTCGTCTTCGGTCAGGTAATTGTTGGCCACGCTGACGTCGAACTTCTGGATTTTTCCGCGTGGCACGTCCTTCCAGGTGGTCAACCCCATGTGCTGCTTGTCGGCGTCGGCACGGTTGACAACGACCTCCGCCGTCGTCTGGCCGTGGATGGCCCAGTGCAGCTTGTTTTGCACTGTGGCGAAAAAGCGCTTGGTGGCCTGGGCGGTAACGTCGTAGTCGATGGCCGTGGCGTTGATGTCGGTGATCTTCTGGTGGACCTTGCGCTCGGAGAGGCGGATCTCGCGGATGCGATGGAGCTGCTCTTAAAAATACTGTTCAGTGAGGATGGAACCGCCGCTTTTGATGCGCTCATCATCCATCACGTAGGCCTTGATGGTGTGCTCCTCAATGATACTGGTGGCCCATTTGCGGAACTGCACGGCCCGTTCGGAGTTAACCTTGTAGCCCACGGCGATGATGGCGGGCAACTTGTAGTGCAGGGTGTTGTAGCTCTTGCCGTCGGAGACAGTTATCCGGAAATTCCGGATAACTGAATCTTCCTGCAACTCGCTATCGGCAAAGATTTTTTCAGGTGTTCATTCACCGTGCGCACGTTCACGTCGTAGAGCGTGGCCATCATTTTCTGGGTCAACCAGATGCTCTCATCGGCATAAACGGCCTCAACGCCGCCCGAGCCGCTGGCCGCGACAAAGGTCAGATATTCAGCTGCAGAGGAGCGAACAATGGCCGTCTCTTTTTTATGAGTCTTTCGTATTTCTTTATCCTTATTCTTTTCATTCGATCCCTCCCCAGCTTTGATACCTGTCCCGGGACCAGCGGAGGTATTTCATCAGCTCCCAGTTGATCGATTCGGGATCAAATCGCTCGCTGTCAAAGTTACCGCCAGACCATTCCGTATAGCTTTCGTGTTCCTCGTGGTTCGGGTCTTTCAGCGCATTTAAGAATTCAAAGTAACCGGGCACGCCGCCCACATCTTCTGGTGGACAGGCTCGTTGACCATCAAGGCAGGCCAATTCAGTTCTTAGTTCAGGATTGAAATAGCGGCTTTCCTCAAGAACAAGCTCATGCTCCCAGCTGTCTCCGAAATCATACAGATAGCGGAAAGTGCGCCCTTTCTGTTTGATCAGATCTCCGAGACGGTACCTGCCGCATGCCAGCCCGTCTTCCTTTGATTCCGGATATTCCGTGTAGCGTTTATTCCTGATGGTGAACTCGTGCAGGTGGCTGTCGGTCCAACCCATGACAATCTGGATGACGTCGTGCAACCGGTCCAGCGTGATGCTGGCGGGCACGACAAAACGCCGCCAAATTGATGGCTCGATGTCAAGCAGCTGTATTTTCAGCAGATAAAATCGTTCGCTCATTCCCAAATTCTCCTAAACCATGCTGAGTTCTAATTTGTGTTTTATCTTTTCCCAGCCCGGGATGACAGAGTCGAGAAGCTTATAAAATTCTGGGCTATGATCATGATATTTCAGGTGACACAGCTCATGCGTAACAACATAGTCAATACACTCTTTAGGCGCTCTTATCAGGTCTGTATTGAGGGTTACTGTGCCTTTATCTGAAAGGCTGCCCCATCTTTTTTGCATTCGCATAATGGATAGTCTCGGCTGATCAATACCCAGACATTTGAATTTCTGCCAGCAGCGATCCATGCTTTCGACAAATTGAACCTGTGCCTTTTCCGAATACCATTGATTTAAAAGTTTCCTGGCAGCAGTTGGAGTCGGTTCGCTCCGGCAAGTGATATGAAAAAAGCCGCGAGACAATTTCACTGAATTTTCCGATCCTTCGGCTAACTTCAAGCGATATTGCTTGCCGAGGTACAAGTGGGTCTCGCCGTTCACGTAACAGCGATCAGGCGTCTTTGGATTAAACTGCTTGAAATAATTCAGTTGCCTGAGAATCCAACGAGCCCGTTTTATTATTTTCTTTTCGATCAATGTGATGTCGGACTGCGCGGGTGCCTTGACAATAACCGTGCTGTCAGGATGCACAGCAATTTCCATCGTTTTTCTGTCACAGTACAACAGACTGAAATCGATGGTCTTCCGGCCGTAAACAACCGAGAGTTGGTTGTTATGGATTGACGCCTCCATTATTTGTAACTCCTGTGTTTTGCCACCTGCAACACCTTCTCGATGATGTCATCCATCTGATCAAGCGACAGTTCGATCCCTCTTGCCGTCTTGAGTTCATCATAGAGGTAATCATCAATTTCGTTGACTGCCTGTTTCTGAGCGTCTTCATCATCCCAGAAGTGAACTTTCTTGTGTTTTTCCAATATGCCATGAATAGCAATTGCCGCATCGGTTGCCGCCTCTTCGGCAAATGCTGAATTATGAGTGCTGAGTGCTGAATTGTTTTGAGCTCCTTCCGTGTTGTTCCGTGTATTCTGTGGTTCCAATTCTTTCGTGATTTTCGCGTCTTTCGCGGTTTCCAAAAATGGTTTTAAAACACCGAAATAGGCCATGGCATCTTCATTCCCGGAAAGCTTATCCGGTATGTCATCATGTACCTTGCCGACAACCTTGTTGCGGATATCGACGACTTTGTTCAAATAATCCAGATCGGATATCCTCTTAGCCCTGAAATCTTCAATCGCCTGCTGGATCAGCTTTGAGAACTTCTCGTAAAACGCAGGGTCTTCATCCATCTTTTCAGTGATGACTTTCTTTGTGGCGTGTGCAATCGTATCAGCCTTTGAAGCCGTTGTTTTCTTGGTCTGATAGACACCTTGTTCCTCTTTGACCTGATTGAACATTTTGTCGTCAAAGATATTGACCGGCTCATTCAGCTGAACAACTTCACTGGCCTGAATGTGTGTATCCAGCAGTTTTTTGATTTTGGGCTCATAATCCCGGTAATCAATGGCTTCTGCATACCGGAGCTTGACAGACGCCTTGAGTGACTGGAACTTCCGGAGGTCCGCCTTGTATCTGATCAACGTTTTTTCATCGGTTTCGGTCAGGAATTTCTCGGAAGAGAGTGCGATGCCGAGGGTTTTCCCGAATTCCGAAAGGCGGCCGTAAAACTCTTCTCTTAAGCTCTCATCGGCAAGCAGCACTTCATATGCCTCTTCATCGTAGGAATGCTTAACTGTTTTGAATAGATCCCAAAGATCGGAATACCGGGTGGGCAGTTTTTCGATTTCACTATTAATGGAAGTCAAAGTGCCGACCAGATCGGATTCATCGAACCCTTCAAATGCGCTGTACATGGTAAGCGCTTTGTCCAGCTCACCGAGGACGCTTGCATAGTCGACGATAAAACCGAACTCCTTACCCTCATGAAGACGGTTGACCCGGGCAATGGCCTGAAGCAGTGTGTGCTCTCTTAACACCCGGCACAGATAAAGAACCGCATTGCGCGGGGCGTCAAAACCCGTGAGCAGCTTGTCAACGACAATAAGGATTTCGGGTTCACTACCGTGTTTAAACTGGTTGATGAGCTGCTTGGTGTATTCTTCTTCACTGCCATAGCGCTTCATCATTTTTTGCCAGAATTTTACGACCTCATCCGTTGTCTCGTCATCGGTCTCTTCATAGCCTTCACGCATATCCGGCGGTGAGATAACGACCTCGGAGCTGACAATGCCTATCTCGTTCAGGTGGGCGTTGTACTTGAGCGCCGATGCCTTATTCGGGGCCACCAGCTGGGCCTTGAATCCGGTGCCCTGCCAGCCCGCGCGAAAGTGTTCGCTGATGTCAAAGGCTCTCATGTAGATGACCTGATCGGCCTTGTTCAGCATTTCCGCTCGCGCATACTTTCGTTTCAGGTCCGCCTGCTGCTCCTTGGTCAGACCCTGCGTGTGCCGCTCAAACCACAGATCAACAGCTTCTCTGTTTTGCGTCATCTCCACATGCCGCCCCTCATACAGAAGCGGAACCACCGCGCCGTCTTCAACGGCCTGCGTGATGGAATAATGGGGCTCCACCAGTTCACCGAATTTGGTGAAGTTGTTCTTCTCCTTCTTTAAAAGCGGCGTACCGGTAAACCCCAAATAACAGGCATGGGGGAACATCTGTCTCATTCTGGCTGAAAAGGAGCCGAACTGGGTACGGTGACTCTCATCCACCAGAATGAAAATGTCGGGCGATTCATCCTGGTATTTCTTTGCCGCATACGCCTTGTCGAACTTATGAATGAGGGTTGTGATAATCCCCGATTTCTTTTCAGCGACAAGCTCCAACAGGTTTCTGCCCGATGTAGCCCGATTCGCCTCAAGGCCACAGGCGGCAAAGGTGTTCCCCAGCTGTTTATCCAAGTCGTCACGGTCTGTCACAAGAACAATTCGCGGGTTCAATATTTCCGGATCTAAGGCCAGGTTTCTTGCGAGCATCACCATGGTCAGGGATTTTCCTGACCCTTGCGTGTGCCAGATCACACCGCCTTTACGTGAGTCGAGGCTGTCAAAGTGCTTCACCCGATTCAGGGTAGACTTGATGACGAAATACTGCTGATAGCGGGCAATCTTCTTGATCCCCCCATCAAAGACCGTAAACTTCCACGCCAGTTCCAGAAGCCTTTCCGGTCGGCAGAGGGAGAACAGAGACTTGTCCTGTTCGGTCACCAGTCTGGTGCCGGTCAATGCTTCCGGCTTAACATCAAAGGCAGATGAAATTCTGGCGACAACATCCTCGGCAAGTGGCTGGTTGACTACTGCTGCCAATTTTTCAAACTCGCGCTCACCGTTATCCATCTGAGGCTCTTTCCATACCCCCCAGAATTTTGCAGCGGTCCCCGTTGTGGCGTACATGGCGCTGTTTTTATTCAGAGCCAGCACCATCTGGCTGTAGATAAAGAGCTTCGGGATATAGTCGTCATTCTGATTTCTGATCGACTGCGAAACCGCCTGTTCCACCTCAACCTGCGGCGCTTTACACTCAATCACACAAAACGGAATGCCATTGACGAAAAGAACAATATCAGGCCGAGCGGTTTCGGTTGATCGTGAACGTTCAACACTGTATTCGACCGTTACATGAAACTTGTTACGACCGGGGCTTTTATCAGATTTGGGCCAGTCGATATAGTTCATGTTAAAGCTTTTCGAATCGCCCTCAATGGTCTGCTCCATGGCCGTTCCAAGCGTAATCAGGTCGTAAATCGCCTCGTTGGTCTTCAGCAGTCCGTCGTATTTGATGTTTTTCAGCTTCTGAATGGCGGATTGAACATTTTCCTCGCTGAAGAGGTACTCGCTGCCCTTGTAACGAATGCGGTTTATCTCTTTGAGCTGGTTGCGAAGAATACTTTCCAGCAAAACATTTGATGTGCGATCCTGCCTTTCGCGCAGGGCTTCAGCCGGTGTCAAAAATTCAAATCCCAAGCCAATCAAAAGCTGCAATGCCGGGATTTGAGACAGTTGCTTTTCATTTATATGAAAGCTACTCATCATGCCCCTCCGATTGTGTGCTCATGCTGGCAGAAGCTAATGTTTTTAGCCCTTTCAAAACAAGATGCACGCACTCATCTACAAAATGGGACTCCATTAATCGCTGATAATCGTCTGAACTAAGGCCGGAAGAACGTGCCAAATCATCTACTGACATGCCTTCTAAAACAGTCTTAATTCTCGTGTAGCCGGCATCCTGATTTCCTTTTTTGGCTTTTTCCTGAAGCTCAAAATACCCGGCGTTATTTGTAATCTGCCAGTGTTCGGTTATCGGTTCAGCAATAGCCTTATGTGTTATTGTTTTACAAACCTCGCCAACCACACCACCGAAAGCACCAAGCAAAAAGATCGGTTTATTTTTTTCTATTGAAATAATTATCTCTTCGAGAACTCCCGGCATCTTTCCGTGATAGCCCGCAAGCTTTCCTCCGGCACATATGCGTGCATGAGATGACTCAATAGATTTCTCTCGCATCCGTGTAAGGCAACGGGACCAGATATATTTGTTATCTGTTCCACTGGGAGCTATGAAGACACTCTTATCGATGTTTTCTGCAATATCATCTGGAATATCATGCTCAATAGTTTTTATGATCCCGCTATACTTAGCTCTCCAAGCAACAATTTCTGGATCTGATACATACAGAGGCCAAGCTAGATGATTCTCAACATGAATGCTATCGGTATTGAGACGAGTCTTTAGTGCTATCGCCTCATCAAGTATAAATTGTGTGAATCCATCTTTGCGAAGGTCTCCTCCATAAATAATTGTTCCTGCTCTCGCAAGAAGGTGGCGTGCCAGATCTTGGGATAGTCTCTTCAGATGATCGGCATGTAGGTGGTGAGCTGAATAATTACCGGCAGGGTTATCAGAGATGGATATACCTATTCTGCAACAACCCAAAGTCTCATTTTCAGCCTTGCTCCACAAGGGCGTAAAAGCATCCACTTCAAAATGAGAAAGCCAGTCTGCTTCCTCGGAGTAGAGCGAAGGTTCAGGGTAACAAATTTTTTGTTTCCCACTTTTTTTTAAGTCGATTACCTGACGGATTTCGGGTGGCCTTGAAATGAGGGCACAGTCATTATCAATCCAATTATGGCTTTGATAGTATTCGAGTGATTTTTGCGCATGCAGGTGGCGTATCGTTTCAAGAATGGTAGCAATTAATATACGTAATATATCAGGCTCGCTAATCGGAGTATCCGGCGAAACATGCACACAGGGGACATTAGAGCCTGCAGGAAAAACCCTGTCTTCAAATTCTTGAAGGCAGTCAACCGCTATGATTGGTCGCTGATGTTGTTTAGCGCAAAGGATTTCTCTCTGGCACCAATATCTTGAGGAATATGCGTCACTTCCTATCGCTACCAAAGTGGATTCTTTTATGTGCTTAATAATATCTTCGTCAAACTTGATAATCATATAAAAGGCCCCTCCCGGCATAACGAGAAGGCAAAGACTTCCTGATATGCTGCTAAAGAGACCAATCTCTAACATCGGGAGGTGCCCAATGAAACTGTACTCGGGAATTGATCTGCATTCAACCAACAGCTATCTGGCAATCATCGACGAAAATGGCAAGCGCATCTTCAAGGAAAAACTGCCGAATGACATCACTGTAATCTGCGAGAGG
>NZ_JAVESI010000003.1:0-157234 GCF_034006665.1 Trichloromonas sp.
CAAACCGGGTACCTGCCTCAGACGTACTGAGGGGAAGAATGGACAGGAGCCGTATACGAGGCCCGTACGTACGGTTCTGTGAGAGGGATGAGGCGAGCTTGATCTGCTCGCCTCACCCTACTCGATTCATGGGTGTCGTTCATGCCGCCTAGATTTCACCACGACAAAGATACGATAGCCTTCTCCGAGGATCAGTCCGTATTGGCTTGGCCGTTCTCCCCACTCACATACCCCTTTCTGGTGTGTGTGGCCAGATATGTTGGTGATCATATCTAGGTTACAGTTGAAGGGAGGGCGATTTCTTGGGAATGCGTCGGCTGAGGTCGAACTTGGAACCATGCTGGGTGGTGCCGGAAGGGGTTGCCTATGGTATCGCCAATGTCGGTTCCGAAGGCCAGGCTTTCATCAGTGCTGCGACCAGATGAAAAGTTTCGTCATAAAAGAAGTCACCACTTGTTCCGGAGGGTTTTGGGGAAATTTTATCCGTGGGGGGGATTTGTCTTGCGTTCGAAGGGATCCTTGATAAGCCGGTGTTTGATCCGTTGCGTCAACCACCAGACCAGGCCGACGATGGCGGGAACGGCGGCGGCCATGAGCACCCCTTTCTCCACTCCCCAGCGGGACAGCGGTAAGCCGCCGAAGAGATAGCCGGTCAAGCTAACCATATAATAGCTGATGGCGGCTACGGACAATCCTTCCACCGTCTCCTGCATGCGGAACTGTAACCGACCCCGCCGGTCCATGGATGCAAGCAGGCTTTTGTTAGTTTCCTGCATGGTCAGGTTGACCCGGGTGCGGAGGAGGTCGCCAGCACGTTCGATCCGCCGGGAGAGATCCTCCAGGCGGGTCTGTACCGACTCGCAGGTGCGCAAGGCCGGAACTAGGCGACGGCTGAGGAACTCATGGACCGACATATGTTCCTCGACCTCGGTTTCGCGGATGTTCTGCACCCGGCTGAGGACCAGGTCATGATAGGCGCGGGTCGCGCCGAAGCGATAGTTGGTTTCGCTGCGAAAGGCTTCAATGCGGGCGGCCAGTTGCGACAGGTTATCGAGGAGTTGACGTTCTTCGCGGGTGCTCTCCAGGGTTGACAGGCTGGTCAGGATCGAGGTCAGGCTGTGGTCGAGGTCATTTAACTCGGGGGAGATACGTTTGGCGATAGGGAGCGAGAGCTGGGCCAGCAGGCGGTAGGTTTCTAGTTCGATAACCCGTTGCACCAAGCGTCCCATCTGGTAGTCGTCGATACCAAGATTGCGGATATGAAAACGGCCGAAACCGTCGCCGTGAAGTTTGAAGGCGGTGCAGAGCTGGGCTTTGCCCTTTTTCGGCAGGCTCAGGATCAGCTTCTGCCCTTCGAAGTAGCGGTAGAGGGTGCTGGTGTCGCAAGGAACGTCGGCGCCCTCCACCGCTAGGTGAAAGGCCGCGACCGCCTGTCCGGGCAATGTGTGCAACCAATCCTGGGGCAGGAGATCCAGGATCGGTTCGGCAAAGGGCTCTGCCGGCGGGGCATCAGGGGCCATGAAGGTCAGGGCGTAAAATTCCGTATGCCGTTCCCAGCGCACCGTAAACTGGCCGAAATTCTGAAGAAAGAAGGAAGTTTGCGCACTTGGCTGATTGACGCTGTAGCGCCTGCAAAGATCGAGCAGTTGGCTGAAGGACCGGTCGAGCTCGGCAGGTGTTGCGCGAAAGGCCAGATGGGTCAGCTTTTGTGGGGTCGCCACCACGTGAAAAGGGCGGGCATGGAGCTCGTCATAGAGCGCCTCGCGCAGGGGGTGGAGGACAAAGGGCGGGGAGGGGGCGGCTTCGGCAAGGGACATGAAGGCTAAGGTCTCCGTCGCGGCGTGTGTCCGCGGAGTCGAGGCGGATGGGTGACGACTGGGAAGAAGGTCTGCCTGTTCAGCCTAGGGTTTCCCCCTACGAACCCCAGGCCGATGGCCAATCAATGATCGTGAAAGCCAAGAACGACCAGCACACAGCTGCCGTCGGCGATGACATTGATGCCGGCTTCGCGACAGGCCGCGACCGCCGCGGGACTTTCCGCTCCGGGCTGCATCCAGATATTGCGGATCACGCCCCGGGCAATGGCGGCTTGCACTACTTTCTCGGTTACCGAAGGCGGGGTGATGACGGAGATGCTGTGGACTGTTTCCGGCAGCTCATTGACCGAGGGGACGCAGGGGAGGCCTTCGATCTCTTTTTGCGCCGGATGGACAGGAATCACCGTGCGCCCCTTCTGCAGGTAGCAGCGCAGAACCATGTTGCCGTACTTGTCCCGCCGCGGGGACGCGCCGACAACGCCGTAAGCGGGGGATTCGAGAAAAGAGGCAATTTGCTGATCAATCGTCTGGGTCATGGGATAACTCCTTGTTGATAGAGATCAGGAGGTGGAACGACCATGGGCGATGGCTTGCCGGGCCAGTTCGTCGCAGCGTTCGTTTTCAGGATGTCCGGCGTGACCGCGCACCCAGCACCATTCCACCTCGTGGCGGCGGGTGAGTTCCAGTAGACGCTCCCACAGGTCGCGATTGGCGACATCTTTCTTCTGAGAATTTTTCCAGCTTCGTTGAACCCAGCTGTGAATCCACTCGGTAATGCCCTTTTTGACATATTCCGAGTCGGTGGTCAGGCGTACCCGGCAAGGGCGTTTGAGCGCGGCCAGAGCTTCGATGGCGGCGGTTAATTCCATGCGGTTGTTGGTTGTTTCGGGAGCGTAGCCGGAAAGCTCCTTGACCGTTCGGCCGTAGCAAAGCAGGGCACCCCAGCCGCCAGGGCCGGGATTGCCGCTGCAGGCGCCATCGGAGAAAATTTCAACGCACGGTTCGGAGGTCATGATTTCCTGGATTGATCAAATAGCCACAACACGGCGGTCAGCATAGCACAGGCCGGCGGGCAAAACCAGTGCAAGGGGTATTCCTTCCGTCTTTCCCGTTGCCGTTGTTGCAATGCCCATGGGTTTGCATTAAATTGTGTGAGAATGGCCCGCGACGCCACGGCGCGCATCAAGTTGTTTTTCTTTTCCCGCTTTTCCCCGAGGCTAATCATGTCCTTTTCCGGCGAACTGGAACACTTGCCCATCGTTGATGTCATCCAGCTCCTGCATTCCACCCGCAAGACCGGTACCCTGTGTGTGCGCGGCGGCCGTGGTGAATGCCAGCTGGTCTTCAATGAGGGTTATATCACCAGCGCCAATCATGCCAACACCAGTGTGCGTATCGGCAAGATCCTTGTGGATATGGGCGCGATCTCCCGTGAGGTCTGTGATGCCGCGCTGACCGGTCAGAAAGACGCCGGCGCCGGGCGCAAGCCGCTGGTCGCCACCCTCATCGAGGAGGGGGGGCTGAAAAAGGAGGACGCTTATCGGGGGTTACGTTCCCTGATTGAGATGACCGTAGTGGAGATGCTGCGCTGGACCAAGGGAACGTTCATCCTTGATGTGAACAGCGCGGTGATTTCCGATGAATACCGCTATTTCCCGGAAATGCTGCATCAGGAAATCAATCTCGATACCCAGCGGGTGCTGATGGATGCTTTGCGCATCTTCGACGAGGAGAGCCGCGACGGTGAAGAGGCTGTGGCGGTATGGGAAGACGAGACGGCGCTTGATACCGCTTTTGTCCCGGCGGGTATTGCGGTGGGGGACACTGCAGTGGACTTGTCGGCCGACGACCTGGGCCTAGGGGATATCGATCAGTTGGAACGGAAAATTCCCGACGTTTTCGCGAGTATCGAACTGATCGATCCCGCCGCGGTTCACCGCAAACTGCTCAATGAACTCTGGCCAAGTGCTGCCGGCGACGAGCGGGAACGCATGGTCGAGTTTTTTACCCGGCTCGCGCCCGCGCAAGGAGGTGAACTTGCCGGCGGGAGTCGGGGGGTGGTTTTCTGCGGCCGTGATCGGCTGGTTCGGCACGGTGTTATGACCATTTGTAAATCGCTCGACATCCTCAGTTTTATCACCGATGACGAACGGGATCTCGACCTGATCCTGGAACAGTCCCTGTGCAAGGGGATGGTGCCTGTGCTGATGCTGGGCGCTCCCGACGAAGAGCTGCCGGGGTGGAGCGCTCTGGACCTGATGAGCCTGCGTCGGCAGAAGCGGATGCGTTTTCCGCAACTGCCGATTGTGCAGTTGGCGGTGGAGCAGGATGGGGATTTTGTCCTGCAGTCCTATCAGGACGGCGTCCTCGCGGTGATTCCCCGCCCCCGCGAACTTGCTTCGGGCGGCGCGATCGTACCGATGATCTGGTTCTTTGAAGTGCTGCTGGCCTATCTGCGTGATTATTTTGTACAGCGCCGGAATCTCGCTGCCAGCGACCTCAGCAAGGAACTGCTCGATCTCGCTGGTTTGTGCGATGCTCCTGAAATCTCCCATGCTCTGCTGCAACGGCTGGGGGAGTTCTATCCCCGTGTTTTGACCCTGATCGTGCGCGGTGGCGAACTGCTTTCGGAGAAGGGCATCGGCTTTTCCGATGGCACGAAATCGGGAGCCGTTATGCTCCCTTCCTTCACGATGGCCCCGGCTTCCGGTGGATCCCTGCGGCAGGTGCTGGAGACCGGCCGGACCCACTGTGGGGCAATCACCGACACGGCTCTGGAAACGGTTCTATGGCAACGGTTCGGCGCACCTCGCGATTCCGCTGTCCTGCTGCTGCCCATTGTCGGTCGCGGACGGGTGATTGCCGTCATCTACGGGGATTTCGGCGATGAGGCCGTGCGCGCCGTCCCCCTTGACTATTTGCGGGTGCTGGCCGCCCAAGCCGGGCTGGTGCTCGAAAACGCCATTTATCGACGGCAACTGGAAAAGACCAGCGGCCGCTAGCCCGTTCTTTTCTTGTTCAGCGCGAGATCTCAGTTCGCTGAAGGGAATGTCTCCATGGATATCAAAACTCTGAACCAGATTCTGGAAATCTCTTTCGAAAAACGGGTTTCCGACGTGCACTTCGAAGTGGACAACCCCCCCTTTTTCCGGGCGCGCGGCCAGCTGCTGCGTTCCAAGTTGCCGCCCCTGACTGCCGAGGACACCGAATTCATCGCCAAACGTATCCTTGAACACAACGGTCGGCCGTTGGGCGATACCTTGAAGGAGAGCGATGCTTCCTATGCCCTTGCCAACGGCGGGCGTTTTCGCGTCAGCATCTTCCGGCAACGGGGGGTGTATGGCGTGGTCATGCGGGTTATCCCGCCCACCGTCGGTTCCTTTCAGGAACTCAAACTGCCCCCGGTTCTCGAAGAGATCGTCAAGGCGCCCAATGGCCTGATTCTCGTCACCGGTCCCACCGGCAACGGCAAATCGACCACCCTGGCGTCGATGCTGCGCTTGATCAACGAAAAATACAGCTACAACATCATTACTATCGAAGACCCCATCGAATTCCTTTTTGCTTCCAGCAAGAGCTGCATCATCCAGCGTGAAGTTGGAATCGACACGGAGAGCTTCGGCGGTGCCTTGAAAGCCGCCCTGCGCATGGACCCGGATGTCATCATGGTCGGCGAGATGCGCGATCTTGAGACGATCGATGCCTGCATCAAGGCGGCCGAAACCGGACATCTGGTCTTTTCAACCCTGCACACCCAGAACGCTGCCTCGACCATCAACCGGGTGATCGGACACTTCCCCCCCGATGCTCAGGAAATCGTTCGCCAACGATTTGCCGACATCCTCGTCGCCATCATTTCCCTGCGCCTGATCAAGGACAAAAGCGGCGAAAATATCCTGCCGGTGGTGGAAGTCATGCGTTCCACCACCACCATCCAGGCCTGCATCCGCGAGGGGCGTCTCGACGAAATCGAACAGAACATCGAAAAGGGGCGTGCCCAGTATCACATGCAGAGCATGGACCAGCATTTGATCGAGCTGTGCAAGAAGGACGTCATCACCATAAACGAGGCCAAGCGAGTTTCCCGTTCCATGGATCTGGAGCGTAAACTGACGTTCACCACCTAGTTGCTAAGAGATCGCTTCATCCCGGCTCGATTATTCATCATGTCATGGGAAAAAGCCCCGCCGATGTGCCTTCGGCGGGGCTTCAATATCTGAATTTCCAAGATCAAAATGAAAAAGCCTCTTCGCGCAAGCGAAGAGGCTTTTTCTCAGATTGGCGTCCCCAGGGGGATTCGAACCCCCGTCGCCGGCGTGAAAGGCCGGTGTCCTGGGCCGGGCTAGACGATAGGGACTTGAACTTCAAGCCCCCGCGAGAGATGTCCCCGCAGGATACTGTTTTTTAAATGGTGAGCCGGGGGGGGATCGAACCCACGACCATCTGATTAAAAGTCAGATGCTCTACCGACTGAGCTACCGGCTCACAAGAGGAGTCAACTTATAGAGGATTTTGTTTTTTCCGTCAACCTTTTTTTGTGCTTTCTGGGAAAAAAGCTTTTTTCAGGCAAAAGGATTCTGGACTTGAATCGTCTGGTCGCGGCGCGGTCCAACGGAGACCAGCACCACCGGGCAGCCGGTGACCTGTTCCAGTTTTTTTAGATAGTCTTGGGCCTTCTTCGGGAGGGTTTCGAGATGATCGGCCTCGGCCAGGGAGGCGTTCCAACCTTCGATCTCCTCGTAAACCGGTTTGCACTCCTTGAGGACTTCGAGATCCTGCGGAAAATCTTCAAGGAGTTGCCCGCGATAGGAATAGGCGGTGCAGATTTTGATGGTCTCCAGTTCGTTGAGCACGTCCAGCTTAGTGATGGCCAGGCCGGTCATCCCGTTGGTGCGGACCGCTTCGCGCAAGGCCACGGCATCGAACCAGCCGGTGCGGCGGGGACGGCCGGTGGTGGCGCCGAATTCCTGGCCGATCTGGCGGAGCTTTTCCCCCATCTCATCGTCGAGTTCGGTGGGGAAGGGTCCTTCGCCGACGCGGGTGACATAGGCCTTGGAAATGCCGATCACCGCATCGATAAAACGCGGTCCGACACCGGTGCCGGTGCAGGCTCCGCCGGCGATGGTCGAGGAGGAGGTGACATAGGGGTAGGTGCCGTGATCGACATCCAGCAGGCTTCCTTGGGCGCCTTCGAACAGGATGTTCTTGCCTTCGGCGATGCTCTGGTTGAGGAGCTTGGAGGCGTTCCCCAGGTATTTGCTGAGGATCTTGCCGTAGGCGGTGTATTCGCTGATGATCGACTCTGCGTCGAGGGGATGGCCGCCGAGGAGTTTTTCAAGAATGAGATTCTTCTCCGGCAACAGCTCCCTGACTTTGCGGGCGAAGATTTCCGGGTGCAGCAGATCAATGAAGCGGATGCCGCGGCGGCCGATCTTGTCTTCATAGGTGGGACCGATGCCGCGCCCGGTGGTGCCGATCTTGCGGGCTCCGGAATTGCTTTCCCGGGCGATGTCGATGGCCTTGTGGTAGGGCATGATGATGTGGACGTTGGCATCTACCAGCAGCTGGCTGTCGTTCTTCAGGTAGCCCTTCTTCTTGAGCCGGTCGATTTCCTCAAGGAAGACCTTGGGATCAAGAACTACGCCGTTGCCGATGATACAGCGTTTGCCCTCGTGCAGGATGCCGGAGGGGATGAGATGGAGCACGGTTTTTTCGTTGCCCACCACCAGGGTGTGGCCGGCGTTGTTGCCCCCCTGATAGCGCACGACATCCTGGGCGTATTCGGTGTAGATGTCGACGACCTTGCCTTTTCCTTCATCGCCCCACTGGGCGCCTACGACGATTACGTTGGCCATGTCTGAGTTGTCTCCTGATGGATTAAAGAGCAAAATCCTCGGCGAGGATCTCCTGGTAAGCCAGTGTGCGACGCGACTGGTCGGCCAGATTGATGAGCTGAAGCTCCTCGCGATTTTCGCCGGCACAGAGGATGAAACGGAAATTCATCTTCTGTGCGTAACTGATGGATTCATCCAACCCCCGGGGGATGATGTCGCGGGCCGCCGAATATCCCTTGGCTCGCAAGGCCCTGGCGAGCTGCTGGGCACACTGCTTGTTGCTGCCGGACTGGAAGATCAGCACGTCGGTCTGGTAAGCGGCAACGGCGTCCAATTCATGATCGAGGGCGAAGAGGAGGTTGAGAAGATTGAAAGCGAAACCGGTCGCCGGCGCCGGATAGCCGTAGCGGGCGGTGAGATTGTCGTAGCGCCCGCCGAGACAGACCGCCCGGCCGATGCCGCTGAGAAACCCCTGGAAGGTCAGGCCGGTGTGATAGTCGAGTCCGCGCAGTTCGCCCAAGTCGAAGGTAACGTGTTCCTCGACGCCGTAGACGGTGAGGATATCAAGAACCGTGACGAGGTTGTCGAGCGCCCGGCGCGAGCGGTCGTTGGTCACCACGTGCGCTGCCTTATCCAGCACTTCCCGACCGCCGAAGAGGCGGGGAAGGGCAAGAATCTCCTCGCGGGCGCGGTCATCCAGGGGCGCCGTTTCCAGCAGCGTCTTGAGGCCGGAACTGTCCTTGCGGGCGATGGCACCGCGCAGCTCCGCGGCTAGGGGAGCGGGCAGGCGTTGGTCGGCCATGACCCCGCGAAAGAATTCGACCTGGCCGACGTCGATGGTGAACTCCACGGCGCCCAGGGCCTTCAAGCATTCCACCGCCATGGCGATCATCTCGGCGTCCGCTTCCGGGCTTTCCAGGCCGATCATCTCGACCCCGGCCTGGAAGATCTCCCGGTCCTTGCCGACCTGCTGTTCGGTGTGACGCAATACCCGTCCGCAGTAGCAGAGACGCAGGGGCAGGGGGACATCCTTCATGCGTGTGGCGACGATCCGGGCCACCTGCGGGGTGATATCGGGGGTGAAGGCGACCAGCTTGCCACTCTGCCGGTCGTCAAAGCGGAAGGTCTTGTCCCGCAGTCCACTACCCAGGCCCCGCTCGAGAACTTCGAGATACTCCAGGGATGGGGGGACAATGGGGCGGCAGCCCCAGCGGGAAAAGATCGCCAGTAACGTGTTTTGCAGAAACTCGATCTTGGCGGCCTTGATCGGAAGAAAATCCTTGACCCCCTTGGGCAGAATGGCCTCAAGCGAGGGATTGTCGACACTCATAGTTGTATGCGGTCCTTTTGCGCTGTTCTTTTCGTGGCGGTGCCTCTCCGCAGCCGCTTAGATCTGTACCTGAACGGCGGAGAGGATATGCTCGTTACGCCGCAACTCGTCGATGACGGCATCGGGAATCCGGCTGTCTACATTGAGCAAGGAGATGGCCTTGCCCTGGATCTTGCGGCGGGAAAGATTCATCATGGCGATGTTGATCTGGTGATCGGCCAGGGTCTGGCCGACGAAACCGATGACGCCGGGGCGGTCGTCATTGTGCAGGATCAGGATATGTCCTTCGGGAAGGGCCTCGACCTGATAGCCGTCGACTCGGACGATGCGTTGATCGTCGGCGGCGAAGACCGTTCCGCATACTGAGTGTTCGCCGCTCTCACCGGTGACTTTGACCTGAATCATGTTGGAAAAGCCTTCGGCCATGTTGCTTTTGGCTTCAGTGACGCGGATTCCCCGTTCTCGGGCACGCTGGGCGGCATTGACGAAATTGACCAAAGAGCCGACCATGGGCGTCAGGATCCCCTTGAGCAGAGCCATGGTTAAGGGCTCGATGGGGTAGGCGGTCACCGCTCCGGAATATTCAATGGATATCTGGGTAATGCCGCGGCCGCATCGTTGTGCCTGGAAGATGCCGAGGCGCTCGGCAAGTTGCACATAAGGGCGGATCAGGACCAGCATCTCGGCATTGATTGCGGGGACGTTGAGGGCGTTGACGACAATTCCCTTCTGCAGAAAGTCGACGACCTGATGGGCGGTCTGGACGGTGACGTTGATCTGGGCGTCGCGGGTGGCGGCACGCAACTGCGGTGTGGCGATTACTTGGTCGAGCTGCAGCAGGGGATGGTCCTTGCCCGGCGGCTGGTTGGCGAAGACATCCAAGGCCGCTCCTGCGACCCGACCGTCGCGCAGTGCCTCGGCCAGGGCGTCCTCATCGATCAAGCGGCCGACGGCGCAGTTGATGATATAGCAGCCGCGCTTGACCTTGGTCAGAGCTTCCGCGCCGATGATCCCCTCGGTTTCGAGGTTCAGAGGCAGGTGCAGGCTGATGAAGTCGGAGCGGGCGAGGAGATCGTCGAATTCCACCAGCTCGGCGCCGAGTTGCCGGGCCAGTTCCTCGGAAATGTAGGGGTCGTGGACGATGACCCGCATGCGCAGGGCGAGAGCTCTCTCGACCACCATGCGTCCGATCTTGCCGGCGCCGATGACGCCGAGGGTGCGCCCGGCGATGTCGAGCCCCAGATATTTGTAGCTGTCCCATTCCCCGGCGCGGGTGGCGCAGTAGGCCTGGGGGATCTGCCGGGCCAGGGCCAGGAGCATGGCGATAGTATATTCGGCCATGGTCGTGGTGCTGCCGAAGGGGGTATTCATGACCACCACCCCCTTGGTGTTGGCGGCCGTCAGATCCATGTTTTCCACGCCGATGCCGGCGCGGGCGACCACCTTGAGCCGGGAGGCCGCGGCAAAGACCGCCTCGGTTACCTGGGTTCCTCCCCGCACGACCAGGGCATCGACGTCGGCCACGGCCGCCAGAAGCTCCTCCTCGGTCATGCCGGGACGGTACTTAAGGCTGATGACCTTGGCGTTTTCAAATATTTTCAAGCCTTCCATGGAAAACTTGTCGGTTACGAGGACCTTCATGGTTTCCACTCCGGGTTGTTTGGCGGGCATGGCAGGTGGCTCCAGGGCATTTCCAAAGAGGTACGGTAGCAAGCCCTGCCCATTCTGTCAAGGTCAAACCGGGATCCCTCAGGGTTGGGAAATAAAAGCTAAAACAGCAAGATAGCCGGATGGGAGAGGGGCGGGAAGGGGGGGGGCGGACGGAAGTCTTGCCGGCATAAAAAAACTCCGCGAAGTTTTTCGCGGAGTTTTTGAGTCACGGAGAAGTCTGTTATCAGAGTTTGACGATGTTGGCGGCCTGCGGACCTTTCTGGCCTTCAATCACGTCAAACTGAACCCGTTGGCCCTCGGCCAGGGATTTGAAGCCTTCACCGGTGATCGCCGAGAAATGGGCGAATACGTCGGGGCCGTTATCTTGCTGAATGAAGCCGAAACCTTTTGCGTCGTTGAACCACTTGACCGTTCCTTGTGCCATCTTCCTGTGCTCCTTTTTGTCTTTCCGGGCGACCGGTGTTGAAATAGCAAGTCCCGGACGCCCAAAACCCGCGATCATCCACCCTCGCGCGGGGTCGGGCGGCTGCTCTGGCGAGGCACGGCCCTGCTCTTCCGGAACTTGGCAGAAACGCTAGCACAGAAATACCGAGCTGGCAACCGTGTTTTTTGCCCTTTTCATGTGAAAATCCGGGACTGTTCGCAGGAAGGTTATTTTTTCCCCAAGCGTGGATTCTCGCGCAGGTACTCGACCAGCAGGCGTACGCCGACCCCCGTCCCCCCGGGGGGACGGCCGGGCGCCCCCTTCCCTTCCCAGGCCGTCCCCGCGATATCGAGGTGCGCCCAGGGGCAACCCTCGGCAAAAACTTGCAGGAACGCCGCGGCGGTGATGGTCCCCGCCGGTCGTCCGGCGGTGTTTTTGAGATCGGCTACTTCGCTCTTGAGGAGCTTGCCGTGTTCCTCCCAGAGCGGAAGCGGCCAGAGCCGTTCGCCGCAACGCTCGCCGGCATTGCGCAGGGCCTGGACCAGGCCGTCGTGATTGCCGAGAACGGCGCTCGCCTCATGCCCCAGGGCAATAATACAGGCGCCGGTGAGGGTGGCGAGGTCGATGAGTGCCCGGGGAGCGAAGCGTTTGGCGTAGGTCAGGGTGTCGGCGAGGATCAAGCGACCCTCGGCGTCGGTGTTGAGAACCTCAATGGTCTTTCCGGAGAGGGAGGTAAGGATGTCCCCGGGGCGAATGGCACTTCCCGAGGGGAGGTTTTCCACCGCTGGAACAAGGCCGACCAGGTTGACCGGCAACCGCAATCGCGCCGCTGCCGCGAGGGTACCGAGGACCGCCGCGCCGCCGGCCATGTCCATCTTCATTTCGTCCATCTTCTCCGCCGGTTTCAGGGAGATGCCCCCGGCATCGAAAACCACCCCCTTGCCGACGAGGGCAATGGGCGGCTCCGTTTCTTCCGCGCCGCGGTAGTGCAGGACGATCAGCCGCGGTTCGCGAACGCTCCCCTGGGCGACTCCGAGCAGGGCGCCGAAGCCCTCCTCTTCCAGTTCCCGACGGTCGAGAATGGTGCAGTCGAGGCCGGTCTCCTCGGCCAGTACCCGGGCCCGTCGTGCCAGTTCCTCGGGGGATTTGGCATTCCCCGGCTCGTTGACCAGGTCGCGGGCGAGAAAGACTCCTCGGCAGATCGCTTCGGCGGCGGCGGCTCCTGTTGCGGCCTCCTTGATCTGGTCGCGTCGGGGGACACACAGGGTCAGTTGCAGAGGTTTGGAGTCGACACCGTCCGACTTTTCGGTGCGGTAGCGGGAGAAGCGGTATCCGGCCAGGAGGATTGCTTCACCGGCGAGCTGGGCAAGGGCGCCCAGCGTCAGTTGTCGTAGGGGGAGGCTGGCGAGGTCGAGAGTGCAGGCGCGCAGCTTCCGTTCTTGGAGAAAGGCCGCGGCTCCCGCCAGTTCCCGGCGCAGATCGAGGCTTTGCGCGCGCGCGGGACCGAGGCCGAGGAGAAGAACGCGTTCGGCGGGAAGGTCGGGGGTGTGAAGCAGCAGCTTCTCCCCTTTCTTGCCGCGAAACTCGTGATCGCGGAAGGCGCGGGTGATCGCCCCGGGAAGATGGGTATCGAGTTCCAGTTCGCCGGGCGCCGGGCGTGCGCTTTCATGCACGCCGATGATCAAGCATGGAGTTTTCAGTTTCAGCGGCGTGCCGCTGCTGACGCGAATCTGCATGATGGATCCTTTCCTGGAGAGGCAGAATTCTGAACATTCTAGCGGTCCAACGCCTGCATTTCAATCGCTTGGCCTGATCTGCGCCCACCATGGTCGGCTTTTTTGACCCGGGTGGTGTCGCGATTTTGACCATCGGCGTCAAATCGTTACAAGACGACGAGCAAGGAGTTTTTCCATGTTTTTTCCAGCGCCCGACATTTATTCCGACACTGCTTCCCGGTGTTTTTCAAAAAGAGGCTGATCGATATGGAAGGGGAAAGGGGAATGCGCGGGGCCCTGGTGGATGCGCAAGGGCCGTCCGGTTGGCGAAAAAAGGAATGGATCTTGCTAATTACGTATGTTTTTTGACGGAACCGTTTCGGTTGTGTGCCTTCGGATAAGCCCCGGTCGCTTCGAAACAATCCCCCCTTCCCGACCGGGATTAGCCGTTGCCCGTGGCTCTTGAAAAGTGCTATTTTGAGGGAAATGGCGGATCTGACTATCCCTGGGGAAGGACATGCCGGGCCGCTGCCAGTCCCGTTCTTCCGCTACCAAAGACAAGAGAGAGTGTCGCGATGTTCACTTCGACGAGCCTGCGCTGGAAAATCCTCTTCGCCCTGATCGGCCTTTCCGTGGTGTCGATGATGATTGCCCTGCTCATCCTCCTGAACTCGGTTTCCCGCCAGTTTGAGAGAAACCTTGAGCAGCGGGCTGACGAGCTGGCGGGCTTTGTCCGCAACACCATCGACTATTCGGAGAATGAAGCCGGTAACTATGTACGGCTCACCAGCCAGACCGCGGACCTGGTCAATTCCATCTACTTCGCCAGTTCCCCTGAGGAGATGCTCGATATCGGCACGATCATCGAAGATGCCCAGAAAGTTTTCCATTTCGACCTGTTGCAGGTTCTCAGTGCCGAAGGCGACCTGCTGCGCAGCAGCGTCCATGAACATCACAAAGGGCTCGATATCGAGCCGCTCAAGGATCATGCCGTGGTCCAGTCGGCGTTGGCCAACCGCGGCGCCAAGGGCATCGACCAGATTGCCGGCTATCCCGCCATCGTTACCATTTCCCCCATAACTTTCCACAACAAGCCGATCGGCTATCTCCTCGGCGCGGTCTTTCTCGACGATGACTACGCCAAGAAAATCAAGGGGATCGCCGGTTCGGACCTGGCCTTTTACAGCCGTTCCGGCATGATCAGAACCTCCCTCGACGCGTTGCGCGAGCTGCACGCCGAGGATTATCAGGGGCGCGAAAGCTGGCTGGCGACTTTCGGGGAGACGTCCTACAGCATCCATTCGTTCCCCCTCAACGAAGAGGGGGAGGGCCTGATTCTGGCCCTCGATCGTTCGGAACTGGTGGCGACTCGGCAGCAGACCCGCAACCTCTTCCTCGGTATTCTCCTCGGGGTCGGCGCCTTGGCTCTGGTGGTCGGTATCGGCATTTCCCGCAGCATCGTTCGTCCTCTTTCGGCGGTGGTCGGCAGCCTCAGGGGAATGGCCGAGGGGGCGGGAGACCTGACCAGCCGCCTGGAAGTTGCCGCAAAGGATGAGGTCGGCGCCCTGGCGGTCAATTTCAACCAGTTCCTCGGCCGGTTGCAGGAGATGGTGCGGCGCATTCAGGTGGTCCGCGCCGACCTGGGCGGGGCCGCCCAGCGCATCCGCTCATCGGCCGGGCAGGTCAACGAGGGGGTGAACCACTCCTCCCGCTCCATCGAGGAATGCCATGCGGCGATCCAAGGGATCGAGCAGACCCTGGGCGGCATCGCCGAGAGCACCGGAAGCCTGGTCACGGCGGTGGAGGAGAGTTCCTCGGCGACGCTGGAACTCGGCTCGACCATCGAGGAGATCGCCGAGCAGATGGAAAACCTCTTTGCCACGGTGGACGAGGTTTCCAGTTCCATCAACGAGATGTCGGTGTCGAGCCAGCAGATCATGGAGAATGTGGAGATCCTCTCTGCCTCCACGGAAGTGACCGCTTCCTCCATCACCGAAATGGATGCCGCCATCAAGGAGATCGAGGAGAATGCGGAAATGACCAGCCGTCTCTCCGAGGAAGCGGCCACCGATTCGCAGATGGGCAAGGAGGCGGTGGATACCACCATCCAGGGGATCGGCGCCATTCGCGAAATGGTGGACGGCGCGAGTCTGGTGATCCGCGACCTCGGGCACCAGTCCAGCGCTATCGGCAAGATCCTCAACGTCATCGATGATGTCGCCGATCAAACCAGCCTTCTGGCTCTCAATGCCGCGATCATCGCCGCCCAGGCCGGCGAGCACGGCAAGGGCTTTGCGGTGGTTGCCGACGAAATCCGCGAACTGGCCGAGCGTACCGCCGTTTCGACCCGGGAAATCGCTGGCATCATCGGTAATCTCCAGAGCGGGGTAAAGGAAGCGGTGAAGGCGATGGATGCCAGCAGCGAAAGGGTTCATCAGGAGGTGTCCCGGTCCCGGGTGGCGGGCGAGGCCCTGGAAAAGATCCGCAACAGTACCCTCAAGGCGACGGATCAGGTGCGCAGCATCGTTCGCGCCACCCAGGAGCAGGCGCGTGGCAGTCAGCAGATCACCGGCTCGATCAATCAGATCGCCTCGATGCTCGGGCAGATCTCCTCGGCCATCAAGCAGCAGACGGCGGGGGCCCAGCAGTTGGCCCATGCCGCCGAATCGATGCGTTCCATTGCTTCCCACGGCAAGCTCAGTGCTTCCGAGCAGGCCAAGGGGAGCCGGCAGATCAATACCAGCATGGAAAATATCAGTCTGATGATCGAGCGCATCGACGAGGCAACCCGCGAGCAGACCAACCGTGTTCGCCAGGTTCTGGAAGCGGTCGCCCGTCTGCGCGATGTCGGCGAAAACAACGCCCTGCGCGCGGCGGAGCTCAATCAGGTAGTGGAAAGCCTGACCAGGCAGACCGACGCTCTTGACGAAGAGGTCGGCGCGTTCAAGGCATGAGCGAACGCGCCGTCACCGTGACTATTCTTGGGTCCGGCACCAGTACCGGTGTGCCGGTGCCGGCCTGCACCTGCCCGGTCTGCCGTTCCCGGGAGCCGCGTAACCAGCGCACCCGCTGCAGCATTCTGGTCAGCGCCGCCGGCCGCAACATCCTCATCGACACCTCCACCGATCTCCGCCAGCAGGCGCTGCGCGAAGGCATCACCCATATCGATGCGGTGCTCTTCACCCACACCCACGCCGATCATGTCAACGGCATCGATGATCTGCGTCCCTTTAACCTGGCTTCGGGGGCGGGTATTCCCATCTATGCCTGCGCCGAGGATCTCGCCGTACTGCGGCGCACCTTTGCTTACATCTTCGACAGCGGCGATGAACCCGGCTATCGTCCCCGCCTGAGCGCCCGGGAAATCAGCGCCGGTTTTTCCCTCTTCGGTCTGCCGATCCTGCCTCTGCAGTTGATCCACGGTCCGGGGCGCTCCCTCGGTTACCGCATCGGCCCCTTTGCTTACCTCACCGACTGCAGCTTCGTCCCCGAGGCGACCATGGAGCTGCTCGCCGGGATCGATATCCTGATCATCGACGGCCTGCGTTTTCGTCCCCACCTCAGCCACCTGAGTATCTCCCAGGCCTTGGCCGTGGCCGAAAGGCTCGGCCCGGGACGTACCATCCTCACCCATCTCAGCCACGACGTCGATTACAGCCGCCACGCTTCGCTTCTCCCCCCCGGTACCGAGCTGGCCTACGATGGCCAGAGCCTGCGCTTTTTCCTGCCCGCGCCCTGAATCCCCCTTTTCTCTTGCCGTGCCCCGGTCAATAGGTATAATCACCTAAATTCATTATAGTTCCTTGGGGTGAGATCATGGATCTGGAGCAACGCACGGTACGCAACATCGGCATCATTTCCCATATCGACGCCGGCAAGACCACCGTTTCCGAGCGGATTCTCTTCTACTGCGGCGAGATCCACCGCATGGGCGAAGTCCATGACGGCTCGGCGACCATGGACTGGATGGACCAGGAACAGGAACGGGGGATCACCATCACCGCCACCAGCACCAGCTGCCGCTGGCGGGAGCTGTGGATCAATCTCATCGACACCCCCGGGCATATCGACTTCACCATTGAAGTGGAGCGCTCCCTGCGGGCGCTCGACGGCGCGGTGGCCATCTTCAGTGCCGTCGAGGGGGTGCAGCCGCAGAGTGAATCGGTCTGGCGTCAGGCGGATCGTTACCGGGTGCCTCGCATCTGCCTGATCAACAAGCTTGATCGCATCGGCGCCAATTACCGGGCGGTTCTGGAACAGATGCAGGAGCGGCTCGGCGCCCGCCCCGTCCTGCTGCAACTGCCCCTGGGGTGCGAAGGGGCTTTCGCCGGGGTGATCGATCTGCTTGACGAGCGGCTGCTGCGTTTTGACGAGACCGATCTGGGGAGTACGGTGCATGCCGAAACGATTCCCGAGGATCTGCGGGAAGAAGTCCGGGCGGCCCGGGAGGCTCTTGTCGAGGCGGCGGCCGATTTCGACGACGGCATTCTCGCCGATTTTCTCGACGGCCGGGAGATCGATCCCTCTCAATTACGCGCAGCGCTGCGCCGGGGCACCCTGGAATGCCGGATTTATCCCGTTCTTCTCGGCTCGGCGCTGCGTAACAAAGGGATTCAGCCGCTGCTTGACGCCGTCGGTGCTTTCCTGCCCTCGCCCCTCGACCTGCCGCCAGTGCTCGCTCGGCATCCGCTCCACCCGGAGCAGGAAGAGTTTTTGCCCAGCGCCGCTGCCGGTCCCTTCTGTGCTCTGGCCTTCAAGGTGCTCGCCGATGAAGGACGCAAACTGACCTACCTGCGTATCTATTCAGGGCGACTCCGGGCCGGGGATGCGGTCTGGAACAGCACCCGGGGCTGTCACGAGAAGGTTGCCCGGCTCTTTCGCATGCACGCCCACCGTCGGGAGCGCCTCGACGAGGCGGGGGCCGGGGACATCGTCGCCGCTGCCGGGCTCAAAAGTGTGCTCACCGGCGACACCCTCTGCGCCGTCGAGCATCCCCTGCTGCTGGCCGGTTTGACTTGCCCCGAGCCGGTGGTCTCCCTGGCGGTGGAGCCGAAGGGGGTGGACGATCGGGACAAGCTGCCGCCGGCCCTGGAGAAGCTGCAATGGGAGGATCCCACTTTCCGGGTGCGGGAGGACCAGGAGACCGGGCAGACCATTCTCGTCGGCATGGGGGAACTGCACCTGGAGGTGCTGACCACCCGCCTGGCGCGTGATTTCGGGGTCGAGGTCAAGACCGGCCGGCCGCAGGTGGTCTACCGTGAAACCTTGGGGCGGGAGGTGGAATGGCGCGAACACTTTCACCGGGAAGTGGAAGGGAAGGTACAGGACGGCGAGGTCTTGCTGCGCTTAACCCCCCTGTCCCGGGGGGAGGGACTACGGATTGTCCTTCCCCCCGAGGAGGGCTGCATGCTGCCACCGGAGTTGCGCGCAGCGGCCCGGCAGGGCTTGGAAGCGGCCTGTGCGGCGGGGCTGGTGGTCGGCTATCCCCTCACTGATCTGCGTGTCGAGCTGGTCGAGGCCCCCTTCGTACCGGGTCTGACCACCGAGCCGGGGCTGCGTGCCGCCATCCAGCGGGGCCTGGCCTTGGCCGCCCGGGAGGGGCGGCCGCTGCTTCTTGAGCCGGTTATGGCTATCGAACTTCTGGCTCCCGGCGATTACGCCGGCAAGGTGCTCGGTTCTCTGCAACAGAAGCGCGGGCGCATCGACGGCATCGAGAGCCGGGGGGAACTGGAGGTGATCCGCGCCCGCGTGCCGCTGGTAGAGATGTTCGGCTACATGACGGAACTGCGCGGCGCCACCAAGGGACGGGGAACCTTCACCATGGAATTCTCCCATCATGACGATGCCCCCCCTGAGGTGCTGAGACGTTTCGGATTGCAGTGACGCTTCGGTTGCCATGGCGTTTTTGCGGGGTGCGGCGGAACGAAAGTTTCCGTGGTCAGCCTGATAAAAAGTTGTTATATTTGCCCTCCGTTCATGAGCTTTTAATATGAAATGCCCTGACGGCGCCTGCTGTAGCGCCTGGCGGCGGCTCCGTTTGCCCAGAAGAGAAGGAGTTTTATGTCTCACTCGCGCCCCCGGGAAGTGCGGCTCAAGGACTATGCGCCGTCGACTTGCCTGGTTGATACCGTTGATCTGCGTTTCGATCTCGATGATGCCCGCACTCTGGTTACCGCCACGCTGAATCTGCGGCGTAATCCTGCTGCCGTTGCGGCACCGGTTCTCACCCTCTACGGTCGCGATCTGGAACTGCTCGGCCTGCGTCTCGACGGCCGGGAGCTTGGCGAAAGCGACTATCGGATCGCCGAAGAAACCCTGACGATTCCGGCGGTCCCCGAAACCTTCACCCTGCAGATCGAAACCGCCATCCGTCCCCAGGACAACGCTTCCCTCGAAGGCCTCTACACCTCCAGCGGCAACTTCTGCACCCAATGTGAACCCGAGGGTTTCCGCAAAATCACCTGGTTTCCCGACCGTCCCGATGTGCTCGCCCGCTATACCACCACCCTTGTTGCTGATCGCGGGCGCTATCCGGTCCTTTTGTCCAACGGCAATCTCGTCGAGAAGGGGGAGCTTGCGGGGGGGCGCCATTTCGCCCGCTGGGACGATCCCTTCCCCAAGCCCAGCTATCTCTTCGCTCTGGTGGCGGGGGATTTGGTCGAGATCGCCGACCGTTTTACGACCGCCTCCGGGCGCGAGGTCGCCCTGCGCCTCTATGTCGAGGCACGCAACCGGAGCAAGTGCGAGCACGCCATGGCCTCCCTGAAGAAGGCCATGGCCTGGGACGAGCAGGTTTTCGGTCTGGAATACGATCTGGATGTCTACATGATCGTGGCGGTGGACGATTTCAACATGGGGGCGATGGAGAACAAAGGACTCAACATCTTCAACTCCAAGTACGTGCTGGCCCGCCCGGAGACCGCCACCGACGCCGACTACCAAGGGATCGAGGGGGTCATCGGCCACGAATATTTCCACAACTGGACCGGCAACCGGGTCACCTGCCGGGACTGGTTCCAGCTCAGCCTCAAGGAGGGGTTGACGGTCTTTCGCGACCAGCAGTTTTCGGCGGACATGGGCTCGGCGGCGGTCAAGCGCATCGAGGACGTGCGCCTGCTGCGCAACAGCCAGTTCCCCGAGGATGCCGGGCCCATGGCCCATCCGGTGCGCCCCGAATCCTATGTGGAGATCAACAACTTCTACACCGCCACGGTCTACAACAAGGGGGCCGAGGTCATCCGCATGTATCACACCCTGCTCGGTCCCGAACGCTTTCGCCAGGGTTTGCGTCTCTATCTGGAGCGCCATGACGGGCAGGCGGCGACCACCGACGATTTTCTGCGGGCCATGGCCGAGGCGGGCGGGATCGATCTTTCCCAATTCGCCCGCTGGTACAGCCAAGCTGGAACTCCCGAATTGCAGATCGAAACCGCTTACGATGCCGCGAGCAAGACCTTCGAACTGCAAGTGCGGCAGAGCTGCCCGGCGACGCTGGGACAGCCGCTGAAAGAGCCGTTTCACATCCCCTTGGCACTCGGTCTGCTCGGTCCCGACGGCCGTGACCTCTCCCTGCGCCTGGCCGGAGAGGCGGCTGCGGTTGGAGCCGGGACGCGGGTGCTCGATGTGCGGCGCGAATGCGAAATTTTCCGTTTTGTCGACCTGAAGGAGCGGCCGGTTCCGTCGCTGCTGCGCGGCTTTTCCGCCCCGGTGCGGCTGCGCGGCGACTGGCCCCGGGCCGATCTGGCCCTGCGCATGGCCCACGACAGTGACCCTTTCAACCGCTGGGAAGCCGGCCAGCAGTTGGCCTGCGATGTGTTGTTGGGGCAGGTGGCGGCGATCTCCGACGGCCGGACGGAGGCTTTTGACCCCCTCTTTATCGCGGCTTTTCATAAAACATTGAATGACCAGGAGAGTGATCCGGCGCTTCTCGCCCTCGCCCTCACTCTGCCCACCGAGACCTATCTTGGTGAGCAGCTGGAGGTCATCGACCCCGCCGCCATTCATCAAGCGCGGGAGGGGCTGCGTCGGCATCTGGCCGAAGCACTGCCCGATGATTTCTTCCGGGTCTATCGCCGTTGCCGGGAGACCGGCCCCTATCGTCCGGAACCGGCGGCCATCGGCCGGCGTAGCTTGAAAAACCTCTGTCTTGCCTACCTGATGAGCCGGGAGGATGCGGACTCCCTCTTTCTGTGTCTGGAGCAGTTCGAGACCGCCGACAATATGACGGATGTCCTGGCTGCCCTCGGCTGTCTGGCCAACAGCGATGGCCCGCGTCGGGACAAGGCCTTGGCGCGTTTCCGCGAACAATGGGCGGATGATCCCCTGGTGCTGGACAAATGGTTCCTGCTGCAGGCGACCTCCCGACGCCCGCAGACCTTGGACGAGGTGCGCCGTCTGATGACGGATCCGGCCTTCAATATCCGCAATCCCAATAAGGTGCGCTCCCTTATCGGTGCCTTCTGTCAGGGGAATCCCGCGCGCTTTCACGCCGTCGGCGGGGAGGGCTACCGCTTCTGCGCCGATCAGGTGCTGGCCATTGATCCCTTCAACCCCCAGGTGGCGGCCCGCCTGCTCGGCGCCCTCAGCCGCTGGCGGCGTTATGACCCGCCGCGTCAGGAGTTGATGGGCATGGAGTTGCAACGGATTCTGGCGACCGAGGGGTTGTCCCCGGACTGTTACGAAATCGCCTCGAAGAGTCTTGCCTGACTCGGAAAAAGGTTTTCATGGAGAATGATAAGGACGCATTGATCATCGGCTGCGGCGACATCGGTCGTCGGGTTGGACGTTTGCTGTCGGCTGCGGGGCGCAAGGTCGCCGGGGTGGTCTTCGGCGAGGAGAGCGCGGCAATGCTCGCCGGGACCGGTATCCGACCGCTGGTTGCCGATCTCAACGACCTGGAGGAACTGCGGGATTTGCCCACCTCCGGGGCGCTGGTCTTTTACTTCGCGCCGCCTCCCGGCGGCGGCATCACCGATCCCAAGGTCCGCAACTTCTGCGCCGTTGCAAGCGGCGGGCGTGCGCCGCGGCGGCTGGTCTATATCAGCACCAGCGGCGTGTACGGCGATTGCGGCGGCGCGGTGGTCAGCGAGGAGACCCCGGTCAATCCCCAGACCTCCCGGGCCAAGCGCCGCGTTGATGCCGAACAGACCCTACTGCTCTGGGGCGCGGAACAGGGAGTTGCCGTGATCATTCTGCGGGTTACCGGCATTTACGGCCCCGGCCGGATTCCCGTTTCGCGTCTCGCGGACGGTCATCCCCTGTTGCGCCTGGAAGAGTCGGCGACGACTAACCGCATTCACGCCGACGACCTGGCCCAAGTCTGTGTTGCCGCCGCCGAGAAGGGGGAGGCGGGGGAAATTTTCAATGTCAGCGATGGTCATCCCAGCACCATGACCGAATATTTCCTGGCTGTCGCCGAGCGGGTCGGTCTCCCTCGGCCACCCCTGGTTTCCCTGGAGGAGGCAAGGCGGGTAATGACGCCGCTGATGATTTCCTACCTGACCGAATCGCGGCGCATGGACAATACCCGTATGCTCAAGCGCCTCGGGGTCAAGCTGCGTTATCCGACTCTGGCCGAAGGGTTGCCGGCGAGCCTCGCCGGGAGCTGACCATGCCTCAGGCTCGCTTCACGTTGCATGTGCGGCCCGAGGAGCTGCTGCGCTACTATCGCGGCCGGGCGACGATGGTGGCGGTGACCGCCGACGACGGCAGCTGCCTGCGTTTTCCGGCGGCGAGCCTGCGTCCCTTCGTGACCCGGGAGGGGGTGCACGGCCGTTTCCTGATCCGCTTCGACGCCCATCTGCGTCTGGTGGAACTGCGGCGCATAAGCGGCTAGGAGGGTTTGCGCCAGAAACCTGTCCTTGGGTCGTGTATACTGTATACTGTATTTAATAGTGTTAATTTTTTCTTTTGTGTGGCATTCTATTGCGCGCGATGCTGTGCGTAGGCGCGGCGACAACAAGAAGGACAAAGGCGCCGGGCAGGCGACAGGGGTGGTTGCCGCCGGGTGTTGAGCTACGAAATAGGGGAGGAGTCTATGCCGATGTTGAAATCCGTTTTAACCTGCCTCTTTGCCGGTTTGCTGTTGACCGGCTCGGGAATCTGGGCGCAAGCCGCGAACCCTCGAGAAATCCCCCGGGACTGCGTCGATTGCCATGATGACAAAGGCAAGGATCTGGCCGCGCGGGGGGGTGCGCACCAGGAGGTCGGCTGTCGCGGCTGCCATGTCGGCCATCCCCTGGAGGGGCGCAAACCCTATAGCGATTGTGCCGAGTGTCACGATCCCGCGGCCTCGCAGCACTACACCCTGCCCGACTGTGCTTCCTGCCATGACCCGCACAAGCCGCTGGATGTCGATTTCTCCCACCTGAAGTCGTCCAGGGAAGTCTGCGCCAGCTGCCACGCCGATCCGATTCCGCCGAAGACCGGCCCCAATCCCCATGCCGAAATGGACTGTAACGAGTGCCATGTCATCCATTCCCAGATGCCCCAGTGCCTCGGGTGTCATGAGCCGCACAGTCAGGAGATGGGCCAGAAGGACTGCCTCGGTTGCCATCCGGCCCACGACCCCAAGTCGGTCAAGATGGATCTGACCCAGCCGCCGGAAGCCTGCGCCAGCTGCCACGGCGCCATCGTCAGTGCCATGAAGAAAAACGGCGGCGCCCATCGCGACATGGGCAACTGTTCCGAATGTCACAAATATCATCCCCCCGAAACGGGCCAACCGCCGGCTTGCGCCGATTGTCATGGGGCCAAGGAGAATAAACATTTCGCAGTCAAGAATTGCACTGGCTGCCACGATCCCCATATGCCGCTGGCCAAGCCCTTGGCCGAGATGAAGAATACCCGCGAAGCCTGCGTCAGCTGTCATCCCGGTCCGGGTGAGGAGATGAAGAAGACCCCCAGCGCTCACTCCCTGATGGAATGCGTCGCTTGTCATCCCCGCCACGGCGAGGCGATGGCCTGCCTTGATTGTCACAAACCGCATAAGGCGACCATGGGCAACCAGGAGTGCGTCGGTTGTCATGCCCCCCATGCGCCGCAGGCGGCGGCGATCAGTACCAATGTCCCCGCCAGTTCCTGCGCCGTCTGCCATGAAGAGACGGTCACCACCTTTGAGACTTCCGGCGCCATGCACAAGGAGAGTCTCGGCGGGTGCGGTGATTGCCATACCAAACATGGCGAAGCCAAATCCTGCCTAGAATGTCACGAACCGCACAGCGAGTCGATGACCGCCAAGGATTGCCTGGCCTGTCATTCGCCCCATGCGCCTGCCGGGCTGGTTTATGATGAATCGGTGGCTCCGGAGCTTTGCGGCGCCTGTCATGAAGGCCCGACGACGGAACTGATCACGCAGGGGGGAGCGCACAAGGAACTCGGCTGCGCCGGCTGCCATGCCAAACACGGCGATATTCCGGCGTGCGCCGATTGTCACGCGCCGACGGAGCGGGCCCATTTCGCCCTTAAGGATTGCGCCTCCTGCCATGCCCCACATGCGCCTCTGGCCAAGCCCCTGTCGGAAATGAAGGATCCTGAGCCGGCCTGCGCTACCTGCCACGGCGGCGTCATTGACGAATTCAAGCGCCATGGCGGCAAGCACCAGTCGGAGGTGGAGTGCCAGGAATGTCACCTGCGGCACCCGGCCAATGGGGAGAAGGCCCAGGTCGATTGCGCCTCTTGCCACGCCCCGGCCGACAAGCCCCATTATGCGCTCAACAACTGTGCGTCCTGCCATCACGGCCATCGCCCGCTGGAGCTCGATTTCGTCAAGGCCGGCGCGGTCAAGGAGGCCTGCCTCAGCTGTCACGAAGGGATCGTCACCGTGACTGAGGGGATTTCCAATCGTCACGACAACCTCGATTGCACCAAGTGTCACCTCACCCACGGCGAAGACACGCCGCAGTGCCTTGGTTGCCATCCTCCCCATGACGACAAGATGGGGGAAAAGGACTGTCAGGCCTGCCATGATCCCCACAATCCCATGGCTATTCGTTATCCGGAGCAGGTTGCCCCCGACCTGTGTGACGCCTGCCATGCGTCGGTGGTGGAGGAACTGAAGGCCAAAGGCGGCGCGCATCTGGATAAGGTCGGCTGCTCCTCCTGCCATCCCAGGCATAAACCGGTCAAGGACAGCGAGCCGCTGGCCTGTGCCGAATGTCATGCCCCCGAGGACAATCCTCACTTTGCCCTGAAGGATTGTCAGTCCTGCCACGGACCGCACTCGCCCCTGGCCAAACCGTTGGCGGAGATGGCCAACGTCGGCGCCGCCTGTATCACCTGCCATGCCCAACCGAAAGCGGATATGGACAAGACGGGGGATGCTCACAGCCGCCAGGCCTGCATCGATTGTCATGCCGAACACGGCTATCTACCTGATTGCCGTGAATGTCACGAACCGCATTCCGAGTCGATGACCCGGGAGGATTGCCAGAAGTGTCATCCTCCTCATGCCCCTTCCGCCCTGGCTTTTGATGCCAAGATCGAAGCCGACCTCTGCGGCGCCTGTCACGAGGGTCCGACCGCGCTTCTCGCAAAGGCCGGCGGCAAGCATCAGGCCGTCGGTTGCGGCGGCTGCCATCAGGAGCACGGGGCGGTACCGGCCTGCGCCGATTGTCATGCGCCGTCCGAGTCGGCTCACTTCGCCGTCGAAGACTGCGTCAAGTGCCATCACCCCCACGCGCCGGAAGTCAAGGATCTCAGCCGTATCCGTGATGTGCGTCCAGCCTGTGTCTCCTGCCACGAAGGCCCTGGCAAAGAGACTATCGACTTCCCCAGCGTCCATTCGGAGATGGGCTGCAACGAGTGTCATCCCAAACATGGCGAGGCTCTGTCCTGCTTCGAGTGCCACGGCCCGCACAGTCCGCAGATGACTTACGAGGATTGTCTGCGCTGCCATGCGCCGCACAAGCCGACCATCGTCGATTTCTCCGGCAATCCTTCCACGGCTCTTTGCGGCGCCTGTCATGCCTCCCAAGTGACGGATCTCGACCGGCAGGGCGGTGCCCATAAGACGGAGATTAGCTGCGCCGACTGCCATGCTCGCCATCCAGGGGTCGGCTGCACCAACTGCCATGCCAGCCATCCCGAGGCGGGGGTCGCCGCGCTCATTTCCTGTGCTACCTGTCATGTCCCCGCGGACAATCCGCATTTCAATGTTGGCGGCTGCGCCCAGTGCCATCCGCCGCATAGCCCGCTGGCCATCGACCTGAAGGCGGTGGAACCGGTCAAGCCGGCCTGTATTTCCTGCCATCCCGCTATCGATGTGGAGCTCCAGTCCTTGCCCAGTGCCCACACCAAGATGGACTGCAACGAGTGTCATGAGGTCCATGGCGAGTATATTTCCTGTCTCGGTTGTCATGAGCCGCACGCACCGGGCATGAGTTACGACGATTGTCTGCGTTGCCACACGCCTCACCAGCCGACGGCCCTGAATTATCCCAAGGAAGTGTCGGGAGCGCTCTGTGGTTCCTGTCACGGCGAAGAGGCCGCCAAGATCGCCGAGAAGGGGGGAGCGCACAAAGAGAAAACGACCTGTGCCGCTTGTCACCCCAGCCATAAACCCCATGGCCAGGAGACGATCCTGAGTTGCCGTACCTGTCATCCCCGGCTGCAGAAGCTTCATTACACCAGCGAGCCCTGCACACCCTGTCATGATCCCCATGCGCCCCTGGAGCTCAATCTCGACAGCCGCAAAGAGGTCAAGCCGGTCTGTGTTTCCTGTCACGCCGAGGTCGGGCGCTTTATGGAATTCAATCCCTCGGCCCATTCGGCGATGGATTGCCGGGAGTGTCATGAAAAGCACGGCGATTTCAAGGAGTGCCTGAGTTGTCATACCGGTCATACACCGGAGATGACCTATGCCGACTGCCTGCGTTGCCATTCGCCACACAAACCGACGGACATCGCCTTTGCCCGGGAAGTCAATCCGGCCCATTGTTCCTCTTGCCACGGTGAGGTGGCCAAGACCATCGATGAGAAGGGGATGGCGCACAAGACGGAGGTGACCTGTGTCGACTGCCACAAGGCCCATCCGCCCCAGACCGAAGGGGTGATGCCCGCATGCGTGACCTGTCACGATCCCGAGGCGAACAGCCATTACCTGGTCGGCGACTGTCTCAACTGCCACGCTCCGCATGCGCCGCTGGAGTTCGATTTCAGCCAGGCCCAGGAAACCCGGGCTGCCTGCCTGAGTTGTCACGGTGAGGTTGATCAGGCGATGCAGGCCAAGCCGAGCAAGCATCTTCAGGTCGATTGCGCCCTCTGCCATCCTACCCATGGCGGCAAAAAGGACTGCGCCGAATGCCATGCGCCGCACAGTCCGGAGATGACCAATGCCGACTGTCTGGTTTGTCACCCAGCTCACACGCCGACGGCGATGAACTTTACCGAGGGGTTGCCGTCGGTCCACTGTGCCGCCTGCCACGGCGAGGTGAACGAGATGTTGGCCGCTTCCCCGGCCAAACATCGGGAGCTCGATTGTGTCTCCTGTCACCAGGGTGAGCACGGTTCGGCCATGCGCTGCGAGGACTGCCACGGCCAGCCCCATGAAGCGGGGCTGCATAACAAGTTCCCGGATTGTCTCAAGTGCCATGTCAATCCGCATAATCTGGCCAACTGGAGGGCGCAATGAGTTGTTGTTCCAGAAACCGTGTCACAAGGAAGGAGAATCCCTTTATGAAGATAGCGGTCCGTTGTCTGTCCCTTGCCCTCTTGGTCCTGGCGCTGGCTCTGCCCGACCGATCCGTCGGGGCGGAGCCCCCCCGGCCTCTGACACCGGGGGACGGCGCGGCCGCTTACCTGCAGGAACTGGAGAAGATGGATACCGCCGAGTGCGGCAAGTGCCACGTGGAAATTTTCAACACCATTCGCGACAAGGGCGGCTTACATCAGCTGGAATGCCGGGAATGTCATCACAAATTCCATACTTTTACGCCTGGTGTGGCTTGGGAAGACCGGGTGCCGGCCTGTAACGATTGCCACGCCGGCGTCCATGACGACGCCTACCCTGAATGTCTCTCCTGTCATCAGCAGGCGCACGCTCCCATTGCCAGCCTTGCCGGCGGTGATAAGCTGGCGGCGGAATGTGCCCGCTGCCATGCCCCGGTGGCGGATCTCATTCAAGCCCATCCCAGCGCCCACGGCGAAATGGCCTGCAACGATTGCCATTCCCAGCAGCACGGCTACAAGCCCGGCTGTAATGCTTGTCACCCCGAACCGCATACCCCTTATCAGGACAACGCTGGCTGCGTGACCTGCCACGAGCCGCACAAGCCGCTGGTCATTGCTTATGATGACCAGGTTCCAAATGCCTTGTGCGCGGGCTGCCACACCGAACCGGCCAAGCTCATGGCCGAAAGTAAAAAAGCCCACAGCGAACTGACCTGTGTCTACTGCCACGCCCATGAGCATGGCAATGTTCCAGCCTGCCAGCAGTGCCACGGAAATGGGCCGCATAATCCCGAATTGCTGAAAGGCTTCCAGGGGTGTACGGAGTGTCATGGCGATCCCCATTCGCTTTCCCTGACCAATCCATGAATCCTCGATAAACATTGAAACGAGAACGCCCCTCCAAGGCATCGAACTTGGGGGGGCGTTCTCGTTTTTGCGGAAGATGTCGATTTGGAACCAGTTAGCGATAGCGCCAAGCGGGGCGATGAATCCAGTAGGGGTTGTAGGAGGGCCAGAAGGGATCGTAGGGGCGCCAGAAAGGGTCGTAATAGGGGCCACCCCAGGGGTAAGCCGGGGAATAGTAAGTGGGATAGGCATAGCCCTGCGGGGCGTGCCAGAGATAGATCTCGCCGATGGTGAAGAGCGGGTAGCGGTAGTCGATCCCCTTCAGCGGGCGGACTTCCTCCCCTTCCAGAGTGCCGGTCAAGGTCACATGCAACCCGGCCTTGAAGATTTCCGGGTCGAGAAAGCTGCCCGTGCGGGCGATGAAACGACCGCCCTGATCCTCCATTTTCAAGGGACGTCCCCAACGGTCGAGGCGGAAGAGCACCACTTCCAGTTCGGTCCCCTCGCGCACCACCCGGGTTTCCACCAGCAAGCCCCCAAGAAGCAGGGTTTTACCCTGGTACGCGGCAGGATCGGCCTTGACCCGGCCATAGTCGACCAAGGGATCAACGGTTTCCAGCGCCTCGCTGGAGAGAACGTGGTGACCACAACCGGAAAAAAACAGCGGCCACAGGCAGAGAAGGCCCAGCAGTAACAGTCCTCGCATGGCAATCTCCTTATCCAGTTTCCTTTGCCGGAGCAACGGCAAGATTTACGATATTCTTCCCATCACGGATTCCCTGATCTTTTACAGTTTAGCGGCCGTCTGGCGGGCGTCAATCCTTGCCGGAAGTTCAGACAAAGGTATTGATGCGGCGGATAAAGGCCTTGAGCAGACCATAGCTGCGGTGGTTGAAGTGCATGGCCAGGCGGGGCAGACCAAGCAGGTTGGGCTGGTCGATCTCTTCCGGAAGCGGACCGCACATGCGCAGGTTGGTGCCCGATTTGAGGATTTCGTTGAATTCGCTTTCTAAAGTAGCCACCTGTTCATGGGTCAGGGGATGGTTCAGACGAATGATGAGCAGGTCGCGGACGAAGCGGCTCGAATGGTAGACACGGTAGAAATTGTCGATGTGCTGGACCGCTTCGACGGGATCACGAGTGATGGAAAAGAGGCTGAAGTCCTCCCCGGAAATCAGGCCCTTTTTGAGCAGGGTCTTTTTCATGAAATCGAAGAGGTTTTCCCAGTAATCCCCCTTGTCATCATCAATGAGTACTAAAGAAACCGGCGGGTTCTTGCCGGTCTGGACCAGGGTCAGGGTCTCCATCGCTTCGTCGAGGGTGCCGAAGCCGCCGGGGAAGAGGGCGACGGCGTCGGCTTCCTTGAGAAAGGCGACCTTGCGGTTGAAAAAGTATTTGTAGGTGACCACATTCTTGGCTTGCGCCATGACCGGATTGGTTTCCTGTTCGAAGGGCAGGCGAATATTGACGGCAAAGGAATTATCCGCTCCGGCCCCTTCGTTGCCGGCCTGCATAATGCCGCCACCGCCGCCGGTAATGACCATATAGCCCCGCTCCGCGAGCATCCGGGCGAAAGTGACGCATTTCTGATAGATCGGCTCACTCGGCTCGGTGCGGGCCGACCCGAAGATGGTCACCTTCTTGCGGTCCCGGTAGGGGCCGAAAATCTTGTTGGTGTAACGCATTTCCTTCATGGTCGTGCGCATCAGCTTGAGGTCGGCCAGGTAATCCGTCTCCTGCCCGGCCTTGAGGGCACTGACGATCATTTCCCGGATCATTTCCGGATGGTGAACGCCGACCTTGTTCATGAGGGTGTCGATCATCTGGTCGATTTCGTTGTTGGTCCGGGTAAAACTCAAGTCCATGGGGTCCATCTCCTTGAAATTGCATGGCTGCGGGGAATTACATAAGTTATTATTCTAGCACAGCCCGATTAGAGTCGCGCAAGAAAAGCACGGTTGCCGAGCCGTTCGGCGCGGATCAACAGGCCGCGCAGGCTCGATCCCGCATAGCGTCGGTCGAAAGCTTCGTAGATCTGGCGCACTTCGGCCTCCAGTTGATAGAAGGCCTTCCGGCTGGGTTCATCCAAGGCGTTTTCCACCACGTCACAGAGAAAGGTGACGCAGTTGAATGGTCGTCGGGAGACATCGAGACGGCAGCCTGCGGGCCCGAGAAAGGGACAGGTGACGGTGAAATCCGGTGTCGGCGGTTCTTCGTCGGCGGCTAGATAGCCGAGAAGGTTGACCAGGGTCAGATGATTGCGCCCCCGGGCGCAGCAGGCTCCGGCGCAGGTGGCGCAATGGCGTCCGCCGTCCGCCGCCTCGAAAAAATCGTGCAGTCGCCGTTGTTGGGCATGAATAGCGCGCAGATTGTCCCTTATCCAGTCCCGCTCGATGATGGGCAGAGCGGCGAATTCGTCGCGTATGCGTGTGAGACAGTCCTGCCAGCGTTGGGGATCGGTCATGGAATCGTTTCCGGGAAAAGGGGAAGGGTACGACGAAAACCGGCGGCATGTCCCTGGGGACATGCCGCCGAAAGCGAACAAAGATGGCCGGAGAGACCTGTAAGCCGGGTTCTGTTCCCCGCATCGGTTACCCTCGGCGGGGCGACGATCATTCCTCTAGGAGCGCCGTTGCCGACGCCCTCAAGCAGCCAACCCGGGAGCTTCGGACGGGCCGTCCTCAAGCGCTCCCCTATTAGGCCTTGCTCCGGATGGGGTTTACCTAGCACCCGACGTCACCGCCGGATCTGGTGAGCTCTTACCTCACCCTTTCACCCTTACCTGCCTAAGCCGTTGGCTTAGGCAGGCGGTCTGCTCTCTGTGGCACTATCCCTGGGGTCGCCCCCGGTCCCCGTTAAGGACCATCCCGCCCTGCGGAGCCCGGACTTTCCTCCCCCTGCCAAAGTCGATAACTTTGGCAAGCGGCGATCGCCTGGTTCTCTCCGACCATCTTTTTGTGTCTGATCTTGCCGCAACGACGTAGTGCGGCCGTTACATCAGTACCTTTACATAGAGGAGACGGTTGCAATGGGGACAGCTCTGAATCTCCTGAACGGTGAAGAGGTTGTTGAAGAGCTGCGGCGGCAGATGCATGTTGCAGCCCGAGCAGGTGCCGTTGCGTGCCTCGACCACGGCCAGTCCGCCCCGGCGCTCGAAGAGCAGCTGGTAGCGTTTGCGCAACGAAACCGGTAACTGATCGAAGAGGCTGTCGCGGTCGTTGATCTGGGTGCCGGTCTGGGCGTCGTATTCGGCCAGCAACTGGGATATTTCCTCCAGACGATCGGCGACCTTGGCTTGCAGTTCGGCGAGTTCCTGTTCCTTTTCCTCACGGTCGCGACTGAGGTTGCTAATCTCTCCGTCCTTGGTTTGGATGCGATCCTGCAAGTCTTTGTTGAGCTTCTTGGCCGTGTCGATCTCTTTAAGGACCGCGACATACTCTTTCTGGGTCTTGATCGACGGCAGATGTCCTTCGGAGCGGCGGATGTTCTGTTCTTCCTGCTCCAGAGCCAACTGCAGGGTTCTGCGTTCTTCCCGAAGCTTGTCGAGTTCGGCCGTCAGGCTCTCGATCATGGCCCGGATCCGGTCCGTCTCCGAGCCCAGGGAGGCCTGCTCCTTCTCCAGGGCTTGACGCCCCTGGCAAACCTTTTGCAGTTCCTGGTCGATGGCTTGCAACTCTTTAAGCAGTCTGATCTTTTCTTGCACCGTACATCCTCCACTGTGCCCGCTCGGGGCTTTGGCAATGTCTAAGAAAAAAGGGAATCAGACCCTCTGAAACGGGTCCGCTTCCCCTTCGGCTGTGTCGATAATGAGTTCCAGGCGCTGTTCCCGCGCCGCCTGTTTCAGGCGTTCCGCCAAGGCGTCGACCATCAGGTGCTCGGTGGCGAAATGCCCGGCGTCGACAAGAGCCAGGCCGAGGCTTTCGGCGTTGCGCGCCTCGTGGTATTTCACGTCGCCGGTCACCAGCACATCGGCCCCTTGGTGCGCTGCCTCATGCAGCAGGCTGGCGCCGCTGCCGCCACAGACGGCAACTTTGGCGATACTCGTGGCCAGGTCGCCGACAACCCGGGGGGACTGAGCGTTCAGCTTCTCCTTGACCCGGTCGGCGAACTGGGCGAGGGGCAGGGGCGTGGCGAGTCGGCCGATCCGTCCCAGACCGATGCCCGGTCGGCTGTTGGCGAGAGGGATGAGATCGAAGGCGACCTCTTCGTAGGGATGGGACTTGCGCATCTTTTCCAGAACCTTGGCGGTCAGTTCCCGGGGGAGAATGGTTTCCAGTCGGATCTCCCTGACCTCTTCGGTCTCTCCCGCCCGCCCGATGAAGGGGGTGCTTCCGGCTCCGGGACGGAAGGTGCCGGTCCCGGCCACCCGGAAAGCGCAGAGGTCATAGCTGCCGATATGGCCGGCTCCGGCACGGTGCAACGCTTCGGCGATGCGGTCTTCGTAACCGGCGGGAATGAAGACCACCAGCTTGAGCAGATCGCCCGGGGCCCCGGCTTCCAAAGGTTGCGGATCGAGAATACCGAGGCGTGTCGCCAGCCAGTCGTTGAGGCCGTCCCGGGCGCGATCCAGATTGGTATGGGCGGCGAGCACCGCAATCCCCTCGCGCACCGCCCGGAAGAGAATCCGGCCGGTTTCGTCCTGAGGGGTCAGGCGTTTGAGAGGGCGGAAAATCAGGGGATGGTGACAGACCAGAGCCTGCGCGCCCCGACGCAGGGCTTCGGCGAGAGTGGCCTCGGTGGGGTCGAGGGCGACCAGTATGCGTTCCACCGGCATGCCCGGATCCCCGACCTGCAACCCGACATTATCCCATTCCTCGGCGAGAAAAGGGGGGTAGAGCTTGTGCAGGAGTCCGGTCAGATCCTGCAAGCGGGTGGTGGATGGCTGGGTCATGGCACTTCGGGAAAAAAAAGAGTGCAACCTGGGTATCGTTGCACTCTTCGTGTTCAGTAGCGAGGATATGTGAAAATGAGCAGTCGTCTCATCGCTTTCCTATGGTGGTGGGCCCACCAGGATTCGAACCTGGGACCAACCGGTTATGAGCCGGTGGCTCTACCAACTGAGCTATAGGCCCAAAACGAAAAATCAGTTTAGGCGCGCGAAGAGCTTCCGTCAAGAAAAAAAATCAATTTTCGACAAAGCTTTTGAGGCGTTTGGCCCGGCTCGGGTGGCGCAGTTTGCGCAACGCCTTGGCTTCGATCTGGCGGATGCGCTCGCGGGTGACGGCGAAGTCTTGGCCAACCTCTTCGAGGGTATGATCGGATTTTTCGCCGATACCGAAACGCATGCGCAACACCTTCTCTTCCCGTGGGGTGAGGGTCGACAAGACGCGGGCGGTCTGATCGGAAAGGTTCCCCTTGATCACCGCTTCGAGGGGGGAAACCACCCCCTTGTCCTCAATGAAATCCCCCAGCGAGGAGTCCTCCTCCTCGCCGATAGGCGTCTCCAGGGAGATCGGCTCCTTGGCGATCTTCAGCACCCGCCGCACCTTCTCCAAAGGGAGCTCCATGCGCTCGGCGATCTCCTCGGGGGTCGGCTCGCGACCGATTTCCTGCACCAGTTGGCGGCTGGTGCGGATCAGCTTGTTGATGGTCTCGATCATGTGCACCGGAATACGGATGGTGCGCGCCTGGTCGGCGATGGCTCGGGTGATCGCCTGACGGATCCACCAAGTGGCGTAGGTGGAGAACTTGTAGCCGCGCTGGTATTCGAACTTGTCCACCGCTTTCATCAGGCCGATGTTCCCTTCCTGGATCAGGTCCAAGAACTGGAGGCCGCGGTTGGTGTACTTCTTGGCGATGGAGACGACCAAGCGGAGGTTGGCTTCGACCAGTTCGGTTTTCGCCGACTTGGCCCGCCATTCTCCTTTGTGCACCTCCTTGAGGGATTCGAGCAGTTCCTCGGGAGCGAAGCCTGATTCTTCCTCGACCTTCTTGAACTTGCGTTGGGCGCTCTTCAGGCGTTTTTCGATGACCAGCAGGGTCTCCATGGGAACGGTCAGTTCCTCCGAAACCTTGCGCGCTTCCTCCTCGCACTTGCGCATGCGCCTGAGCTGGCGTTTGATTTCCTTGTGCGGGCGATCAAGCTCCTTTTCGCAGGCGCCGACCTCGGCCATCCCCTTCTTGACCTGTTCGGCCAGTTCCTTCAGGCGGTCGACGATTTTGGCGATCTGGAAATCCTTCAGGCGGATCTGCCGCAACAGTTCGGTGGTTTCGACCTTGATTTCCTTGCATTCCTTGTCAAGAGCCTTCTTCTCTTCCTTGGCGATCTCGCCGGCCATCTGTTCCTTGACCGCCATGAAGCGGACATCCAGTTCGCGGATCTGACCGATCAGCCCGATCAGCCGCTGGCGCTGGTTCTCTTCCGCTTCGCTGCCTTCTTCCTCTTCGTAATCCTTGGTGATTTCGGCAACGCTGATCTGCCCCCGCTCAAGTCGCTCGCCCAGGGTGATGACTTCCTTGAAGGCGATCGGAGTCTTCATGACAACCCGGGCGACGAGCGCGTCCCCTTCCTCGATGCGCTTGGCGATCTCCACCTCCCCTTCCCGGGTGAGAAGGGAGACCTGACCCATTTCGCGCAGGTACATGCGCACTGGATCACTGGTGCGACCGAGGGTGCCGGCCTCGAATTCCTCTTCCTCCCCTTCCTCTTCTTCGTCGAGGCCATCTTCATAAGCCGGCCCCTTGCGCAGGGAGATCTTCTGCTCGGTGTCGACGACCTCGATATCCATGTCACCGAACATGCTCATGACATCTTCGAGCTGATCGGAAGAGACCATGTCCGCCGGCAGGGCGTCGTTGACCTCGTCGTAAGTCAGAAAGCCCTTTTCCTTGCCCAGATCGATCAGTTGCTGAACTTCTTCAACCCTGGTTTTTTTCGACATGCGTTGGCTTCCCCTCTGGGTTCACGGATGAACCGGTGGAATCTTCTGGTTTGTTCCCGTTGCTATTTCTTCAATTCTCGGCTGAGGCGCAGGCGCTCGGCCTGGCAGGTGGCCGCGCGTTCCCTCTCGCCCTTCGCCTCGGCCCGGCGGATCTCCTCGTCGAGGTTTCGGATGCGTCGTTTCAGCGCCTCCGCGAAGACCGCCCGGCGGCAATCCTGAAGGATGCGCGGGCGTTCCTCGGCGAAGGCTTTTTCGTCTTTGACAAGAATACCCGATAAAATCGCTTTATGCTCTTCATCGAGGCACTCAAACAGGAGCGATTCGGTCAATATTTCTTCTTCCCGGCTACGGGCGATGATCCTTTCGGCGATTTGCTGCCGGTGGGGATCGAGAAAAAGTTCCCCGATCCCCTCGGCGACGACTTCCGCGCGCACGGCGGCGTCAGCGAGCAGCAACCGCAGCAGCCAGTCCTGGGCTTTGATCTCCCGGGACGGCCCCGGCCCGCCGCGATGGGTCGGAATGGCCGGATGGACGGCGGCGGGGGGGGACGGCGGTGGAGGGGGAGGCTTCGGCACGACCGGAGTGATCGCTTGGGCAACCCTTTTCTCCAGCAAATCCCGGGCCAGACCGGTGCGTTCCGCCAAGTTGCCCAAGTACAGGCCGCGCTCGATCTCGCTCGGCAGCAGCTTGAGCCGGGCCAGGAATTCCTCGGTGGCCCGCGCCCGTCCCTCGATGTCTTCCCCCTGCTCGTCGAAAAGAGCATCGAGATAGACCTCAAGCACAGGCCGTGCCTGATTCAGCCGTTCGGCGAAGGCCTCGGGCCCGGCTTTGCGCAGGAAGGAGTCGGGATCATCACCACTGTCGAGGGCGACCGCCGCCACCGAAAGGCCGAGGGGAAGGAGCACCTCCATGGCGCGGAAAGTCGCTTTGCGTCCGGCGCGATCCTGGTCGAAGAGGAGCAGCACCTTTTTGGCGTAGCGCTGCAGCAGCCGCCCATGTTCTTCGGTGAGAGCCGTACCGCAGGTCGCCGCGGCGTTGGCAAAGCCGGCCCGGTGCAGGGCGAGATGGTCGAAATAGCCCTCGACCACGATCGCCGTGTCGTTCTTGCGCATCGCCTCGCGTCCCTGGGCCAGGCCGTAGAGCATCCGGCTCTTGTGGTAAAGGGGTGATTCGGGCGAATTCAGATATTTGGGCAGGCGCTCGTCGAGCACTCGACCACCGAAGGCGGCGACCTTGCCGTCGAGGGCGATGATCGGGAAGAGCAGGCGGTTGCGGAAGAGATCGTAATCTCCGCGGCCTTCCTTTCCCGGACGAATCAGCCCCAGTTCCCGGGCCTCGCCGACGTCGAAACCTTTGCGCGCCAGATGCTCAGCGAGGCCGTCCCAGCGCTCCGGAGCGAAGCCGAGCCTGAAAGCCCGCGCCGTCTCGCCATCATAGCCGCGTTTGCGCAAATACTGGCGACCCGGCGCCCCTTCCGGGGTGTCGAGCAGAATCTGGTGATAGTAGTCACAGGCGACCTCGTTCATCCGCGCCAGACGCTCTCGTTCCTCGCGGCGCCTCTGTGCGGCCGGGCTCAGGGTCCCTTCCTCGATGTGGATGCCGACTCGCTCGCCGAGTTTGCGCACCGCCTCGGGGAAAGCCAGCCCCTCCATGCGCATGAGAAAAGAAAAGACGTCACCGCCCACGCCGCAACCGAAGCAGTGAAAGATCTGCCTGGCGCTGTTGACGTTGAAGGACGGAGTCTTCTCGCCGTGAAACGGACAGAGGCCGAGGTAGTTGTGCCCGGAACGTTTGAGGGCGACGTAGGCGGAAATGACCTCGACAATGTCGGTACGCTCGCGGATTTCGCGGATGGTCTCTTCGGCGATCTGTCCCGTCATCCGTTCCTCAGTTCGACGATGGTCACATTATCCCCACCCTGGGGCAGATCGGCGGCGTGGTAAGCCTTAACCTCCCGGTGACCGCCGAGAAAGTCCCGCACTGCCCGACGCAAAATACCCTCGCCGCTGCCGTGCACCACCTCGACTTGGCGCTGGTTGTGGAGCAGGGCGTCGTCAAGAAAGCGGTCCAGCAGAAGCAGGGCATCCTCGACTCGTTTGCCGACCAGCAGCAACCGGGGGGAAAAGCCTTCCCGCTCAATGCGGCCGCGTACCTTCCCTTCCCCCCGCCGGGCGAAGCGCCGGGGGCTGAAGGCTTCGAGTTGGGGCAAGGGGAGCCGCAGCTTTTTCCCCTGGATTGACAGTTCGACGCTCTCGCCGTCCCGTCGCAGCACTTCCCCCTCGGCGTTCAGGGCGGGGATGCGCAGCAATTCGCCGATTTGCACCTCACGGGGGGCTTTGCCTCGGCGCACCGGTTCCGGGCTCAGCTCGGCCAGTCCTGTGCGTACCTCGCGCAGTTCAGCAGTCAGCTGCGCTTGGCTGCGGGCGCCGACAGCGGCGGACCCGGCCTCACGCAGCACCTCCTTGAGCTTTCGCTCCGCCTCCCGCACCAGTTGCTCGCCGCGTCGGGTCGCCTGATCGAGCAGCTTGCGCTTCTGCTCTTCCAGTTCGTGCAGGAGTTTTCGGCGTTTTTCCCGTTCCTGTTCGGCCCGGCGTTTCAGCGTCGTCGCCTCGGCCAGTTCCCGGTCGAGATCCTTGCGTAGCCGGTTCAGTTCTTCAAGGAGTTCCAACCCCTCCCGTTCCCCTTGGCCGAGATAGGTCGAGGCGCGCTCCAGGACCTCTTCGGGGATGCCGAGTCGGCGGGCGATGGTGAAGGCGTTGCTGGCGCCGGGGATGCCGTAATGCAGCCGGTAGGTCGGCGCCAAAGTCTGCCGGTCGAACTCGACGGCGGCATTTTCCACCCCCGCTTGCAGATGGGCATAGCCCTTGATCAGATTCAGGTGGGTGGTCACCACCGTCCGCGCCCCCCGTCGGCGCAGGCTGTCAAGAATCGCCATAGCCAGCGCTCCGCCTTCGGCGGGGTCGGTGCCGGTGCCGACTTCATCCATCAGTACCAAGGAATTGCCGTCGGCTTCTTCGAGAATGCGCCCGATGCGGCGCAGGTGTCCGGAGAAGGTCGAGAGGTTTTCCTCGATGCTCTGTTCGTCGCCGATGTCGGCGAAGACCCGGTCGAAGAGTCCGATGCGGCTGTCGGGATGACAGGGGATCGGCAGCCCCGAGCGGACCATCAGGGCGAGCAGGCCGATGGTCTTGAGCGCTACGGTTTTGCCGCCGGTGTTGGGGCCGCTGATGACCAGGGTATCCGCCGTCTCGCCGAGGAGCAGGTCGACCGCCGTCACCGGCTGCTCGCGTCGGCGCCCATCGGGATGAAAGAGCAGCAGCGGATGGCGCGCCTGGCGCAGTTCGAGAAGCGGCGTCGTCGTCAGGTGCGGTGCTACGGCGTCGCAGGCGCGGGCGAAGAGCCCGGCGGCCGAGCGCAGGTCGAAGTGGGCAAGCAGCTCCTGGTTGCGCGTCAGGTTTTCCGCCTCCCGCCGAACTTGGGCCGAGAGGCGGCGGAGAATGCGCTCCTCTTCCCGCTTTTCCTCCCGCGCCAGGCTGTGCAGCTCGTTGTTCCACTCCAGAACCGCCACCGGCTCGACAAAGAGGGTTTGGCCGCTGGCCGATTCATCATGGATGAAGCCTTTGACCTGGCCGCGATGATCGGCCCTTACCGGCAGCACGTAGCGACCGTTGCGCTCAGTGATGAGGCGCTCCTGAAAGGCCCCGGCCAGCTTCTCCGAAGCGAGCAGGTCTTCCAGCACCCGTTTGATGCGCCCGCGCAGTTGGCGGAGCTGTTGGCGCAGATCGCCGAGCTCAAAGGAGGCACCGTCGAGGATCTCCCCTCGCGGCCCGATGCTCCGGCGGATTTCCTGTTGCAGGTTGCGCAGCAGTTCGAGCTGGGCTGCTCGTTCGGCGAGAAGCGGCGCCCGCTCCCGATCGCCGAAGTAGTTGCGGGTGTCGCGGGCCGCCTCGATGCTGGAGAGCACATCGAGGAGCACTTCCGGAAGCAGGAAGGTGCCTTCGGCGTGCAGTTGGCGCAAGGGTTCGCGTAGGTCACGGCAGCCGCTCAGGGGCGGGCGTCCCTGAGCGGTGAGAAGCGCCATCATCTCCGTGACCTCGGCCAGGGCCGTGGTCACCTCCGACCGCTCCGCCAGAGGCGTCAGGGCAAGGACGCGATCCTTGCCCGGTGGGCTCAGGGTGAACCCGGCCAGCAGTTGGGTAATTTTGTCGTATTCGAGAACCCGCAGGCTCGCTTCGATCATGCGTTAGCCGGCATCCCTCTCAGATTTTGGTTTTGTCCTTCGTCGCGGGCGGCTGTCCCTTGTGGGCGTCCAGGACGGTGACGCTCCCCTTGAAAATCTTTTCTCCGAACTGAACGAAGGGGGGAGCCAGTTCGGAGTGTTCCAGCAGGCGACCCATGGGGCCGGGAAGCTGGATCATGGAAACGCCGAAAAGGACCACGGCCAGCAGCAGGGCTCCCTGGGCCAAGCCGAAAAGCCCCCCGGCAACGCGGTTGAAGCCGCCGAGAAAGAGGAGCTTGACGACCTTCGACAGGAGGTAGCCGAGGACCGCGAAGAGCAGCACCGTGGCCAGAAAAACCAGGAGAAAGGCAGCGATGACGCAAGCCGGCAGCGGCAGACTGAAGGACTGGGCGAGGCTTTCGGCCAAAGGCGCGTGAAAGCGGAAAGCCAGAAACGCCCCGAGCAGCAGTCCGATGAGAGAACAGAGCTCTTTGAGGAGTCCCCGGAGCAGCCCTTTGAGCAGAAAGGCCCCGAGGATGCCGAGGATCGCGATGTCAACGCCATTCATGCCGCTGTCCGTCAGGCCAGCCGGGCCTTGACCAGCTCGCTCACCATCCGGCCGTCGGCGCGGCCGACGGTCTTGGCGGTGACGATTTTCATCACCTTGCCCATGTCGCGGGCCGAGGCTGCACCGGTTTCCGCCACCGCCGCCTCGATGATGGCTTTAATCTCTACTTCGCTGAGTTGCTGCGGCAGAAATTCCTGGATCACCGCCATTTCCCGTTCCTCTTTTTCGGCCAGATCGGCCCGGCCACTGTCCCGATAGACCTGGGCCGATTCCCGGCGCTGCTTGACCAGGGAGGAGAGGACGCCGATCACCGCCTGATCGTCGAATTCCTGTCGCGCTTCGATCTCCTTGTTCTTGATCGCGCTCTTGACCAGGCGGATGGCATTGAGCCGCAGGGAATCCTTGGCCCTCATAGCTTCTTTCATGGCGGTGTTCAGTTGTTCTTGCAGACTCATGGTCGGTTCCTTTTGCATGCGAAAAGAGCTTTAAGATCGCCTTGCGCCTCTGATTTTATTTGGTTCGGCTTTCCTTCTCTTCGATGCCGCTTATGCCGAAGCGGCGGCGCAGTTCGGCGTAGATCCGCTCCGGCGGCAGATCGTAGTAGCCGAGGAGGATCAGGGTGTGAAAGAAGAGATCGGCGGTTTCGTAGACCACCTCTTCGGGATTGCCCCCCTTGCCGGCGACGGCGGTTTCGGTGGCTTCCTCGCCGATCTTGCCGAGAATCTTGTCCAATCCCTTGGCGAAGAGGGAAGCGACATAGGATTTTTCCGTCGGGTTCTGACGGCGCTCTTGGATGACGTGATAAACCGCGTCGAGGATATCCTGGCGACCGTAGATGGCCGCCGCGTCGACCTGCTTTTCGCCGATGGTGTGCGCGCCGCTTTCGTCCCAGATCCGGTAAAAGCAGGAGTGATGGCCGGTATGACAGGCCGCCCCGGTCTGCTCGACGGTGAGCAGCAGGCAGTCGGCATCGCAGTCAAAGCGGATTTCCCGCACCTGTTGAATGTGGCCGGAAGTCTCCCCCTTCATCCACAGCTTGCGTCGCGAGCGGGAATAGTAGTGGACCTTGCCGGTAGCGACGGTGAGATCGACCGCCTCGGCATTCATGTAAGCGAGCATCAGCACCTCGCCGGTCGCCGCGTCGCGGGCGATAGCGGGCAACATGCCTTGGGCGTCGAATTTGAGCTGTGATGAAAGGGACATAGGACAACCTTTATGGCAAGGGGCGCACTGCTGTGCGTCCGGAACAGTGACGACGGCATAAGAGAGGGAGCACGCGGTGCGCCCTGACGACTTGTATTTATAAACGCACCGGCACGCCGTGCTTGCGCAGATATTCCTTGCACTCGCCGATACTGTACTCGCGGAAATGGAAGATGCTGGCGGCCAAAGCGGCACTGGCGCCCCCTTCGACCAGCCCTTCGCGGATGTGTTCGAGGTTGCCGACGCCGCCCGAGGCGATCACCGGGATTTTGACCCGATCGCTGACGGCGCGGGTCAAGGGGATGTCGTAGCCGTCCTTGGTACCGTCCTTGTCCATGGAGGTGAGCAGGATCTCGCCGGCGCCGTAGCCTTCCATGCGTGCCGCCCATTCGACGGCGTCGATGCCGGTGCCGTTGCGGCCGCCGTGGGTGTAGACCTCCCAGCGGACCGGGTCCAAGCCGGGCATCCGGCGGGCATCAATGGCGACGACGATGCACTGGGAGCCGAAGCGCTCGGCGGCTTCGCGGACGAATTCGGGGCGATGCACGGCGGCGGTGTTGATCGAGACCTTGTCCGCCCCGGCGTTGAGCAGGTTGCGGATATCGGCGATCTCCCGCACCCCGCCGCCGACGGTAAGGGGCATGAAGACCCGCTCGGCGGTGCGCGCCACCACCTCAAGAATGATGGCGCGCTTGTCGCTGGAGGCGGTGATGTCGAGAAAGGTCAGTTCGTCGGCACCCTGGGCGTCGTAGGCTTCGGCGGCCTCCACCGGGTCGCCGGCGTCACACAACTCGACGAATTGAACCCCCTTGACCACCCGGCCATCCTTGACGTCGAGGCAGGGGATGATGCGTTTACTCAGCATGATGTCAATGTACCCAAGGTAAGAACGCCGTCCCTGATTTACAAGGGCGGACGATTATTTGTGGCCTTTGGTCAGCGCTACCGCCGCCCGCAGATCGAGGGCGCCGCTGTAGATGGCTTTGCCGGTGATGACGCCGACCACGCCGGAATCCTCGATGGCCAGGAGATTTTCGATATCTTTGAGGCTGGAGACGCCGCCGGAGGCGATCACCGGGATGCTGATCGACTTGGCCAGGGCGCGGGTCGCTTCCAGGTTCGGCCCCTGCATCATGCCGTCGCGGGCGATGTCGGTATAGATGATCGCCTCGACGCCGAACCCTTCCATCTCCTTGGCCATCTCCGTTGCCTTCTTCTCGGTGACGTCGGCCCACCCGCGCACCGCGACGAAGCCGTTGCTGGCGTCGATGCCGACGACGATGCGACCAGGGAAGAGGCGGCAGGCTTCCTGGACCAGTTCCGGCTTCTCCTTGGCGACGGTGCCGAGGATCACCCGGCCGATACCGAGCTGGAGGTAGGCCTCGATGGTGGCCAGGTCGCGCACGCCGCCGCCGAGTTCGGTGGGGATGTCGATGGCCTGGACGATGGCTTCAATCGCCGCCTTGTTGCGCGGCACCCCGGCGAAGGCGCCGTCGAGATCGACGATGTGCAGCAGTTCCCCTCCCTGCTCCTGCCAGATGCGGCCCTGGGCGGCGGGGCTGTCGCTGTAGACGGTGTCCTTCTCCATCAGCCCCTGCTCCAGACGGACGCAGCGGCCTTCCTTCAGATCGATGGCGGGTATGACGAGCATGCGAATTTATCCTTTAAATCGTAAGAACAGTCTTTCGCCCGTTCGCTTCGCTCACTTGAGCACGCAGAGGCCGATTTTACATCTCCCCGAAATTGCGCAGAATCCGCAGGCCGATCTGCTGGCTCTTCTCGGGGTGGAACTGGACGGCCATGACGTTGTCCCGGCGGATCGCCGAGCAGAACTCGATGCCGTAGTCGGTAACGGCGGCGATCACGGTCGGGTCGTCGGGGATTACGTAATAGCTGTGTACGAAATAGACGGCGCTGCCGTCGGCCACGCCCCGGAAGAGCGGTGCATCCTGACGCAGCCGGATCTGGTTCCAGCCCATGTGCGGCACCTTCAGTTCCTCGCCGTTCAGGCGCAGGTCGCCGGGGAAACGGACCACCTTGCCGGGGATGATCCCCAGCCCTTGGTGACGGCCGAACTCCTCGCTTTCGGAAAAGAGCAGTTGCAGACCGAGGCAGATGCCGAGAAAGGGTTTGTCCGATTCCACATGGCGCCGGATCGGCTCGATGAACCCCCCCCCGCGCAGGTTGTCCATGCAATCCTTGAAGGCGCCGACGCCGGGCAGGACCAGTTTTTCGGCTTTTTGCAGTTCGGCGGGATCGGCGGTGACCTTCGCCGCAAAGCCGACCTTTTCGAAAGCTTTCTGCACGCTGCGTAGGTTGCCCATGCCGTAATCGATGATGGCAATCATGCTATTCGAGTTTCCCCTTGGTGGAGAGCACGCCCTGGATGCGGGGATCGAAACCGGTCGCTTCATCGAGGGCGCGGCCGAAGGCCTTGAAAATCCCCTCGATGATGTGGTGCAGGTTGCTGCCGTAGGCCAGATTGACATGAATGTTGGCCCCGGCATGGTTGCAGAAGGCGACGAAAAATTCCTCGACCAGTTCGGTGTCGAAATTGCCGACCTTGGCCTTGGGCAGATCGACGTTGAAAACCAGAAAGGGCCGCCCGGAAAAGTCGATGATTACCGAGGCCAGAGCCTCGTGCATGGGCATGGTCCCGCGGCCGAAACGGCGAATTCCGGCCTTGTCGCCCAGCGCCTGCTTGAAGGCCTCGCCGAGACAGATGCCGAGATCCTCCACGGTGTGGTGGGCGTCGATTTCGATGTCCCCCTGAGCTGCGACGGTCAGATCGAAAAAGCCGTGGCGGGCGAGCAGGGTCAGCATGTGGTCGATGAAGGGAACGGGAGTGGCGATGTTCGACTCCCCTCGTCCGTCCAGTTCGAGGGTCAGCTGGATCTGGGTTTCCTTGGTCCGGCGGTCGATGGTAGCGCTGCGGGACATGCGAACCTCCTTCTACGGGTCTCCCCTATGTACCAAAAGGGGGAGGTGAAAGCCTATTTTTCCAGGCGCAACGATACCGAGCGGGCGTGGGCCTGCAAGCCTTCGAGTTCGGCGATGTGGACGATTTCTTTGCCAAGTCGCGCAAGCCCTGCCGGGGAGAAGGAGACGATACTCGACTTCTTGACGAAATCGTCCAGCGATAGGGGCGAGAAGAAGCGCGCCGTACCGCCCGTCGGCAGGGTGTGGTTGGGCCCGGCGAGGTAGTCGCCGGCCGCTTCCGGGGTGTGGTGGCCCATGAAAATTGCCCCGGCATGACGGATGCGAGGAAGGATCTCGAAGGGGTTGTCCACCGCCAATTCCAGGTGTTCAGGGGCGATGCGGTTGGAGAAGTCGATGGCCTCGTTGAGATCTTGCGCCAAGATGATCGCCCCGTAGCGGTCGATGGACGGGCGGGCAATGGCTTCCCGGGAGAGCTGCCGCAACTGCTTTTCAACTTCGTCGGCGACCTGCCGGGCGAAATCTTCGTCGGTGGTGATAAGGATCGACGAGGCCAACTCGTCGTGCTCGGCCTGGCCGAGCAGATCGGCGGCCAGGTGCGCCGGGACGCCGCTACCGTCGTTGATGATCAGGATCTCGCTGGGACCGGCGATCATGTCGATATCGACCTTGCCGAAGACCAGCTGCTTCGCCGTGGCGACGTAGATATTCCCCGGCCCAGTGATCTTGTCGACTTTGGGAATGCTCTCGGTGCCGTAAGCCAAAGCCGCGACCGCCTGGGCGCCGCCGATCTTGAAGATGCGGTCGACACCGGCGATGCGCGCCGCCGCCAGCACGAAGGGATTGACCTCGCCGCCGGGCATCGGCACGACCATGATGACTTCGGCCACCCCGGCGACTTTGGCGGGGACGGCGTTCATCAGCACCGACGACGGATAGGCGGCCTTGCCGCCGGGGACGTAGATGCCGACACGATCCAGCGGCCGCACCATCTGGCCGAGCAGCACGTCGGCTTCGTCGGTGGAAATCCAGGTTTCCTGCTTCTGCTTGCGGTGATAATCGGCGATGCGTTTCGCCGCGAGTTCCAGGGCGGCGCGGGATTCGGCGGAAATCGTTGCCAGGGCCTGATCGATTTCCTCGGTTTGGACTTCCACCGTCGCGGCGGTCAGCTCCAACCGATCGAAGCGGACGGTATAATCGAAGACCGCCTGATCGCCCCGGGTGCGGACATCGGCGATGATTGCCTGCACCGTTTCGACCACGCCGGCCGGCGCCGTCTCGCCCCGTTCCTCGATCTTGCGGAAGGCCTCGGCGAAACCGGGATCGGAAAAACGCAATGTCTGAATCATGGGTAGAATCCAGGTGAAAGGAAAAAGGCTAAAGACTGAAGGCTGAAGTCGAACCGCTTTATTTCGAAAGCCTCACTTCATCGCCGATGATCTGTTCCAGATCTTCGATGATTTTGGTGATGCGTTGATGCTTGGTCTTGAGGCTGGCGCGGTTGACGATCAGCCGGGTGGTGATTTCGGCGATGGTCTCGACTTCGACCATGCCGTTTTCCCGCAAGGTCGCGCCGGTGGAGACGAGATCGACGATGCGCTCGGAAAGCCCGACCAAAGGCGCCAGTTCGATGGAACCGTAGAGCTTGATGAGCTCGACCTGAATCCCCTTGGCGGCGAAATAGCGTTCGGTAACATTGGGGTATTTGGTCGCTACCCGGATGTTCGACCAGTTGGCCGGATCTTCCTCCTGGCGCAGCGCCTTGGGCTCGGCCACCACCATCCGGCAATAGCCGAATTTGAGGTCGAGGGGCTCGTAAAGATCTTTACCCTGTTCCATCAGGGTGTCTTTGCCGACCACACCGATGTCGGCGCAGCCGTATTCCACGTAGGTCGGCACGTCGGTTGCGCGCACCGCTATGAAGCGGAATTTGCTCTCCGGATTCTCGAAGACCAGCTTGCGACTCCCCGTTTCCATTTCCGGGCAGGTGATGCCGATCCGCGCGAAAAGCTCCATCGAATCCTGCATGATCCGCCCCTTGGGTAGGGCGAAGGTAATGTAATCACTCATGTTTAAACCCCGTGACGAGTGACTGGTGATTAGTGTTCAGTTTTAAACCGATCACCAATCACTGATCACTGTTTATGCCGTTTTATTCCTTGACCCTCTCGATATCGGCGCCCAGGCCCTTGAGCTTATCCTCGATGCGTTCGTAGCCGCGGTCGAGGTGGTAGATGCGGGAGATTTCCGTGGTGTTGTCGGCGGCCAGGCCGGCTAGTACCAGCGAGGCGCTGGCGCGCAGATCGGTCGCCATGACCGGGGCGCCGGAGAGCCGGCGGACCCCCTTGACCGTCGCCGAATTTCCTTCGATGACGATATCGGCGCCGAAACGCAGCAATTCCGCTACGTGCATGAAGCGGTTTTCGAAGATGTTTTCGCTGATGACACTGGCCCCGTCGGCCAGGCACATCAGGGCCATGAACTGGGCCTGCATGTCGGTGGGAAAGCCGGGGTAGGGGCGGGTCTTGATGTTGACCGGCCGGATCCGCTCCGGGGCGCGCACCTGCACCGCGTGGCTGCGGCTGAACACCTCGACGCCGGCGTCCTGCAGTTTGAAGGTCAGGGCATCCAGATGTTCCAGGCGCATGTCGCGGATGCGTATGTCCCCAGCGGTGATCGCCGCGGCGATCATGAAGGTGCCGGCTTCGATACGATCGGGCATGACCCGGTGATTCATGGGCGTGAGCTGTTCCACGCCGAGGATGCGGATGGTATCGGTCCCCGCTCCCTCGATCCTGGCGCCCATGCCGTTGAGCACTTCGGCCAGTTCGGCGATTTCCGGCTCGCGGGCGGCGTTTTCCAGAATGGTCTCCCCCTTGGCGGTGGCCGCCGTCATCAGCATGTGCTCGGTGCCGCCGACGGTGGAAAGATCGAAATGGATACGCGTTCCTTGCAGGCATTTGGCCTCGGCCTCGACGTAGCCGTGGGAGAGGCGGATTTCCGCTCCCATCGCCGCCAGCCCCTTGAGGTGCTGGTCGATCGGCCGGGCGCCGATAGCGCAGCCACCGGGGAGAGAGACCCGCGAGCGGCCGAAGCGCGCCAGCAGGGGGCCGAGAACCAGAACCGAGGCACGCATCGTCTTGACCAGGTCGTAGGTCGCCTCGACCTGGTCTATGCCGGTCGTGTCCACCCCTATCGTGCCGCTACGCCCCTCCACGTGCGCCCCGAGGGTTTCAAGCAGGCGGATGCTGGTGTTGATGTCGCGTAGCGCCGGAACGTTGCGGATTTCGTGCCGCCCGGGGGCGAGAATCGTCGCGAAGAGGATCGGCAGCGCGGCGTTTTTCGAACCGCTCACCGTCACCTCTCCGGCCAGCCTGCGCCCCCCCCTGATGATCAGTTTATCCAAGACATCCCCTCGTGGTTGATGAATCCGTCTTCTGCCGCCTGCGGCCGCCGATCACCCGGGGGATCCCGGCGTAATCGTCCCGCGCGTAGCATTCATCCAGTCCGGTGTCGGTGAAAAGCCGCCGCACCGCTTCGGCCTGTCCGCTACCGACCTCGACCAGCAGCCAGCCGTTGGTTTTGAGTAGGTTTGCGGAGGCCTTTGCCAATGCCCGGTAGGCGGCCAGGCCGTCGACATCGCCGCCGCGCAGGGCGAGATGGGGTTCGTGCTCCCGCACCTCGGGCATGAGCCCGTCCATCTCTGCCGGTGGAATGTAGGGTGGATTGGCGACCACCAGATCGTAAGGGCCACCCGCCAACCGGTGGAGGTCGGCCTGGCGGAAGGTTATCCGTTCGGCGACGCCGTTCCGGCGGGCGTTCTCTTCGGCCAAGGCCAGGGCCGCCGGGGAAATATCCACCGCCTCGATCCGCGCTTCCGGCAGCTCATGGGCCAGAGCGATGGCGATGGCGCCGCTGCCGGTGCCGACATCAAGAATCGTCACGGTACCCGTCATTTTTTTCAGGGCCTCTTCCACCAGCACTTCGGTGTCGGCTCGGGGAATCAGCACCTCGGGGGTGACCCGCAGGGGCAGGGACCAGAACTCGGTTTCGCCGAGGATGTACTGGAGAGGTTCCCGTTGGGCGCGCCGTGTCACCCGTTGCCGGTAGGCCGTTAATTCGTCGGCGGACAGGGGCCGGTCGAACTGAAGATAAAGCCCGACACGATCCAGCCCAAGGGTGTCGGCGAGGAGCACCTCGGCGTCGAGGCGGCCGCCGTCGATCCCTTTTTCCCGAAAGTAGTCGGCGGTCCAGCGCAGCACCTTGAGGACTGTCCAGGTCTCGGCCAAACTCAGACCTCCCGGCCGGACATGGCCTCGGCTTGGCTGTGGGTGGTCAGGGCGTCGATGACTTCGTCCAGATCCCCCTGCATGATGGCGTCGAGCTTGTATAGGGTCAGGCCGATGCGGTGGTCGGTGCAGCGCCCCTGGGGAAAATTGTAGGTGCGGATGCGCTCGCTGCGGTCGCCGCTGCCGACCTGGCTCTTGCGGTCAGCGGCTTGGGCGGCCTGCTGTTCGGCGACCCGGGCATCAAGGATTTTCGACTGCAAGACCTTCATCGCCTTGGCCTTGTTCTTGTGCTGGGACTTTTCGTCCTGGCAGGAGACGACCACGCCCGTCGGCAGGTGGGTGATGCGCACCGCCGATTCGGTCTTGTTGACGTGCTGCCCCCCGGCGCCGGAGGCGCGGTAGACATCGATGCGCAGATCGGACGGGTTGATATCGACATCGACGTCGTCCGCCTCGGGGAGAACCGCGACGGTGCAGGCTGAGGTGTGAATCCGCCCCTGGGCCTCGGTTTCGGGAACTCGTTGTACCCGATGGGTGCCGCTTTCGAACTTGAGCCGCGAGTAGACCTTCTCGCCGCTGATTAGGGCGATGATCTCCTTGACGCCCCCGGCTTCCGATTCCGTGGAGCTCATGATCTCCACCTTCCAGCGCCGTCCTTCGGCGTAGCGGCTGTACATGCGAAAGAGGTCGCCGGCGAAGAGGGCCGCTTCGTCGCCGCCGGTGCCGGCCCGGACTTCAAGAATGATGTTCCGGCCGTCGTTGGGATCCTTGGGCAGCAGCAGCACCTTGAGCTCTTGGGCGAGATCCTCTTTGCGGGCTTCCAGGTCGGGGAGTTCGGCCTTGGCCAGGGCGCGCAGCTCCTCGTCATTCTCCTTGAGGAGTTCGCGGTTGCCTTCGATCTCCTCGCAGACCTTGCAGTACCGGCCATAGGTCTCAACCACCTCGGCGAGTTCGGCGTGCTCCTTGGTCAGAGCCCGGAACTTTTCCTGGTTGGCGATGAGCGCCGGATCGGACATCAATCCTTCGATTTCACGAAACCGGTCAACAACTTCTTCGAGCTTGGTAAACATAGACGATTACAAATTCCGGTAGGGGGTAGATTTACAACTTGCCCTGGGCGCGGCAAGCAGCGCCCCTACGATAAATTCTGAAATTCCCGGCGGACCGCCGTAGCCTCGCCGCAGGTCATGGCGCCTTCAGGGCAGGCGCCGCGCAGACAACCGGGGCCGGCATCGACAAAGAGCGCCGGCGCCGCTCGTCGCGCCGCGAACAGCATTTCCGTCGCCAGGGCGCGGATTTCCCACTGTGCTCTTCGGCAGCAGCGCAGGCTAAAAAAATGGAGCAGTTCCCGGGCGTTCATGGTCATGACCAGTTTGGTTTCGGTGGCGTTGGGGAGCACGAAGCGGGCATCTTCGGCGGGAATGCCGGCTTCGAGCAGTTCGCCATAGACCTGCCGCGCTTCGTCGAGCAGTCCCTGGAAACGCGCCGCCAGTTCCGGCCGGTCGGCGATGCTCGCCGGAACGACCGCCTCCAGACGATCCTTGAGGGAGACGTAGCGCTGGCTCTGCTGGGAGTAGGAAGCGATCCGGTGGCGAACCAACTGATGGGAGCAGGCCCGGCTGATCCCTTCGATGCCGAAGGTGAAGGTGACATGTTCGAGGACCGAGAGGTGCCCCAGGGAGAGAATTTTGGCAAGAAAAGCCTCTCGTTCCTTCGCTCCCTGCTCCAGCAGGCTGTCGATGGAGGCGGATGAATAGCAGAGCCGGGCGGCGGCGGCCACCACCTTTTCGGGGTCGGGTGTGTGAGTCAGCAACTGGACCAGCAAAGCCATGGGGCGCGACAACCTTCAACTGGCGACGGTAAAACACAGAAACCCGCACGCACCCACAGATGCGGCGGGCACAGCGGATGGCCACGAACGCGGAACATCAAAAAAAGAGACGGCCCGGGGGCCGTCTGGGGAAGTCTATTTTCCCTGGCCGTATTTCTTGCGGAAGCGCTCGATGCGACCGGCGGTGTCGACCAGCTTCTGCTTGCCGGTAAAGAAGGGGTGGCATTGGGAGCAGATCTCGGTGACGATCTCGCCGCCCTTCTTGGTCGACCGGGTTTCAAAGGTGTTGCCGCAATGGCAGGTGACCGTGACTTTCTCGTATTTGGGGTGGATACCTTTTTTCATGAATCGTCTCCTTGGCGCCTGGCTAGTACAGGCGGATATGCTGGGGTAAAAACGAAGTTTACCTATTTAGCACCCTTGGCAGCAGATTGCAAGTTTTTTGTCGGAACACTTACTGCCGGCAAGATGGGGAGGGGGCTACTGGTTCATGGAGTCGAGGAATTCCTGGTTGCTCTTGGTTTCGCCGAGCTTTTCCAAAATAAATTCCATGCTGTCCACCACATTCATAGAGGTCAACACCTTGCGCAGCAGCCAGGTGCGCTGGAGACTGGTGCGGTCGACCAGCAGTTCCTCGCGGCGCGTGCCCGACTTGTTGATGTCGATGGCCGGAAAGGTGCGTTTGTCGACCAGGCGCCGGTCGAGAACCAGTTCCATGTTGCCGGTCCCCTTGAACTCCTCGAAGATGACCTCGTCCATCTTGCTGCCGGTATCGACCAGGGCGGTGGCGATGATGGTCAGACTTCCGCCTTCCTCGATATTGCGCGCCGCTCCGAAGAAGCGCTTGGGCTTGTGCAGGGCGTTGGAATCGACGCCGCCGGAGAGGATCTTTCCGGAAGGCGGTACCACGGTGTTGTAGGCCCGCGCCAGGCGGGTGATGGAGTCGAGGAGGATGACCACGTCGCGTTTATGCTCGACCAGGCGTTTGGCCTTCTCGATGACCATCTCCGCCACTTGGACATGACGGGTCGCCGGCTCGTCGAAGGTTGAGGAGATCACTTCCCCCTGGACGCTGCGCTGCATGTCGGTAACCTCTTCCGGGCGCTCGTCGATGAGCAGGACGATCAGATAGACTTCCGGATGGTTGGTGGTGATGGAGTTGGCGATGTTCTGCAACAGCATCGTCTTTCCGGTGCGCGGTGGTGCCACGATCAGGCCGCGTTGACCCTTGCCGATAGGGGTGGCGAGGTCGACGACGCGCATCGGCAGGTTGTCCGTGGTCGTCTCCAAGATCAGGCGTTTCTCCGGATAGAGCGGGGTCAGGTTGTCGAAAAGGGTTTTTTCCCGGGCCACCGCCGGGTTTTCAAAATTGACCTCGGAGACCTTGAGCAGGGCGAAGTAGCGCTCACCTTCCTTGGGCGGACGAATCTGCCCCGAAACCGTGTCGCCGGTGCGCAGGTTGAAGCGGCGGATCTGCGAAGGGGAGACGTAGATGTCGTCGGGACCCGGCAGGTAGTTGGCGTCGGGCGCGCGCAAAAAACCGAAACCGTCGGGGAGAATTTCCAGCACCCCTTCGCCGAAGATGGCTCCGTTTTTCTCCGCCGTGGCGTTGAGAATGGCGAAAATGAGATCCTGCTTCCGCATCCCCGCCGCGCCTTCGATCTTCAGATCCTTGGCGATGCCGGCCACTTCCGTGGCTTTTTTCTCTTTTAGTTCCTTCAGGTTCATGGGGTCTCCTCGGAGGGCTCCGTCAGATGGCGATCCACCGAGCCTGCCGCGTTCGCGCGGGTCCGGATGGAGGGGTGGCGACCCTGGCGGAATCCGGCAGGTCGATCTTCGGGGGCGGGTAGTGATGGAAGCACGGTTTCAGGCGTGGATTGGTAGGATAAGCCTTTGTCGGGCGGCGCGTGCCGGATGTAGAGAAAACGCAAGGGTTGTCACGCCGGGCAAAAAAACGATAAGGATCTGCGTCAAGGGGCAATCGATGGCAAGGGCTGAACTGTATGTGGAATCGTTTCGAACTGGTTGGATGGGCCGAGCAGCGGGAGGGATGAAAAAGCTGCTGAAGCTATTTACAACCATCGGGTGGGAACTGTCAATACGTTTGTTCCGGGAAAGGTCCGTTTTTTCGGTGAAAACGGACCTTTCCCGGAGCTTGGAACGGAAAGGGGCTACTTGGGCTGGTTGCGCAGGGGATTGATCATCCCCGGGTCGAGCTCCGCTGCCAGCTGTTCGTAGAGCCTGTGGTAGGGCAACGGACCCGAGGCGCTGCTGAACATGCCGTCGGCGCGTTCCGCCAGGGTGCGTTCCAGTCCGGCCAGGGAGATGTAGCGGATTTTTACCTCTTCGGTCTTGTTGTAATGGGCTTCGTCGAAATCCGGGTACTGGAGGGGCAGAAAGCTCTCGCCGGGCTTGCCGTGGAATTCCCAGAGCACTTGGCCGTCCGCCGTCAGAACCATGGCGCTGGCGAGGATGACGTTGTAATCGGCCCGCAGATAGGTCAGTTTGGTGCGGTCCCAGCGTTTCTCATCGCGGTCGACGCCGTTGAAGATCACCACCAGAATGGCGTCGACCACATTCCTTTCGATCAGCGGAGCGATTTCCGCGGCATTGAAGACGTATCCGATGTGCTCCTCGTCTCCCCGACCCCGAGGATTCTGGCCGATCACCAGACGGCCGAACATCTCCCGGGGATCGCCGGCAATCGCCCGGACATCGAAATACTGTTTGTCTTCCTTGAGCAGGCTGATCAGCAGGTCGCGGGTCGAAGCGTTATACTGATGCAGCAGGCCGATCAGCGTTTCCCGATCGGGATGGCTGATGGTCGAGCCCTCGTCGACCATCAGTGGCAGCACTCCCAGGGTTCGGACCTTCTCCCGGTATTCGGCTTTGGGGACGGTAAAGGATTTTCCGCCGCAGCCAGCCAGCAGTACCGCAACCATTGCGATTGATAACCATCTAGACATCATTTTTCCTCCTTGCGGTTCTTCATCTGCGCGTTTTTTTCGGAGCGGGTCGGGAGGCTAACGGGGACGGGTGTCCCGGCAGAAGAGGTAGCCGAGCCAGGCCAGGGTCAGCCCCAGGGTCGGGAAGGCGAAAGCCCGCTGAAAATCGTCCTGGTCCCGCATGATATATCCCATGATCTGCTGGGTCAACGCCGCGCCGATAACGACGAAAAAATTTATCGAGGTCATGGCCGTGGCCGCCAGGGGGCCGGGAAAGAGTTCCTTGGTCTGGGCGTAAAGGATCGGACCGGTCGAAACGCAGAGGCCGAAAAGGAAGAAGACGCACGGAAGCAGGGCCTCAGGAAGACGGGCCAGGGGGCCGCAAAAGAGGCCCAGCAGCAGAAGCAGGCCCAGTTGTCCGGCCAGCAGCACCTTTTTGCGCGAGGCCAGCAGCCGGTCGGAGAGACGTCCGGCCAAGGGACAGCCGAGAATGAAGCCGACGGCGGTAAAGAACAGCAGGTGGGCTGCTTCGCCGGGGGTCTGCCCCAATTCCCGGATCAGGTAAGGCGCGCCCCACAGACCCTGGACCGCCATATAGCCGCCGTACCAGAAGAAAGCGAGCAGCCCCAGCAGCCAGAAGGAGGGGGTGCGCACCAGTGTGCCCCAGCCGGAGAAGAGCGGCGTTCGGGAGTTTCCGATGCTTGGCTCGGGAGTATCCCGAACGATCATCAGTACCGCCAGGGCAAAGAGGGTTGTGAGGAGGGCTGCCGCCATGAAGGTTGAACGCCAGCCGAAGGTGGCGGCGGCCCAGGCAAGGGGGGCCGTGGCCAGCAGATTGCCGATGTTGCCGAGGGCGATCTGCGCCCCGGCGAGAGTGGCGAACTGACGCGGTTCGAACCAGGCGGTGTAGATTTTCAGCGAACCCATGAGTACGCAGGCGGTGCCCAGGCCGATCAGCGCCCGCCCGATCAGCGCCCCGAAGTATCCGTGCGCCCCGGCCAGAAGCACGGCGCCGAGGGCGGTGATCAACCCCAGGATGAAAATGACGCGCCGGGATCCGTAGCGGTCGAGGGTCGGACCGAGGGGAAGCTGGGTGAAGGCGAAGGCGTAGAAGAGGGCCGAGGAAACGTTCCCGAGCTGTTCGCTGCTGAGGCCGAGATCCCGCTGCAGATCCTCGGCGATAACCGCCGCCGATACCCGGTAGAAATAGGCGACGATGTAGAAGCTCGCCAGGATTGCGAAGATCCGCCATTTGCGTGAAGGTTTGCAAAGATTCGAGGTCAGAAGAGGCATGCCCGCACGCTTTCCGGGAGCGGTTGCGATGTTTTCGGTACCCGACTCAGGTTGAAGTGGGCGACTCCCCAGCGCAGCACGTCCGCCGCCGGGGCATCTGCCCACTCCTCAGGGAAGGGCTGGCCGAGAAAACGCAGGGCCGCGGCGATCAGTCTGCCACCTCCTTCTCGGCTGACGGCGACGGCCCCGTGGCGCTTGCTGATTTTTTCGCCGTCGTCGGCCAGGGCCAGGGGAAGATGGATATAGTCGGGATGGGGGAAGCCGAGGCATTCCTGAAGATAGATCTGGCGCGGTGTCGAGGTCAGCAGATCCTGCCCCCGCACGACCTGGGTGACGCCGCTGTCGGCATCATCCACCACCACCGCCAGTTGGTAGGCGAAGAGTCCATCAGCCCGGCGGATGACAAAATCCCCCACGTCTTCGGCCAGATGCTGGATGATCCGGCCGCGGACACCGTCCGTCAGGATGATGGAGCGGGGCGGAACACGCAGACGCCAGGCCCGGGGGGAGCGTCCGGGAGCCAGCCCGGCGCGGCAGTGGCCAGGGTAGATCGGGCCTTCCTCACCGGGATGGGGCGCGCTGGCCAGAATCTCCTTGCGGGAGCAGGCGCAGCCGTAAATCAGGCCCTTTTGTTCCAGAATCGCTAGGGCTTCGGCATAACGGGCCGATCGCCGGCTCTGATAGAGAACCTCACCGTCCCAGTGCAGCGCCAGGGTGTCGAGGGTTCGCAGGATCAGATCGGCGGCGCCGGGGACGACCCGCGGGGGATCCAGGTCTTCGATGCGCAGCAGCCAGCTTCCCCCCGCCTGGTGGGCCAGGCAGTAACTGCCCACGGCGGTGAGGAGCGAGCCGAAGTGCAGAGGGCCGGTGGGACTTGGCGCGAAACGGCCGACGGGAGTTGTGGCGGATGGAGCAGGGGGCATGGCGCGAATCCGGGATGTGGTCGGGGATGGAGGGATCATGCCCGACCCCTGTCGGGCTGTCAAGGTTGTCTGAAGCGGCATTCATGAATCGGACATCCCCGGTCTTTAATGTTGACAAAGCTGATGCAGTAAGGTTACTCTAACAAACTAAGTTAGCTATCGGAGGCCCCGTGATTATTACCCGCGCAACGGAATACGCCATTCGCGCCCTGCTCTACCTGGCTCGCCAGCCACGCGGGGAAATCGTCTATAAAAAAGATATCTGCAGTCACCAGAATATCACTCCCGCTTTTCTCACCAAGATATTGCAACCGCTCATCAAGGAGGGCATTGTCGGGTCGCAGCGGGGCGTGGGGGGCGGTTTTTATCTGCGCAAAGATCCCGTCGAAGTGACGCTCTTCGATGTTGTGGTCGCCCAGGAAGGGCCTCTCTATCTCAACGAGTGCCTCTCCGACGGTAACCTTTGCGGGCGCACCCCCTTCTGTCCGGTGCATGGTGCCTGGAAAGAGGTGCGCGATGAGATGACGGCCATTCTAAAGCGTTACAATTTTGCCCATTTGGCCCAGCAAGAACTGTGCAATCTGGAAAATCTGAAAAAAGCGCAAAAGATATAACTTCCCTCTGTTCCCCAAAAAACATTGAACGGCCGCCCCTCCGAACAAGGAAAGGCGGCCGTTTTTCGCAAAAAAAACCCTGGAGACCAGGAGGGTAAGTCACCCAGGGCAAATGGGGCGGCTGCGTCCAGCGGCCCCTAATCATCTTTTGATAGTATTATACGCTTCCGAGGAGTGTGAGTCAAACCGGTCTTGCGGCCGGATTCCGTTTGACAAGGGGCCGGTTTTTTTATTAGAGTTCTTCCCAACACGTGCATAGCACGACGTCTTTATCGAGAGTGGTGGAGGGAGAAGGCCCTGCGAAGCCACAGCAACCGATTCGCCGAAGCTGATGCAAAGGCGGGTGGCAGGTGCTAAATCCTTCCCGCCGAAGCATCGCGCAGGCGGGAAAGATGGGGACGGAGCCAAAGAAGTGCGAGATTCCGCATGTAAAGGCCCCTTCCCGTCATTTCGGTAGGGGCTTTTTCCCTTTCCATGGGGCGGACTTCCGCCGGGATGGTGGCATTGAAGGATTCCGTGGGCATCGTGACAACCCAGTTCGCCGAGTTCGATGTCGAACTGCGACTGGAGAGCGGCCGGTTGCTCGGTCCGTTGACCATCGCCTACGAAACCTACGGCGAGCTCAACGCCGATCGCTCCAACGCCGTCCTAGTGGCGCACGCCTGGACCGGCGACGCCCATGCCGCCGGGAAAAATTCTCCGGACGACCGCAAGCCGGGCTGGTGGGACGATATGATCGGTCCCGGCAAGGTTCTCGACACCGACCGCTATTTCGTCCTCTGTTCCAACGTCATCGGATCCTGCAAAGGCTCGACCGGTCCGACCAGCATCAACCCCCGCACCGGCAAACCCTATAATCTGACCTTTCCCGTACTCATGGTACGCGATATGGTTCGTGCCCAGAAACTGCTCCTCGACCGGCTCGGCATCGACTCGTTGCTTACTGTCATCGGCGGCAGCATGGGGGCCATGCAGGCTCTGGAATGGAGTATTCTCTACCCCGGGATGGTCCGTTCGATTATCCCCATCGCCGGCACCGGTCGCACCTCGCCCATGGCCATCGCCTTGAACGCCCTGGCGCGGCAGGCGATCTTCAACGATCCTCTGTGGAAGAAGGGGAGTTACAAGCCCGAGCATCCCCCCGCCGACGGTCTCGCTCTGGCGCGGGCGGTGGGGCATATCTCCTTTCTTTCCGATACTTCCATGCAGCTCAAGTTCGGTCGGCGTTTTTCCGCCCGCCACGGTCAGTTCGATTTTTTCGGCCAGTTCGAGATTGAGCGTTACCTCGATTATAACGGCGCCAGCTTTGTCGACCGGTTCGACACCAACTCCTTCCTTTATTTGGCCAAGGCTCTCGATCTTTACGACGTGGCCTGGGATTTCAAGAGCCTGGAAGAAGCCCTCGACCAGTTGCGTTGTCCCTCCCTGTGGTTTGCCTTCACCTCTGACTGGCTTTACACCCCCGTCCAGACCGAGGAGGTGGTGACGGCGCTGAAAAAACTCGGCAAACCGGTTGCCTATCACCTCATCAATTCCGATTACGGCCACGATTCCTTCCTCGTCGAGCCGGAAAAATTCACCCCCAAAGTTGTCGAGTTTCTCCAGTCCCTCGCCTGAGACGTATTTTCCGTTGCCGGAACGGGGAGTTCCCGTTTTTTTTACGGTGGGAAAATGGCGAGCGCGGCTTGCGCCGGGGAAATATCGCGATAGCATGGAGTCTTGCGGCGCGGGCGGGATTTTACAGGGAGGTGACGGGATGCTTCAGGCTCAGGCTCTGGTTGATTACGAACGCTTTGGTTGCGCCAAGGTGGCGCTCTTTGTCGATACCACCGAGGCGCGCCGCACCGCCGAAGTTCTCGTCGCCCACGGCCCGGTGATCCGTCGGGTGGCTGAACTCTTTGCCGCGCGGATTCTGCTGGTCGATAAGGACCGGCTTCGTCCCGAGACGATCATCGACCAGGGAATCGCCGATGCCTGGCTGCTTCTGGTGACCGAGGGGCGCAATCGAGCCATGACCACCAAGAAGAACCCCCAGCGCATTAATCTCGACGGCGGCGACTGGGAGCGCCACGCCTTTCTCGAAATCCTGCGCCAGATCAAGGAGTCGACCCGCATTCAGGAAGAAGTCACCGGCTCCTACCGGCGTTACACACCGGAGCGGACGGCAACGGCCTCTCTGGTTCCCACCCTCGGCCCCAACTGAAAATAATCCCTTCTTCGCAATCTGCGCATTTCCCCGGCAATGCCTGCTGCAGCGCCTCGGTTTCTTTCTAGGGTTTTTCTCCCCTCCAGAACTTCCACCGCCACGTGAGCGTCGATCCCCTGATGACGCGACGGGGGAAGAGCATCGTCGTATCCGACCGTTTCAGACTACCGGCATGTCCAGGAGAAAAAGGGCTTCAGGGATCGTTGGGCGTAGGGAAGGCGGTGTTGAACTGGCGCTCGGCGTGATAGGAGGAACGCACCAGCGGCCCGGCGACCACCTCGGCGAAACCAAGGGCCAGGCCCCTTTCCCGCAGGGCGGCAAACTCTTTCGGGGGCAGGTAGCGGGTGACGGGATGGTGGCGGCGGCTGGGGGAGAGGTACTGACCGAGGGTCAGCAGGGAGCAACCGGCAGCGCGCAGATCGGCCATGACCGCGACGAGTTCCTCGGCGCTTTCGCCGAGTCCCGCCATGAGCCCGGATTTCAGCGGCAGGTCGGGGGCGAGGTGTCGGATTTCGGCGAGTACGCGCAGCGAGCGGCGGTAGTCGGCGCCCCGGCGGACATCGGCGTAAAGGCGCGGCACCGTTTCGAGATTATGGCCAATCAGGTCGGGGGCGGCTTCGACCACCTTTGCCAAGGCGTCGCGATCACCGGCGAAATCGGGAATCAGCAGTTCGATCCGGCAGCTCGGCGCCTGGCGGCGGACTTCGACCACCAGTGCCGCGAACTCTTTGGCGCCGCCGTCGGCCAGATCGTCCCGAGTGACGGAAGTGACGACGGCGTATTTCAGACCCAGTTCGGCAATGGCGGCGGCAACCCTAGCCGGTTCTTCGGGGTCGGGGGGGAGGGGCTCTCCCCGGCCGACATTGCAGAAAGTGCAGCCCCGGGTGCAGAGGTGGCCGAGAATCATGAAGCACGCGGTGCCCAGGTTCCAGCACTCCCCCTGGTTGGGGCAGGCAGCGTCCCGGCAGACGCTGTTCAATCCTCTTTCTCGGTGGTAGCGGTCGATGCGGGCGTAATTGGGGCCACTCGGCAGGCGGACCTTGAGCCAGTCAGGCTTGCGGGGAGGAGGGAGGGACATGGCGAATCCGGAGGTTGGAGAGGCAGGAAGAACGAGGCTTTAGGCGGGCCCGGCCCGGGATGTTCCGGGTCGGGCCCTGCTGTGGTTCGTCCGGTTCTTGACGATGAAGTCAGCTTTTCCAGTGGATGCAGGCTACGGGACAGGCATCCATTGTTTCTTGAATGGCCTCTTCGCTCGCGCCTTTGGGGTCGTAGACCTCGGCGAGCCCGTCGTCGTTCATGCGGAAAACATCGGGCAGAGTATCCGCGCAGAGGTTGCAGCTGATGCAGGCGTCCTGATCCACATAGGGAATTCTGGCCATCTCGACCTCCTTTTCAGGCGGGCTCGAAATCTTCCTTGCCGGCGCCGCACTGAGGGCAGACCCAGTGCTCCGGCAGTTCGGCGAAAGGGGTTCCGGGAGGGACGCCGTTGCCGGGATCCCCTTCGGCGGGATCGTAGACATAACCGCAGATGACGCAACGATAGGATGCCATGGACTTCCTCCTCGGGATAAGCCCGGTCAGATCATCTTGACCAGAGCCTTGACGGCCTTTTCAATCCCTTCGGCCGCTTCGCTGATGTGCCCCGCCAGCATGTAGGCCGGGGTGGTGACGAGCTTGTTTTCCTTGTCGATCACGCATTCGGTCACCGGGCAGTTGACATGCTCGGCGCCCATGGCGGTCAGGGCCTGAGCGGTGCCTTCATCGTTGCCGATGGTCAGCTTGTGGGTGACCTTGTCGCTGCCGAGCACCCGGGCCACGATTGCCGGGGAGATGCAGATCGCGCCTAGGGGCTTGCGCTCGGTCAGGATCTCGCGGATCAGGCGGCTGACCTCGGAATGTACCTCGCACTCGGTTCCTTTAACGGCAAAATTAGAGAGATTCTTGGCGGCGCCAAAGCCGCCGGGGAGAACCAGGGCGTCGATGTCCGCCGCCTTCACGTCTTTGATGTCGCGAATCTTGCCCCGGGCGATCCGGGCCGATTCGGCAAGGACGTTACGTTTTTCGCCGGCTGCGACATCGCCGGTGAGATGGTTGACGACATGCATCTGTTCCATGTTCGGAGCCATGCAGACCGCCTCGGCCCCGGCCCGGTCAATGGCCAGTAGGGTGATAACCGCCTCGTGAATTTCGCTGCCGTCGTACACCCCGCAGCCGGAAAGGATTACGCCTACTTTTGCCATGATCAGTAACCTCCTTGTCGCTCGAATCGATAGGACGCGGCCCCTGGCCGACACGCTGGGACGGTCGGTGGCGGAGCCTGCTTTGCTGGGAATGGAGAACCGGACGGTACGTTGCCCTGACGGGGAAGCGGGCGGGATAAAGGAGTCCCGCCCCTATGTACCGACGTCCAGCTTAAAGGGTAGAAGAAGTGCCGGGAATGTCAAGCTGTGGGCGGGCCGACCTAGCCCCCTTTGGAATAGATGACCGCCACCGCTCGGGTCGGGGCGTCGGCGATAGCGACATAACCGTGGGGTTCGGTGGAATCATAGTAAACCGAATCGCCGGGGGCGAGGGTCATGACCCGGTCGCCGTAATGGAATTCGAGAGCGCCTTCCAGCACAAAGAGGAATTCTTCCCCTTCGTGGCTGACCTGCAAGCCCTCGGCCTCTTGGCGCGGTTCGAATTCGACCAGGAAAGGTTCCATGTTGCGGTGCTTCTTGCCGAAAGCCAGGGAGTGGTAGGCGTAGGGGGGCGGGACTTCCTCCTCTCCCGGTCGACGGTACATGCGCCGACTTTCACCGGAGCGAGTGAGGATGCACTTTTCGTTATGCCCTTCTTCCTGAAAAAAGGAGTGCAGTCCGACCTTGAAGGCCTTGGAGATGCGTAGCAGGGTGCCTAAGGGGGGGATGACCTGCTCGTTTTCGATCTGTGACAGCAGGGGTTTGGAAAGGCCGGTGACATCGGCCAGATCCTGCAGGGTCATGCGCCGCTCCTGGCGCAGGCGCCGCACCTTGAAGCCGATCTGTAACTCCTTGACCTCTTCCCGAATATTTTCCATGGTGGCTACCCCATTGTTTTTTTTAAGTTTCTACCCCGGGCTGGGCGGCAAGTCAAGGCCTTTATGGGGACTGGGCGGGTGCTCCCTCCGCAGCGGGGATCTTTTCCGGCCAGGGTTGGCCCCCTTTGTGTTATCCTCGACAGAAAAGTCCGCCGCCCACCGGCGGCGAAGGGGAGCGATGGACCGTTTTCACCATGGCGGGATCGAAGGGGTCTGGTTCGATCTGGACGGCACCCTCCTGGATGTGGAGATGCGCCGCTTTATCCCGGCCTACACCCGGGGTCTCGCCGGCTATTTCGCCGACCTGGCGCCTCCGGAGAACTTCGCCGAACTGCTTCTTGCCACGACCCTGGAGCTGCTGCGCCGAGAGGACGGAGCAGGCAGCAACGAGGCTTTTTTTCTGGAGCGGGTGACCGCACCCCTGGGGATCGACGGAGAAGATTTCAAGGGGCGGCTTGCCGTCTACTGTGATGCGGAACTTGCCGCTCTGGCCCCCTTGGTGCGTCCCCACCCTTTGGCCCGGGCGGCTTTGGAGCATTGTCGCCGAGCTGGCCTGCGGGTGGTTCTTGCGACCAATCCGGTCTTCCCCCGAGCGGTCATCGAAGCGCGCATGGCCTGGGGCGGATTCGTCGACTATCCCTTTGAACTGGTGACCACCTACGAAAACAGCCGTTACTGCAAGCCCCATCCCGGCTATTTCAGCGATATTCTCGAACGCATGGGGTTAGCGCCCGACCGCTGTCTGATGATCGGCAACGATACCGAGCTCGATCTGGCGGCGCGGCGGGCTGGCGTCCCGACCTTTCTCGCCGATACCTGGCTGATCGATCGTCTGCAAGGTGCCTTCCGCGCCGACTATCGGGGGAGTCTGGCGGACCTGTGCCGGCTTGTGGATCGTCTCGGCGCTGTCGGGGGTCATTGACAGTTTTCGCTTTTTTGGCTAATCTGCTGGTGTTTCGAAGAGTTGCGTGAAGGTCGGCGGCATCCTCCGGCCCACGGGCACGCCGCGACGGCGATAACTCAACTTTTAGTTCCAGGGTGGGGAGGATTTCATGGCGAGGCTTGTGGATAATCCGGAGTTGGCTTTCCGACTGGCGCGGGCGATTGTTTCGGACATCGCCCTCTACAATCAGGACAAGGTCCGCGAAGGAATCATGAAAGACACGATTTTCGATCTGCTTTCCGAAGAGATCGAAGAGGGGCGTGAACACTTCCGCAGTCGGATCGTTCCCGATATGGAGAATTCCGACCATCTTTTCGATCGGGCTCTTGTCGATGTCATGATCAAGCAGGCTGGCAAGATCGAAAGTCCCATCTGGTAGATGGAGTCCCTTCGCCAACTGCTTTTTCCTTACGGGCGCTCGGCCGAGCGCCTCGATCGCTTCTTGGCGGAACAGCTACCGGAACTCTCCCGTTCCCAGTTGAAAATCCTGATTGACGACGGCCGGGTCCGGCTCGGCGACAAGCCGGTCAAACCCAGCCTTCGTCTTCGGGGGGGGGAGGCGGTGACGGTCGTGATCCCGCCGCCGGAGCCCGTCGCCGCCCAGCCCCAGGATCTCCCCCTGACGATTCTTTATGAGGATTCGCGCCTGATCGTGGTTGACAAACCGGCTGGTCTGGTGGTACATCCGGCCGCCGGTCATCGTGAGGGAACGCTGGTCAACGCCCTGCTTCATCACTGCCGCGACCTGGCGGGGATCGGCGGGGAACTGCGGCCGGGGATCGTCCACCGCCTCGACAAGGACACCTCGGGGGTGATGGTGGCGACCAAGGATGACGCCGCTCATCAGCATCTGGCCGCCCAGTTCAAGGTCCATTCCATCACCCGCCGCTACCTGGCCCTGATCCACGGACTGCCGACCGCCGCGTCCGGGACTATCGACCGCCCCATCGGCCGGCATCCGCTCCAGCGCAAGAAGATGAGTACGCAAAGCCGCGCCGGGCGGCGCGCCGTCACCCACTGGCGGGTTTTGCGCCGCTATGTCGCCGACGGTTTGGCTCTGGTGGAACTGGCTCTGGAAACGGGGCGCACCCACCAGATCCGCGTGCATCTTTCCGAGTTGGGCATGCCGGTGGTCGGCGATCCGGTCTACGGCGGCAGCCAACGGGGCAAGGCGCTGGTCGACCCCGAGTTGCGCGCCATGGTCCGGGCTCTGGGGCGCCAGGCTCTACATGCCCGACTGCTCGGTTTTATACACCCGGAAAGCGGCGCCTACCTGGAGTTTCAAAGCCCGCTTCCCCCGGAACTGGCCGAACTCGTCGCCTATCTCGACAACAAATACCGTCTCTCCGTCGATCCGGCGGAACAGGCTCTTTCCTTTGGAGAATCCCTTCCGTCATGAAACTCGTCAAACAGGGAAAGCTTCATTATCTGCAACCCGTCTGGGGGGAGGCCGCCGGGGTCCGTGCCGGTTTCACCACCCGTAACGGCGGCATCAGCCGTGCTCCTTACAATTCGCTCAACCTCGGTTTCAATACCGATGATCCCCGCCACAACGTGGAGGGCAACCGTTCGACTCTGGCCCGGGCTTTCGATTTGCAGCCCCATCAGTTGCTGACGGTGAAACAGGTGCATGGCACCGATGTGCTGGTGGTCGATCAGCCGAACGCCGATCTCTCCCACTTTCTGCAGGTGGAATGCGATGCGGTGATCACCAACCAGCTGGGCATGATGATCGGCGTCCTGGTGGCCGACTGCTTCCCGGTGCTTCTCTACGACCCGCTCAAGCGGGCTGCCGGCGTGGTTCATGTCGGCTGGCGGGGGGCCGCCGGCGGGATCATCGGTAAGACGGTAAAGGCCATGGCCGCAAGCTTCGGCTGCCGGGCGGCGGACCTTTCAGCCGCCGTTGGACCCGGGATCGGCGCGCACAAATATGAGGTCGACCGCCAGGTGCGCGAGGCTTTCCGGGCCGGTGCCGGCCATTGGGAAGACATCGCTGACGAGGTGTCTTTGGGCAAATGGCATCTTGATCTGCGCCGCGCCTGCCTGTTGCAACTGGCTGAAGCGGGAGTGCCGGAAAGTGCCGTCGACGTGGCTGAGGAATGCACCTGTTGCCATCGCGAAATGCTCTTCTCCTACCGCCGGGATGGCGGAAAGACCGGTCGCCAGATGGGTTTCGTTCTCCTTGCTTGATCTTCCGCTCCCTGCCGAATCTCCGCCGGCGTGGTAAGCGCCGGCGGATTCAGTAAATTCCCCACAGAAAAATACCTGTTTTCCCCTATTGTGCATAAGGACCAGTCTGCATTAGATTGAAATCTCCCTTATGTTTCCCGGCCATTTTTACCGCGAACAAAGAGAGGTTTTTCTTGCCCGCCCAGAATCTTTCGATGCGACGTTTCGCGGCCGGCAAGTTCACTCCGCCGACTTTCGACCCGTCTCGGCATTTGCCGCGGGACCGGATTCTCGCGGTGTTGCGTCAGGCCGACACGCGTGGCCGGCGGATCTTTTTCCTCTATGGGCGGGCCGGACAGGGCAAGACCACCCTGGCGTGCGAATCCCTGAAGGAATGTGCCGCGCCCTTTGTCTGGTTTCAGGTTGAGGAGGAAGATCGTGATCCGCTCGTCTTCTGTGCCGCGCTCCTTGAGGCTCTGCGGCAGGCGCTGCCGGACTTTCGCGCTTCGCTTCTGGAAGCCATGCTCGACAAGGGGGAGTTGTCTTCCGGCGATGCGGGCCGGGCCGCCGAGCTGCTCACCGCCGCGCTTTCCGGTTTTCTTTCCAGCCCATTTTTTCTGGTTTTCGACAATCTGCATCTGATCGATGGCGCCCCTCCCAGTCTCACCTTCTTTTCTTCCCTGCTCCAATTTCTGCCCGGTGATGCCCGGGTTCTGGGCCTCTCCCGCTGGGCTTTGCCGCTGCCCCTGGAAAAAAAACGTCTACTGATTCTGGATAATGAGGCGTTGGCCCTGAACCGACAGGAGACGGTTGCACTCTACGATCGGCTTTTTGCCCTGGCTCCGGCGGGCGAGATTCTGGATCTGGCGGTGCGCCGTAGCGAAGGCTGGATCTTGGGTCTGATGTTGATCGGGCAGACTCTGGCCCGTTTCGGGGAAAATGCCGTGCGCGACCGGTTGCACGGAATGGCCAGTCAGGGGTGGGAACAGGTCGAGGAGTTCTTTGATGACGAAGTTCTCGGCGGCCTTGATCGTCAGAGACGACACGGCCTGCTGCGTCTCGCCTACTTTGACGAGCTGCCGTTGCCGCTCATCGCTCGGGTGGCCGGCGACGGGGGCATGCCGGAGACCCTGGCCGAACTCGCTCGGCTCAACCTCTTTGTGCGCTCCGGAGCGGATGGCCAGTCCTATGTTTTGCATCATCTTTTACGCGACAGGCTGCGCCAGCTGGCGCAGCGCGAACTCTCCGCGGAGGAGTGGCGAGCGGTGCCGGCGTGCGGCGGACGCTGGTATCTCGAAGAGGGCCGGATCGAGGAGGCCTTGGCCTGTTTCGCCGAAGCCCGGGATTATGTTGCCTGTGAGGCGCTGCTTAAGGATTACGGCTTGGACCTGCTGGGGAAAAACCGGCTGAAAACCCTGGAAACGGCCCTGGAAACGGTTCCCGAAGCGGTCATGGGCAAGCATGCCGTCTTCGCCTTTTTTTACGGTATGAGCTTGATGGAAAGCCAGCCGGATCAGGCCTATGCCCTGCTGGAACAGGCCCGGAAATGTTTTTCCGCAAACCGAGAAGGACGCGGGGAGCTGTTGGCTTCGGCCCAGCTTGTCCTCTTTCATGTGTTCATCGATGGCCGTTTCAATTGTATTGTTCCGCTTCTCGACCGTGCCGAAACGCTTTTGGCCGACATGGAGTCGACGCTGCCGCCGGTCATGCTTATTCAGGTTTCTCATGCCCTGGCGACGGGACACTATTTTCTTTACAGCGACGGCGAAGCCGTGCCGCGCCACGCCGTTCGCGCTTCAGATCTGGCAAAAAGATACGGTTACGACAATCTGCTGGCGGGAATTACCATTATCCAGGGGTATCACTACGCGGTGCGGGGGCAGTGGGAGAGTTTCCTCGTCAAGGCCGAAGAGGCCCAACGCCTGATCGCCAACCCCCGGGTCAGTTCCCTGCATCGCCTCTTTCTGCGACTGATGCAGCTTAACCTGCTCAGTCTGCAAGGGGATCTCGTCAACTACCACCGTCGGCGCGCCGTCATTGAAGAGGCTTTCAGCCGCGATCTGCTGGTCAAGACCACCCTCGGCCCGCTGTTCTGGGTCCTCGACATCGATATCGCTCTTGCCGAGGGACGCCTTGAGGATGCCATGACCTTTGTCCAGATGGGTCTGGACTCGAGTTACGCTGCCGGCAACCCCCATCTGCGCGGCATGTATCGCCAATACCAAGCCTTTCTTCTGGCCCAGGCGGAGCGTCGGACGGAAGCCCTGGCGGCGGTTGATGAAGCCTTGGCCCTGCGCGACGAGGCCGGAGGACGCCTCTTTACCGCGATCAATCGGATGATTCTCGGCGCGACCTGTGCCCGCATCGGCGAGCCGGAGCGGGCTGAACTTCTTCTCGGAGAGGCCATCCGGATCTGCGAAGGTCTCGATGAACACTTCACGCGGATCGGCGCCCTGGCTTTCCGCGGACTGTTGCGCCTTTCCCTCGGGCGCGCCGCCGAGGCCGCCGAGGATATCCGGGGAGCCATGGTTGGGCTTCGGGACAATCATCTGTATCATTTCTACTTGGCCACGCCGACCCTGTTGCAGGAATTCCTGGCAGCCGCCGGCCGTCTCGGTATGGAGGTCGAAACCGCCCGCGCCATCGCCGCCCGCCAGCTCGACCTGGTTCTGCTCGACAAAGGCAAGATGTTGCCCCGGCTGTGCATTCGAACCCTAGGGCCGCTGGTGATGCGCCTCGATTCCCGCATGGAACTGCGGGACGGGGTTTGGAGCCCGGCGCAGCGGACCTTCTGGGCACTGCTCTTGGCGGCGAAGGATCAGTCGCTTCCCCAAGAGCGGATGCAGCATGGGCTTTGGCCGGAGAGTCCGGCGGACCGGTCGCGGGCCAGTTTCGATACTCTTTTGTCCCGCTTGCGGCGGGTGCTTGATGCCGCCTGCCATCCCCTTTCCGCCAAGAACTACCTCGCCCTCCAACGCGGCGTCTTGGCCCTGCACAACTGTCATCTCGACGACGCAGATTTTTCCGAAGAAATCCTGACCAGTTTGCGTCTGCTTCGCCGGGGGCGGGACTGGCAGGCGGGAAACCATCTCCATCGCGCCCTGCGCCTCTGGAGGGGGGGATATCTGAGCCAGGTCGCGGCCGAGGACGAGCAGCTGCTGGCGCGGCGGGCGAAACTGGAACGTCTCTACCTTCAGGGGGCGCTGGTCTGGGGGCAGCTTCTGGTCGCCGAGGGCCGCGACGGCGAGGCCATCGAGTTTCTCAATGAAGCCTTGCGCGTCGATCCTACCCAGCATGATCTGGTCCGGGCTCTGTATGACCTGCACAGCCGAAACTGTTCTCCGGCAGGGGCGCGGCGGGTTCTGGAACAGTACCGCAAGGCCCTTGCTCGGGCCGATTACGATCCCGATGAAATCACCGCCATCGTCGAGTCTCTCTGGGCAACGCGGTTGGAAAAAGACGAGGGCTTGTGAAAAAAGGGAGCTGAAGAAATGAGCAAGCGGTAAGAAATTTGTCAGATGGTTGCTGTATGGTGAAAAAGTAAATGACCAAAATGCTCATCTGAAGGAGCGGCAATGGGAAAATCCTGTCCTTATGTGAAACGTTGCGCATTTTTTGCCAACTATGGCCGCCGGACGAGCCGCACCTGGAAAAACCTGGTGGCGCTTTACTGTCAGGGGGAGCTCTGTAGCCACTGCACCCTTTATCGTCAGTTGGCCGAGGGTCGTCAGCCCCAGGAAAGCGATCTGTTACCCACCGGCGAGCCGGTTCCTCTTCCCTTTCATGCCCTGCCTTGAAGGGGGGAATGTCTCCTCGGGACGCTCTAACATGACGGAAAGCCGCCCATGAGTACGGGGATTCTCTACGTCGACGATCACGAAATCTTTCACGAATGCATGCGCCAGATGTTCAATCAGCGCAGCGACATGCAGATTCTTGCCATCGCCGGTAACGGTCAGACAGCGGTGCGTCTTGCCGCCGAACTGCGTCCCGATGTGATCGTCATGGATGTGCGCCTGCCCGGGCTCAACGGCATTGAAGCGACCCGCAAGATTCTCGCTACCCAGCCCCGTGCCCGGATCCTTGGCCTCTCTGGCTTTACCGACCGGCAGACGGTGCTGTCGATGATCAAGGCCGGTGCCCGGGGTTATGTGGTCAAGGATGCCGCCTTCGGTGAACTGATTCAAGCCATTCAGGCGGTTGTCACCGGGAAGATGTACCTCAGCCCCGGTATCACCTCGGTTATGCTTGAGGATCTGATCGCGCCGGCCCACGCCGACGGCGGCGCCGCCGGGCTGCTGCTGAGCCGCCGCGAGGAAGAGGTGCTGCGACTGGCGGTGGACGGCTTCTCGTCCAAGGATATCGCCGACCATCTCAGGCTCAGTCCGAAAACGATCGAAACCCATCGGGCGCGGATTATGAAGAAACTGGGGCTGAAGACCTTCGCCGATCTGGTCAAGTATGCGGTACGCGAGGGGATGACCAGCGCCTAATCGAAAAAATCAGGGATTTCCCCACAGAAAAATACACAATACTCCGGATTGTATTGAAGAGACGGAATGACTTAAGATTGACCTGTCCGGCAGATTAAGGGTTTGTTTCGGGAGTTTCCGTCTCTCTTCCCGGAAACCAGGCTGCATGAACCGGATTAAAATTGGCTTTCGGGCCGCTTTGGCGTTATCCGCAGGAGGGGATGGCGCGCGACGTGAGGTAACTTACGTTGCGCGCCATTTTTTTTATGCGCGATGAGCGGTTCTGTTACCGGGTTATTTTTTCCAGAAGGAGGGAAAGAGCAGTACCAGGACGGTAAAGAGTTCCAGTCGGCCGAGGAGCATGCAGCAGGTCAACACCCCTTTGCCGAAGGAAGAGACGTGGGCGAAGTTATCCATCGGCCCGACGGAACCGAGTCCCGGACCGATATTGCCGAGGGTGGCGATGACGGCGGTCGCCGCCGACAGGATGTCCATGCCGGTGGCGGTCATGAGCAGCGAGGCGCCGACGAAAATCCCCAAATAGAGGGCAAAAAAACCGAGAATCGCCTGCATGACGTCGCGGTCCACCGGCGTTTCTCCGAGTTTAACCAAGCGCACCGCCTTGGGGTGGATGAGCTTGAAAAGCTGGTTGCGCACATGTTTGAACAGGAGAAGGATGCGGGCCACCTTTACGGATCCGCTGGTGGAACCGGCGCAGCCGCCGACGAACATGAGCAGCACCAGCAGGAATTGGGCGGGCAATGGCCAGAGTTCGAAGTCGGCGGTGCCGAAGCCGGTGGTGGTCAGGATCGAGGCGACCTGGAAGGCGCTGTAGCGGAGGTTTTCCGGCAGCGAGGCGTAGGCCGTTCCCTGGTTGAAATAGACCAAGGCCGCGATGGCGCCCAAGGTGATGGCGAGATAGAGACGGAACTCTTCGTTGCGGAAAAACTCCCGGGGCCGCCCGCGCAGGGCATGATAGTGGAGGGAGAAGTTGATCCCGGCGAGGAACATGAAGAGGGTGATGATGCCGTCGATATAGGCGCTGTCGTAGGCCGCCACCGAGGTGTTGCGGGTGGAAAAGCCCCCAGTCGCGAGGGTGGCGAAGGCGTGGCAGAGGGCTTCGTAAAAGTTCATCCCGCCGAGCATGAGCAGCAGCGTCTGGGTGGCGGTGAGCAGCAGATAGACCCCCCAGAGGAGTTTGGCGGTATCCTGGATGCGGGGTTTAAGGCGATCGGCGGTGGGACCGGGAACCTCGGCTTTGAAGAGCTGCATGCCGCCGACCCCGAGCATCGGCAGGATCGCCAGGGAGAGGACGATGATCCCCATTCCCCCAAGCCAATGGGTGAGGGCACGCCAGAAGAGGATGCTCTCCGGCAACCCTTCGATCACCTTGAGTATGGTCGAGCCGGTGGTGGTGAAACCGCTCATGGTTTCGAAGACGGCGTCTAGGGGCGAAGGGATGGCGCCGCTCAGAACGAAGGGAAGAGCGCCGAAGAGGGCGTAGAAAAGCCAGCCGAAGGTGACGATGGCGAAGCCTTCCCGTACCGAGAATTCCGTGCCGCCCCGGCAGCCCTTGAAGAGCAACAGACCGACCGCCAGGGAGGTGCTGGAAGAGAGCAGAAAAGCATCGGCGGCGCCGTCGGCGAAATAGAGGGAAAAGGGAATCGGCGTCAACAAGGCTCCGCCGAGAAAGAGGAGCAGAGCGCCGAGAATGCGCAGCGTGGCCAGGGCGTTCATCTACTCGAAGAACCTTTCGATTTTTCCCAGGGCTTCGGGCAGGGCAAAGATAACGACGCGATCCCCCGCATGCAGATGACAGTCCCCGGTGGGGATAGTATAGGTCTCGCCGTGCATCACCGCGCCGATGATCGCCCCGGCGGGGAAATGCAGCTTGCGCAGGGGGATGTCGATTTTTTTGCTGTCCGGCTTGACCAGAATCTCCATGACTTCGGCGTTGCTTCCTTCGATGGCCGCCAGGGAGATGACGCCGCCGCGCCGTACGTATTTGAGGATGGCTCCGGCGGCGGCCTGGCGGGGAGAAACGCAGGCATCGATGCCGAGGGAGGGGGCGAGATTGAGCAACTCCGGCTTGTTGACCAGGGACAGGCTGCGCTGTGCGCCGTGCTGCTTGGCGAGAAGGGAGCAGAGGATGTTGCTTTCGTCGTTGTCGGTAACGGCGATGAAGATGTCGGCGCCTTCCACTCCCTCGTCAAGCAGGGTGCGGATATCGGTGCCGTCGGTGTTGATGACCAGGGTGCGATTGAGTTTGGCGCTTAGGCGCTCGCAGCGTTTTTCATCCTGATCGATGAGGCGTACCGCGAAGCCCATGGTTTCCAGTTCCTGGGCGACGTGCAGGCCGATGTTGCCGCCGCCGAGAATGAACGCTCGGGCGCCGCCGCGTTTCTTCCCCTGTTGCTGTTGCAGCAGATATTGAATGGCCGGCAGATCCTTGCGGTGGGCGACGATGAAGATGCTGTCGCCGGCGAGAATGCGATCGTCGCCCCGGGGGATGATGGTCTGCCCGGCGCGGCTGATGGCGGTGATGACGAAGCGGTAGATGCCGCGAACCTCTCCCAATTCCCGTAGGGTCAGGTCGCACAGGGGACTGCCCTCGTTGATCCGGTAGCCGAGAAACTGGATCTGCCCTTCGGCGAATTCGGCCACGTCAAAAGCGCCGGCGCGGCAGGCGATCTGCACGATCTCCTCGGCGACGGCGTCGTCCGGGTTGATGAGCAGATCGATGCCGAGTTTCTCCTTGGAAAGAATCGCTCCTTGTCCGGTGTATTCGATGCTCTTCACCCGGGCGACACGGGTCGGCACCTGATATTCCCGGGCGAGCAGGCAGGCGAGGATGTTGACCTCGTCGAGGTCGGTGACGGCGATGAAGATATCCGCGTCCTTGATCCCCGCCTGCTCCAGGACCTCGGCGCTGGCGCCGTTGCCGTGAATCCCCAGGACATTGAGCCGGTCCGCCGCTTTGCCGAGATACTCCGGGTTGCGGTCGATCAGGGTGACTTCGTGTCCTTCGAAGGCAAGGCGCTCGCAGAGGAAGTAGCCGACCTGACCGACGCCGACAATCAGAATTTTCATAGAAATGCACGTTTCCCGGCGGAATATGGTTCACTATGGAGCGTTTCGAAATGCCTGATAGATCGCACAAAACGAAAAAATGCGCAAGACTTGACAAAAGCATTGGGGGGGCCTTGCCCGCACGGGTGCCTTTGACTACAATGCAGCAACGTGTTCAACAAAGAGGAAAACCATGGAGCCGTTTTTTGATGTGACCGAAGAGGACGAGCGCCGCGAGCGGGAAAAGGCCCGTGAACTGCGCCAAAGCCGCTGGTGGAAGAACCGCATTGCCGGCGGCATCTGCCATTACTGCGGAATGAAGGTGGCGCCGAAAGATCTGACTCTCGACCATCTGGTGCCCGTCTCTCGCGGTGGTAAAAGTACCAAGAGCAATTGCGTGCCGGCCTGCAAGAGCTGTAATAACCAGAAAAAAAACCTGCTGCCCATGGAATGGGAGAAGTACCTCGCCGGCCTGCAACGGGAGAATACCGAGTAGTTTTTGGACATTCCCTGGTCAGGCGCTGGCTTTTTCCGGTTTTTTCGCTACGAGAACGATTTTGTTGCTGGAGTCGAGGGCGCCCGAGCGATTCAGTTCGACAAGCTCCAGACCGAGTCTTTCGATCAGTTCCGTCAGTTGCCGGACGGTGAAGATCTGCTTGTGGCGGAAGGGTTTGGGGGAATAGAGGGAGTTGAGAAAGAGGGGGTTGGCGCCGTTGCTGAGGCGATAGGACCACTCGCTGATCCTGTAGTAGAGGGAGTCTCGCGAGGGGGTGTCGAGAAAGAGCAGGCCACCGGGGCGCATGACCCGGATGGCGTCGCGCAGTGTCTCCACGGGAAAATTGAGGTGTTCCAAGGTGTCCCAGAGGGTCACCACCGCGAAGCGCCCGGCATGACGTTCCTGCCAGTAGGGGTGATCGATGGTTTCGGCGCGCAGCTGCAAGCGGTATTTTTCCTCCGCGAACTGGCGAAAGACAAGCTGCGGTTCGATGCCGAAGGGGATCGCCCCGGTCCCTTCGAGCAAATGCCCGAAGAGACCGACGCCGGCGCCGATATCGAGGCATTCCGTCTCGTGCAGGGGGGTGTGGTGAGCAACTAGGTCCAGTCGCCGCTCCAGTTGGGGGCGATTTTTTTTGAGCTGTTTTTCGATGAAGTTCCAGGCGACCACGTCAAGGGTGCGGATTTCCGTTTCCGGCTGGTCGCCGGGCATGACATCAAGTTGGGTGATGAAGTGGAAATCACAAGCGGCGCAGACCTGAATGGTCGTGGCTTTCAGGCGGTAGCGCGGGGCGGCGGCCGCCGCCCCACAGAGTTTGCAGCGCTGGAAATCGTACGGTTCAGTATCCATGGGGTCGGTAGTCGGGGTTGAAGGCCAGCCGCACCTGATTCATGCGGCGCGGCTCGTAGAGGCTGATATGGGGGGGCTGCCAGCGGCCCTCCTCCTGGGTGCATCGGGCGCTGATCAAGTAGCCGTTATCCAGCAGATAAACCTGGTCGTGGTAGGCCTCGCCCGGGCCGTCGGCAGCGAATTCATCATGAAGCAAGGTCGCCGCGTCGTCTCCGCCTAGAGCGTCAATGAAGGTGTCGACTAGGTGTTCCCCTGCTTCCGCGGGACCGAGAAGTTTGAAAAAGACCTGAAAGAGTTCTTCCTGGTAATAGGTGTAGACGGGAGCGGAAATCTCGATCCCGCCGATGTGGGTCAGGTCGCTGGATTTTTTGTAGTAGGCCACCGCCTGGGTCGGCGTGCGATGGAACAGCGCGGTTTTTCCGACGGCGCAGGGGCCGGCGGTGCAGAGCATGTCCCCCCGGGGTGCTTCGCCAAAGGCGAAGGTTGAAAAGGGATCGTTGTCCACCTCCGCCTGGGCGAGTCCGGTAGCAAGCAGCAGATAGAGCAAGAACAGTAGCGACGGCAATATTTTCATGGTTCCCTCCTCTGGGGAAAGAGTTGTACTCTCTCAAGGCATAGCATCCAAATTCACAGTACTACATTCTAACCCCTCGGTGCCCGGCTGTAAATGGACAAGTGACGCATTCGGGGATTATCGAGGTCAGGGAACCGTCGTCGCCGGCAGCGGCGGCGGGCGTGCAGAGGGCGAGGATGAGGGCCGCTGCGCGGGCGGAAATCCCAGGAAATCAGGCGCGGGCGTCGAGCAGACTGCGCTCGGCGGGGATGATCTCGCGGATCAGTGCCCGGTCGGGGCTTTCCGCGCCGACGCCAACGGCGACGGTTGCGAGGGGAATGCCGCCGAGGCTGTCGCCAAGTTCCTCCCGAGCGGCGGAAAAGGCCTGAGCCGCTTCCGTATCCTGGCAATGGAAACGCACGAACAGTTCCTGCTGTTGATAGAGAAGATCGATTTGCACAAAGCCCAGTTTACGCAGGTCGAGAAAGAGGGAAAGCGTAAAGGTTTCCCTTCCTCCTGGCGCGTTCCCTTCCTCGGGCGATTCCCGGCGTCGGGCGACAAGATAGCCGTTTTCGAGGAAGGGCAGGGGCAGAGGAACGAAGGTCCCGTCGCTCTCCCCGAGGCGCGATCGGCAGAGCTGCCAGAGTTCCAGGTGGCGTAGGTTCTCCTCCTGACGCTGTTCGCCGCGGTCGAGTTCCTGATAGAGGGTTTTGCCGAGGGTTTCAATGAGTTGCCGGGTCAGGTTTTCCGCCGAACCTTCGACAAGGCGCTCCGGCGTGCTGCGCAGCAGATGAAAGAGGGCGCCGAGCAGATCTTTGCCCGTGGCTTTCTGGCCGAGCGCCGCCAGGGCCTGATCAAAGGGGAACGGCGGCATTTGCGGCAGCAGGGCCAGTTGCTGCTCGATCCTTGCCAAGGGCATCTCGGTCACCTCCGCGAAAGGGCGCAGGTAGTCGCGCAAGGCTGTGACAAAGGCCTGGGTGGTGACGGCGACCTCGCTCGGTGGAAGAATCGGCATATTGGCGGCCGGCGCCGTGCCGGCGGTTGCCGGGAGAGACGTTGCGCTTGTCGTAGTTGGACCGGAAGCGGCGAAGCGGAAGAGTGGCCGCAGCACCGCCGCCAAATCCGCGGGCTGGCGATCAAGAAAGGCTCCGATTTGTTCCGGCGTGCGCAGGGCTTCGGGCAGCCGGCCGAGCCCCTGGGCGAGGCGGTCGAGGCGATCGGCGAGGGCCGCATTTTCCCGCCCTTCGGTGGGCAGGCCGAGTTGGCGGGGGAGATTCCGCAAAAATTTTCCGTCCATGGCTTGTGCCGGATGCAGCAGCTGCTCGGCCAGACGGGTCAGGGTCTGTTCGATTTCGGGCGCGGCCGGAGCATTTGCCGGAGCGGCCGATAGCCGGTTCCAGAATTGCTGGGCGGCCTCGCGCAGCACCGGGGCCTCGGGCTCTCCCGGCGGCGCCGCCAGCGCACGGGCGGCTTCCTCCAGGCGGTGCAGCGGCGCAGCGGTCTGCCCGGAGAAGGGGCGCAGATAGTTCCCAAGCGCCTGGAAAAATTCCCGGGCGAGGGCTGCGGTCCGGGCGGCGTCGGGGTGCGTTTCCGACGTCGTGAAGGAGGTTTGGGGACTAGCGGGTGCTTCCGGTTGGGATTGGGCCAGGCGCAGCAGCGGCCGTAACAGGGCGGCGAGGGCGGGCGCTTCTCCTGTCGGACGGGTGGTGGTGCTTGGGGGGGTGGCCAGCTCTTCCGGAAGGGTACGCAGGGCAGCGAAGAGTGGCTCCAAGTGCTCGCTCAAGGACTGACGCAGCTGGGTGTGGCCCTGCTGAAGTCGGCCGAGGGCGTTTTTCAGGGTTTCGCGGGCGGCCTCGGTCTGCCCCGCGCCCAGTTGCGCCTCATGTCCAAGTCCCAGACGCTGGGGGATCTCCCGCAGGGCCTGGCCGTCGAGTTCCGCCGGCGCCCGGCGCAGCAGGCTGAAGAGGCGGTCGAGGCCGTCGCGGGTCTTCTGGTCGAGGTTCGTGCTCCCCGGCTCCCGCCCCTCGATGAGAGCGGGCAGCAGGGCCATGGGGTCGAGCTGCTTGTCGAGCAGATGCAGGGATTGGCCGAGACGTTCAAGCAAGTTCGGGGGGATGAGGCGGAAGCCGAGGCGGTTGTCGTTTTCCACCACCTGCAGGTTGACCGTGTCCCCGGTGCGCAGGGGAGTGCCGGTCTCCACCCAGAGTTTGCGCTCGCCGAAGTTGAGCAGCGCCTTTTCCTGCCCTTCCTCTTCAACCGTCGCCCGGATCATCTGATGCAGCAGCAAGTCGTGCTGCCGCTCTTCCCGCGAGACCGGAGTGACGGCCGGAACTTCGTGGGGCATCAGGGGGACGGAGGCCGGGGGGATGATTTCCATTGTGAACCTGCCCTGTTCGGGGTTGGGCGGCTGATGAGCCGGAGATCGCGGCGCGCTTACTGTTCCTATCATCCCCAAAGTGCCGCATGAATGCAAGTCCGCCTTGCGGCGGCGGTCGCCTTTACCCTGGGCCGGACGGCTTCAAAGGTGCTATGCTGCGCAGAACCCTTTCCAGGAGCCCTCATGTTGGGAGAAAATGCTCATCCCTTTCGGAAACTCACCCATGAACTGGTCATGGATGCCGTGGAAAGCCTCGGCTTTCGCTGCGACTGCCGCACCTTTCCCCTCAACAGCTATGAAAACCGCGTCTATCAAGTCGGCATCGAGGATGACCGGCCCCTGATCGTCAAATTTTACCGGCCCCAACGCTGGAGCGACGGACAGATCCGCGAAGAGCACCAGTTCTGCTTCGAGCTGGCCGAACACGAACTGCCGGTGGTTGCCCCCTGGCGCGACGATGGCGGGGAGAGTCTCTTTCATTTCGCCGGTTTCCGTTTTTCCCTCTACCCGCGCAAAGGCGGGCACGCCCCGGAACTGGACAACCTTGACAATCTGCTTATTCTCGGCCGGTTGCTCGGGCGCATTCACCGCATCGGCGCCTTGCGTCCTTTCCGCGAGCGGCCCCATCTCGACTGCCAGAGCTTCGGTCGCGACAGCGCGGCGCTCATCGCCGAGCGCTTCATGCCGGCGGAATATCGTGCCAACTATCTGGCCATCACCGCCGACCTGCTCGATCGCATCGACGCCCTTAGTAAAGAGGTCGATGCCCGCTGCATCCGTACTCACGGCGACTGCCACGTCGGCAACATCCTCTGGCGCGACGAGGCGCCCCACTTTGTCGACTTCGACGACGCGCGCATGGCCCCGGCGGTACAGGATCTGTGGATGATGCTCTCCGGAGACCGCCTCCGGCAGAGTGCCCAACTCGCCGAACTGCTCGAAGGCTATTGCGAATTCAACGATTTCCGCCCCGCCGAACTGCGTCTGATCGAAGCGTTGCGCAGCCTGCGCCTGCTCCATTACAGCGCCTGGCTCGCCCGCCGCTGGGACGACCCCGCCTTTCCCGTCCACTTCCCCTGGTTCAACACCATCCGCTACTGGGGGGAACACATCCTCCATCTCCGCGAACAACTCGCCGCGCTCAACGAACCGCCCTTGCCGATGCCCTGAGCAATAAAAAAGGGGGCAGTCCGTTGCCGAACGGTCGTCCCCTGCTGCTTCTATCCCCTTGTGTTTTTAAAATCGTTTGATTTCCCGGTCGATATTGTCCAGCCGCGCCTTGTTCAAGGGGTGCGAGCTGAGGAAGCTGCCTTTGGCGGATTGGATGTTCTCCAGGGTTTCGATGGCGTGGCGCAGCCGCTCAGGGTCAGGGTCAACAGAAGCAATGGCGTGGCGATTTCGAACTTCATGATCCTTTTCCTTGCCGCGGGGAGTGGGCCGGAGGTTTTAAGGAGTCGCCGGGCGTTGCAGCAGGAAGCTGGCATAATCCTCCAGGATGCGGCTGTCGGCGACGGTGCAGCCGAGGCGGGTATAACGGCGCTCGATGTCGAACTTGTCCTGCAGGGGGATGCCGGAGAGGAGCAGATAACCGCCAGGCCGGGTCAGTTCCACGAGGCGGTCGGCCAGGGGGAGGAGGATATCGGCGTAGATATTGGCCATGACCAGATCATAGGGCCGCGTCGCGACAGCGTTGAGTTCGCCGCAGATGGTGAAAATCCGGTCTTCGAGACCGTTGAGCCGGGCGTTCTCTGCGCAGGAGAGGGCCGCCGGCCATTCCAGGTCGAGGGCGGTGATGGCGGCGGCGCCGAGGCGGGAGGCGGCGAGGGCGAGGATGCCGGTGCCGGTGCCGAGATCGAAGGCCCGGCAGCCTTTGAGGCTGGGGATGGTCGTCAACAGTTCCAGGCACGAGGCGGTTGTTTCATGCTCACCCGAACCGAACGCGCCCTTGCGGCCGAGGATCAGGGGGATGCCGCAAGGCTCGGGAGTGGAAAACCCGGCGGGGATAATGGTGAAGGCGCCCACCGGAAAAGGTTTGAAGATGCGGCCCGACATGCGTCCTCCTTGTTTATGAAAACCGTGAAATTTTATTAAAACCCCGGCATCATAACAAAGGCGGCGGTAAAAGGCCAAAACGAAAAGGGGGTACGGCGGGGTGGGGGGGACGGAAACGGCGTGTTTCCCGCTGGGGAGACACGCCGTTTCACATGAATTTATGGAATCATCATCAGCAGCAGGAAGAACCGTAGGCCGGGGCGACCACGAAGCCTTTGCCCGACCAGTTATCCACGTAGTCGATCAGCTGGTCCTCGGTAAAGGGCAGAATACTTTCTTCCATGAAGAGTTCGATATCGCCGACCTTGATCCCTTTTTCATTCTCTTTCGGCTCATCCAGAGCCAACCCCAGACGGGGGCCCCCTCAGCCAAAGCCCTGGAAAACGACCCGAACAGCCTTGCCCGGGTTCTTTTTTAGCAGCTCCTGCAGTGTCTCGCGGGCGCTCTCGGTGATTTTCATGGCAGTCTCCTTGTTGGTCCGTTTGACATAACAATATGCGAATATAACAATGATGTCAAGGCTCGTGTTTTTTTGCTCCGGGATAAAGATAAGCCCGGCTGCTTGCGCAGCCGGGCCCGATAACAGATAGAAAATTAGATCGCTTCTAGAAACGGTAGCCTAAGCCAAGATAGGCGTAGTAGGCCTCGCCGTCTTCGTCGCCGTAGACATAGGCTTCCTTGGAACGGAAGATGTCGTAGGTCGCCGTAGCCGAGGTGTAGAAGGCGTCGGTAAAATCATAGGTGCCGCCCAGGGTGAACTGGTACTGCTGGTAGGCGAGATCGGAATACTCGTCCACCTCGTTGTTCATCTCCCAGGTATCGTAATTGACCGAGGCATAAGCCCCGGGCGCTTCGACTCCGCTGTTGGCCAGCACCCCTGTCGGATTGAGTTCGGTGGACATCTGGGCGCGTTCAGTGAAATCCCAGTCCCAGCTGCTCTTGGCACGGTTGTAGGTGAAGCCGGCATTCATCTTCAATTTTTCGGTCGCCTGGTAATCCAGGTTGAACGCGATGGTGTGGACGTCGGTGTTGTATTCAGCAGTGTTGCAGATCGAGCCAAACTGGCCCGACGAGACGTCGTTCGCTCAGCCATGGTACCAGCCGACGCACATGCGGTTTTCCGTTTCCTGCCGGTTGAAGGTGTAAGCCATGGTCAGGTTCATCTTGCCGTTAGGCGCGTACCAGAGGCTGACCCCGGGGACATAGGTGGTCTGTTCGAACTCCACATCGTCGTTTTCCGCCTGGCGCACCCGAGCGAAGAGAGTCGCCGCCTTGTTGGTGCTGATCGCCCAAGTGGTGGAAAGCTTCGCCTCGTGCACTTCATCGGGAAGGTTGGTCGATTCCAATTGGCGATTGGGATAGACTTCAGACCAGTACCAGGTTGGCGTAGCTGGATTCGCCGTGAAGTCAGCCGTATTGTAGTACCAGAGTCCTGAACCAAGCGGATCTTGGGTGCCGGCCCCTTGGGCGATACCGACTTCAGCACCAGGCAGAGGATCGTCGATATTCTGGTACTGGTAGCTCAAATTTCCGGAAAGAGTCTTGCTCAGCCGGGTCTTGATCGAGGCTTTCAGAGTCTGGGTGTCCGTATCCAGCAGTTCTTCCTCGTCGCGATCCACCTCTTCAAACTCATAGCCGAGACGCAGGGTGGTGCCGCGAGCGACACGGTAGACGAGATCGGCACCGACTTCCTTGACCTCGCGGGCTTCCGCCGAGTTCCAGGCGTTGGTGTCCGTTCCCGGCCAGGCGGCTGCGGCTGCGGCGGAATTGGCGGCATCCCGCGCGGGGTAATAGATTTCATTACCGTCGACATCAATGTCATACATGTTGCCGCGCAAAGAGAGGCGCAGGTTTTTGCCGAACTTGGTCGCCAGCTTGGTGCCGACGGATTCAAATTCACTCTCCAGGGTGCTGCCGTCAAGAAGCAGGTATTCCCCTTGGGTCTGGCTCTTCGAGCTTTCGATGTCGGATTTGACGTAGCTGGCGCTCAGGCTGGTGTCCTTGGGCAGGTCGATACGGGCCTTGATGGCGTGGCTGTCCTTTTCCGAATCAGGCGTGCGGCCGAAGGCATAGTTATCATTTTCATAAAGCAGAAGATAAGCAGCGCTCGGGTTGGTCGCGTCTTCGAAGTAGCGGGAAGGGGTTGAACCGCTTTCCGAGAAGGTGCGGGTGAGGTATTCGTAGTCGACGGTGAGCAGCCCGAACTTGCCGGTGGCGCCGAAAGCGTAGTCCTCGGTGACCTCGTCGATCTTCTTGTCGACGGCGCTGACGTGGCAGCTGTCGCACTTGGTCATGCCGATGGCCTGCTCCATGCCCTGACGTTTTTCGATGCGCATGCCGGCATGGAAGATGACGTTGGGCAGGGCCGGGATGACCAGGGCCGCTTCGCTCTTGAGTTCACGGCGGGTCACCAGATAATCGTTGGACATCTCCTCAGTGTATTCCTGGAGCGGGTCGTACCCCACAGGCAAAGTGCCCCCGCCGACACTTGCGCCGGCCGGAAGGTTGGCGAAGATCTTGTCCGTGGTGACGCTGGGCTGCGAGCCTCCGATATCGTCCCGACCGGTGGCGCCCATCTGGTCGAGGGTTTCGTGGTCCTTCCAGTGTTCCAGTACCTGGTAGTCGAAGCCGAGACGGAAGATACGCGCGGCATCCAGTTCCATGTTGAATTGCTGGTCGCGGGGACCGTTGACGTCGGCTTCGAGCTCAAATGCCGAATGTTCACCCAGATCCCCCTCGACGAAGAGCTTCGGGGCGAAGCTGAGGCCGTCATCAGAGCGGCCTCGGACATATTCGTTGACGCGGGCTGCGTTGTCCTTGGTGTCTATCCCGGTGGCGCCGACCTCAACATGGCCGCCGAAGAGCTTCTCTTGATTCTCTTCGGCAAAAGCCAGGGTGGTTGTCGTCATCAAGGCCAGGACGGACAGCAATGCAAGCAGCCAATGGCAGGGTTGCCTCATTTCTTCCTCCTTGAGTTAACGGGTCAGGCCGTGGCCGCTGAGCGGCTGGGACGGATAATCGCTGCCATGCACCACTTTGTGGCAGGTGGTGCATTTGGTGCCGAAGGATGTCTGGAAACCTTCCTGCCCATGGACGTTGACGATATCGGCAGTCGCTTGTTGGGCGGGGGTGGTTGCCGTCTGTCCGGCGGCGGGCACGGGAACCGTGTAGTTGGACTGCCGCAGGACGTGGAAGTGACCTTCATGGCACTGCAAGCAGAGGAAGGGCTCGTTCTGCACCAGCAGATTGTTGGCGACCGAGCCGTGGGGATCGTGACAGATGGTGCAGTCATCCTCGACCGGAGCGTGTCCGAAGACGAAGGGCCCCTGGTAACGGCTGTGGCAGTTGAGGCAGAGGTCGTTTTTGCGCTCGTCGGTGAGCAGTTCGCCGTGAGCGTTGTGACAGCTGGAGCAGTTCATCTTTCCTTCCTTCACCGGATGGTGCGAGGGGAAGTTGCTCTGGGCCATCTGCTCCTGGTGGCAGCCGTAGCAAAGGGCGGGGTCTTCCTGTTTCAGGTTGGCCTTGAGCGGTTTTTCATGGCCGTGCATGGTGTGGCAATCGCTACAGCTCAGGTCGGCCAGGGCATGTTCGCCGTGGGTCCAGTCCATGAGCTTGCCGCTGGTGTGGCACAGGGCGCAGATCGCCGCCGATTCATCGGCGGTGAGGGTCGCCGGGTTGAGGATCTTCTCCGTGTCCCCTTCCCCGTCGACGTGCAGGCTGCCGGGGCCGTGGCAGGATTCGCATCCTTTTTGCCCGCCCATGTACTCGAAATCGGCCAGCCGTCCGTGAATGTTGTGGGCCATGGAGGCACCTTTGTCCTCATGACACTCGACGCAGGTTTCTTCCCCGACGTAGGTGGCGCCCTCGATGGTCGGCAGGGTCAACAACTTCTCGCGGATGGCACCGGTGGCACAGGCCCCCAGCAGCAGCAACACGGGAAGCAGCCGCACCAGCCATCGGGCATGGTGTCGCGACGTCTTTGGCATGATCTCTCCTTTCACTCCTCTCCTTGACTTGGGTTTGTCTTGGACTTGTTTTTCCTCTCTCTTATGCGGTTCTCTTGCGGGTATTTACAGCCTCCTTTCCGGTATTCATTACGCAATTTTTAACAAAAGCACCATACTCAGCGAGGTATTTCCGGTAAAGCGAATGTTTCTTATGCTCCCTATTAGCAGAAATTCTACAATGTATTCATATATTCTCGTTTTGTTGTGGATTGGGCATGTCTTTTGTCTTATAATTCGCCGTTCGGGAGCGTACTGAACGACGCACGGGGAGAAGAGGCATGGAAACACGGTACTATCAGACTCTAGTCATGGTCTGTGAAACGGGAAGTTTCTCCAAAGCCGCGGAATCGTTGCATATTACCCAGTCGGCGGTGTCTCAGCGCATCAAATTTCTGGAAGAACACTACGGCCACCAGCTCTTTGACCGGAGCGGGGTGCAGTTGGAACCGACCGGGGCGGGGCTTTTGGTGCTGGAGAAGTCCCGGGAGATTCTTGCCAAAGAGCGCGAGTTGGAGGATCGTTTGCGTTCTTTCAAAGGAGAAAAACGGCTTTCGATCTGCTGTACGCCGACCTTCGGCATGGCCTATCTGCCGCGTATTCTCAGCAATTTCGTGTTGCATAATGCTGATGTCCATGATCTCAAATTCATCTTCAAGCAGCCGGCTGAGGCCATCCGCGGCGTTCAAGACAAGGAATACGATCTGGCGGTGATCGAGTATTGCGAGGACTTTCCCCAGGAACCCTTCGTCATTTATCCCCTTCCCGACGACGAGCTGGTTTTCATCAGTGCCCTGTCCCTAAAGCTTCCGGAGACTCCCTTGGAGATCGGCGCGCTCCTCGACTATCCCATCTATGCCCGTCGGGACGGCTGCAGCTCGCGCAACCTGCTGCGACAGAATCTCGCCAGACTCGGACATGACATAACTGATTTCAAGCGGGTCGTGATTTCCGACGATCTGCACCTGTGCATCGACTCGGTTCTTGACGGCTGCGGAGTCGCCTTCGTCTCGCGTAGTCTCGTGCGGAGCTACCTCCTCGATGGTCGGCTGCGCGCCCATTATGTCCAAGGCTTCAGTCATATTCGTTCCCGCGCCGCGTTCCATCTTACTAAGCGGAGCGAAAATACCCTCATCGACAACTTCATCGGTAGTTTGCAGACTCTCTTCAGTGATTGTGGGTGTCGGCATACGGACGTACTGGCGCTACCCTGACCCTGGTTTCAATACCCAACGAACGACGCCGCGCACCGGAGAACCGGGCGCGGCGTCGTTCGTTGGGTATTGAGCGGCGATATGCAGGAGCCGTTGCCGAGCGAATTGTAATCAGGCAAGGCCGGGGAGAGCTGCGAGGAGAACCCGACAGCGGCGGCGGAAATTAGATCTCTTCGAAATCGCCGTCCTCCTCTGCCTGATCTTCTTCGTCTTCGGTGAAGTCCTCATCCATGAAACGATCGAGAAAACGCTGATTGTCCCTGATGCGCGTCGCCACCTCCCGTTCGATTTCCGCCAGTTCGGGGAAGCGGCCGGCCCATGGGGCCGTTTCCGTCGTTTCGTGGGCGGGGCCCGACAGACGGTTATCGGTTTCCGGTGCTTGTTCTTTTTTCATGGATAGAATGCCAGCTTTGCCGAAGGATGAAAATCACTCCCGCAGGGACTTCAGGGGTTGCCTTGATGTTTCTCCCGCCGCTTCGCCAGCGCCCGCCGGTAGAGGTCGAGATAGCGTTCGGCGGAGCGCTCCCAGGAAAAATCCTGACGCATGCCGGCGCGGACCATGTTGTTCCAGTCCTCGGGGCGCTTGTAGAGGCCCAGGGCGCGGTCGAGGGTGTGGAGCAGGGCCGCGGCCGTGGGCGCGTCGAAGAGATAGCCGTTGGCCCGGGTCCAGTCCTGTTCCGGATCGATGATGGTGTCGGCCAGCCCGCCGGTGCGGCGGGCGATGGGGATCACTCCGTAGCGTAGGGCGATAAGCTGGCCGAGGCCGCAGGGCTCGTAGCGGCTCGGCATCAAAAAGAGGTCACTCCCGGCGTAGATGCGCCGCGACAGGTCATCGTCGAAGGAGAGGTTGATGGAAACCCGCCCCGGATATTGGTGACGCAGGCGCTCGAAGCGCTCCATGTGCTCCTTCTCGCCGGTGCCGAGCAGGACGAACTGCACCGGGCGGCGCAGCATCCCGTTCCAGGCGGCCTCGACGATATCCAGCCCTTTTTGTGTCGCCAGGCGGGTGATCATGGCGATGATCGGCGTATGCGGCTCCGGCGCGAGACCGAGTTCCTCCTGCAGGGCTTTCTTGCAGTGGGCCTTGCCGGCGAGGCGGTCGGCGTCATAGGGCTGGGGCAGGACCGCATCGACGGCCGGATTCCACTGCCCGGGATCAAGGCCGTTGACGATGCCGAAAAGGTCGTCCTTGCGCGCCCGGAGGATGCCGTCGAAGCCGATCCCCATCTCGGGGGTCTGGATCTCCCGGCAATAGGTTTCCGAGACGGTGGTCAGAAGGTCGCTCTGGGTCAGGCCGGCCTTGAGGAAGGAGAGCATGCCGTGATATTCGAGGCCGTCGATCCCGAAGAGGCGGGGATCGAGGTCGAGGGTTTCCAGGTGTTGACCGCCGAAGAGCCCCTGATAGCCGAGGTTGTGGATGGTCAGAAGCGTGGCGGCCCCGGCGTAGAAGGGATCATTGTGGTACTCGGTGCGCAGCAGCGCCGGGATCAGGCCGGTCTGCCAGTCGTTGAGATGAAGGATGTCGGGCTTAAAACCGAGGCGCGGCAGCAGTTCCAGCACCGCCCGGTCGAAAAAGCCGAAACGCTGGGCATTATCCCAGAAGTCCCCTTCGGCGCCGCCGTAGAGCCCGTCGCGGTCGAAGAGGTCGGCCTGCTCGACGAAGTAGACCGGCACCCCGTCGAGCTCTCCCTGATGAAGCGCGGCCTGAAGCGGGGTGCCGTCGAGGGGGATGACGGCGCTCGTCAGGTTCATGCGCCTCGCATCGCCGCGGCGGGCGATGGCGCGGTAATAGGGCATGATGATGCGCACGTCGTGGCCGAGGGCGTGCAACGCCCGGGGGAGAGAGCCGGCGACGTCGGCTAGCCCGCCGCTTTTGGCAAAGGGCGTGACCTCCGATGCGATCATCAGAATTTTTAGTTTTTTACCCGGTTTGCGCGTCGGGACGGGGGCCGCCTGGGGGGCGCAGAGGCGTAACAGCTCGGCCAACTGGAAGCCCGCCTCCCGCGCCCACTGGCGGGCGGCGGTACGCTCTTCAACGCGCCGGGTCAGCCAGTGCAGCAGCTCGGGCCGGTCCTCTTTCAGGGTCTGGACGGCGCTGCAGGCGGCGGCGACGAGCAGGCCGTCGAGGAGGCTGTCCCAACGCTCCTGGTTGAACCACTCTACGCCCTCGTGCCAATGGACGAGAAGATAATTCCGTACCGTCCCCTCGCCGAGCAGTTCGCCGAAAGGCCGGCGGCGTCGTCCCGGGAGCCAGAAGCCCTGATAGCGCACGAGCAGGGTCACCAGTTGCCGGATGGCGGGAGCCTCGGCGTCGGCCAGGGTCTCCTGCAGGGCGTCGCCGAGGAGATATTCCTCGATCCAGGCGGCGCCCCGGCGGCTTGCCTCGTTGCCGGGATACAGCCCGCCGAGCTGGCGCAGCAGCAGAAAGGGAAGAAGGACACGGGTCGGCAACTCTTCCGTGAGAATCCGGCGCAGGCCGGCCAGGGCAAGATTCTCCTCCGGCCGCTTGCCGCTCAGGCGGGTCAGCAGGCGCAGGTCGTCGAGTTGGCGACGAATGGCTGCAAGTACCGCCTCGGCGGGGGGGAGGGGCTGGGCGAAGTGGGCCAGGGTCTCGACGAAACGGGTCATGCGCGCCAGAAATTCCCGGTAGTCGGGATGTTCCTCCAGTTCCGCCGCTTCCCGGGTAAGGGTTACCGCCAAGGGCTGGCGCAGGGCACTTTCGAGCAGGGCGCGGAAGGCGTCGCCGACGGGGCGGAAGCGGATCTTGCGCAGTTCCCGGTCGAGATCGGCGACCGGGGTGTGACCGATGCGCCGGTAGAGTTCCCCCCAGGCGCCGTCTTCGTCGTAGATGGCGGTGATGTCGAGGCAGACCCGGTACTGGTAGGGGCCGAGGCTGAAGAAGAGGCCGTTCGCCGCCAGCTCATCCCCCGAACGCAGATACTCAAGGCCGCTGCGATGCTCGCGGAAGCGGCAGTACCAGCGTGCCCCCGTGTGGATGCCGAGGGCGGCGGCCAGATTCGCCGAGCGCGGCGTTTCACTCTCCGGCCGTTGACGGGGAAGGCTGTTGCGCAGCCAGCCCTCGCAGTCGCCGTAATGGTTGTGATAGATCACCAGCGCCCGCTCGTTGCCGACGCCGTTGCTGTAGGCGAAGACGTTGTCGTTGACCCGGCCGTCATGGAAAAAGTCGAAGAGTTCGAAGTTTTCGGCGCCGCTGAAGAGATGACGGCGGCGCAGCAGAGGGAAGATCTGTGCCTCGTGATGGCGCACGAAGGCCTCGTCCACCACCTCGTCGTAGTAGGCGCGACGGTATTCCATGCCGTATTTCTCTTCGAACCCCTCGATCTGGCCGTGGCCGAACATGGGCAGCCCCGGCAGGGTGGCGAGCATCACCGCCACGCCGAAATATTTGTCCGCTTTGCCGAACTGGGCGACGGCGGTATCTTCGTCCGGGTTGTTCATGAAGTTGACGAAGCGCTGGAGAATGCCCGGCTCGAATTCGAGGATGTTGCCCAGCACCTGACGGTACTTGCCGTTATCCTCGCGCTTGAGCATGTTCATGAAAGCGCTGTTGTAGACCCGATGCATCCCCAGGGTGCGGACGAAGTAGCCCTCCATCAGCCAGAAGGCCTCGGCGATGAGCAGGGTATCGGGCACCTCGGCGGCGACCCGATCGACCACTTCGCGCCAGAACTCCACCGGGAAGACGGCGTCGAAGGCCTCCTTGGCCAGCCAGTGCTCGGCCCGCGACGGTACCCCCTGGCCGCCGCCGGGGAGCGGAAACCAGAGGCGCTGGAAGTGCTTCTTGGCCAAGGTCATAGCGGCGTCGAAGCGGATCACCCGGAAGCGGCGGGCGATGCCGATGATGGTGCGGATCATCGCTTCGCGCACTTCGGGGAGCAGGTAGTTGAGCTGGGCGGTGTCGTTCCAGGGCATGTGGGTGCCGTCGTTGCCGTGGTAGATGTAGCGCACCCGGCCCGTGCGGTGATCCTGATGGCGGAAGACGACCGCTGCGTCGCTGTGATCGTAATAGCCGTCTTCAATCTGCACGGTGACGTCGGGATCGTCGTAAAGATCGGGGCCGTGGTACTGGTAGGCCGGGTAGGGGGGATGATCGAGCTGGATGAACCAGTCGGGATGTTCCCGCATCCACTTGGAATCGAGCCCGGTATGGTTGGGGACGATGTCGCTGGCGAGGCGGATGCCCCGGCGCAGGCAGCGTTCCTCCAGACGGGCGAGGGCCTCGTCGCCGCCCAGATCGTCGGCGATGGCGTAATCGAAGAGAGAATAGGCCGAGGCTTCGGCCTCGGGATTGCCGCAGATGCGCTTGATCTTCCGCGAGGCGGGGGAGCGCTGCCAGAGGCCGATCAGCCAGAGGGCGTTGAAACCCCAGCGAGCGAGGCGGTCGAGTTCTTCCTCGGGGATGTCGTCAAGACGGTGAATCGGCCGCTGGTAGCGTTTGCCAAGCTGGTCGAGCCAGACGTAGATGGTTTTGGCGATAAGCACCACCTTGGGCATCCAGTCGGTGTCGGGGGAGAAGGCCTCGACTTCATGCTCCGCTGTTCCTCCGAACGTCGGCACCGGCAGCGGGCCGCCCGTGCCGAAGCCCCGTTGCAGCTCTTCTTCGTGGAGGATGGCGAAGGCCACTTCCAACTCGTGCAGCAGATCCTCGGGAATGATGCCCGCCCACTGCTGCTGGATGAAACCGAGCTGTCCGGTCAGGGAATGGGGCGCGGCCTTTACGGGGGCGAGGAGCAGATCGAGCAGGGTGCCGCCGAAAAGCCCCGGGACGGCGATTTTTCCCAGTTCCTTGTCGAGTCCGGAGAGAACCTGCCGATAGGCGGTTCGCCGCGCCAGTTCATCGTCGGCGAAGAGGGGGCGGTAGATACGGGCTGCAGGGTTGCCGTTCTGCACCGCCAGGATGAAGAGTTCGATCAGGCTCTCGCGGCGTCGCCCTTCGCCCTGGGGACCGCTCAGATAGCGTTTCGGGTCGGCGCCGAGCCAGACCGCCGCCGGCGGAAAGAGTTCTACCAGATGCTTGAGAGTCGCCGGAAGCTCCGGTATCGGCTTGGCGACGCCGCCCAGTTCGACGGCGCTGCCCGTCACCCGGCAGCTGCGCTGTTTCAGATAGCGACCGGCGACATGGCGCAGGGCGCGGTTGAGCAGCGCCAGCAGGTTGAGTTCCCCGGCCCGGGGCGGGTGCTCCGGTGGCGCGTGGCGACGGAGGGACTCGGCGATGCGGCGGATCTCGAAAAGCCGGCGCTCGGAGGCCGTGAGGACGCTTTTCGGATTCAGCTCCAGGCGCTGCCAGGCTTCGGCGGCGACTTGCAGGGAGAGGGGAAAATAGGGGAGGGGCTGGCCTGGGGTCATGGTCGATCCTTAATCCCCGGCGCGAAGCGGTCTTCGGTATGCGGCGGGGTGATGAAGGCGTTCTGAACGGAATAACGAACAAGAGGCTGTGGACGCCTGCCGACCGCCGTGGGCGAACCTAGAGGGATACGGTCAAGTCGGCTTCACGCAGGAAGCGGGCAGCGGCTTCCGGCGGTGCCGGGTTCATGTAGAAGCCCGTTCCCTGCTCGAAGCCCGCGGGGCGCATCAGGCGCGGTACCAGTTCGATGTGCCAGTGATAGTCGTAGGGAAGCGAGCTCCAGTAGTCGGGCTTGCCCAGGCGCGGGTGCATGGGGGGCGCGTTGTGCAGCACAAAGTTGTAGGCGGGATCGCGCAGCACCGCCCGCAGCCGCAGCAGGGTGTCTTTCAGGGTTTCCGCCAGCAGGGCCAGGGTGCCGTCGTCGAGCAGGCCGAAGTCGTGACCGTGGCGGCGCGGGACGATGCGCAGCTCGAAGGGGTGGCAGGAGGCGAAGGGGGCGAAGACGACGAAATCCCCGTCATCGCGCACCACCCCCCGGCCGTCCGCCAGTTCCTGGGCGGTCAGGTCGCAGATCAGGCAGCGTTCCTTGCGTTCGTAATATTCCCGGCAGACGGCGAGCTTGGTGGCGACCACCGTCGGCGTCACCGGCACGGCGATGAGCTGGGAATGGGAGTGGGGGATGTTGGCTCCCGCTTCGAGGCCGTGATTCTTGAAGATCAGCAGGTAGCGGAAACGGCCGTCCTTGCGCAGGTCAAGCATTCGGGCGCGGTAGGCGCGCAGCACGTCGGTGATCTCCGCCACCGACAGGTCGGCGAGATGACGGTCGTGATCGGGAGTTTCGATAATCACCTCATGGGCGCCGATGCCGTTGATGGTGTCGTAATGGCCCACCCCTCTCTTCTCGAGCTGTCCCTCGATGCGCAGAATCGGGTACTTGTTGGGGATAACCCGCACCTTCCAGCCCGGGCCGTTCGCTGGTCCGCCGCCGGGACGCACGGCGAAGAGCTCGCCGGGGGTTTTGGCTTCGTTGCCGCTACAGAAGGGGCAGGCGGCCAGATGTACGGTCTCCCGCTCAAGGATGAAATCCCGGGGCCGGCGGCCCCGTTCGTTGGCGATAACGACCCAGCTCATTTTCAGGGGATCCCAGCGTAATTCCGACAAGAGCTGATCCTTTCAAAACTATGTTCTCCCTCGCCCAGCGGGGGAGGGTGCCCGAGGAACGGGCGGGGTGAGCGTCAAATCAACCAGTCGTCCAGCTCCAGGCTCTCCCCCCGGTAGGGGAGGCGCAACGGCCCCTCGGCGGGCCAGCGGGCGGTCTCTTCCCCCCCCTTGAAGAGGTGGAGGGAGAGAATCAGTGGAGCATTTGGTACCAATGCCAGGGGTTTCAGGGGGATAGCCAGTTCGACGATGCGGGCGCAGACGGCGGCCCCGTCGGCGAGGTGGGCGCCTTCCCCGTTGCTCAGGCGCAGGCTCCCGCCGGGAACGAGTCGGGCGATGCCCTCGGCCTCTTCGCCGAAACGGATCTCCAGGTGTCCGTCGGAACCGAGCAGGGCACGGAGATCCTCTTCCGGATCGAGACGCAGATAAAGGCGTTCCCGGTCGTAGCCGTAATGCAGCACGGAAAATTCCCGGTGGTGGGCGGTGTGCATGGCGCCCGTCGTCCCCAGGTCGGCGCTGCCTGCGGCCAGCCATTCGAAGTAGTCGCTGACGCGGCCGTCGATGAGCGGGGTAAAGAGGGCGGTCGGTTCCGTGACCGTCTTAGTCGTTCGCCCCGGCTTGATCGGTTGAAAGAGATGGGCGGGAACGGGGAGTCCCGCTTTCCGGTAGAGGGCTTCGAGATGGCGGCGGAAGAGGAGATCGAAGATGTCCGCCTGATCGGTGGAGTGGTCGTCGCCGTACCACCAGAACCAGTCGCTCCCCTCGGCGCGCAGCAGGTGCATAAGCGTCTCCGGCAGGGGGCTGCCGCCACGGCCGTCGGGGACCGTCAGGCCGGTTGCTTCGAGAACCTCGCGGCGTGCCTGCTCCAGTTGGTCCCAGGCGGTGTTCTCTTCGGGATGGCCGATCCAGATGCAGAAGTTCGAATTGATCCACGATCCCGCCGCCAGCTTCGGCAGGGGCTCCGGTTTCATTTCCGCCAGCGCCTCGCCGACAGTGACCATGCGCAGCGAGGGCTCCGCCAGCAGCCCCTGGTAGAGGGCGATGAGGAAAGGATGGCCGTTGTCTTGGTAGCGCTCCCAGCAGTTTTCTCCGTCGAGAATGAGGGGGATCAATCCGTCCGGGGCAAGGGTGGCGACCCGCTTGAGCTGTTCGATGAGATCGGCGGCGGCCCGCTCCGGGCTCCAGTGGGCATAAATGAAGCCGATGCGATCGGAGAGATTGCGGTCACGGAAGAGCAACGGCAGCCCGGCGTAGGAATAGGGTCGGTAGAGACGGCGCCGGTCGGCGAGGCCGCCGGGAAGGCTGCGCGCCAGGATGCCTTCGTCGGAGGCGGCCCAGGCCGCCCCTTCCTCGGCGAGGATGCGGATGACCTCCTCGCTCACCGAGCCTTCCGAAGGCCACATGCCGCGTTTTTTCGCGCCCAGTTTTTCGCTGATGAAATCGAGGCCGAGGCGGACGTGCAGACGGGCGTCCTCGGGGTGCTTGAAGGCCGCCGTCGGCAGCTGGATGCCGGGGGTCGCCTCGCGGGCGACGGCGGTGCCGCAGAGCAGGGGGAGGATCGGGTGGGCGTAAGGGGTGACAGAGACCTCGATGTCGCCCTTTCCCTCCGCGTTTCGGTAGAGCTCGACAACCTCCTCCACCTGGCGGGCGTAGAGAGCCAGCAGCTGGGTTTTTTCCTCCTCGGTGAAGTTTTCCCCTTTGACCAGCAGGTACTTGAGCAAGGCGGATTCCCGGCGCAGGTGATGCCCCGACCAGGAAAGCAGGAACCAGACCTGGAGATCGCGCAGATCCTGCTCCGAGAAGGCGTGGAGATCGGGCTCGGGGCTGGTCCCCCGGCGCCGGGCCAGCTCCCGGTAGCGGCGGAAGGGCTGGATGTGGCGGTCGCCATGCACCGAGAAGAACTGCCGCAGAATCAGGGCGCGCTCCTCGTCGTTCAACTGACCGGCGGGCTTGGCGGCCGCCTCGATCCACAGATCCCGGGCGCTGCCGTCAGTGTAGCGCGCCAGCTGTTCGAGCATGGTCGGCACCAGGTTGAAGGTCATGCGCGCACCCGGTACCTCGGCGGCGGTCTTGAGCATCTCGCCGTAATCCTTTACCGCGTGGAGATAGGTCCAGGGGAGGAGGGTCAGGCCCGAAACCGGATCCCGGTAGTCCGGTTGGTGCATGTGCCAGAGGATGGCGACGCGTAAGGGTTTCATGAGCGGCGTTCCAATCCGGTAAACGGGCCGGACTTTATCCCGGCCCGTTTACCTGTGGGCATCCCTACTGGAGTTCTTGTTTCCATTTTTCGACCTTGAGCCGGTAGCTCTCCACCAGTCGGCGGGCGCTGGACAGTTCGGCCGACTCGGCGATGATGTGGGTGACCGGTCGGTACTGGTCGGGGAGGACCAGTGCCCAGTCTTGGTTGAGCTGAATGCGCACGCCATCGATGAAGGAGGCTTCGAGGTCGACGGAATCCTCGCTCATCTTGCGCATGATGCCCCCCTTGAGCTCCTGGGAGCAGGAGACTTCCAGGTGCTCGTAGAAACGGCGCGGCAGCATCTGCCGGGCCTGCCCCAGGGTCTGGCCGGTACGCACCAGAAGTTCCAGGATCTTGACGACGGCGTAAAGAGCGTCGAAGTTGTACTGGAACGAGGGAAAGGCGAAGCGCCCGTCCATTGAGGCGGCGAAACGCACTTGGCGTTCCTTGGCCGATTCGACGATGGAGCGGGGATCGGTCTTGGTGCGCTTGACCTGCAAACCGGCTTCCGCCGCCAACTGCTCGATGGCCGAGGGGGCCGAGATCGGCACCACCAGACTTCCCTCCCGTTCGGCCTTGCAGACCAGTGCCGCCAGGGTGGTCACCGCTTCGGTGTTGGAGAGGGCCTGGCCACACTCATCGACCAGCACCAGCCGCTCACCGGATGAGCCCATCCAGAAACCGGCCTTGGCGCCGAGGGTGACAACGATGCGCGACAGCTGATCCATGGCCTTGGCATCCTGTTCGGGACCCTTGCCGACAAAGTTTTCCGTGACCTGGGAGTTGAGCTCGATGACCTCGCAGCCCAGTTCGTTGAGGAGCGCCGGCAGCACCTCGCCGGCCGAGGAATGGTTGAGGTCGACCACAACTTTAGGGGCTGCCTGGGCGATGGCCTTGCGGTCGAGGGTATGGAGGAAGCCCTCGTGGTAGTAGTCGTAAATGCGGGGGATCTCCGAGATGCCGCCGGGATCGGTGTAGTGCACGCGGCGGAAGTTCTCCTTGAAGAAGATCCGCTCGATATTTTTGGCCGTGGCCGAGGAGATTTCGATCCCCTCGGCGTCGAAGAAGAGGATATCGGTGGCCATGGGGTCTTCCGGCGACTGGCGGAAGTGGATGCCCCCCGATTCGCCGAAGGTGGTGAGCTTGTAGCGCAGCACCGGCAGGGAAATCATTTTGGTGTCGCGGACGTTGATCCCGGCCGAAAGCAGGCCGCCGGCGAAGGAGCGCTTGAGCATGCGCGACGAGCGGATCGCGTCGCGGCCGGAGAGGACGAAGGAATCCTTGGGCAGGATCGAGCCGTAGGCGGCGCCAAGCTTGGCGGCGAATTCCGGAGTGAGCTCAACGTTGGTCAGGCCGCGAACAATGGCCCCCTCGAAGATGCTCTTGCGCCACTTTTCGCCCCAGATCAGGTTGGTGGTGACCGTCGCTCCCCCTTCGATGACCTTGCGCGGCCAAATCTTCACATCCTTTTTGATCAGGGCCTCGTCGCCGATGGTCGTCTCCTCGGCGACCACCGCGCCCTCCTCAACCACCACCTTCTGGCCGACGCGCACATTGTCGCAGAGCACGGCGCCGTGGATGGTGCTGTTCTTCTTCACATAGACGTTGTCCCAAAGGATGGCGTTCTTCAGTTCGACACCGTCCTCGATGATGCAGTTGCGACCGACCACGCAGTCGCTCAGGCGTGCCTTGCCCACCACTTGGGTATTGGCGCCAAGGACGACCATCCCCTTGAAGGAGGTGTTCTCGTCGTCGACGTAGCTCGCCTCGTCGCCGAGGTACAGCCGGACCCCCTCCCGCGCCTGGGCCACGGGTTTTTCCATGAGATTGACGGCGACCCGTCCTTCGGCGATGTCCTGGCAGGATTCCAGGTAGGAATCGGTGTTGCCGATGTCGGCCCAGTAGCCGTCGAGGCGGCAGCCGTAGAGGGCGTCGTCGTTGGCGAGCATCTGCGGAAAGATATCCTTGGACCAGTCGCGGTTCTCCCCTTCGGGAATCATGTCCAGCACTTCCGGCTCCAGCACATAGATGCCGGTGTTGATGGTGTCGGAGAAGACCTCACCCCAGCCCGGTTTCTCCAGGAATTTGGTGATTTTGCCTTCCTTGTTGGTGATAACCACCCCGAACTGCAGAGGATCTTTCACCGAGGTCAGGGTCAGAGTCGCCTTGGCCTGGCGTTCTTCATGGAAGGCGATGGCCTGCGACAGGTCGAAGTCGGTGAGCAGGTCGCCGCTGATGATCATGAAACGTTTGTCCAGATGTTTCGCCGCCATCTTTACCGCGCCGGCGGTGCCGAAGTCTTCCAGGGGGGTCACATAGGTGATGCGCACGCCGAATTCGCTGCCGTCGCCGAAGAAGTTTTTGATGATCATCGGCTGGTGGTAGAGAAGCAGGATCAGTTCATTGATACCGTGCTTCTTCAGCAACTCGATGATGTGCAGCATGATCGGCCGGTTGTAGAGGGGGATCATCGGCTTGGGCAGGTCGATGGTCAGGGGGTGGATGCGGGTGCCGAAGCCTCCCGCCATGATGACAGCTTTCATGATGATTGGCCTCCCGCCGTTTCAGGATAGTTTTTTCTTCAGGACTCGGGCGATTTCCCCCTTCAGTTCGGACAGATCGGAGCTCTTGACGACATAGCCGTCGGCCAGCCAGGAGGAGAAATCCTCCTTGTAGCAGGAAAAGGCGGTACAGAGGATGACCGGCAGATCGGTGCGCTCCTTGACGATCTTCTGTAAAAGCTGCAAGCCGCTCTCGCCTTTCATCTGGATATCGAGCACGACCAGGTCGAAGTGCTGGTGATTGAGCTTTTCCACCGCTTCGGCGCCGCTGCCGGCACTTTCCACCTCGTAGCCTTCGTCCTCCAGTTCGGCGGCGTAGAGGTGGCGGATATCGCGTTCATCATCAACGATCAGCAAGCGAGCCATGGTTGTCCTCCCTGGCGATAATGAGTTTGATGGTAAAGGTGGTGCCGCGGCCGAGCTCGCTGGCGATGTCGAGCAGGGCTCCGTGTTCGTCGAGAATCCGCTTGCATAGCGACAGCCCTAGGCCGCTCCCCGAATCCTTGGTGGAGAAGAAGGGGGCGGTCACGGTGCGGATCGTCTCCTCGCTCATGCCGGGGCCGTTGTCGGTCAGTGCGATATGGATGCGCTCGTCGTGCAGGGAGCTGCGGGCGACGATCTCGCCGCCGCTGGGCATCGCCTCGATGGCGTTGGTGATCAGGGCGCGCAGGCAGTAGGCGATTTTCTTGAAATCGAGCTTGGCTTTGGGCAGGTTCGGTTCGAGATCGAAGCGGTAAGTGATGCGGTTCATCTCCAGGTCGTCGCGCATGCCGGCGAAGACCCCGGTGATCAGCTGATTGACGTCCCACCAGTCGAGGGTCGGGTGCAGCGACTCGGAATAACTCAGCACTTCCTGCAGCACCTCTTCAAGGCGCCGGGATTCGCGGATGATCGATTCGATGTGACAGCGTTTGGCGTCATCCGGCGGCGTGTGTTTGAGCAGGCTGCGGGCGAATCCCCCGATAATGGTCAGCGGGTTGCGGATGGTGTGGGAGATGTTCGAGGCGATCTTGCCGACCAGGGCCATCTTTTCCATGCGCACGATGAGCTCCTGCTGCTCGCGCAGGCGGTTGTTGGCCTCGGTGATCTTTTCCAGCTCCTCTTGCAGGCGCTCGTAGAGGGAGGCGCGTTCAATGGCGAAGGCCACGGGCAGAGCGAAGGTCTCCAGCGACTGCACGTCTTCGGCGGTGATCGGCCGGCCGTTGATGATGTTGTCGGCGAGCAGCAGACCGATGCGGCGATTCTTGCTGACCAGCGGCACCAGCAGCAGTTCGCCGACGCCGAGGGCTTCCGCTTGGCGGCACTCGATCCCCGGCTCTTCCCAGAGATTGCGGATGTGCCGCGTCCGCTGCTCGTTCAGGGTGGCGATGAAGAGATGGTCGGCGTGGCTCATGGGCACCGAGATCATGGCGAGCAGGTCGCGGAACTTCTCCTTTTCCACCGCCATCTTCTGTTCCCGCAGGATCTGCCCCATATCCTGCAGGGAGTAGTCGTGGCTTTCGATCTCGTGCCAGATGCGTCCGGCTTCCTCGCGGTTGCGGGGGCCGACGGCGATATGCCCTTTGAGGGTCTGACGATCCTTGTCGACCAGCAGCAGAATCGCCCGGTTCAGGCCGAACCCCTTGCCGGCGGTGATGGCGGTCAGCGCCATGGAGAGAACCTCATCCAAGGAAACTGAGGTCTGCAGGATCTGGCTGACTTCATGCAAAAAACGGATTTCCCGGGTGCGGTCCGCGGCCTGCTGGGTCAGGCGGTGAATCTCGGCACGCAAGGCCAGCACTTCTTCGATGGCGTAGAAGAAGAAGGCGGGGAGCCCGTTTGAGCCGCCGTTCAGGTGCCGCAACTCTTCGAGGAAGTCGGGGCACTCCAGGCAACGCGTCAGAAACCGTTTTTTGCGGTTGAAGAGCAGTTCCTCGTCGCCGGGTCGCAGAAAGCGGCATTCGTCGGGAGAAATGATTTCTTTGTTCCAGCAGCAGCCTGAAGGCACGGGATCTCCTGGCGGGAGGGCAAGAGAAAGATTACAAAAAATCATGACGAATTATATCAATAATGGTGGCTGATGCAATGGAAGATTAAATCTCATTGGGGATTTCCCGGTTCCGAATCAGGGAAGGCTCTTGCCTTGATCGCGGCGCCGGTGGCATAGTGCTGGCATGAAACGCTATCGGGTTTTTTCCGAACACCTCAAGGAAGTTTACGGCGGCCGGGTACACAAGATCTCCGTCGACGCCGGTTTTTCCTGCCCCAACCGCGCCTTCGGCCGGGCCGGATCGGGCTGTATCTTCTGCGACCCCGGTGGCTCCGGCGCGGTCGGCATCGACCGCGCTCTAGGCGTGGCTGCGCAACTTGAGCAGGGCAAGGAGGTGATGATCCGCAAATACAAGGCGCGGCACTTCATCGCCTACTTCCAGCCCTTTTCCAACACCTTCGCCCCGCGGGAACGTCTGCGTGCCCTCTATGACGAGGCCCTGGCGGTGCCCGGTATTGTCGGCCTTGCCGTCGGCACCCGTCCCGACTGCCTGCCCGACGACGTCCTCGATCTGCTCGCCGACTACCACCGGCGCACCGATTTCTGGCTGGAGATCGGCGTACAGAGCCGCCATGACGTGACCCTCGACTTTCTTCGGCGGGGGCACGATTACGCCGCTTTTCTCAAGGCTTACGAAGGCGCCAAGGCGCGAGGCTTGAAGGTCTGCGTCCACGTCATCCTCGGCCTGCCCGGGGAGGATCGCGCGGCGATGCTCGCCACCGCCGATGAAATGGCGCGGCTGCGCGTCGACGGCATCAAGATCCACCTGCTGCATGTGCTCAAAGGGACGCCCTTAGGTGAGCTCTACGAAGAGGGGAAAATCACCATACTCGGCCAAGAGGAGTACGTCGGACTCGCCGTCGACTTCCTCGAACGGCTGCACCCGCAGACCTTCATCCACCGCCTCACCGGCGATGGTCCCCGCAACCTGCTGCTGGCCCCTCTCTGGTCGCTGAACAAATGGGAAGTGCTCAACGCCATCGACGCCGAGCTGGAGCGGCGCGATACGCGGCAGGGAGCGAAATCACGGTGGCCGACGTAAGAGCGCTTTCCGGATCGCCCGAGATTGATGACGGCGTACGGATATGGAAAGGGCGCGGCAAACCGCGCCCTTACGGGGTAATAGACGGAAATGGGGGATTGGCTAGACGTTTCCCTGCGCCTCGGGCGACCCGGGGCCGGGCGCGAAGTCGGACGGGCCTCAGGGCTTGACGCTGTCCTGAAGGCCGACCGGGTTCGCTGCGGGGGATGACGCGCTGGTGCCGCCCCAGGAGATGAGCAGGAGCGAAGCCCAGACGATGCTGATGAGGATGACGACGGTTTTGAACATGGCGCGCACCTTACACCAGGGTCCGGAGTGAAATCAAGGGAAGATTAATTCATTCCTCGCCTTGCGCGATTTTTTCTTTTCATGGTATTTATCGTGCGCCGCGCCCTTCCGCCACCCATCACCAATCACGGACGTTATGAACCTTTCCATGCTCAACCCCCAGCAGCAGGAAGCGGTCCGGCACGACCAGGGGCCGCTTTTGCTTTTAGCTGGGGCCGGTTCGGGCAAGACCCGGGTTATCACCAGCCGCATCGCCTATCTGGTCGGTGAGCGCGGCGTTTCCCCGGAGAGCATCCTGGCCGTCACCTTCACCAACAAGGCCGCCCGCGAGATGCAGGAGCGGGTGACGGATGAGGTCGGCCGCAAGCGAGCCAAGGGGATGGTCGTCGCCACCTTCCATGCCCTCTGCGTGCGCATGCTCAAAGAGGATATCGAGCGCCTCGGCTACAAGAAGAATTTTTCCATCTACGCCACCGCCGATCAGGCCCGGCTGGTGCGCGATCTGATGCAGCAGCTGGTGATCGATGGCAAGAAGTTTGATGCCGAGCGCCTGTTGTGGATCATCTCCGACGCCAAGAACCGCCTGGTGCCGCCGGAGCGTTTCGTCCCCCGGCTAGGGGACGAATACTCCACCCTTGTTGCCGCGCTCTATCCCCGTTATCAGAAGGCGCTCAAGGCTTTCAACGCCGTTGACTTCGACGACCTCATCATGCTCGCCGTGCGCCTGCTGCACGAGTTCCCCGAGGTGCGGGAGAAGTACCAGGAACGCTTCCGTTACCTGATGGTCGACGAATATCAGGACACCAACGCCGCCCAGTACCTGCTGCTCAAGCTGCTGGCCGGGAAACACCGCAACCTCTGCGTGGTCGGCGACGACGATCAGTCGATCTACGGCTGGCGCGGCGCCGATCTCGGCAATATCCTCGACTTCGAAAAGGATTTCCCCGGCGCAAAAGTCATCCGCCTGGAGCAGAACTACCGCTCCACCGGCACTATCCTTGCCGCTGCCAACGCCGTTATCCGCAACAACAAGAAGCGCAAGGACAAGGCCCTGTGGAGCGCGGGCGATGCCGGGCGGCGCATCGAGTATCTGCGCTGCGAGGACGAGGAGGACGAGGCGCGGCTGGTGATGGAACGCATCCACGCCGAGCGCTTCAAGCACCACCTCGCCTATCGCGACTTCGCCATCCTCTACCGCACCAACGTCCAGTCGCGGGCCTTCGAAGAACAGCTGCGCTACGAGAACATCCCCTATGTGCTCATCGGCGGGCAGCAGTTCTTCGACCGCAAGGAGGTCAAGGACGCCATCGCCTACCTGCGCGTGCTCGTTAATCCCCGCGACGAGGTCAACCTGCTGCGGATTCTCAATTATCCCAAGCGGGGCATCGGCGAAACCAGCGCCGACCGTCTCATCCGCCATTCGGCCGAACTCAGCCGTCCCCTCTGGGAGGTGTTGGCCGACCCGACCGGGGTGGCGGAACTCGGCGATAAGACGATGGAGGAGGTGACCGGATTCGTTGCTCTGCTGGAGCGCTACCGCAAATCCTTCGCCCGCAGCCGCGACCTGGCTCACACCGCCCGGGAACTCTTCGCCGAGATCAAGCTGGAGGATGAAATCTACCGGGGCACCGACGATCCGGTGAAGGCCCGCCGCCGCGCCGACAACGTCGAGGAGGTGGTGAACGCCATGGCCTCCTACGTGGAGAGGGAAGAGAAGCCGAGCCTGGCCGGATTTCTCGACAAGGTTTCGCTCCTCGATCAGGACCAGCTCAATCGCGACGGCAAGGAGAAGAAACTGCAACAGGATGCCGTCGTCCTGATGAGCCTGCATTCGAGCAAGGGGCTGGAATTTCCCGTGGTCTTCATGGTCGGGATGGAAGAGGAATACCTGCCGCACAAAAAGTCGATCGAGGAAAGTTTCGATATCGAGGAGGAGCGGCGTCTCTGCTACGTCGGCATCACCCGCGCCCGGCATCACCTGCTGCTCTTGAACGCCGCCGCCCGCAAGAAGTACGGCAAGCCCCTGCCCCGGGTGCCGAGCCGTTTTCTCGAAGAGATCCCCGCCGAACTTCTTGACCGCCAGACCGGCGACACCCCGCCCGTCACCGGCGAGGCCGAACAGGAAAAGATGGCCTCGAACTTTTTCGCCAATATGAAGGCGATGCTAGGGGAATGAAAAAAGGGCGGTCTGCAGGCCGCCCTTTTTCGTTCCTCTCAAAAAATCCCCCACTTCTTCTTTTTCGGCGGTTCCGGTTCTTCCAGATGACCGACCACCGGAAAACGTTCCACCACCGCCCGCACATGGGGCGCCGACTTCAGTTCCTCGGTCAGATCCGCCCCCGCCTGGTGCATCCCCTGGTGATCCCCTCCCTGCCACAAGGGGCTGTCACTCACGTCATAGACCTTCTCGTTTACCGCCACATAGGCCTTACGGCCCTCGCGACCGTCAAATTTCGCCAGCTCTTCCCTGGTCATAAATACACCTCCTGAAATGGATTTGCCTGTCTCCGGATGAAAGTCTCCGGACCGACCATTGTATTAAAGCATAGCCGGGAATCGGCGGATTGCCAGCCCGGACGCTTGCCGGTTTTTCATCTGGAGCTCAGGGTCCGGTCATCGGTTCGGTCTTTTAACTGAACCTATGCCGTCATTTGCTTGTCATCCGCACATTGTCGATTGGCTATCTTTGGGTTTGGATAAATGCTCGGGATTTTTTTCGCGGGCATGCCGAAGAAACTTTAGCGAAAAACTTACCAACCAAATTTTTGATGATTCTGAATTTTGTCGTGAAACTGGCGGCTTAGATTTCAATCCAATTATTAAAATATCCAGAAAAGTTGCTAGATAGTAAGCTAATATACCGATATTGTTTATGAAAAATTCCTTATAAAAATACTTTTGGTGCGTCGGATGCATTTTGTACAAAAGTGATATTTCTTTTCGCTCTTTTTTAAACCCGGTTCGCATCGGCGGCGGTGATCGGTTGGGAGGCTGGTTCCGCTTCCGGAGTTTTCCACGAAATCATGTAGACAGGAGGTAGCATGAGAGTCTGGCAAGGATTTTTGATGGGCGTGCTGCTGGTGCCGCTGGCCCTGTGGCCGGCCGATCCGGCGGCGGCAGCCTCGGTTTCCGGTCGGGCAAGTACCGTGCTCGAATGGTATGACTCGGCCAACGAGGAGACCTCGCTGCCGGTGTACCAGTACCTGCAACTGAATGCGAAGGATCTTGGCGCCAAGGGCTACAACTTCAAGGCCTACGGTCGGCTCGGCAACGATCTGCGCGACGAGGAGAACATCAAGAGCCGCCTCTATTACGCCTATCTCGAAAAGAAAGACCTCTTCGAGGGCTTCGATTTCCGCCTTGGCCGCCAGTTCATTTCCACCACCGCCGGTGCCTCGCTGATGGACGGTCTTTCCCTCAATTACACCCTGCTCGACGACTACCAGATCAAGGTCTTCGGCGGTGGGGACGTCAGCTACTACCAGGGTTACAGCGCCAAGGACGTGGTCACCGGCGTCGAGGTTTCCGGCAACTTCTTCGACAGCCTCGACCTTTCCCTGAGCTATTTGCAGAAGTGGGACGAAGGTCTGCTCGGCCAGGAACTGCTTGGTTTCGACGCCAGTTACGACTTGGGCGGCAAGCTCTGGCTCTACAACGAACTGCAGTGGGACATCCTCTCCGAGCGGCTCAGCTATGCCCAGGTCGGCGGTAAATACCGCTTCGACTTCCCCCTGACTGCCCGCCTCGAATACCTCTATAGTCTGCCGGTCTTCTCCTCCACCTCGATCTATTCGGTCTTCGCCGTCGCCGAATACGAAGAGGTGCTCGCCGAAGTCACCTACAATATCCGCCGCGACATCCAGCTCTTCGGCCGTTACGTCCGGGAGATCTATGAAGATTTCTCCGACGCCGACGTCTTCGAGGCGGGGATCGAGAAACTGCGCACCGGCAGCTTCTCCGGCTATCTCACCGGCGTCTACCGCATCGACGATGACGGTCAGGATCTCAAGGGCTTCAAGGTGCGCGGCGCCTATCGCCTCACCAAAGCGCTCGAGGCCGGGCTCGGCATGAATCTCGACGTGCTGGAACGGGAGATCGACTATTTCGACAGCGATACCGACAGCGACGACACCACCAGTCGCCGCTACTGGGCTGATATTTCCTGGCGCCTGACCGATACGCTCAACCTGGAAGGCAAGATCGAGCGGGTGGATAGCGATCTGTGGGATTACTACAATCGCGGCACCCTGCGTCTGAACCTTCTCTTCTGACAAGGAGCATCCTCTATGACCCGCAGAATATTATTCGCACTGATCCCGCTGCTGGCCGCCGGCGCGCTGCTGGCCTGGGCGGCGGGCTTCGACCACGAGGCTCACGTCAAGGAGTACGTCGACGGCGGCGATTGCGCGGCCTGCCACGTTGCCGGCGCGCCTTCCATCATCCCCGAAATCGCCGTCTGTCTCGAATGCCACGGGCAAGAAGAGGTCGGCGGTCTCAGCCTGCCCGCGCCCAAGACCCACGGGCCGCTCTGGGCGCTCAACCACCGCGCCGAAGCCAAGGGCAACGCCATCGACTGCAACGCCTGCCACGAGCAGAGCGATTGCCTCGACTGCCACAAGGCCGGCTTCTCCCACGAGCAGGGCGCCTTCACCAACAACATGGTCAACGTGCACCGCAGCGATTTCCACGTCACTCACCCCATCGCCGCCCGCACCGATCAGAACCTCTGCTCCAGCTGCCACGAGCCGGATTACTGCAACGAATGCCACGACCGCTTCCAGATGCGCGGCGGCGACATCGGCAGCCCCTCGCACCGGCGCAGCTTCGAGCTGGGCTTCGACAACCCCGATGTAGAAGCGATCCACGCCGGCATGAGCCCTAGCACCCAATGCGACCAATGCCACCTCGGCAGTTCCGTCGCTCCTGATTTCCACTCCTGGTCCGTCGGCCATGCCCGCGAGGCCCGCCGCAGCCTGGCCACCTGTCAGGCCTGCCATCCCGAGGGCGACGTCTGTCTCAAGTGCCACAGCGCCCGAGGCGGGGTCGTCGGCTTCAACCCCCATCCCAAGGATTGGGACAAGATGAAGGGAACCCTACAGAAAGCCAGCAATGGCCGTACCTGCCGCAAGTGTCATTAACGCACAACCTGTTCACCAACCAAAGGAGGTAGATGATGCGTTCGAAATGGTTTTTCCTGTTGGTTGCTACTTTGGCGGCCGCCTCGTTGTGGGGCTGTGGGAGCAGCGGAGGTTCAGGAGGAAGCGCGGTGACGCCGACCGACACCCAGCCCCAAGCGGTTGGGAGCGATTCCTGTATTGTTTGTCATGGTAATAATGTGGCTTTCGTTTTAGCTGACTGGACCACTTCAATCCACAATACGGAAGGCGTCGGCTGCGAAAATTGCCACGGCAACGGCGGCGCCCATCGGGGGATCGGACCGATTCCTTACCCCTCGCCGAGCCTTGAAGGTCAATGCGCTGTGTGTCACGCAGATGAAGCTTCCCTGGCGCGGCATGACGGAGACGATCCCGCCACGGCCACGGTTGTCGAAGGTTATGTCATGCGGGATGTCGAGTCCGAGGGCTGCCGCGACTGCCATGGGGATGCTCATGATGTCGTCGCCGGTGGGATCAACGAGCAGTGGTCCCAATCCGGCCATGCGGGCCGCATCGCTACGGACGCGCCCGATACGGAAACGGTCTGGGGGCATTATGACTGGGATTCGCCAAGCCGTGCTTCCTGCGCCCGCTGCCACACGACAACCGGAGCTGTCAATTTCCTGTTGAGTCCGGCAACCTATTCCGCGGCAAACAACGACTTCTCGTATCTTGCAGCAGGTCAGAATGAGCTGCTCTATTGTTGGGGCTGCCACAGCAATGTAAGTACCGGTGCGCTGTATACCCCTGGTGCTATTACTGAAGTCTATGCCGGCTCTCCGACCGGCTCTCCCACTGTAACGGTTAATTACCCTGACGCCGGGAATTCCAATATCTGTATGGGTTGCCATCTCGGCCGTGAAGTCGGAGGTGTCCTTGCGGCGTCAACCGGGGACTTCTCTAATTTGAGCTTTATCAACTCGCACTACCTTGCCGCAGGTGGCATGATTTTTGGCGAGGCGGGTTACGAATTTTCAGGTCAGGACTATACCGGTTGGGATAGCCCCGCGAAGCATGGGCGCCACGGCGACGTGAGCCGATTTGGTGACGAAGGTCCCTGCGTGACCTGTCACATGACCAGCGCCGATCCGCACAAGTTCGAGGTGGTTCAGAAAGACGCCGCCGGCGTTATTACCGCTGTCTCCACCAATGCTTGCGCTGCCTGCCATGGCAATATGAGCGCCTCCTGGTTGGAAGAGCGGAAGGAAAGCTTCCACGAGGCTCTCGAAGCCCTGAATCAGGCTCTTCTCGCCAATGGCATCGAGTTTAAGACAGCCTATCCTTATTTCTATGTCGCCGGAACCACGACCGCTTTCAAGAACTGGGAAGGCGTTTATCCCGGCAAGGGCAAGGACGTGATGGGTGCGGCCTTCAACTACAACCTGCTTGAACACGATCCGGGCGCCTATGCCCACAATGCCAACTATGCCCTCAAACTGGTCGTCGATTCCATCGACTTCCTGGCTGACGGTGTAATTGACGGCAATGGCACATTCACCATTGATGCCGAGACGGTCGATCTTTTGGCAACGGCCAACGCCGCCCTTGCCTATAGCATCGAAGAGAAGCACCATGGAGGTGCCGCTCTGGTGCAGGCCAACTATACAACCGATACTACCGTTTACAACGTCGGCTGTGGTGACTGCCATGCCGCCAACCCTATTCCGGATGGCAGCCGATTTGTCACCAACGGTTTAATTGTCGATCAGTTCGCCGAGTCGGCTCACGGCGACGTCCTCGGTGAAGCCTGGATGCACTATGACTGGCGTTCCGCAAGCCGTGCATCCTGCCAGCGTTGTCATACCGCGACCGGCTTTGTGGTTCGGTTGGGTGACGAGGCCAATACGGCCAATGTCTTCGCAGCGGCAGATGCGGGTCTGCCGGGCGAAGTGTTGCGCTGTACCGGCTGCCATACCGACATCGCGTCCGGTGCCGTTCTGGCGGCTCCGGCATTCACCGCTACGTATAGCAACGGTGCCACCCAAGCCTTCCCGAATGTCGGTGTTTCCAATCTCTGCGTGCGTTGCCACGGCGCCCGCGAAAGCGGGGACAGCATCAAGTTGAGCACCGGCGACTTTGCCAGCCTGAGTTTTATCAACTCTCACTACCTGGCAGCCGGCGCAACCGTCTTTGCGGCCGGTGGTTATGAGTATGACGGCCCGAGTTACGCGAATCCGGCCTACTATAAACATGACGTTGTCGGAATCTCCGACCCGGCGGACCCGGCGGTGAGCGATGCCGGCCCCTGCGCCGCCTGTCACATGGGCAGCTCCGCCAATCACACCTGGGAAGTCGTCGACAAAAATGACGAGGGCGTGATTACCGCCATCAACAGTGAAGTCTGTGTCAGCTGTCATGCCGGTGACTACGCGTTGACCCCGGAAGATCTGGAACTGGAAAAAGAAGAGTTCCACGCCGCTCTCGAAGCCTTGAATCAGGCCCTTTTGGTCAAAGGGATCGAGTTCAAACCTTCTCATCCCTACTTCTACGTTCCCGGAACCACGACCGCTTTTAAGAACTGGGAAGGCGTTTATCCCGGCAAGGGCAAGGACGTGATGGGGGCGGCCTTCAACTACAACCTGCTTGAGCATGATCCGGGGGCTTACGCCCATAACCGCTTTTACACCAAACGCCTGATCTTCGACTCGATCGACTTCCTCGATAACGGGGTTCTCGACGGGACGATCAACGTCACAGGCGAAGCCGCAGCCTATCTGGGGACCACTCGCCCCTAGCAATCAAAGTGGATAAGGTGGTTTTTAATGCCGGGCCCCAGAAGGGGCCCGGTTTTTTAGGGTCTCGTGGACAGGCGCTGTTTGTTCTGCTGTAGTGGAAGGCGGGGGGAGGGGGGATTCTAGAAGCGGCTGCGCAGGGCGAGGCGGAAGACGACGTCCGGGGCGGTTTCGGTGGCGATGTCTTCGCTGACGCCGATCTCCAGGGCGGTTTTGTTGCCGAGGGCGAGGTCGCCGCCGACGGTGAGCAGGGCGGCGGGATCGCCGAGTTCCTTGAGGTCACTGTCGTAGAGGGGGGTGTGGCCGTCGATCTGGAGCTTGAGGACCAACCACGACCAGGGACGCCAGCCGCCGCCGAGCATGGCGAATCCGACCAGATTGCGCTGTCTTTCTTCGATGACGTCGCCGTCGGTCATACCCATGAAACCGCAACTGCCGAAAAGGGCGACGGCGGAATTTTCTCGCAGCCAGGTGCGGTTGCCGGAGAGCCAAAGGGAAAGGTCGGTGCTGCCGCTGCCGAGCAGATCATCGCTGTCGCCGGTGGGAAGTTTAAGGGCGGCGTGTAGGGCGGCTCCCCAAGGCTCGCCCCCGGTGGAGCGGGTCAGCTGCCAGGCGGCATTGAGGCGGATGTCGCCGAGTCCCTGGGCGTGATCATCGACTAGGACTTCCTGCTTGCCATTGCGGATGTAGCTGTAACGGAGGCGGTCGCGGGATGCTCTGTCGCGGCCGTTCTGGGGCAGAGTAAAGGTGTCGTGCCAGCCTTCGATGAAGCCGTCGAGAAAGCCCCCCCGGTGCATCAGGTAGGGAACATCGAGGCCGACTTCGAAGCGCGGCGTCAGGCCCCGGCGCAGGTTGAGGTTGAAACGGTAGGTTTCGCCGTCGAAGAAGGCGCTCTCATCGCCGCTGCTGTTGTGGGTGTAGTTCTGCGTCGTATCCAGGGCGAGCTCGGCGGCGTGTTCGCCGGGGGGGAGCAGCAGGGCATGGCCGGGGGTCGGCAGGCCGAAAATCTGGGTCATGGGGGCGCGGTTGCCGGTCTGGAAGGGGCTGATGGCAAGATCGGCGCTCCACGCGGAGCCGGCGAGAAGGAGCCACGGCAGGGCAAGCCAGGGCAGGATGCGGCGAGGGATCATGAGTCGATGCCTTCGGTTTGGGGTGGAAAGGGATGAAACTTGCGGCCTGTTCAATGCCAAGGCCTGTTTTAACGCAGCCCTCCCGCGCTGTCAAAACAAAAGGGGGCGGGAGCGGAGCGCTCTTTAATCGTTGCATGGCGCCCCCGCTCACGTTAATCTCTGAAGGATTGATTTATCCCCCTGAACAAGGAGTTGCCCATGCGTATGCGTCGATTTTGGCTTGTTGCCTTGGTAATCGTTTTGAGCGGTTGCGCCTCCTGGCATGCCCGGGTGCGTCCCGGCTTCGACTGGAGCACGGTTTCGACGGTGTCGCTGCAGGGGCCGGATGAAGCCTATTCCGAGTTGGTGGCGACGGCGCGGGAGGAACTGGAGGGGATGGGCTATCGGGTAGTACTGCCGGCCGAATCTTCCGAGGCGCAGGTGGATGTGCAGCTCGCCGTCGTCGAGGCGCTGGATATCGATGAGTCCGGCAAGACCTACATGCGCCCGAAGAGCTTGCATACCCGCTTCTACAAAGCGGTGGATCAGGCCCTGGTTGCCGAATCGAGCTATTACCTAGGCCCGTCGGAAAACCCCCGTCAGGGGGTAAAGGCGCTTTTCGCCGGGGTGTGGAAGAAACAGGCCCAGGCAGCCGCCGCTCCGGCGCCGGTGACGACGTCTCAGCCGCTTGACGCCGGTTCCGTAGCGAAGCCCGCCATGCTGGAGCCCGAAAGGGTAGAGGCCGCGTCGACACCGTCTGGCGCCGTCGGAACCGTATCCGCTGTCCCCCCTTCCCAGGGGCCGACTACGGAGGTTGTTTCCACTCCTGCACTCCCGGCCTCCGCACTGACCACCTCGGCGACGGTTGCCCCGGGCGACGGCGCGAGTCCGGCGTCATCGGCTTCGGCTACTCCCGCTGCGAAGCCGGCGTCGGTCGCAAATCAACCCCTGGCGGATGACGACTGGGACAAGCCGCGCGGAGAACTTCCGGCCGCCGGAGAGCCTTCCCCCTGGGTTCCCCGTTTCCAGTCCTGGGGCTTTTCCGAATGGGGCAAGAGCCGGGAACTTGAATGATGAATGATGGCGGTGTCGCTCTTCTCCGCCGCCATCGTCGGCCCCGGCTTGATCCTTGACGGTTCGGGAAGGGGCATGGTAGATTACGCCACTTTTTTCTCACTTATCCCCGCTGGAAGTACCGACGGCGGATATCCGGAGTCCCGATGTACTTCCCTTCCTCCGAGCAGTTCGCCGCCCTGGCCACGCAGGGGAACCTGATTCCCATCTACCGGGAAATTCTGGCCGATATGGAAACCCCCGTTTCCGCCTTCAAGAAGATCGATGACGGCAAGACCTCCTTTCTGCTGGAAAGTATCGAAGGGGGAGAGAAGTGGGCGCGCTACTCCTTTCTCGGCAGCGGCCCGGGGCGGGTCTTCCGCAGTCGGGGGACGCATTACGAAGTGCTGGAGGACGGCCGCACCATCCAAGCGGGAGAGTGCGCCGATCCCCTGGCCGAGCTCAAGGCCTTTCTCGCCCCCTACCGGCCGGTGTCCATTGACGGCCTGCCCCGCTTCTTCGGCGGCGCCGTCGGCTATCTCGGCTACGACATGGTGCGTTTCGTCGAGGAGCTGCCCGACGCCAACCCCGCCCGCATCGGCGCGTTCGACTCGTGCTTTCTGCTCACGGAAAAGCTGCTGATTTTCGACAATATGCGCCAGAAGATCAAGGTGGTGTGCAACATCCATCTGGCTCCCGGCGTCGATCCGGCCGAGGCCTACCGGCAGGGGGTGGCGCGGATCGATGAACTGATTGAGCAGTTGCGTGCGCCCTTGCCCCGTCACGCCGCCGAGGTTTTCAGCGAGCCGCCGGCCATGGCATCGGACTTCACACGCGCGGGATTCATGGCGGCGGTGGAGCGCTGCAAAGAATATATCCGCGCCGGCGACATCATCCAAGTGGTGCTGTCCCAACGCTTTTCCGGTCCCCTGGGCGCGACCGATCCCTTCGACATCTACCGCGCCCTGCGCACCATCAATCCTTCCCCGTACATGTTCTTCCTGCGTTTCGGCGAGACCCTGGTGGTCGGCGCCTCCCCCGAAGTGCTGGTGCGCAAGGAGGGGGAACAGGTCGAGGTGCGCCCCATCGCCGGCACCCGGCCCCGCGGCGCTTCCGCCGAAGAGGATCTGGCGCTGGAGGCGGAACTGCTGGCCGATCCCAAAGAGCGGTCCGAGCACATCATGCTCGTTGATCTCGGCCGCAACGATCTCGGCCGGGTTTGCCGCACCGGCTCGGTGGAGGTCAGCGAGCTGATGGTGATCGAGCGTTATTCCCACGTCATGCACATCGTCTCCAACGTGCGCGGCACCCTGCGCGAAGGGCGTGACGCCTTCGACGTCTTTCGCGCCACCTTTCCCGCCGGCACTCTCTCCGGCGCGCCGAAGATTCGGGCCATGGAAATCATCGATGAACTGGAGCCCTGCCGGCGAGAGGTTTACGGCGGCGCCGTCGGTTACTTCTCCTTTTCCGGCAACATGGACATGGCAATCGCCATCCGCACCCTGGTCATCCGCGACGGCCGCATCCACTTACAGGCCGGGGCGGGGATCGTCGCCGACTCGGATCCCGCCGCCGAGTATCAGGAGACCGTCAACAAGGCGCAAGGCGCCATGTCCGCCATCGCCATGGCGCGAAAGGGGCTGAATTGACATGCTCCTCATGATCGACAACTACGACTCCTTCACCTACAACATCGTCCAGTATTTTCAAGAACTCGGCGCCGAGGTGGAGGTGTACCGCAACGACAAGATCACCGTCGACGAAATCGAAAAGAAAGCGCCCCGACAGCTGGTGGTCTCCCCCGGCCCCTGCTCGCCCCTGGAGGCGGGTATCTCCGTCGCGGCCATCCGGCGGCTGGCGGGGAAGATCCCGATTCTCGGTGTCTGTCTAGGCCACCAGTCCATCGGCCAGGCCTTCGGCGGCAAGATCGTTCGCGCTGCCTCGCTGATGCACGGCAAGACCAGCCCCATTTATCACGACAACCAGGGGCTCTTCGCCGGTCTCGCCAATCCCTTTGACGCCACCCGCTACCATTCGCTGCTTGTCGAGCGGGAAACCCTCCCCGCTTGCCTGCGGGTGACGGCCTGGACGGCGGAAGGTGAAATCATGGGGCTGGCGCACCGCGAACTGCCGATCTGGGGGGTGCAGTTCCATCCCGAGTCGATTCTGACCCTGGAGGGTAAAAAACTGCTGAACAATTTTCTGGAGATGAGCTGATTCATCACCGCACGGAGAGTGGAATGATCAAAGCCGCGATAGCCAAGGTGGTGGAGCGCAAGGATCTCACGGAAGCGGAGATGATCGCCGTGATGGATCAGATCATGGGCGGCGAGGCGACGCCGGCGCAGATTGCCGCCTTCATCACTGCGCTGCGCATGAAGGGGGAGACGGTGGACGAGATCACCGGCGCCGCCCGGGTCATGCGCGACCGGGCCACGCCGATCCGGGTCGGCAAGGTCCTCGATATCGACCGCGAGGACATCAACCTCGACCAGGAGACGATCCTCGACGTGGTCGGCACCGGCGGCGACGGCACCAACACCTTCAACATCTCGACGACCGTTTCCTTCGTGGTCGCCGCCTGCGGGGTGAAGGTGGCCAAGCATGGCAACCGCTCGGTCTCCTCCCTCTGCGGCAGCGCCGACGTGTTGGAGAAGCTCGGGGTAAACCTGGACGTGACCCCGGAGAAGGTCGAGGAGTGCATCCGCGAACTCGGCATCGGTTTTCTCTTCGCGCCGGCCCTGCACGGGGCGATGAAGTACGCCATCGGCCCACGCAAGGAGGTCGGCATCCGTACCATCTTCAACATTCTCGGGCCGCTGACCAACCCCGCCGGGGCCGACTGCCAAGTGCTCGGCGTCTATCAGGAAACGCTGGTCGAACCCCTCGCCCAAGTGCTGGCCCGGCTTGGTTGCCGCCGGGGCTTTGTCGTCTACGGCATGGACGGCATGGACGAGATCACCCTGACCGGACCGACCCGGGTCGCGGAAATACGCAATGGCGAGGTCAAGGTTTTCACCATTGAACCGGAGGACTTCGGTCTCAGCCGTTGCCCGATGAGCGCCTTGCAAGGGAGTAACGCCGTCGGTAATGCCGAAATCGTGCGTAGTGTGCTTAAGGGGGAAACTGGCCCCCGCCGGGACGTGGTGTTGCTCAACGCCGCTTTCGCCTTGGTCGCCGCCGGCGCTGCCGAGGATATCCTCGCCGGTTTAGAGATGGCTCGCGCCGCTATTGACGAAGGGCGGGCGCTGGCCAAGGTTGACGCTTTGGCGGCGTTGACGAACGAATAATCGGGTGACCCATCGGGTCGCCCCTTGTACGGAAAAATCGATGACCGATACCCCCGACATTTTGAAAAAAATCGTCGCGCACAAGCGCGAGGAGGTGACCGCCGCCAAGGCCAAATTTCCCATGGAGCGGCTGCAGCAACGGCTGGAGCTGGTCGAGGACCAGCCCCGGGGTTTTGCCCGCGCCCTGCGGATCATGCATGAGGCGGGAGAGACGGCGGTCATCGCCGAAGTGAAGAAGGGTTCTCCGTCCAAAGGGGTGATCCGCTCCGATTTCGATCCCGTCGCCATCGCCGAAATCTACCAAGCGCACGGGGCCACCTGTCTTTCCGTGCTCACCGATGAAAAGTTCTTCCTCGGTCATCTGAACTATCTCGGTCTGATCCGCGAACAGGTTTCGTTGCCGCTCTTGCGCAAGGACTTCATCTGCGATTCCTATCAGATTGTCGAAGCCCGTGCCTTTGGCGCCGACGCCGTGCTGCTCATCGCAGCGATGCTCGATTTGCCCCAGTTGCGGGATTTTATCGCCTGCGCCCGGGAACTGCGTCTCGACGTGCTCCTCGAAGTGCACGATGAGGCGGAGCTGGATCTGGCGCTGCAAACGGACTGTGAACTGATCGGCATCAACAACCGCAGCCTGCGCACCTTCGTCACCGATCTCGCCGTTACCGAGCGCCTGCGGCCGTTGGTTCCGGCGGATCGTTTCGTTGTCGCAGAAAGCGGCATCAATGGCCGCGCCGACGTCGAACGGTTGCTCAAGGCCGGCGCCGGGGCTTTTCTTGTCGGCGAGGCGCTGATGCGTGAAGCCGATATCAGCGCGAAGCTGGAAGAACTGATGGGTTAATGACATGTAGGGGCCCCCTGTGGGCGCCCAGGGCGAATACAAGATTCGCCCCTACCGCGACATTTCAAGGAGAGAGTGATGCAGAACAAGATCCTGTTGCCGGAAGACCGTATCCCCAAATACTGGTATAATGTCATCCCCGATATGCCGGGCCCGCTGGCGCCGGTCATCCATCCGGGGACGATGCAGCCGGTCAAGCCGGAGGATCTGCTGCCGATCTTCCCCATGCCCCTCATCGAGCAGGAAGTCTCTCAGCAACGCTGGATCGAGATTCCCGAGCCGGTGCGGGAGATCTTCCGGATCTGGCGGCCGTCCCCCCTCTTTCGTGCGCACCGGTTGGAAAAGGCCCTTGGTACCCCGGCGAAGATCTATTACAAGTATGAAGGGGTTTCCCCGGCCGGTTCGCACAAGCCGAACAGCGCCGTGCCGCAGGCCTATTTCAACAAGATTTCTGGAACCAAGCGCATCGCCACCGAAACCGGCGCCGGGCAGTGGGGGTGTTCCATCGCCCTGGCCTGCCAGATGTTCGGCTTGGAGTGCACCGTCTACATGGTCAAGGTTTCCTTCGCGCAGAAGCCTTACCGCAAGAGCATGATGCAGCTTTGGGGGGCGAACGTCATCCCCTCGCCGTCGGATCAGACCAACGCCGGCCGCGCCATGCTCGCCAAGGACCCGGAGAACGGCGGTTCCCTCGGTCTGGCCATCAGCGAGGCGGTGGAGGATGCCGTCTCTCGCGAGGATACCCGCTACGCTCTGGGGAGTGTGCTCAACCATGTCTGCCTCCATCAGACGATCATCGGTCTTGAGGCCAAGGAGCAGATGGCCATCGCCGGGGATTATCCCGATGTGGTCATCGGCTGCCACGGCGGCGGCTCCAACTTCGCCGGAATCGGCTTCCCCTTCGTTGCCGACAAGGCCAACGGCAAGCAGGTGCGGGTGCTGGCGGTGGAACCGGCAAGCTGCCCGACCCTGACCCGGGGGGTCTATGCCTTTGATTACGGCGACACCGCGAAGATGGCGCCGGTGGCAAAGATGTACACCCTCGGCCACGACTTCATGCCGCCGGGCATCCATGCCGGTGGTCTGCGCTATCACGGCGCCTCCCCCCTGGTTTCCCAGTTGCTCAACACCGGAGTGATTGAGGCCAAGGCGGTGCATCAGCTTGGCTGTTTCGAAGCGGCGGTCCTCTTTTCGCGCACCGAGGGGATCATCCCCGCTCCCGAGTCGAGTCACGCCATTCGCGGCGCCGTCGATGAGGCCTTGCAGGCCAAGGAGGAGGGGAAGGAGAAGACCATCCTTTTCAACCTTTCCGGGCATGGCCATGTCGACATGACCGCCTACGACGATTACTTCGCCGGCAAGCTCACCGATTACGAATATCCCGCCGAGGCCATCAAGGAATCCTTGTCCCATCTGCCGAAGGTGGGATAGACAAAGGTACGCGTAGGGGCGATCACAAGGATCGCCCTTGTCGGGGTGACGGATGATCAGGATCAAGATCTGCGGTATCACCCGTATCGATGACGCCCTGCAGGCCTGCGCCTGCGGGGCGGATGCGCTGGGACTGGTTTTCTATGAAAAAAGTCCTCGTTGCGTCACCCGGGAGCAGGCGCGGGCGATCGTCGCCGCCTTGCCTCCTTTCGTGACCACGGTCGGGCTCTTTGTCAACGAGCGACCGGAAATCGTCCGCGAGATTGTCGACTTCTGCGGCCTGGATGTCATCCAACTGCACGGCGACGAGGGGCCGGATGCCTGTCTCTTCCCCCCCCATCGGGTGCTCAAGGCGCTGCGGGTCAAGGGGGAGGAGAGCCTGGCCGGCATCGGGGATTACGCGGTTTCGGCGCTCTTGCTCGATGCCTGGCATCCGGACAGTTACGGCGGTACCGGCAAACTTGGCGACTGGGAGCTGGCGGCCCGTCTTGCCGTCGAGCGTTCGGTCATTCTCGCCGGCGGACTCAATCCGGAGAACGTCGGCGAGGCGATCCGTCGGGTGCGACCCTACGGCGTCGACGTTTCCAGCGGCGTCGAAAGTGCCCCGGGGTGCAAGGATCCGGCGCGGGTCGCGGCATTCATCCGGAATGCACGCGCCGCTCTTTAACGAAAGGAACCCATGAAATTTACCGAACTGAATCTGCCCGAAGCGGTCCTCAAGGGGGTCGCCGAGGTCGGTTTCACCGAACTTACCCCGGTGCAGGAAGAGACCATTCCCATCGCCCTCACCGGCCGGGATGTGGCGGCCCAGGCCCAGACCGGCACCGGCAAGACCGCCGCTTTTCTCATCTCGCTCTTTACCCGGCTGCTGGCCAGCGGCAAACGCACCAGCAACAATCCCCGCGCCCTGATCATGGCGCCGACCCGGGAGCTGGTGGTCCAGATCGTCGAGGATGCCAAAGGACTTGGGGCGCACTGCCCCCTTAAGGTACAGGCGATCTTCGGCGGCATGGACTATGACAAGCAGCGCCAGGCCTTGAAGGACGGTGTTGATATCATCGTTGCCACGCCCGGGCGACTCATCGATTACGCCAAACAGCGGGTCTTCACCTTCGACCGCATCGAAGCGCTGGTCATCGATGAAGCCGACCGCATGTTCGACATGGGTTTCATCAAGGATCTGCGTTACATCCTGCGCAAGCTCCCGCCTTTTGAAAAACGCCAGACCATGCTCTTTTCCGCCACCATGTCCCAGCGGGTGACGGAGCTGGCCTACGAGTTCATGGATCTGGCGGAGAAGGTCGAGATCCTGCCCGAGCAGGTCACCGCCGAACGGGTCGAACAGATCCTCTATCATGCCGCCCGCCGGGAAAAATTCCCTCTGCTCCTCGGTCTGCTCAGGAAGGAAGCGGAGGCCGAGCGGGTGCTGATCTTTGTCAACACCAAGAAAGAGGCCGAGCACCTCACCGAGCGTCTCAAGGCGAACGACCTCAAGGCGGCGGTGATTTCCGGGGATATCGCCCAGAATAAGCGGATGCGCATCCTCGCTGATTTCAAGGAGGGCAAGCTGACCTTCCTGGTTGCCACCGACGTCGCCTCCCGGGGGATTCATATCGATGCCGTGAGCCACGTCATCAACTACGACCTGCCCCAGGATGCCGAGGACTACGTCCATCGCATCGGCCGTACCGCTCGGGCCGGGGCGATCGGCAAGGCGATCAGCTTCGCCGACGAGGATCTGGTCTTCCATCTGCCCGACATCGAGGAATATATCGGGCGCAAAATTCCCAGCCGGTTTCCCGAGGAGGATGATTTCTTCTGGGATTACAAGCGCTCCGCTCCGCGCAAGAAATCCCCTCCGGCCCACGCCAAGCCGGTGCCCGCCGCCGCAAGGGCGAAGAAGCCCCGGCGTCGGCGGGGTAAGCCCAGGGCCGATGGCCAGCCGTCGGCCTGAACCGGACGAGGGGAGGATGGACGAGGCGTTTGTCGAACGGGTAGCAAATTGTCGCCGCTGTCCGCGCCTGGTTGACTATCTGCGGACGCTGCCGGCGAAAGGCGGTCGCACCCGGCAGGACTACTGGAACCGTCCGGTACCCGGCTTCGGCGATCCCCAGGCGCGGGTGTTTCTGGTTGGCCTCGCCCCCGGCGCCCACGGTGCCAACCGCACCGGCCGACCCTTCACCGGCGACGGTGCCGGAGATTTCATGTATCCTCTGCTGTACCGGGCCGGTTTCGCCAGTTGCCCGGAGGTTTCCCATGCCGGCGACGGTCTGTACCTGACCGATCTCTACATCAGTAACGCAGTCAAATGCGCGCCGCCGGAAAACAAGCCCCTGCCTGCTGAATTTGCCCAGTGTCGCCCCTTTCTGGCGGCGGAACTAGGCGCTTTGCCCCGGCTCAAGGTGGTGCTGGCCCTCGGCCAGGGCGCCTTCACCAGTTGCCTGCGTCTTTTCAAGGAAGAGGGGCTGGTGGCCCGGCTCGCTGATTACCCCTTTGGCCACGGCGCGGCCTATCCCCTGACCAATGGCCTGACCCTGGTCGCCAGTTACCATAGCAGCCGCTACAATGTGCAGACCGGGCGGATCAATGCCGCCATGTTTCTCGATCTGCTGACTCGGGTTCGGGAAATTGCCGCCCGAGAAAACGGTTGAAATGGAGCAAGGCTTCGATTAATGTAGAAAATTCGTTCTGGCATAAGGTGCGGCCGACGCCTGCCTCGCCGTGGGCGAACGCGCGGAAACGGTATTTTACTCCGCTCCCGGACCGACCGCCGAGTTCACGCCGAAACTCAATAATCAAGAGGTAGACATATGTCCTGGTTCAAGCGCTCCAAGGCGCCCATCGCCGAAGTGGAATCGAAACATGTCCAGATGCCCGAAGGGGTCTGGATCAAATGCAAGAACTGCAACGAGATCATCTACACCAAGGAAGTCGAGCGCAACCTCAACGTCTGTCCCAAATGCGACTACCACTTCCGCATTTCCGCCCGGGAACGGATCAGTCTGATTATCGACCAGGGATCCTTTGCCGAGATGGACGCTGCCATGGAGTCGGTGGACTTCCTCGATTTCAAGGATTCCAAGCGCTACAAGGACCGCATTCGCGCCGCCGTCAAGAAGAGCAGCGGCGATGCGGTGATCTGCGGCAAGGGAACGATCGAAGGTTTGCCGGTGGCTGTTGCTGTCTTTGACTTCGGCTTCATGGGCGGGAGCATGGGGTCGGTGGTCGGGGAGAAGATCACCCGGGTCATTGAGCTGGGGCTGGAAAAACGTTGTCCGGTCCTCGTCTTCTCCTCTTCCGGGGGGGCGCGCATGCAGGAGAGCATCCTCTCGCTCATGCAGATGGCCAAGACCAGCGCGGCTTTGGCCAAGCTGAAAAAGGCCGGCATTCCCTTTATCTCGGTACTGACCGATCCGACCACCGGTGGCGTGACCGCCAGTTTCGCCATGCTTGGCGACATCAACATGGCTGAGCCCAAGGCACTCATTGGTTTTGCCGGGCCCCGGGTTATCGAACAGACCATCCGCCAGACCTTGCCCGAGGGGTTCCAGCGCTCCGAATATCTGCTGGAACACGGCATGGTCGATATGATCGTCCGGCGCCAGGAAATGAAGCAGCGGCTCTCCCAGATTCTGCGGATCTTCACCAAGAGTTGATCCGTGGCCTATCGGGAGAGCCTCGACTACCTCTATGGGCTGCAGAAATTCGGGATCAAGCTGGGGCTGGACAACATCCGCGCTCTGCTCGATCGCCTCGGGCACCCGGAGCGCACCTACGGTGTCATCCACGTCGCCGGCAGCAACGGCAAGGGTTCGGTTTGTGCCTTTCTCGACCGCATGCTGCGCGAAACGGGGTTGCGGGTCGGGCTTTATACTTCTCCCCATCTCCATTCCTTCACCGAACGCATCCGGGTGAACGGTACGCCCATCACCGAAGGGCAAGTGGCGGCCTACACTGCGGAGTTGCGTAAGGTCGCGGGGGATATTCCGAGTACCTTTTTTGAGTTCACCACCGCCATGGCCCTGCTCCACTTCCAGCGGGAAGGGGTCGATTTCGCGGTTCTGGAGACAGGTATGGGTGGGCGGCTCGACGCCACCAACGCCGTAGAATCTCCCCAAGTGACCGTCATCACTTCGATCTGTCGCGATCACGCCAGCCATCTCGGCGGCGATCTGACGACCATCGCCGGCGAAAAGGGTGGAATCATCAAACCTGGCGTCCCCCTGGTGCTGGGACGTCAGGATCCCCAGGTCGATCGGGTGCTTCATGCTCTGGCCCGGGAGAAGCAGGCTCCGGTTCGCGATGTCGGCAGCGTCCTCGGCCCCAAGGGGGATGACGCCCCTTTGTCGTGGCACGGTCATCGTTGGGAGGTGGAAGGGCTTCGTCCCGGTCTCCTTGGCGCCCATCAGCGGGAGAATCTCGCCCTGGCCTTGGCGGCGGCAGAGCTTCTCGCCGAGCAGGGTGCTCCCCTGATCCCGGCGACCGTCCGCGCGGGAATAGCCAAGACGCGTTGGCCCGGCCGCCTGGAGTGGTGGGACGAGGAGCGCGATATCCTTCTCGATGGCGCCCATAATGAGGGGGGGGCGGCGGTCCTCGCCGATTATCTGCGTTATCTCATGCCCCGCGTGGTGCGCTGGGTTGTCGGGTTGAAAGGGGATAAGGAGGCTGCCGCGATCCTTGCTCCGCTGCTGCCCTTTGTTGCGGAACTCTATTGCACGGTGCCGCCGGTGGAAGAGGCGGTTCCACCGGAGACCTTGGCCTGCCTGGGGCGGGACGCCGGGCGCCCGGCCCGGGTCTTTGCCGGTTGCGGTGCGGCTCTGGAGGCCGCCCTTTCAGAGCGGCGGCCGGGTGAAGTCATTTTGGTGGCCGGCTCCCTCTTTCTGGTGGCGGCGGCCCGGGAATATCTGGCCGGAGGCGAGCCGATCGCGGATCCCCTGTTATGATGGTGTCTGGACCCACCTGTGGGTTTTCCTCGGTAAAGGATCCTTTGCTGTGATGCGAGTTGGGCTGCTTTTTTTCCTTTTGATGATCTTTTGCTGGGCGGCTCCGGTGCAGGCGCGCCTGACTTTCGGTATCGTTCCCCAGTCCACCCGTTTTTTTCCTTCTGTGGAACGGGCCCAGGCTTTGGCCGATTACCTGGCCCGGCGCCTTGGTGAAGAGGTGGTGGTGCAGGAATTCCAGCAGGTCGCCGACCTCCACGAATCGCTGAACCGTTACCGGAGCGTCGACATGGCGGCCTTTACCGTCGATTACGTACGCCGCCAACTCGCCGGTGAGTTCGAGATTTTGGCCACGGTTGTCCCTCTCTCCTCCGCTTCCGGAGAAGCCAGCGATTTCGTGGTCGCCCGCCAGGGGGTGCGACGCGGATTGCGCAATCGCCTGGAAGTGACCTTGACGGCCATGGGCGGCGATCCGGAAGGGCGGCAACTGCTCGCCGCTTCGGGAGTCTCCCACTTGGTTGGCGCGAAGGTTTCTTCCCCTGCTGTATTTGTTGCCGAGTCCGTGCGGGAGGAAGTCCCAGCCCTTGCCGCTACGCCGGCGGAGTCAACGGAGGTGTCCCGTACCTCAGCTTCGCCGGAACTATCCGGAGATGCTCCACGGCCTTCCGCCCCAACCCCGGCGGAAGCTCCCTTGACGTCCGAAACTTTCCCCGCGGTTGTTGCGCCGCCGGTTCCTCCCGTGGTGGAGGTCGCGTCGCCGGTCGTTCCCTCCCCAACGGGACCGGGTCTTCAGGATCTGAGTGGCCCCGCCCCGGTCAATCTTGAAGCCGATGAGTTGAGCTATGATCGGGAAGCTTCCCTGTATACGGCGCGTGGTAGTGTGCGTCTGACCAAGGGGGGGGTAACCCTCGACGCGGATCAGATGCTCTTTAACGACCTGACCGGGGATGCCAACGCGACTGGAAATGTCTATCTAACCGATCCTTTGGGAACTTTGTGGGCGGAACAGGCCGATTACAACATGCAGACGGGAGTGGGCCGGATCCGCAGTGGCAAGGTCTTTATCAAGGAACATAACTTCCACCTGGCCGGCGACGAACTGAAGCGGATCGGCGAGCAGGATTACCAGTTGGAAAGAGGCTTCTTTACGACCTGTGACGGCGAAGTCCCATCCTGGAAATTCGGCGCCCGGCATATCGATGTGACCCTGGGCAAATATGCCCGGGCCAGCAACGTTCTTTTCTATCTGCACGACTGGCCGGTCTTCTACCTCCCCTACATTGTCTTCCCCGCCAAGACCGAGCGGGAGTCGGGAATGCTCATGCCTCGCTTCGGCTACTCGGACAAGCGCGGCGCCGAATTGTCCCTTGCCTATTATCACGTGATCGCCCGCAATCAGGATGCGACCATCTACGTCGATTACCTCTCCGACTTCGGTATCGGTCAGGGCCTGGAATATCGTTACATCTTCGGTGCCGACAACGAAGGAACCCTGCGCGGTTATTACGTCAACAACATCCGTAACGAATACCTGCGCGACAAACTCAAGGATGAACCGGATCTGGCCGACACCCTTGATGAGGACGACCGTTACGCCTTGGAGTGGAATCATCACGGTACTCTCCCCGGCGCCTGGACGTTGAGTGCTGATGTGGAATATGTCAGTAATCGCGATTATTTCGACGAATTCGGTACGATTGCGGAGGAATATACCAAGGACCAATCCGAGTCAGTAGTCTATTTGAGTCACGCCTGGGAGAATAATATTTTTGCCGCCGAACTCGACTATACCCAGGATCTGGAATTTGATGACGATACGACCTTGCAACGCCTGCCGGAACTCCGTTTCGACGTTCTGCGCCGGCGCCTTGGCGAAAGCCCCTTCTTCTTTGGGGTCGGTTCAACCTATACTTACTTCTGGCGGGAAGAAGAAGTCGTTACCGGCGACTGGGAGACGAGCAGGATCAAAGGCCAGCGTCTGAATGTCCGTCCCTATCTTTCGGCGTTTTTCGCCCCGGTTCCCTGGCTTGAAGTCGTTCCGGAACTGGGCTACCGCGAACGTCTCTACGAAACATCGGCTTCCGGACCCGGTTCGGAGGATGCGGGTGTCTATGACTTTTCGCTGCGGATGGGAACCAGTTTTTCCCGTGTTTTCCATGGAGGGGTGGGCAGCTACCGGAAAATCCGTCACAGTATTGACCCGGAAGTGGTCTATTCGTATGTCCCCAATGAGTCTCAGGATCATCTGCCTTATTTTGACTCGCTGGACCGGATCGGTGTCGCCAATCGCGTCACCTACGCCTTGACCAACCGGTTCACCGCTCGCCTCGAACCCCAGCCCGGGGTGGTAGAGTATCTGGAATTTCTCAACTTCCGCCTGTCGCAAACGTACGATATCCGGCAGTTCCGGCATGATCGAGAGGATCTCAATGAGGTTGATCCCCTGTCGGACGTGCGCGCTGAACTGCTCTGGTCACCCACCCGTAATACCTTTTTCGATCTGGATGGCCGCTATGATTTCCATAGTCGCAGTTTGGAGGCGTTCAATGCGCGGTCCGGTTTGCGCGATCAGGGGGGAAACAGTCTTTCCGTTGACTACCGCTACACCCGTGATGAAACCGAGTATGCTACTGAGGGAACGGAGTATGTCGCGGGTACGGCCTCCCTGGCGTTGCTTGCGCCATTTTATTTTGGCTATCAGCACCGCTACGATATTCATGATCGGGTTACTCTGGAAAAGGTTTTTGATCTGGAGTATCGCTCTCAATGCTGGAGTCTGTTTCTGACCTTGCGGGATCGTCTTGACGAGCAGGAATATGTCCTGGTCTTTGCTTTGAGCGGACTTGGCAATGTGCTGCGCATGGGGGGTAATTTGGGGAGTACTCAGGCAAGCGAAGAATAGAACTTTTCTCCAATCAAAAAAAACGGCGAGTGCCGGTTTTTTTGATAGCCAAGAACTTAATTATTGACCGCAAATATTGTTCTTTGTTAATTTCTATGTGGTTTTGGCGGTCCCGCTGGCGGCGGCCGGGCCGCGTGTTTTTTTGGAGAAAGGAGGGTGGGGTTATTATTGGATTGCCGTGAATTCGTAAACTGATCGAGCACGAGGGAAAAATTGATGAAAAATTTTTGGAGACTGGTTATTATCGGGATGTTGTTGACTTTTACGCTGTCTGGGACAGAGGTCTTCGCGGTCCCGCAGGCTGCGACGGCGCAAAAGGCCGTCAACATCAACAGCGCCACATTGGAGCAGTTGGAAGCTCTCCCGGGGGTTGGCCCGGTTTCGGCTCAGCGGATCATCGACTACCGGGAAAAGAATGGACCCTTCAAGTCGGTGGAGCAACTGGTTGACGTCAAGGGGATCGGCGAGAAGTCACTGGCCAAGTTTCGTGGGCAGGTTGCCGTAAAGTAGTTGCGACGGCTTTGGGCTGATCTAAATCATTGGCATGTTTTTTCGGGCCGTGCCCTTCGGGGCCGGCCCGGTTTTTAGGATGCGTCCATGTCGGAAAAGGACTCGATGACCCGCAAAAACTGGTTTTCCCTCTGGCCCGTCTTGCTCGTCCTGGTGATTTTGGGGGTGGCGGTCTGGGGCGATAAAGGGATTTTGTGCGCTCTGCGCGCCAAACAGCAGAAAGAAGATCTGTTGCGCCAGGTCCAGGAGCTTGAAGCGGTTAATCAGGCGTTGCGCAAGGAGATTGAAAACCTCAAGTCCAATCCTCGCTACCTGGAAGGTATTGCCCGCAAGGATCTAGGCATGGTCAAGGAAGACGAACTTGTCTATCAATTCCGTGCCCATGGAAGGACGCCTCCCGCCGATACTCCCACCGCGAAAGGGGGAAAAGCCTCACGCCATTGAGGCTTTTCCCGGCAGACTTTTTCCGTTCCGATTTTCCCCGCCCGTTTTCCCTGGACCCTTTCTTGACAGTCGCCCATTTCCGAGGCTAGGATGAATGTCTGTTCCGGAAATTATGAGATGGGAGATTTTCAGCCATGACCCAGGATGTTCGAACTCTCTGCCCGCTCTGCGCCTGGCGGGCTCATTGCGCCAAGCGCTTTTCTCGCGGCGATGATTCTTCCCTGCACTGCCCCGATTTCAGCGAGGATATTCTCCTGCGTAAAGAGCGGGAAAAAGCCCGGGCGGCAGAGGAGGAGGGGCGTCAGAAGTAAGTTTGGCGCAGAGGGTAGGGAATTTTTCTTCTAGACCGGCCGGTTTCGCGGTGGGCCAGGGTTTTGCCGGAGATCCCGGCTTTGGAGGTGGGAAATGGTCATGCAGGTGCAGTCGCGCAGTCAGCGGCGCATGGAAAAGAAACATGCGATTATGCTGGTCGTCTTGCTATTGGTTATTTCCCTGATCAGTTTTTTTCTGGGGATCATGGTAGGACGAAGTTCTTCCGGAGCGCCTTCGGTGTCCGTTGAGTCCGCAACCCCTCCTTTACCCGTTCCTCCTCCCCTGGCCGAATCCCCACCGGCCCCCGAGACCGGAGTGCCTGCGGCACCCACCGTGGTGCCTGCTGTTGAGGAGGAACCGGAAAAGCCGACTTTGACCTTTTACGAAGCGCTGCCCAAGGGGGAATCGCCTCCCTTAGGTAGCGGCATCAACCTGCCTCCGCCGGGAAAAACCGTAAAGACTGACGCTCCGACAGCAAAAGCGGAACCCCACCGCCCGCTTCCGCCCGTCCTCGCGGCACCGGAGGCGGAAAAGGTCGACGTCGCGACTCCGGCACCGACTGTGAAAGCCGAGGCGCCCCCAACTCCCTTGCCCAAGCCGGTGGTCCAAGGTACTTTTGTCGTGCAGGTTGCCTCCTTCAAGAGTCTGGGCGACGCCAACGCCCTGCGGGACCGCCTTGGCAAAAAGGGATATGGGGCCTATGTCCAAGAGGCGAACCTCGGCGACAAGGGGGTCTGGCAACGGGTGATGGTCGGGCCGTATGCCGGAAACGAGGCGGTTACCCAAGTCGTGGAGCGGTTGAAAAACGAAGAACGTCTTTCCGGAATGATCAAAAAACAGTAAGTCGAATGTGAGTGACCGGCCCCTCTCGGCAGGTCCTTGGCGGCGAATTTTTTTGCTTGACTTGTTTCGATGTTGCGGGTAAATTCCCGTTTCTGTGACGCGGGGTGGAGCAGTCTGGTAGCTCGTCGGGCTCATAACCCGAAGGTCGAAGGTTCAAATCCTTCCCCCGCAACCAAAAAATCAAACCTCATAAAGGGTTGAGCATAAGAAGTTCAGCGGCGGTGTAGCTCAGTTGGTTAGAGCATGCGGCTCATATCCGCAGTGTCCGGAGTTCGAATCTCTGCACCGCCACCATTTCAAGCCCCCCTCCAGAGATTCTGGTGGGGGGCTTGTCTATTTGGCTTGCGAGATCTCCCGATGGATAAGCTTTTTCTCGAAAACATCCAAAGGTATTGCTTGCTGGCTCCGGGGGAGCGAGTGCTGGCGGCGGTCTCCGGCGGGGCCGATTCGCTGGCGCTGCTCGCGCTGTTGCAGCGCAATGCCCGAATTCTCGGGATCGATGTCGCGGCGGCTCATCTGGATCATTGTATCCGCCCGGAAAGTGGCGTGGACGCTGAGTTTGTGCGCCGTCTTTGCGCTTCCCTGGAAGTCCCGCTGTATCTCGGGGCGCGACCGGTTCCCGAGCTTGCCCGGTACTGGGGGGACGGGTTGGAGGCCGCCGCCCGCCGGGCCCGGCGGGAATTCCTTCTGGAGACGGCGATGGCGCAGGGCTGCGCGAAAGTGGCCCTCGGGCATCATCGCGGTGATCAGGCGGAAACCCTGCTGCATCGGTTGCTGCGCGGTTCCGGAAGTTCCGGTCTGGGTGCCATGCAGGCCTTTTCCCTGCCTTTCATCCGGCCTTTGCTTCCTTTTACCCGTGCCCAACTTCGGGCTTTTCTGGCGGACCTCGGTTGGTCCTTTGTCGAGGATGCCAGCAACCACGATCTTCGCTTTACCCGCAATCGCATTCGCCATCAGCTCCTGCCCCTCCTTGAAAACTTCAATCCCCGGATCGAAGAGCATCTTTTTCGCCTGGCGGCACGATTTTCCACGGAAGAGGACTTCTGGCGTGAGCGCGAGGACGAAGCCTTGGCACGGGCTTTTCTCGAACAGAAGGACGGGTTGCATTTGTCGCGCGGCGTCCTGCTGGCCCTTCATCCGGCCCTGTCGCCGCGGGTCTTGCGGCGCGCCCTGGCCTTGCTGCGTGGTGATCTGCGCGGCATAAGCGCACGCCATCTGCACGATCTGCAACGGTTGATTGAGGCCGAATCTCCCCAAGGCGAGCTTGATCTCCCCGGAGCCTGGATCGGCCGACGTTACGATCGATTGTGGATGCGCCGGCAACGGCCGCCGACCGTCGTTGTCGAACCTGTTGAAATAACAGCCCCCGGCAGTTATTTTTTCGCCGACGGCGGCGAATTGCGGGTGTCGGTGGCGGACCGTCCCGGGGAGGAGAACGTGTGGACCGCGGAATTTGACGGTACCCGCATCGATTTCCCGTTGTGGTGGCGGACCTTTCAACCGGGTGACCGTTTTCGGCCCGCGGGGGCCCCCGGCGGGAAGAAACTCAAATCCTTCTTCATCGACCATAAGGTCGAAAAGGAAACCCGGCGGCGCCTCTGGCTGCTGGCGAAGGATGAAATCCTCTGGGTCGCAGGGTTTCGGCGGTGTCAAGACTACCGCCCCGAAGCGGCATGCGGACGGGTTCTGCGCTTTGTTTATCGGCCCGGAAGGGCGGACGAAAACGGGTTGTGAAAACGCCGACCGTATGATAAGTTTTCGAGAACCCGCGCGATTTTCAGCTTGTGAGGGCTTGGCGCGGGTTCGTTGACGATAAATCAAGGTGCTTAGGGGGTACTGTGAATCAATTCTATAAAAATCTTGCACTCTGGCTGGTCATTTCCCTGGTTATGATCCTGCTCTTCAACATGATGACCCAGAAGGGGCAGGAGCAGAAACCGATTACCTACACGGCGTTTCTCGCGGCCGTGGAGGAGGGGCGGGTACGGGAAGTCACGGTGCAGGGTTCCAATGTTGAAGGCAAGTATCAGGACGATACCCTGTTCAAGACCTTCGTCCCGGATGACCCCGCGCTGATTGCCCAGTTGCGGGAAAAGGGGGTGGAGATTCAGGCTCGCCCCGCCGAGGACCGCAGCTTCTGGTTTACGTTGATGGTTTCCTGGGGGCCGATTCTGCTGCTGATCGCGGTCTGGGTCTTCTTTATGCGGCAGATGCAGTCCGGCGGCGGCAAGGCCATGAGTTTCGGCAAGAGCAAGGCCAAACTGCTCACCGAAAACCAGGCCCAGGTGACTTTTAAGGACGTGGCGGGGATTGACGAGGCCAAGGACGAACTGGAGGAGATCGTCTCCTTTCTGAAGGAGCCGAAGAAGTTCTCCCGCTTGGGTGGACGCATCCCCAAGGGGGTACTGCTCTGCGGCGCTCCCGGTACCGGCAAGACTTTGCTTGCCCGTGCCATCGCCGGTGAGGCGGGTGTCCCCTTTTTCTCCATCTCCGGTTCGGATTTCGTCGAGATGTTTGTCGGGGTCGGCGCCAGCCGTGTTCGCGACCTCTTCGTGCAGGGGAAAAAAAATGCCCCTTGCATCATCTTCATCGACGAGATCGATGCCGTCGGTCGTCACCGTGGCGCCGGCCTCGGTGGCGGTCATGACGAGCGGGAACAGACTCTCAACCAGTTGTTGGTAGAGATGGACGGCTTCGAGTCGAACGAGGGGGTCATCCTGATTGCCGCCACCAACCGGCCCGATGTCCTTGATCCGGCGCTTCTGCGCCCCGGTCGTTTTGACCGGCAGGTGGTGGTCCCCCGCCCCGACGTTAAGGGGCGCTTGAAGATTCTCAACGTCCATGCCCGCAAGATTCCCCTGGATGCCGACGTCGATATGGAAGTGGTGGCCAAAGGCACACCCGGCTTTTCCGGCGCCGATCTCGCCAACCTGATCAACGAAGCGGCCCTTCTGGCCGCCCGTGCCAACAAGAACCAAGTCAATATGGAAGATCTGGAGGCGGCCAAGGACAAGGTGATGATGGGGGCCGAACGGCGCTCCATGGTCATTACCGAGGAGGAGAAAAAGGTCACCGCCTACCACGAAGCCGGACATGCCCTGGTTGCCCTCTTCATTCCCGGTGCCGATCCGGTGCATAAGGTTTCGATCATTCCCCGGGGCCGCGCCATGGGCGTCACCATGTATTTGCCCGCAGAGGAAAAATACAACGAAACCCGGGACGGCTTGCATACCCGCATCTGCACCTTGCTCGGTGGTCGCGTTGCCGAGGAGATCATCTTTTCAAGCATCACCAGCGGCGCCAGCAACGACATCGAGCGGGCCACCGCCATCGCCCGCAAGATGGTCTGTGAGTGGGGGATGAGCGAGAAGCTCGGACCCCTGGCGTTCGGCGAGAAGGAGGGGGAGGTCTTCCTCGGTCGCGACATGGGCCATGTGAAGAACTACAGTGAGGCCACCGCCATTGAGATCGACGAGGAGATCAAGCGGATCGTCAAGGAAAATTACGAACGGACCCACCGGATCCTGGAGGAACAGAAGACCTCTCTGATTGCCGTGGCCGAGGCGCTTCTGGAGAAGGAAAACCTCGATGGTGCGGAGATCCGTGCCCTGGTCTTCGGGACATCGGGGGAGAGAGTCGTTCCCGAAACGGTAGCCTGATGGCCGCTTTGCCGCGCCTCCTGCAGGTGACGGATGAGGCCGGAGCCCGCCGCGAACTGCTTCGGATCGGCGTCGATCCGGCGGGGGTTGCGCGGATGGCGGACAAGATGGTGGGGCGACTGGTCAAGTTGGTTGATGTGTCCTGTCCCGCCGCGAATATCCTCAAGCAGGAAATGCTTTCTCTGGGCGGCGATGCCGCCGTGGCCCGGGGGAGTGTCGCCTGTTCGCTTCCCACGACCGATGTCTTGTTGATCGGGTCGCTTAAGCAGCTCAGGCTGCTGGTCGAACGTCTCGGCCGGCAGCCTTTTGGCCTGCGCGAGCAAGCGGACCGGATCGGCGTTCTGCTGCAGCGCCTGGAACATCCGCCGACCTTTTTGTGCGGTCGGGGTTTGCGGCTGGAACTGGATCGGCCGCGGATCATGGGAATTCTCAACGTCACTCCCGACTCCTTTTCCGATGGTGGCCGCTACCGGTCGTTGCCCGCCGCCTTGGAGCGGGCACGGGAGATGGAGCGGGACGGGGTCGATCTGATCGATGTCGGGGGGGAGAGCACCCGACCCGGCGCTCCGGTTGTTTCTTCGCAGGAGGAGATTGATCGGGTCGTGCCGGTAGTCGAAGCCTTGGGCCGGGAAATTTCCTGCCCGATTTCGGTCGATACCAGCAAAAGCGCCGTGGCCCGTGCCGCCCTAGCCGCCGGTGCCCATTTCATTAACGACGTCAGCGGGCTTCATTTCGATCCGCCATTGGCCGAAGCCGTTGCGCAGGCTGGTGCCGGGCTGTTCCTCATGCATACCCGCGGTGCCGCCGCGACCATGCAGGCCGATACCGCATATCGCGATCTGACCGGCGAGATCCTCGAATACCTGCAGGTGGGGATAACGCGGGCGGAGGCGGCGGGGATTCCCTTGGACCGTCTGGCGGTCGACCCGGGGATCGGCTTCGGCAAGAACGCCTCCGGCAATCTCGAAATACTGCGCCGTCTCGGGGAATTCCGGGCGCTGGGGCGGCCGATCCTGCTGGGCACCTCCCGCAAAAGTTTTATCGGCAAGATTCTCGATCAGCCCGAGCCTGCCCGGCGGCTCTACGGAACTTTGGCGACCGTGGTCCTTGGGGTTCGGGAAGGGGCGATGATTCATCGGGTGCATGAGGTCGCCCCGGCGCGGGAGGCGGCCCTGATGGCCTGGGCGGTACACGGCGGAGGGGTCGCGACGGAAACCCTTTGATGGGATTGGTGCACATGGCGGTGTTGTTCGATGGGCTGAAAAATTTCCGGTGGCTGCTCGACGTGCTCGATATCGGCTTGGTCGCGTTTGTCATCTACCGGATCATGCTGCTCATCAAGGGCACCCGCGCCGTGCAGATGCTTCTCGGCTTGGCCGTCATTCTCGGGGTCTATGTCTCCTCTCAAGTCAGCGGCCTCTACACTCTGCACTGGATTCTCGACAACTTCCTCTCCTCAATCATTCTGGTCATCGTCGTCCTCTTTCAGAACGACATCCGCCGGGCGTTGATTCACGTCGGCCGCAACCCCTTTTTCGCCGATCTCTCCTACAAGGAAGAGACTGAGGTCATGGATGAGTTGGTCAAGGCTTGCGTCAATATGGCCAGCAAGCGTATCGGCGCGCTGATCGTCATCGAGCGGGAAACGGGTCTCAAAGATTTCCTCGAAGTCGGCATCGAGATCGATGCCAAGGTTTCCAGCGATCTCATCACCTCGATCTTTCTTCCCTACTCCCCCATTCATGACGGTGCCCTGGTTTTCCAACAGGGGCGCATCAAGCGCGCGGGCTGTTTCTTGCCCATCTCCCAGAACCCCGACATCAGTAAGACCCTGGGTACCCGCCATCGTGCCGCCATCGGCCTGACCGAACTGGTCGATGCCGTGGCCATTGTCGTTTCGGAGGAGACGGGCAAAATTTCCGTCGTGGTCGGCGGACGGATCACCCGCGATCTCGATTCCACCTCCCTGAAGCGAGTTCTCACCAGGCTTTTCGAACCTCGCGACGGCAAGCCCAAGAAAAAGCGGTAGACCATGTTCAGGAGACTGACCGAAAATCTCTTTCTTAAACTGCTGTCTCTGGCCTTTGCCTTGATCCTGTGGTTTTTTGTCATGGGCGAGCAGAAGCAGGAGCTTTCCTATGCGATCCCACTGGCCATCAAGAACCTTCCGGCCGATCTGATGGTGGCCAACGAAATTCCCAGCCAGGTCGATGTCCGCATCAGCGGTCCGCGGACGCTTTTGGTGAACATCGATCCCAAGGATCTGGGGATTGCCGTCGACCTGAAGGGACTGCAGCCGGGATTGACCTCCTTTAAACGCCTAGAGGAACTCTTCAATCTTCCCGGTGCCCTGAAAATCACCCGTCTGTCCCCCTCCTTTGTTGATGTCAAGCTGGAACGGATCAAGAGCAAAAAGGTTCCGGTCAAGATCGTCGTCAGCGGCACCCCCACCCCCGGATACGAACTGAGCGAGATTCGGCTGACTCCGGCCGAGGTGCTGGTGGAGGGGGCGGAAGGGGAACTCAAGAATGTCGCCCAAGTGGAGACCGATCCGGTGGAGATCGAAGGGCTGCAAGACAGCTTTAGTCTGATTGTCCCCATCGACTATCGCGGTCGCTACACCTATCTCAAGGAAGATCGCACCGTCGAAGTGCTTGTGACCATTGTTAAATTGCCGGAACCGGCTCCCCCCGAACCTGATATGGATGAGGGTGAACCGAGAGGAGAAGCGAAGGAATGACCAAGAAACTATTCGGCACGGACGGCGTGCGCGGGGTCGCCAACATTCATCCCATGACTACTGAGATCGTCATGCAGCTGGGCCGCGCTGCCGCCTATATCTTCAAGGATAAGACCGCCGACCGCAGGCATCGCATCGTCATCGGCAAGGATACCCGACTGTCTGGTTACATGATCGAGAACGCCCTAGTGGCGGGGATCTGCTCCATGGGGGTGGATGTGCTCCTGGTGGGGCCGTTGCCGACCCCGGGGATCGCCTTCATCACCTCGTCCATGCGCGCCGATGCCGGGGTGGTGATCTCCGCCTCCCACAACCCCTATCAGGACAACGGCATCAAGTTTTTCGACCACACCGGTTTCAAGCTGCCCGACGAGACTGAACTGAAGATCGAGGATCTGATCTATTCGAAGAAGATCGACTCCCTGCGGCCAGTCGCCTCGGAGGTTGGCAAGGCTTTCCGCATGGACGACGCCAAGGGGCGTTACGTCGTCTTTCTCAAGGCGTCTTTTCCCAAGGATCTCGATCTCAAGGGCCTGCGCATCGTTCTCGACTGCGCCAATGGTGCGGCCTACAAGGTGGCGCCGGCGGTTCTCGAGGAACTCGGCGCCGAAGTCATCCCCCTGGGGATCTCCCCCAACGGCACCAACATCAACGACGGCTGCGGTTCCCTGCATCCCCAGGTCATCGCCGACGCGGTGGTGGAAAATCGCGCCCATCTCGGCATGGCGCTCGATGGCGATGCCGACCGGGTCATTTTCGTCGACGAATTCGGCAACGAGGTCGACGGCGACCACATCATGGCGATCTGCGCCACGGATATGCTGGCCAAGGGGCAGTTGGCGAAGAAGACCCTGGTGGCGACGGTGATGAGCAACATGGGGCTCGATATCGCCCTGAAAAAGGCCGGCGGCCAGGTGGTGAAGACCGCCGTCGGTGATCGCTACGTGGTGGAGGAGATGGTGCGACACGGCTATAACCTTGGCGGCGAGCAATCGGGGCACATGATCTTTCTCGATCACAACACCACCGGCGACGGCATGCTTTCCGCACTGCAGGTGCTGGCGATCATGCAGCGCAGCGGCAAGCGTCTCTCGGAACTGGCTGGGGTGATGATCTCCCTGCCCCAGGTGCTGCTCAATGTTCGGGTCAAGGAACGGCGGGACATCAGCCAGATTCCCGAGGTGCAAAGAGTCATTGATGCCGTCGAGGAAAAATTGGCGGGCAAGGGGCGGGTATTGATCCGCTATTCCGGAACTGAGCCGCTGTTGCGGATCATGCTCGAAGGGCAGGACAAGTATCAGATCACCGAAATGGCCCAAGAGATCGGCGCTGCCATCGAGTGCCACCTGGGCGGCAACAGGGAGGAGCTATACTCTAGTCTTGCCAATAGTGCGCCTTAGTGTATAATTATGTCTATGGAAAACACTATAAGCACAGGCAAGGCAGCGAAGCTGCTGGGCGTATCGGTCAAGACGCTGCAACGCTGGGAGCGTGAGGGACGGTTGATACCGGTGGCGCGAACGGACAGCAACCGGCGCTTGTATACCGAAGCACAAATCCGCGAGTTCATTGGCTTGCGCAATGCGGTATCTGAGCCAACGCGGCTGGTTGCCTACTGCCGCGTGTCCAGCGCTGCCCAGAAACCCGATCTCGCCAATCAGCGCAAGGTTCTGGAAGAGTTCGTTGTGGCAAAAGGGCTGGCGAACGTCGAATTTATCGAAGAAGTCGGCAGCGGCCTGAATTTCAAGCGCAAGCGGTTTCTGATGCTGATGGACGAAATCGGGCGAAGGGAAGTCAAGATGCTGATACTCGCCCATCGTGACCGGCTTACGCGGTTCGGCTTTGAGTGGTTCGAGCATTTTGCCAAGGTCAATGGCTGTGAACTGCTGGTGCTCAATCAGGAGCGTCTGTCGCCGGTGCAGGAAATGGTGCAAGACCTGATGACCATTGTACATTACTTTTCGTCACGGCTGTACGGGTTGCGAAATTACCGAAAAAAACTGGACGAGGCACTGAAGAAGGATGCGGGGCTTGATGTACCCGGCTGAAGGGGATTGAAACGATGCAACTGTCCCACAAAATCGCGCTTTTCCCGACCCCGGAACAGGCCGACTACTTCAATCGTGCCTGTGGCACGGTACGCCGCGTCTGGAATTGGGCGCTTGCTGAGTGGAACCGGCAGTACGCGGCGGGACAAAAGCCTAACGCGATGGCGCTGAAAAAACAGTTCAACGTGATCAAGGACAGCGATCCGCAATGGCTCGACGAGAACGGGCAGCCGTGGCTCAAGACGATTCATCGTGATGCCCACGCTCAACCCTTCGCCCATCTGGCAAAAGCCTGGAGCCGATTCTTCGCTGAGATCAAGGCTGGGAAGCCGGCGCACGACCCTCAATTCAAGAAAAAGGGGTGCTGCCGCGACAGTTTCTATGTGGCAAACGACAAATTCAGCATGGACGGTATGCGGATTCGCCTGCCAAAAATTGGCGAAGTCGCCATGACCGAGGCGTTGCGTTTCGATGGGAAGGTCATCGGCGCGACGGTTTCCCGCCGCGCGCAGCGCTGGTTTGTAGCGATTCAGGTTGAAGTTCCCGATGCGCAGTTTTACCGGACAAGGGCAGCGAATGGCGTGACCGGCGTCGATCTTGGCATCAAGGCGGCCGCCACGCTCTCCAATGGCGAAGCCATCGAAGCGCCCAAGCCGCTCAAAGCGGCGTTACGCAGGCTGAAAATCCGTAGCCGAAGCATGAGCCGAAAGATCGAGGCGGCCAAAATAACCGCAGGCTTTTCACCCAACGCCCGTTTGCCCAAAGGCACGAGACTACCCATATCCAATAACCACAGAAAGTCCGCCGCGACCTTGGCAAGGCTGCACGCCCGCATTGCCAATATCCGAGCGGATTTCACCCTCAAGCTCACGACCCGACTTTGCCGCGAAAACCAAGCGGTGGTGATTGAGGATTTGCACGTCAAAGGCATGTTGGCGAACGACAAACTCGCCCGCGCCATCAGCGACGTGGGCTTTGGCATGTTCCGCTCGCAGATGGAATACAAGGCCCAGCGCTACGGCACCCGATTGGTGATTGCTGGTCGCTGGTATCCGAGCAGCCGCCTGTGCTCCATCTGCGACTGGAAGAACGATGCGCTGACGCTCAAGGATCGGCAATGGACATGCCCACAATGCGGCACCTGCCATGACCGTGACCACAACGCGGCGCTCAATCTAAAACGGCTGGCACCCGCAACTGCCCTACCCGTGGCGAGTCCGTCCAGCAATGGCGGCACTACGGCAGAGACCGTCTCTGCCGTAGTCGGGAAAGTAACGCCTGTCAGATACGAAGGTGGTCAGCAAGACACGTCGGGGCAGGAAAAGAACCGTGCGCACGATTGCGCACTTTTTTGAAAGCAGAAATAACCATGGCGCGACTGGGAGTCAATGTCGATCATGTCGCCACCGTCCGCCAAGCGCGGGGGACCAGTGAACCCGATCCGGTAACGGCGGCGGCCCTGGCCGAGCTCGCCGGCGCCGACAGCATCACCGTTCATCTGCGCGAGGACAGGCGGCATATTCAGGATCGCGACCTCTTGCTTTTGCGGCAAACGATCAAGACCCGTCTCAATCTGGAAATGGCGGCGACCGAGGAGATGGTCGACATCGCCCTCAAGGTCCGTCCCGATTCCGTTACCCTGGTGCCGGAGAAGCGCGAGGAACTGACTACCGAAGGGGGGCTGGATGTCCTGCGCCATCGCCGGCTCCTGAAGAAACCGATCGAAACGCTGCGTCAGGAAGGGATCGTTGTCAGCCTCTTTGTCGATCCGGATCTGGAGCAGATCAAGGAAGCCCACCGACTGGGCAGCGATGCCGTTGAGATCCACACCGGCGCCTATTGCGAAACCCGCCACTACGATCAGCGCTATGCCGAGCTGATCAAGATTCAGGAGGCGGTTCGTGCCGGCGGCAAGCTTGACTTGGGGGTCAATGCCGGCCATGGTCTCAACTACCAGAATGTGCAGGATGTGGTGGCGCTCGGTGGCATCGACGAATTCAATATCGGCCACAGTATCATTTCCCGGGCGGTTCTGGTCGGTCTGGAGCGGGCGGTGCGCGAGATGGCCGCCCTGATTCGGTCGGGAGAGTAGTCGTGGCGATCGCCGGGATCGGCACCGACCTGAGCCGTGCGTCCCGTTTTCGCCGCTTTCTCGAAAAGGGCAATCAGGCCCTCATTCAGCGGATTTTCACCCCGGGCGAACAGGCCTACTGCCTGCCGAAGCCCGATCCCGCACCGCATCTGGCCGCCCGTTTCGCGGTCAAGGAGGCCTTTCTCAAGGCTCTCGGCCTCGGGCTGCGGGAGGGAATCCGCTGGCAGGACATGGAGGTGGTCCGCGACGATCTGGGCAAACCCTCCTTGGCTGTCAGCGGGCGGGCCGCGGAAATACTCGCCGAGCGGGGAATCCATGCGATTCATCTTTCCTACAGTCATGAGGGGGATTACGCCAACGCCACAGTGATTCTGGAGGAAACACTATGAAGTTGTTGACCGCCGCGCGAATGCGCGAACTCGACCGTCAGGCCATCGAAGATATCGGAATCCCCGGCGTGGTTCTCATGGAAAATGCCGGGCGAGGAGCCGCCGAGCGGCTCTGTCGACATTATGGCGAGACCTTTCCCGGGCCGGTGCTGATCCTTGCGGGGAAGGGGAACAACGGCGGCGACGGGTACGTCATCGCCCGGCATTTGCTCAATCGGGGATGGCAGGTGCGGACCCTGGTTCTCGCCGAAGCGGAGACGATCACCGGTGATGCCTCGGTCAATCTCGATGTCCTGATGCGCATGGGCGGCGAAGTGACATTCGTCCCGGACGAGCATCGTCTGCTCACGATTCTGGGCGAGCTCGGGCCGGTTCGCTTGGTGGTCGACGCCATTTTCGGCACGGGCCTTGGTGCCCCGGTGCGTGGCCACTACGGGCGGGCTATCGACTGGATCAACGAGTCCGGGCGGCCGGTGGTGGCCGTCGATATGCCTTCCGGCATTGAGGCTACCCAGGGAGCCCTGCTTGGCAAGGCGGTACGTGCCGACCTGACCCTGACCTTCGCCGCGGCGAAGTTGGGGCAGGCCCTCTATCCCGGTCGAGCCCGGGTTGGAACCCTGGAGGTTCTCGATATCGGCATTCCCGCACCCCTGCTGGCGGCTTGCGAGGATGACTTCCGTCTCGTCACCGCTGTCGAAGCTGCGCCTTTGCTCCCCGCACGTCCGGTGACCGGACACAAGGGAACCTTTGGCCATCTGCTGGTGGTGGCCGGTTCCCGGGGCAAGACCGGCGCGGCGGCGCTGACCGCCGAGGCGGGCCTGCGCATGGGCGCCGGTCTGGTGACTTTGGGCTGTCCGCTATCGGTTCAAACGGCGATGGCGATCAAGCTCACCGAGGTGATGACCGCGCCTCAGGCCGAGACCGAGGGTGCCTTGGCCCTGGCGTCCTGGGACGAACTTCGCGAACTGTGGCAGGATAAGGAGGCCCTCGCGCTTGGCCCGGGTCTCGGCCAACTCCCGGAAACGGCAGAACTGGTGCGGCAGCTGGTGCGCGAATGCCCCCTGCCCATGGTCATCGATGCCGACGGTCTCAACGCCCTTGGGCCGCATCCCAGCTTCTTTCGGGAACTCCCCGATCTGCAGGCGGTTCTGACGCCCCATCCCGGCGAGATGTCCCGCCTGACCGGGACGTCCGTGGCCGACATCGAGGCCGACCGGGTCGGCGCAGCCCGTCGTTTCGCCCTGGATTACCGGGTGACCCTGGTGCTCAAGGGGGCGCGCACCGTTGTCGCCTTGCCCGACGGCCGGGTGCGGATCAATGCCGGCGGCAATCCAGGCATGGCCAGCGGCGGCATGGGCGATGCCTTGACCGGGATCATCGGCGGACTCTTGGCGCAAGGTCTGACGACGGAGACCGCCGCCATCCTCGGGGTTTACCTGCATGCTCTGGCCGGGGACCGTCTCGCCGCCTGTCAGGGAAACTCCGGGCTCTTCGCCTCTGACCTGCTGCGGGAAATCCCCGCCGCCCGCGCCGCCTTGGCCGCCGGGGAAGTCGAGGACGGGTTTTCGCGAGGTTTTTATTCCATCAACGAGGAGATTTCATGCTGACTGCGAAAGATATCATGACCACCGACGTCCATACCGTGACCGCCGAGACCGAGGTGGATGAACTGGCCCGCCTGTTCGCCCGCCACAACGTCAACGCCCTGCCGGTGGTGGACAGCGAAGGTCATCTGGAAGGGGTGGTGACGGAGACGGATCTGGTCGAGCAGGACAAGCCCCTGCATATCCCCACGGTTGTTTCCATTTTCGATTGGGTCTTCTATCTGGAAAGCGAAAAGACCTTTCAGGATGAAGTCAAGAAGATCACCGCCCGCAAGGTCGGCGAGATCTGTTCCCGCGAGGTGACCACTTGCGCCCCCGACACCCCGGTCGCCGACATCGCCGGGCTGATGGTCGACCGTTCGGTGCATCTGGTTCCTGTGGTCGAGGGCGAGAGGCTGGTCGGGGTGGTGGCACGCTTCGATATCATCCGTTCCATGCGTTCCTGAGCCGTGCTTTCCTGGACCCTGGACACGACCTCGCCGGAGCAAACCCGGGAATTGGGGGCGGCTCTGGGCCGTTTGCTCGAGCCCGCCATGGTGGTGCTGCTCCATGGCGAACTGGGGGCCGGCAAGACCTGTTTCACCCAAGGCCTGGCCCGCGGACTGGAGGTGTCGGAGGATGAGCCGGTGACCAGCCCTTCCTACACCCTGATGAATCCCTATGCGGGGCGCCTGCCCCTCTATCATTTCGATCTCTACCGTTTGGCTTCGGTGGAGGATCTGGTCGATCTCGGCTTCGAGGATTACCTGCACGGCTCGGGAGTGACGGTTGTGGAATGGGCGGACCGCTTTCCGGAACTGGTGCTTGAAGGACTGCGGGTACATCTGGAGCATGGCTCCGATGATTCCCGCCGGATTACCCTTGAAGCCGGCCGTGACCCCTACGGCCGGTTGCTGGAGACGCTGCGCGGAGGCTGGTCGTCCGTGAAGGGGAAAGAATGAAGGAATACGATCTGGCGGTAATCGGCGGTGGGCCGGGGGGCTATGTCGCCGCCATTCGCGGCGCCCAGCGCGGCGCCCGGGTCTGCTTGGTGGAGGCCGAGGCGCTGGGGGGAACCTGCCTCAACCGGGGCTGTATTCCGACCAAGGCGCTTTACGCGACCGCCCGGATCCTGCGCACCCTGCGCGAGGCCGGAAATCACGGCATCCGCATTGCTGAACCCGGTTTCGATTTCGCCACGGCCGTGCGGCGCAAGGATCAGGTGGTTTCTCAGTTGGTCGGCGGTGTTGCGCAACTGCTCAAGGGTCACGGTGTCGATCTTTACTCCGGCCGGGGTTTTCTCGAAGGCCCGGGCCGACTTGGAATCCATGGTCAGGGCGCGGTCGGTCACCTGCGAGCCAGGGCCGTCATTCTTGCCACCGGCGGCCGTCCACTGGTCCCCGAAGGCTTCGTGCCGGACGGGAAAAATGTTTTGACCAGCGCTGAATTTCTTGCTATTAAGGATCTTCCCAAGAGTCTGCTGATCGTCGGTGGCGGCTACATAGGTTGCGAATTCGCTGGGATTTTTTCGACCTTTGGTGTTTCTGTCAGCCTTGTAGAACAGCTTCCCGTATTGCTTGCGCGCAGCGACCGGCAGGCGGTGCGCGAAGTGGAAAAGTTCTTCATGGCGGCCGGGGTCAGGCTTCATCTCAACACCGTCGTTTCAGGTGTTGAATCCCGCTCCGATGGGGTCCATGTCCGTCTTGCCAACGGTGAAACTCTCCAAGTCGAAAAAATCCTTCTTTCCGTCGGGCGTTGTCCCAACAGCGAAGGACTCGGGATTGAAGAACTCGGGGTGCGCCTGGATCGCGGCGCCGTCGTGGTCGATGAAGGGATGTGCACGAACGTCGACGGTATCTATGCCATCGGCGATCTGACCGGTGGTCGGCAGCTGGCCCATGTCGCCTCCTATCAGGCCGAGATCGCCGTGGAAAATGCTCTGGGCGGACAGGTTCGGGCCGATTACCGAGTGGTGCCGGACATCGTTTTCACCGATCCGGAGATCGCTCAGGTTGGTCTCACCGAGGAGCAGTGCCGGGAGGCGGGACTTGATTTCCAGGTCGGTCGCTTCGTTTATCTCGCCTCGGGCATGGCCTTGTGCATGGGAGAGCCCCGAGGCACGGTGAAGATTCTGGCGGAAAAGGACGGCGGCCGGATTCTCGGTGTGACCGTCGTCGGCGCGGACGCCTCGACGCTCATTGCCGAGGCCTCTTTGGCCATGAGCCGCAAGCTGTCGGCGCGGGAACTGGCCGCAGGCATTCGCGCCCATCCCAGTCTGCCGGAGATGATCAAGGAGGCCGCCGAGGATCTCTGCGGGCTGGCGGTTCATCGGCTGGGGCGTGCGGCTGCCCGGCGCAAATCATCCGACGTTTAACCTATACGACCCCTAAAGTCGTTTTTCCAAAAGGAGGAAGAGGGAATTATGGCCCTGGTTGTGCAGAAGTACGGCGGGACTTCCGTAGGTACCATCGACAGGATCCGCAACGTCGCTCGTCGTGTGGCCAAAACCTATGACGAAGGCAACGATGTGGTGGTTATCGTTTCGGCCATGGCCGGCGAAACCAACAAGCTCGTGGCGCTCGCCAACGAGATGTGTGAGTTCCCCAGCGAGCGTGAATACGACGTGCTCGTCGCCACCGGTGAGCAGGTGAGTATGTCGCTCCTTTCCATGTGCCTGCAGTCGATGGGCTACAAGGCCAAGAGCTACTGCGGCTTTCAGATCCCCATCGTCACCGACAGCGTCTTCTCCAAGGCGCGCATCGAAAAGATCGACGACAAGAAGATCCGCGAGGATCTCAAGAGTGGCACCATCATCATCGTCGCCGGCTTCCAGGGGGTCGACAAGGACGGCAACATCACGACCCTCGGGCGCGGTGGCTCCGATACCTCGGCGGTGGCGGTGGCGGCGGCGGTCAAGGCCGATGTCTGCGAGATCTTCACCGACGTTGACGGCGTTTATACGACCGATCCGCGCATCGTTCCGGAAGCTTCCAAAATGGAGAAGGTTTCCTACGACGAAATGCTGGAGATGGCCTCTCTCGGCTCCAAGGTGCTGCAGATCCGCAGCGTCGAATTCGCCAAGAAATACGGCGTGGTGGTCCACGTCCGTTCGAGTTTTAACGATAATCCAGGGACTCTGGTCACGAAGGAGGATGCTGATATGGAAGCCGTTCTGGTTTCGGGAATTACCTACAACAAGGATGAAGCCAAGATTTCCGTGCTGCGGGTTCCCGACAAGCCGGGGATTGCCGCGAAGATCTTCTCTCCCCTGTCCCACGCCAATATCACCGTGGACATGATCATCCAGAACCTCTCCCATGAAGGGTATACCGACCTGACCTTCACCGTGCCCAAAACCGATTTCAAGAAGGCTTTGAAGATCGTCGAGGAGACCGCCAAGGAGACGGGTGCCGCTTCCGTCACCAGCGACGAAACCATCGCCAAGGTTTCCATCGTTGGCGTCGGTATGCGTTCCCACTCGGGCGTAGCCAGCAAGATGTTCCAGATCCTCTCCCAGGAGGGGATCAATATCCAGATGATTTCCACCAGCGAGATCAAGGTTTCCTGCGTCATTGATTCCAAGTACACTGAACTGGCGGTGCGGGTGCTGCACGAAGCCTTTGATCTGGCCAAAAAAGACATCAAGGCAGAGTAAAGATAGTTTCTCACGTCAACCGGGTTCAGTCGTAGGGGCGACGCATGCGTCGCCCCTACCTGCATTGTCAGGTTGCGGAAAGCGGGGATAGAAGCATGAATCAGATCAAGCTCTACGATACGACTCTGCGGGACGGCACGCAGGCCGAGGAAGTGTCCTTTCTGGTGGCGGACAAGATCCGCATTGCCCAGCTTCTGGACGATCTAGGGATCCATTATATCGAGGGGGGCTGGCCCGGCTCCAATCCCAAGGACATCGCCTTCTTCAAGGACATCAAGAAGGTCAGTCTGAACCAGGCGAAGATTGCCGCTTTCGGGTCGACGCGTCGGGCCAATACTACCCCGGACAAGGATAATAACATCCGTACCCTGATCCAGGCCGAGCCGGATACTGTGACCATTTTCGGCAAAACTTGGGATTTTCATGTCCACGAGGCCTTGCGCATCAGCCTCGAAGAAAATCTGGAACTGATCTACGATTCTCTGGCCTATCTCAAAGAGCATGTCGGCGAGGTTGTCTACGATGCCGAACACTTTTTCGACGGCTACAAGGCCAACCCCGAATATGCCCTGAAGACCCTGCAGGCCGCCCAGCAGGCCGGTGCCGACTGCATCGTGTTGTGCGATACCAACGGCGGCACCTTGCCCCATGAACTTCCGGCGATCATCGAGCAGGTCAAAGAGAGGGTCTCCACGCCTCTGGGAATCCATACCCATAACGACGGCGAGTGCGCGGTGGCCAACTCCCTCATCGCTGTGGCCCATGGCATCGTCCATGTGCAGGGGACCATCAACGGTTTTGGCGAGCGTTGCGGCAATGCCAACCTCTGCTCCATCATCCCCGCCCTGCAACTCAAAATGGGCAAAAACTGTGTTGATGAAAGTCAGCTCAAATCCCTGCGCCAGCTCTCCCGTACCATTTACGAACTGGCCAACATGGTGCCGAACAAGCACCAGGCCTACGTCGGCAACTCGGCCTTCGCCCACAAAGGCGGGGTGCATGTCTCTGCTATCCAGCGCCATCCCGAGACCTACGAGCACATCCGTCCCGAACTGGTCGGCAACTGCACCCGGGTGCTGGTTTCCGACCTCTCCGGCCGCTCCAACATTTTGGCCAAGGCCGAGGAGTTCAACATCAACCTCGACAGCAAGGATCCTGTGACCCTGGAGATCCTGGAAAATATCAAGGATCTTGAGAATAAGGGCTTCCAGTTCGAAGGGGCCGAGGCCTCCTTCGAGTTGCTTATGCGTCGGGCCTTGGGGACGTTGCGTAATTACTTCTCGGTCATCGGCTTCCGGGTGATCGATACCAAGCGCCATGAGGATGAGAAGCCCGTGTCCGAAGCGACCGTGCAGGTCAAGGTCGGCGGGCGCATCGAGCATACCGCCGCCGAGGGGAATGGTCCCGTCAACGCCCTGGACAACGCCCTGCGCAAGGCTCTGGAGAATTTCTACCCGCGCCTTAAGGAGATTCGTCTCTACGACTACAAGGTGCGGGTTCTGCCGGCGGGGAAGGGAACGGCCTCCTTCACCCGGGTTCTCATCGAATCGGGGGACAAGGATAACCGCTGGGGGACGGTGGGCGTCAGCGACAACATCATCGATGCCTCCTATCACGCACTGGTGGATGCCCTTCAGTATAAACTGCTCAAGGATCAGGATAACTGAGGGTGTACCCGCCCCGGGGAACCTCCCTGCTGGTGGGGATTCTCGTTCTATGTCTCGGTTTTTTCGGCGGCCGGCGGCTCTTCATCGACGAAGAACCGCCGGCCGTTGTGCGTTCAAACCCTGCGGTTCTGTCGGTTTGGCTCGGCCAGGGTTTTGCGCGACCGGGTCTCCATCAATTATCTGACGCTTCTGCTTGGACGGGCGTCATTGCATTGACGGATGGTTCAGGGGTGCCGGAATGGCTGAAACTGGAGCTTAGTCGCCATCCGCCGCGCTCTGGGGAATGTCTTTCTCTGGGCCGCAGCGAAGCGGGAAAGCCGGTTCTGCTGAGGCGCTGGATGCCCGCTGAGCAGCGCATGGTTCTCGGCATCCCGCTGCACCCGAAGCGGATGAGCGGAGAAGACTGGCAGGCGTTGCCCGGGATTGGCCCGCGGCTAGCGGAGCGCATCGAAATGGACCGTCAAAAAAATGGCGACTTTTCCGATTTCACGGCTCTGGATCGGGTTCCTGGGATCGGTCCAAAGTCGCTGGAACGCTGGCATAAATATTTTGAATGAAAGATAAACATCTAATAAATAATAGAAAAATCTTGAGATGGAAAAACCGTTCGGGCGCTTTTGGAAATTCTGGCATGCCTTGTGTAAATGCTTATGAGTGATACCGGGGGACTTCCTCCGGTTGAATTCCATCCAAGGAGAGAGCCATGAAATGTCCTAAGTGCCGAGCCAGAATGTACGCCGAGAAATATTATGATTTCGTTCGTTCCTTCGACGCCTGGAAATGCTGCTCCTGCGGAGAGTTGCTCGATCCCACCATCGTCGCCAACCGTGCCCGGAACAACCAGCATTTTCTTGGCTGATTGAATCACTGACCAGCCGCGCCTCTTCCAGCGCCGGAAGCCAACAGGGTTTCCGGCGCTTTTTCATATCTGCGCCGTCAGTGTCCCGTGCCTTGCTATTCCATTCGGGAATTGCTAGAGTTCAGCTGCATTCCCGAGGGCGGAAAGATTCGCTTTCCCGCTCCCGGAAACCGGTTTGACCACCTGTTTCGTCCCTTCTGCCGACATGAGAGTTTCATGCTTTCTCCGATCATGCTCACCCCTCTTGTTGAAGCGATGCAGGAAGCCACCTTGGTGCGCTGGCATGTCCGGGAGGGAAGCCGGGTGGAGCAGGGCACGCCCCTGGCCGATTTCTCCGCCGCTGGGAGAAATCTGACGTTGTCCGCGCCCGAGCCCGGTGAGGTGGTGGTATTACGCATCGCCGAGGGGCAGATGGTTCCGGTCGGTACTCTGCTGGCGGTGCTGGATCGTGCCCCGGCGACGCATGCGGGGCCACCCCCGCCCGCTCCGGGTAAATCGCTCAAGGTGCGGCGTCTTATCGCCCGTAAGATGCAGGAGAGTTGGCGCAGTGTCCCGCATTTTTTCGTGACCGTGGCGGTGGACATGACCGACGTCATCGGCCTGCGCAAAAGCCTTGGCGTCACCATCAACGATTTCATTCTTGCTGCCGTGGTTCGTTCTCTGCGTGAGCATCCCTGGGTCAATAGCCTCTGGCTCGACGGCGAGGCCGTGGAGCAGTCGGCCATCAATCTGGCGATGGCGGTGGCCACCGAATGCGGGCTCTACTATCCAGTGCTCGCCGACTGCGGCGGGCTCGGCCTGCGAGAACTCAGCCGTCGGGCCGCGGAGCTGGCTGCCAAGGCCCACGAAGGTCGGCTGGAGCGCAAGGAAACGGCCGGTGGTACCTTTACCGTCTCGAATATGGGGATGCTCGGGGTCGAGTCCTTCAGCGCGATCATTACCCCGCCCCAGGCGGCGGTGCTGGCGGTGGGGACAATCCGCGGCGAAGTGGTGGTGGATGACGACGGCGAACCGGGTATCGCCCCGATGCTGCGCCTGACCCTTTCCGCTGATCACCGCATTCTCGACGGCGCAGATGCCGCCGAGTTTCTCGGTACCCTGAAGATCTACCTGGAAGCGCCCATTACCTTGGAAACAAGTGGCGACCGTGAATCCTGTTGAGTAATTTCTTGCAGAGGGGATGATGATGATCCAGAAAACATTAGCACCCGAAGCCCTGTCCTGGCAATGCGATCCGGCCCAGTTCGAATTCGCCTCGACCGCCGATCTCTCCCCCCTCGAAGGGACCATCGGCCAGGATCGGGCGGTAACCGCCATCGAGTTCGGTCTGGGGATTCGCGACGGCGGGTTCAACCTCTTTGTACTCGGCGAGCCGGGTTCCGGCCGCTCTTCCACCATCCGCAAACTTCTCAATCGTCGCGCCGCCGGCGAGAATGTCCCGGACGACTGGTGCTATCTCAACGATTTCAAGGAGACCGGCCGCGCCGTCTGTCTGCGCTTGCCTCCCGGCAAGGGCAAGGAGTTGCAGAAGGAGATGGAGGCGTTGGTCATCCGCCTGGCCGAGGAGATCCCCAAGGTCTTCGAAAGCAAGGAGTACGAGCAACAGAAGGGGCAGATCGCCGCCGCCTATCAGGAAAAAAATCGGCAGCTTTTTGAGCGTCTGGAGGCCGAGGCCAACCGCAATCGCTTCGTTCTGCAGCGTTCAGTCAGCGGCCTGGTGCTGGTGCCGACCAAGGGGGGGCAGCCCCTGTCGCAGCAGGAATTCGAGGAACTTTCCGACGAAGAACGGGAGATGCTCGACCGCAACGGCAGTGAACTGCAGGAACGTCTGACGGAAGTCATGCGCCAGGTGCGCGACCAAGAAAAGGAGATGCGTGCGGAGACGACCAAGATGGAGAAGGAGTTGCTGCTCTACGCGATCGGCCATCTCTTCGAGGATCTGGAGGCGCGCTACGGCGAGCATACCCAGGTGCTGGAGCATTTCGCCGACTGCAAGAAAGACCTGCTCGACCGGATCGACGAGTTCCGTCCATCGGAAGGGCCGACCCTGGCCATCCCCGGCCTCAAGCAACTCAGCCAGGAGCCGTCTTTTGACCGCTACCGGGTCAATCTCTTTATCGACAACAGCGAACTGACTGGGGCGCCGGTCATCTACGAGGCCAATCCCACCTACTTCAACGTCTTCGGCCGCATCGAACACGTCATCCAGATGGGAAACGCCATCACCAACTTTACGATGATCAAGCCCGGGGCGCTGCATCGGGCCAACGGCGGCTATCTGATTCTTGACTGCCGCGAGGTGCTGATCAACCTCTTCACCTACGAGGCCTTGAAGCGCAGCATCCGCAAGCGGGAGATTCGCATCGAGGACATGGCCGAGCAGTTCCGGCTCATCGCCACCGTTTCCCTTAAGCCGAAACCGGTCCCCCTCGACTGCAAGATCATCCTCATCGGCGTTCCTCAACTCTATTATCTTCTCTATCACTACGACCAGGATTTCCGTAAGTATTTTAAGGTCAAGGCTGATTTTGACCGGATGATGAAGAATACCTGGGAGAACGTTCAGCAGTACGCTCTCTTTGTCGGCTCCAAGTGCCGGGAGGAGAATCTGCGTCACTTCGAGCCCGACGGCGTCGCCCGGCTGGTGGAATATTCGGCGCGTCTGATCGAGGATCAGGGGCGGCTTTCTTCCCGTTTTCTCGACATTGCCGATCTGATCCGCGAGGCGTCTCATTATGCCGAACGTCACGGGCGCGAACGGGTCGGTGCCGAACAGGTGAATCTCGCCATCGAGGCGCGCATCTATCGTTCCAACAAGGTCGAGGAGCGGATTCAGGAGTTTATTGAGGACGGCACTCTGCTGGTCGATACCCAAGGCGCGGTGGTCGGTCAGGTAAACGGCCTCTCCGTCTACATGCTTGGGGATTATGCGTTCGGCAAACCCTCAAGGGTAACGGTACGCACCTTTCTGGGCAAGGGGGGGATGATCAACATCGAGCGGGAGGTGAAACTTTCCGGGCCGAGCCATGACAAGGGGGTACTGATCCTCAGCGGTTTCTTCGGCGAACGCTTTGCTCAAGACAAACCCCTGGCAGTGGCCGCCTCCATCTGCTTCGAGCAGTCCTACAGTGGGGTGGACGGCGACAGCGCTTCCTCCACCGAACTCTACGGATTGCTCTCCTCGCTCTCCGGACTGCCGATCCGTCAGGGGGTCGCCGTGACCGGTTCCGTCAACCAACGCGGCCAGATTCAACCCATCGGCGGGGTCAACGAGAAGATTGAGGGTTTCTATGCGGTGTGCAAGGCTTTCGGCCTCAATGGCGAACAGGGGGTGATGATTCCCGTGCAGAACGTGAAAAACCTCATGCTCAAGCCCGAGGTGGTTGAGGCCGTGCGCGCGGGACGTTTTCACATCTGGGCGGTAACCACCATTGACGAGGGGATCGAGATCCTCACTGGGGTGCCTGCCGGCGAGCGCCAGGCGGATGGGACCTGGCCGGAAGGTTCGGTGAATGCCCGGGTCGATCAGCGCCTGCGGCAAATGGCCGAAGCCCTGCGCAAATTCGGAGCGGGCAAAAATGAAGAGAAGCCGGGCGATTCGTAAATCGCCCGGCTTCATAAAAATCGGGCAGAAACAGGGAGAAAGAACCACCCGCCGGGCAGCCTTTACTCAGCACTTCTGCATTACCAGAACCGCCAGTTCCCGGTCTGCAGAACATAGATCCCCAGAGCGAGGTTGGCCACGGCGTGGGCGAGGATGCACTGGGCGATGCTGCCCGTGCGGTATAAAAGAAGATTGAAAAAGGCGCCGGCCATCATCCCGGCCAGATAGTGGTTATGCTCCAAGCCGAAGAGGACAGTCGTCGCCAGGAAGGAAAACCAGGTGAAACGACCAATCGCGACCTTGATGAAGTCCGGTTCGATGAGGTAGCGCAAGAGGAAGGAGCGCCAGAAAAGCTCTTCCATCACCGGCACGACCAGCACTGCCCCCGCCAGGCGGGCGGCGATCATCGTTGAGCGGGCCGTGCCTTCGGGAATCCGTCCGGGATCGAAACCCTGGGGCTCGCCAAGGGTAGCAAAGCCCCAGTCCATGTGGATCCAGAGGATAAAGATCAACATCCCCGCGAGCAAGCTCAGGGTCGTATGACGCCAGTCTGCCAGATCCGCCGCACGGATTTCCTTATAGCGGCGGCACAATAGGACCAAGCAGAGTCCCACCAGGGCGGCTTTGGCGGGATAAAGATAGAGCCATTCCCCTTCATTCCCGGGCAGCATTTCACGCTGCGCCAGAAAACGCAGGCCCTCCTCCACGCCGATGAAGCCCATGAACAGGGCGAACGGCAGAATCCGAATCCAACCTTCCGAACGCATGTCTCTATCTCCTTTTTCACCCGGTTGTCATCATACGTTCTTTATACGTCAACAGGATGGATTTGTCGAAAACGTCCAAGGTTTTCCTTGGGGTTGTGACGCATTTCGACAGGTGTGTCGGAATTCTTTACAGCTAGTGCTGCCACTGGATTTTGCTCAGAATCCAAGTGGCTGTAATATATATGAATTTTATATGGCACGGGAATTGAAAATCGTTAATATTTCAGGGGTTCGACGTCGCGTTGCCATCTTGGGAGGGGTTTGAGGTTTTCCATGGGCGAACGGAAGTGCCGTGAAAAACTGGCTCTTGTTGGGCGTGTGGCCGAAGCCGTCGGAGCCGGCGACGAATCGGCGACGGTAACGCGCCTGCTTGTCGAGCTGACCGCGGATTTTCTGGAAGCGCCACGGGGATCCCTGATGCTTCTGGACGACCACCAGGAGCTTTTCATCGTCGCTTCGGTGGGGCTCGACCGGGAAAGCGCCCGCGCCTGGCGTGGGCGTATCGCCCAAGGGGTGGCGGGAAGGGTCGCCGCGCAGAGTACGTCTTTGCTCTGTGCCGATGTTCTTGCCGACAAGCGTTTTTCCGAAGGGTGCCGCGAGCCGCTTTCCGTTCGTTCCTTCATTTCTGCGCCGATCATCGGCAAAAACCGCGTTCTGGGGGTGCTGAACTTTTATGATCGGTTGACGCCCCCCTTCGATTCCGACGATCTCGACCTGGTGGGAGCCATTGCCTCTCTGGCTGCGCTGGCTATGGAAAAGCTGATCTTGGCGCGGAACTTTCAGGAGCGCGCCGCCGATATCGAAGAGGCGAACCGTCGCCTGAGCGCCCAGGATCTGGCCAAGACCGAGTTTCTCACCCGTCTTTCCCATGAATTGCGTACGCCCTTGAACGCGATCCAAGGGAGCCTTCATCTGCTCCGTGACGAGCGTGTCGATGATGTGGCCCGTCGCGAAGAGTTTCTCGATATTGTCGCTACGGAGACGGAGCGGTTGCTCGGCATGGTCAACCGGCAGCTTGACTTTTTGCGGATTGAAGATGAGAGCCGCATGCTGCGCAAGACCTTTCTGTCTCTCGACGGCATTCTGCGCGAAGCGCTGCGGGTGACTCCCGAGCAGAAGGCCGCCCGCTACCGGCAGTTGGCGGTCGAACTCGATATCCCGCGCAATCTCGAAGAGGTCGTGGGCGACAAGATTCTCGTGGGCCAGATGTTTGTGCATCTGCTCGACGGCCTGTCCGCTTACCTCTCCCCGTCCGCGCGGCTGCGCATTTCCGTTCGCGAACAGGAGGCGGTCGCCGTTCTGTTGCAGGCTTCAGAGGAGGTTCCCGAATCGGTTCAGGACGGCTTGCTGGCCGTGAAGAACATCTACCGCTCCGATCGTCCCGAGGAATCGGTCAAGTTTTACTTGGCCATGAAGGTGGCCGAGAACCACGGCTGGCGTCTCGGTATCGGCAACAGCGAGGAGGGTTTCCGGATCAGCCTGCATATCCCCCGCGCCCAGGCCATACGGCGCGATACGGCCTTGGCTATGGTCATGGACCGGGCCCTCGGTTTCGTCGCGGAAGTCCTTGGCGTCGATACCTGCTCGCTCATGCTCAGTGATGAGCTGACCGGCGAGCTGACCATTCGCAGCGCCCTCGGTCTTGACGACTGGATCGTGCGGCAAACCCGCATCCGCCCAGGTGATCGCATCGCTGGCTGGGTGGCGCAGGAGGGGCGTCCGGTGCTGGTCAAGGACATCGAGACCGATTCCCGTTTCGCCCGCAAGAACCTGCAAGGGCAATACCGCTCCCATTCCCTGCTTTCCCTCCCCCTGCTTCATCAAGGGCAAGCGGTCGGCGTGCTCAACCTGAACAACAAGAAGAACGGTGAACCCTTTTCCGAGCAGGATCTCGCTCTGGCCGCGCCGATCTGCGAGCGGCTTACACAACTGCTTGAAAAAACCGCCTACAGTTGCGATCATGAGGGGCAGCTGCGGGATCTGGTCGCCGGTCTTGATGCCCTGCTCACTGCCGAACAGCGTTATCGAAAAAAAAATTCCCGTTACGCGGATTTGCTGGTCAGGGTTCTGGAACAAATCGGGGCCTCCCCTCGGGAGAAGACTTTGGCTCCGTATGTCGCCCTGGTTTACGATCTCGGGCTGATCAGCCAGGACGAACGCCTAGTAACGCGCAAGCGTCCCCTGACTCCGGTCGAAGCTTTGGTGGTGCGCAATCATCCCCAAGCCACGCTGGATATCCTTGAATCCATCGAATTTTCCCAGGTGGTTGCCAAGGCGGTCCTCCATCACCATGAGCGCTACGACGGTCGGGGTTACCCCGACGGACTCGCCGGAGACGAAATCCCGCTCATGGCGCGCGCCTTGGCGGTGGTCGACGCCTACTGCGCCATGACCGAGGACCGGCCTTATCGCGCCGCGCTCGGTTCGGTAGAGGCGCTACGCGAGCTGGAGGCGGGAGCGGGTTCCCTGTACGATCCCCGGGTGGTGGAAGCTCTAGAGGCGGCTCTGGTGGATTAACCACCCTGTCGTTGCTTTTTGGCGACAAGCTAAGTTGTTGACTTTACGTAAAATCATGGGTTTTGTCGGGACTTTTGTCGGTTATGGCCGACGGTTTTCCCGGCTTCTGATGCACAGCGGCGCGAAGTTTTTTACAATTTGTTGTAATGGTTCGATTTATTTAGTTGGAGCGGGATTTGCAGGTGTGTAAGATTCAGCCATCACCGGTTTTTCGCTGTTATGAACCGCCAACGGGAGGGGGTGCTCTTGACACTCAACCGCGACCGAAGGAAAGCCTTTGAGCCTCTTTGATTTCCAAAAAATTGAACAAGACGACCCGTTGTTTCACGATGTACTTGCCCTGCGCTACAAGGTTTATTGCGAAGAGCGCGGATTTGAAAACCCCGAGGACCACCCCGACGGACTGGAGCGGGACGAATACGACGACTCTGCCGTCCATTTCGCCGCCTTGTTGAAAAACACCTGCAAGGTGGTGGGAACGGTCCGGCTCATTCTCCATTCTGAACGCAGCTTTCCAATCGAAAGGGCCTTTTCTTTCGAAAAGGATCTTTCCCACCTGCAGCCGTGCCAGTTGGGTGAGGTTTCCCGCTTGGCACTTTCCAAATGCTATTGCCGTGAATTGCAGCAGGCGCGCCTGCGCTCCGACTCGGAGGCGGGCGAGGTGGTCAACGGACTCTTGCGCTGTCTGGCCGAGGAAAGCCTGGAGCGGGGGATTTCCCATCTCTACGCGGTTATGGCGCGGGGGTTGCCGATTCTGCTGGCCCGGCGCAAGGTGCTTTTTTCCCAGATCGGTCCGGAGCGGGAGTATCACGGCCTGCGCGCTCCCTACTTGGGCGCGGTGCGGGATATCGTCAACCGCAATCCGGTGATCTTCTATACCTGCCGGCCTGAAACGCCGCTGGAGGCCGTGGCCTGACGACTCATGACGAGGTCTGGCGCATGGCCTTGAGGACGAAGTGCCGAACAAGGCGCTGCAGCGGATTTTTACCGCCCCCCCAGACGTACCCTTGGTGCATCTTTCCCCGCAGCATATCGATCTGAAGATAATGGGGAACCGGTTTGCTGGTCCCCTTTCCGGTCAGGATTTTCACCACCTCCGTCGCCACCAGCGACGCGGCCAGAGTGCAGGCCGGCGCCACCGCCGGTCCCTTGCGCTCCTTCACATTCACCTTCCGCCTGTCCAGATAACGCAGATGATAGGGGCGGGGGGCCAGCCCCGCGGCAAAAGCCGCCAGCTTTTCCAGTTCATCCATTTGATCGTTGATGCCGAAGTAGTCGTCGAAACTCATTCCCTGCGGCGCGAAGACCTGCAAGGTCGCGCCGAATCCCAAAGGGGCGGCGGTCAGGGCATAGATGTTCTTGCTGCGAGCCTGGTGGAAAACCAGGCGGCGGATGTCGATTTCAAAAAATTCGATGCCGTCGATAAAGACCTCGACCCCCTCCAGAAAGGCGTCGACGTTGTCGGCCGAGACCCCTTGGGGGAAGAGGGTGACCTCTACCTGGGGGTTGATGTCGCGGATCATCTCGGCAAGCACTTCGGCCTTGTGGCGACCGAAGGTGCTGTGAAAAGCGCCGAACTGGCGACTGATGTTGACCGGCTCGAAAACGTCGAGATCGGCAATGTTAAATTTCCCGACACCGAGACGGGCGAGGGTCAGCAGGTGAACGCCGCCGACCCCGCCGGCTCCGGCCACCGCGACCTTCGCATTAAGCAGGCGGGCCTGTTCCTCTTCGGTCAGCAGACCGATGTTGCGGGAAAATTCGTTATCGATCAGATTTTTCATGTTTTGCCCCGTCTGTAGGGTTGTCTTCTTCCTCAATAAAAAGACCTTACCAACAAAAGCTGCTTTTGCCAGGTGTAATTTTGATTGGCGAGCAGCAAAAATGCTATAGTTTTCCCTGTTGAAGCGGTTGCCACTGACAGGGCTTAGCAAGCCGGAAAGGATTGGATTTTGTACATGAAGACACGATTGAAGTATTTTTTGGTGATTTTGTCGACTGTTTTTTTCTTCTTGATGCTCATCGCCTCCGCAATGGGATCCAACGATTTCGGCATCGATGGCCGTGAGTTGGCGTTAAAGGTTCGTGACCGTGAGAATGGAGATGACTTTACGGCTCAGGGAACGATGGAGCTGATCGATAAAAACAGTAATCGGCGTGAACGTACTTTTGTTCTCTATCGAAAAGATCAGGGCGACCTGTCCAAGCAGGTTTTACGTTTTTTATCGCCTGCCGACATCGCTGGAACCGCTTTTTTGTCTACGGAACTGAATACAAAGGAAACAGAACAATTGCTGTTCCTTCCCTCACTAAAACGAACCCGTCGCATTGTTTCATCGCAAAAAGCGACCAGTTTTGTGAATACGGATTTTACTTATGAAGATATGGAACGTCGCGATGTCGATCTTTGGGAACACAAGATCCTTGCCGTTGAGAAAATCGGCCAGGCCGAATGCTTTGTTCTTGAAAGTGTTCCCAAAGAAAAGACCAATACGGAATATTCCTTGATAAAATCTTGGGTCATAAAAGATATCAATGTTCCGATAAAGGTGGACTATTACGATAAAAAGAAGCGTTTGTTCAAGGAGTATCGAGTGACGAACCTGAAGAATATTCAAGGAGTTTGGACCGAAATGCAAGTCAGCATGGCCGATTTGCTCAGCGGGCATCGTACCCTGATGAGTAATGGGGACGTTGCTTACAACTCAGGCCTGAATGATGACTTGTTTACCGAACGCAGCTTGGAAAGATGGTAGGGGCCTATGTTCAGGTGGATTATTGCACTCTGTGGCGGCTTGGCAGTGGGGGGCGTCTTCGGAAGTCTTGCTTTGGCGCTGGATACTCCCGAAACGGTCGGGTTTGCGGAGCACGGGGGGGCTTATTCATTTTCCTTCGATGATGGAGGAGCGCTTTCCCCGTCCCCGGCAGTCGTTCAGGAAAAAGGGCTGCTTGATCGCTTGTCTTGGCGCGGTCTTTTGGATATGACTGCCGGGGCCGACCTTAAAGACGACGAGCCCAACGAACATCCCTACGATTTTAGAAATACGATACGGCTCCAGGCGGTACTCGATTCCGTCCGTCATGGTTCGTCGTCCACGGTCACCGCCTCGGACGCTCGTTGGCAGGCGCTGGTCTCTCTTCAGGGCGATTATTTGTGGATGGGACCGGAGCATGTGAACGACGATGTACGCATAGACTTTCACGAAACCTCCTACCTGTGGGCCTCCAAACGCTACGAAATAAAGCTCGGGAAGCAGATTGTCCGCTGGGGGAAGACCGATCAGGTGAGTCCCGTCGACAACCTGAACCCTCAAGACGGCAGGCAGTTTATCCTGTATGAGCTGGAGGACCGCAAGCTGCCCAGTTGGATGGCCAGGGGACGCGTCTTTTCCGACAACCTGACCTTCGAGGGGGTTTACCTGCCTTGGTTTGAGCCGGCCCTCTTCGATTATTTCGAATCCGACTGGGCGGTCTATCGCCAGGTGCGCGAAGACGTCAGGGAAGGGCCGCTGCCGCCGGCGCTGCGGGAATATCTGCTCGCTCGCCACGTTGAAACCCGCGAGCCGACCAAGACTTTACGCAATTCGGAATTCGGCGGTCGGGTGACCGCGACCCTCTCCGGCATTGATGTCGGGGTGAGTTATTTCTATGGGTGGGAAGATGCTCCGTATTTCCGCAGCTTTCCCATCAAAAACTTTTCCCTCGACGGCGGCTATTCCAGTGAAAACCTGCTCAATGCACTTTCCGAGGCGGTTTTGGCCGATGAGCCGATCCGTGCGGAACACCGCCGTCAGCGCGTTATCGGCGCCGAATTTGAAACCACGGCCGGGCTGTTTGGATTGCGGGGCGAGGCCGCTTATTTCGACCGGGTTTCCTTTTTGGCCACCGATCTGACCTCGATACGGCGGCCGGTTTTTCATTATGTGCTGGGGGGGGATTATTCGAGTCCGTCCGACTGGTATGCCAACCTGCAATGGTCGCATCAGCTGATCGTGGGGTCGGATGCCGATATTCTCTATTTCGATCAGCACGATATGGCCGTTCTGGCCGAACTCAGCCGCACCTTTTGGCGGGGTCGGTTCAAAGCGGGTGTCAAAGCAAACTACAATGTCGGCAACGGCAGTCTTTATCTACAGCCGGAAATCGAACTGAAATCCTTAAAGAATACCGAATTGACATTAGGTGCGAGCTTTTTTGAGGGGGGCGATCGCTCCCTTTTTGGCCTCTATGATCACAATGATCAGGTGTTTTTTCGGGTCAAATATTTTCTTTGATTGTTTAGGGGGCGACGATGGTTACAACATTGATCCGGCGGGCGTATCGGCTTCTGGTCGGTTATCCCAAAGTTTTTTTAAGTGTTATTGGGCTGATAACGGTTCTGGGCGGCATCGGATACTCGCGTTTGCCGATTGAAACCTCGGTCGAGTCGCTCATTATCGAGAACGATCCTGATCTGCTTTTTTATGAAAAATTTAAAGACCAGTTCGGCGAGGATGAGTTCCTTGTGGTGGCTTTTTCCGGACCGGAAATCTTTTCCGCCGAAACGTTGCAGTGGATAAGCGACCGGACCGAAGTCCTCGAAGGCATCCCCGAGGTCCGCGAGGTGGTCAGCCTGACCAATGTCGAAGACATTGTCGGCAGTGATTACGATTTTATCATCCGCCCCTTGGTGGAAGAAATGCCGACTTCGGCCGAGGGCTTCACGCGGATTCGCCAGCGGGCCCTCGACAATCCTCTTATCCGGGGAGGGCTGGTTGCCAATGACGGCCAAGCCGCGCTCTATCTGATCCGTACCGTCCCCCACCCGGGGGACGAAACCTACGATGCCCGTTTGATCAAGCAGGTGCAAACCCACTTCGCGCAAGATCCCGGCGCGCCCCCGGGCCTGGAGTGGCACTTGGCCGGATGGCTGGTCACAGATGTGAACATGGCCGGCTACATGAACCACGATATGGCGGTATTCATGCCGCTCACCTATCTGTTGCTGATTGTGCTGCTCTGGTTCTTTTTGCGCAACGGCTACGCGGTTTTCATTTCCGTCATCGTCATTACGACCTGCCTGGTCTGGACTCTGGCTTTGCTCTATCTGGTCGGCGGGGCCATGAGTCCCATGACCTCGATCCTTTCCCCCCTGATGATGGCCTTGGCGTTATCGGACTGCGTACATATCTTTTTGGACTTTCTGAAACAGGATCGAACCGCAGAGGATGTCGTGACGGTGATGGGGCGGACCATGGAGCGACAGGCGGTGCCTTGCTTCCTGACCAGCCTCACTACGGCCATCGGTTTTGCCTCCCTGGTCGTCAGCGACATCCCGCCGATCCGCCATTTCGGATTGGCCGCCGCCGGCGGCATGGTCGCCGAATATGGCCTGTCGGTAACGGTTTTGCCCCTGGGGGTCTGGCTTTTCCGGCGTCGGCCCGGGCTGCGGGAAAAGGGCCCTCCCGCGCGCAAAGGGGGATTTTTCGGAGGAGCCCTTCTCAACCGCATGGTTACACGTCATACGCTGGCGGTTTTGTTGGGAACGGTGGCCCTGGTCATTCTTTCCGTGATCGGTATCACGCGTCTTCAGGTTGAAACCAACCTCATCGAGTATTTCAAAAAAAGCAGCGAGGTTTATCGGGATACGCATTTTGTCGATACGTATCTGGGCGGAGTGAATACCCTGGAAATTTCCTTTTTCGCATCCGAGGCGGAAGCGTTCAAGGACCCGGCCAACCTGCAAATGCTTGAAGAAGTCGCCGCCTATCTGGAAACGCAGCCCGATATCAGTCGCACGACCACCGTCGCCGACTTTTTGAAACAGATGAATCAGGCCTTTCATGGGGATCGGAAGGAGGCCTATGTCCTTCCAGAATCCCGGGAAATGGCCGCGCAGTACCTGCTTTTGTACGACGGCGACGAGTTGGCCAACTTTATTGATACCGACTACCGCTGGGCGCGCCTGTCCGCCCAGATCAGCGAACACCGTTCCAGTGTGTTGAAGGAGCGGATCGAGGATTTGCAAGCCTTTTTACGGGAGCGCTTTGCCGACTCGGGGATGGAGATCGTCGTCACCGGGAAAACGTCGCTGGTGAACAAACTGGTGGGGAACATCGTCGACAGTCAGGTTCAGAGTCTGGCCCTGGCCTGCGGGCTCATCTTCGCCATTCTCTTTGTCGTTTTCCGCTCGACCGCCTTGGGGGTGCTGGCGGTGATCCCCAACGTTTTGCCGATCATTTTCAATCTGGGACTCATGGGCTGGCTGGGCATCCCCCTCAATACCGCGACTGCGATCATTTCCGCCATCGCTATCGGCATCGCCGTGGATGACACCATTCATTACGTTCACCAGTATCAGGAAGAGCGGCGCGGCGGGATGGAGCGATCTGCGGCGGCGTTGGTCGCCTTGGAAAAGAAGGGCGGCGCCATGGTCTCCACCTCGCTCATCCTGGTCATCGGGTTCGGAGTGCTGGTGCTGTCGAGCTTCGTGCCGACTATTCAGTTCGGTTTCTTGTGTGCGATGATCATGCTGACCGCGCTGTTGAGCGATCTTTTGGTCCTGCCGGCCATGTTGATGCTGGCACGGAAGCCGGCGGGTGTTTCTTAGCTCGTCTCTGGGCGAGAGTGTAAGAAACCATGGAAGGCCTGTCGGATTTTTTTACAGATTTCTCTGGGTGAAAAATGTCAATTCGCATCGAACCTACATAGAAACAGTATGTTATCTATTGGCATATGCCTTGCAAAATCTCTTGCTAAAGGAAAGATTCTCGGGTTCGCAACAAGAGATTATTGGGGCCGGAAGCTTGGAGTTTGTTCCGGAATCTGGAGATTCAAAGACGTAAACATGAAAAAGGGAGGAACAAAATGAAAAAAATTCTAGGTTTGGTTGTTGGGTTGGGTTTGGTGGCCATTACGGCCGGGACTGGGTACGCGATGCCTCTGATTTGGGATGTAGGTGCTGCCAGTGCTCCGGCTTACGGGGACGCGGATACTCTGACCGGTGTTTTTGACCAGATCGCCTTTGCTTCGCAGACCAGCACCATTCAGTATGACACCAATGGTAACGGGATTCTGAATGTCGGTGACCGGTTTGGCGATGCCGGCGATTTGCGCGTAAACGATTTACTTGCCTCTGGGATCATCGACAAAGAAGGTCTGAATCAACTCGATGGCTATGAGGTGACGGCCCAATGGTCCGATCTGACTGGGTATGTCGCGGGGCTCGATAATGCCGATCCCACCAATACAAGGCTCGATCTTATTTACGACGGCGGCACGATTAATTTTTACCTCGATGCGGCTTTGGACTCGGAATTTGCCAATCCGGCCGGCTCCGCCCCTCCCGCCGGGGCTGGGGGCACCGGTTTTGCTAACGGCACCTTGATCGCTACCCTGTCCGTGCTCCAGGGTTTGGGGCATACCTTCCTCGATTTTACCGGCAGCGATCTGGCCAACCAGGGATCGGTGGAGCTTTCGTTGCAGTTTTCCTACTTGCTGGACGATTTCTGGCTGAACGCTCTCGGTGTCGACTTGCTGGATATTGCCCCGGTCGACTGGTATTTTATGACTACCGACATGAATATCGACACCCCAACGAATGTGCCTTATGATAATGCTCTTTATATCGCGTATTCGAATCAGAACGGTTCGGGCGAGATGACGGTTGTTCCTGAGCCTTCCACTCTTCTTCTTTTGGGTGGCGGCTTGCTCGGGCTGGCTTTTGTCGGGCGGAAAAGATCCCGCAAGGAATAAGACGCAAAACGGCCATATTTAAAAGTGGTCGTTACAGCAAACTCAACAAAAAGGGAGAACCAGAATATCTGGTTCTCCCTTTTTGTTTGGTGCGCCAGGCATGGCGCGTGGTGCGTAAGCACCAGATGATTGATCGTGGTGGTCAATCGTTGACTTGGAGGTGAAAGTCCTCTACGGACCCTGATGACGGGAACCGTTAGCTGAAC
>NZ_JAVESI010000074.1:0-8102 GCF_034006665.1 Trichloromonas sp.
CAAAGAGCCATTAAGACCGCTGCGGGGATATCTACGACATTTTGCCGAGGCCTTTCGGCCCGGCAACAACCGAATTGGTTGGCTCATGCCTCAAGCCGCGTGAGCTTTTTTCGCGATTGCATCAACTTTAACAGAAATCGCGATCATGACCAGGGGTGATGCGCGACGGTCAGGATGTCCGGGGTCAGAACTTGTGTTGCCGGCGGGCCACCGAAACGTGGAGCGGCTATCTATTTTTCGAGAAGCAAAACCATGTCTTCCGTTTACTTGGGCGTGTTGTTCGGTGGAGCAGGTCAATGCCGATAGTCTTCGCCTATTTGTCCAGTACGACGCGCATAAGAATACCGGAGCCTATTTCAAATTCTCCGATGGCGCGAATGAATCCGGGACGACCGGGATCATACACATTGACGTGGACTCGGCCTGGGAGGTCGTGGGGATGGTGAATCAACCAGGCGCCGGGAGGGACAGGATGGCCACATTGGACCGGCGGTGGCTGATGCCCGGCCGGACGATCCGGATACCAAATGCGGCATTCACCGGGTGGCGGGTAATGTCCTTTTGGAATATTCAGTTGCGTATAGCCATGTTCGTGGAAATAAGAACTTTCGCCTTGTCGGGTTTGATGATATTCGCCGTAGCGCGGCTGATCGATGTTGATTGATCCGTAGGGGCCTTCGATGCCGATCGGGGCGCATGCGGTCAGGGCGGCAAAGACAGCCGGAACGGTTAGGCGTAGTCTTTTTATGGTCAACTCCTCTAGATGTCGGCTTGATAATGTAACGCCTAAACGGATAAGATCTTTGCGGTCGGCGGCGCGCCGCAAAGACTCGGCAGAACCCAAGTGCGACAACCGATGTCAACTGTTTATGGGGTTTTGCCGGGGCGCTTGAATGTGGTCTGAGAGAAAGAATAGCGGGAAGAGCGTATCCGACAACGGAAATTCGTCATTTTCCCCGGGGGGGGGGTCGCAAGATAGCCGGGGCGTCGGGAGTAAGGTGGAACAGGGACTTTGCGGTAAATTTCCGGCCATGTAGGGCAAGGGGGGATGAAGGTTCTTTATGGGAGGGGTGGGGTAAAGATTCCAACGAAAGGGTATGAGAAACCATGATTCAGGATAAACGCATCAAAGATTTTAATCCCGTAGCGCAGAGCTGGGATGCAAAGCCCCAGCGCCAGCTGCTGGCCCAGGCTGTGGCCGATGCCATCCGCAGAGAAATTCCATTCTCCGGCAGCCCGCGGGCGCTCGAATTCGGCTGTGGCACCGGGTTGGTGTGCTATCTGCTACTGCCGCAGCTGGCAACGGTGACAGGGGTGGACCGGGCGCCGGCCATGTTGGAGGTGTTCGAGCAGAAGGCCCGTGATCTCGGCCAAAGCGAACGGGTGACGACCTTTCTGGCGTCTGATGAGCATCTTCTGCCGCTGCGAGAATCCTTTGAGCTGATTTACAGCAGCATGGTGCTGCACCATGTACCGGACTATGCGACCGTGGTGTCCCGGCTGGCGGCCGCTCTGATCCCCGGCGGCTATCTGGCTCTGGCCGATCTGGATCTGGAGGACGGCGATTTTCATGGCCCGGGTGAGGATGTGGCCCATGCCGGTATTGACCGCGAGCTGCTGCAGGAGCAACTGCGGCAGCTGGGGCTGGAAGAAGTGCGGGTAGTGACGGCGCACCACATACGCAAGCAGCGCGGTGGTGGCGAAAAGGTTTATCCCGTCTTTTTGGTGACAGGTCGACGACCGGTTGTCTGAAAACCGACCGCGGCTTTTTTGCTGTATTCGCAAAAAACATCGTAGAGGATGGCAGCAACGCAGGAAAAACGCCGGTGGTCGGTAGCTGCTCCGCACGCCCGGTTGGATCAGGGAGGGTTGGTCCAGACAGTCCACTTAGGCCCCGTCGGACGAAAGGGACGGAAACGGATAAGCCGAGCCTTAAGCCGTGTAGGTCTGCTCTCTACTTTCTCCGGTGAGTTGCCCTCGGTGTGACCGGGGCGGGGGAATCCGTGATTGTTTTTCGATGCCTTTTCCATTTTTCTTGTTGGTGCTAAATCAGGGATTCAAAGAGGTATCGATGTGACATCATTCCGGCTCAGGAACTCAAGCGGCGGGTGATTGCCGCCGTCGACGACATCATCGCCAAGGGGGATGTGCACGTGATCCGGAACAACCAGGTGCAGTATGTGGTTCTTTCGGCGGCCCGTTACCAGGAACTGGTCGCCGAGGCGCGCGAGGCTTATCTGGCGCGGGTGCGGACGGCGTTGGAGGATGTCAAGGAAGGGCGCGCTCGCCATTTCGCCACCGCCGATGAGTTGCTGGCGGCGTTGGACGCCGACGAGTCGGATTCATGTTCACCCTGACGACCCCCGAACAGTTTCTGCGGCAGACGCGGAAGTTTTTCAGGAAACATCCCGATCTGAAAACTCGCTTTGGCGAAGTGCTCGACGATCTGCAAAACGACCCCTTTCGGCCCCGCCTCGGGCTCCATCCCCTGACCGGCAAACTCGCCGGCTGTCATGCCGTCCGTCTTAACTACACCTATCGCCCGATCCTCATGCTCTTCATCACCGAAGGGGAGATCGTGCTCCTCGATATCGGCAGTCATGACGGGGTTTACCGCTGAAAAGACCTTGGCCGTAGGCCCGTTAGATTCGAGCGGGAAGGGTGAGCATGGTGGACGGACAAGATACGGGTTAAAAACAGTGTCGTGCCGATAATCGCAGGGGTGGGAAAAGCCCTTGAAAAACTCTGCCTGAGGTGGGGAATGTGCGTGAAAATTACAGAGGGCTGTAATGAGAAGTTGGTTTAAGATACTCTGTTTTTTGTTTATTTGCCTTACTTAGTGGTATCTCTTTGGTATGGCTATTCAGTTTTCATACTCAACGATGCTACCGTTTACTCGGAGAACGGGCCCCTTGAAAACATCCAAGCCATCTTACTGGCGGTTAGTGCCTTGGTCTTTCTGATTTACGCTGTTCGGGATAAAAGTTCTGCCAGATTGATTCTTTTATCTTGTTTCTGGCTCTGTTTCAGTTTTGTGTTACGAGAACTAGACGTTGAGCGTCTTGACGTTCACAATGCCTTGAAATTCATTGGTGCCGGTATCGGCCGAAACATAATGCTGGCAGTGGGATTTCTGGCTTTATTGATTCGCGCCGTAACTAGATTTTCATATTATAAAAAAGCTGTTCTTCCCTTTCTTAGATCAAAACCCGGGATTCTACTGATGCTGGGCGGTCTGTTGCTGATCGTTGGGGATGTGTTTGAAAACAGTCATTCTATTATCCACAATGCTTTTTTCGAAGAAATCTTTGAGCTTTTCGGATGCTGTTCCATTTTGTTGTCGGCACTTGCATCTCATCCCGCCCTGACACGGACCGCGCAAAGCGAGCGAGACTGAAATAAAAAATTAAAACCGCGGTGGTATTGCGGGCCGGAGCGTTGCGTCAAGGGGATTTCCGTGATAGTCGACTATCCGGAAGCCCGATTCCGGTCTTGCTGAGACGGTCGTTTCGCCAGCCGGGAGGGCTTTTCGACGAGGCGGCCGCTGACGTATTTGGGAAAATGTTCGGGGTCAAGTCTCGCATTGCAACATTATTACCCGTTTGTTGCCCCCTGCTCCCCTATGGATACAAAATTCACCCGGCATAACCGGGGCAGGGTAATCCGTGATTGTTTTTTGATGCCTTTTCCGTTTTTCTTGTTGGTACTAAATCAGGGATTCAAAGAGGTATCGATATGACATCGTTCCGGATCAGGAACTCAAGCGGCGGGGGATCGCCGCCGTCGACGACATCATCGCCAAAGGCGATGTGTACGTGATCCGGAACAACCAGCCGCAATATGTGGTTCTTTCGGAGGCCCGTTACCAAGCGCAGATCGCCGAGGCGCACGCGGCTTGTCTGGCGTGGGTGCGGACGGCGATGGAGGATGCCAAGGAAGGGCGCGCTCGCCATTTCGCCACCGCCGATGAGTTGCTGGCGGCGTTGGACGCCGACGAGTCGGATTCATGTTCACCCGACGACCCCCGAACAGTTTCTGCGGCAGACGCGGAAGTTTTTCAGGAAACATCCCGATCTGAAAACTCGCTTTGGCGAAGTGTTCGCCGATCTGCAAAACGACCCCTTTCGGCCCCGCCTCGGGCTCCATCCCCTGACCGGAAAACTCGCCGGCTGTCATGCCGTCCGTCTTAACTACACCTATCGCCCGATCCTCATGCTCTTCATCACCGAAGGGGAGATCGTACTCCTCGATATCGGCAGTCATGACAGGGTTTACCGCTGATAAGACCTCGGCCGGAGGCCGGTTGGATTTGGGCGGGAATGGTGATCATGGAGGAAGGGCAAGGGGGGAATTAAGGAAGGGGAAGAAATGTGGCCGTGCAAGACGCGACCTCGTTGATTGTCCGAGAAGGATCCATTCTTGTCCCGCCATTTTTAACCTTACGCTGCCTTGAGCAAAAAATTCACCCGCATGGCGTCAAAGGGGAAAACGATCAAGCCCTTATCGGTTTTTTGCAGGATTCCCGCCTTGAGCAGCACCTGCACATCGGTATGGACTGCCTTCACATCCCGTTCCATGCGCCGCGCTGCCTCGCGAATCGTCATGGGCTCGGCGCCCATCATGAGTTTCAGTAGATCCCAGCGTTTGCCGGAAATGACCTTGAACAGCAGTTCCGGCGACTCGAAACTGATGAATGTTCCTTGCGCTTCGTTATCGAAGGCCCGCAGCAGGCGGCGATTGATCGTTTCGCGGGACGCGATTTCCAAGGTTACGGTACGCATATCAGCACCTCCGGTTGTCCACGTCGTTCCAGAAGTCGTTTAGCAGAGCCTGTGGAGTCGTGAAAGAATAGGGAAACTCTTGTTCGCCGATGTGTTTGTGGTCGCCCTTGCCGGGCTCATTGTCATAACGAATCACGCATTGCCCATCGACGACAAACGCGAGGCGATATTTGAAGGCATGAGCGCTTCCGCAAAGCGGCGCGGGAACCCGCCAGACCACCATCTCGGCAAATGCGTTTTCGCTAACGATGTGGCGTTCGTTCAATAAGAGTTCGGCGTCCATGTTGGAAAGATTAACAACAGGAGGTGGTGTTGTCAATGTTTACAACATAATGTTCAGGAAAGAATTTTTCGGAGATTTTCGGGCACCTTGGAGTAGGGGTGGATGATGTGAATTAAGGGGGGGGGTAAGTGATGTGGCCGCAAAAGACACGATCCCGATTGGTTTCCCTGAAAAGACCTTGGCCGGAGGCCGGTCGGATTCGGGCGGGAATGGTGAGCATGGAGGAAGAGCAAGGGGATTCCAGGTAGATTATTGACCAGGTAGAGCAAGGGCGGAATTAGGGGAGAGGGAAGAAATGTGGTGGTGCAAGACGCGACCCCTGTGGGTTGCCATATTATTACCCGTTTGTTGCCCCCTGTTTCCCTACGGATACAAAATTTGTCCGGCATAACCGGGGCGGGGTAATCCGTGATTGTTTTTTGATGCCTTTTCCGTTTTTCTTGTTGGTACTAAATCAGGGATTCAAAGAGGTATCGATGTGACATCATTCCGGCTCAGGAACTCAAGCGGCGGGTGATTGCCGCCGTTGACGACATTATCGCCAGGGGGGATGTGGACGTGATCCGGAACAACCAGCCGCAATATGTGGTTCTTTCGGAGGCCCGTTACCAAGCGCAGATCGCCGAGGCGCGCACGGCTTATCTGGTGCGGGTGCGGACGGCGTTGGAGGATGTCAAGGAAGGGCGCGCTCGCCATTTCGCCACCGCCGATGAGTTGCTGGTGGCGTTGGACGCCGACGAGTCGGATTCATGTTCACCCGACGACCCCCGAACGGTTTCTGCGGCAGACGCGGAAGTTTTTCAGGAAACATCCCGATCTGAAAACTCGCTTTGGCGAAGTGTTCGCCGATCTGCAAAACGACCCCTTTCGGCCCCGTCTCGGGCTCCATCCTCTGACCGGCAAACTCGCCGGCTGTCATGCCGTCCGTCTTACCTACACCTATCGCCCGATCCTCATGCTCTTCATCACCGAAGGGGAGATCGTACTCCTCGATATCGGCAGTCATGACAGGGTTTACTGCTGAAAAGACCTTGGCCGGAGGCCGGTTGGATTTGGGCGGGAATGGTGATCATGGAGGAAGGGCAAGGGGGGAATTAAGGAAGAGGAAGAAATGTGGCCGTGCAAGACGCGACCCCATTGATTGTCTCCGGCGATGCTCTGGCCGCTCTCGCGCCAGGCGGTAATTTTATTTGTCCATTCCTGCTTCAAGTCCGGCATCAGACAACCTCCTTGGGAGAAATACCATGGAGGCCAGCTTAGCCGACGCCTGCAGGCTCAACAAGATGGCTACAGTTGCCGATTACGCTAAAATCGCGAGAAGTTCTGTGGATCAGGGTTAAAGCGCCCCATCCTCTTGACCTGCTAATTCAGCTTCACATGCTTTTTCGTTATCGAAGGAATACACAATTGATATATAACCTTTGTTTTGGCCGCTAGGGCTTGCAATAAGGCCTACTTGTTTAATGTTATCTACAAGAGTTGACCCTTTTTCATTGTTCCAGACAGCCAACAAGATCCGCTCTTTCTTGATCATTGCCATCATAAAATCGTTGGGCTCATTCCAGATACTACCCGTCATCAACAGATCTATTGTTTCGTGCTTGCCATATGCTTTTTCAAGTTTTCCCTTCATGTCATTGAATGCGGATTTAAGCTCAATGCCATACGCGCTTGTTGGAACATCTTTGCCTATCGCTTTAATCCAGCATAAGCCGCCCTTTGGCGAGACCTGAACAATGTATGCCTCGAAAGCAGAGTGAGGCTTTGGCACACTGCTAAGCCTGTATTTGCCGTTGGCCACTTTCTCTGGTTTGCCACCGATATCTTTTAGTGTCATACCCATGTCCAGACCAAAAGGGCCAGCCATGGCGTTTGTCGCACAGATTAGTCCCATAATGACGAGTGAAACAATACCGCGTCTTTTCATTTTATTGCCCTTTCTTGCAAGGTTAGACAGCATAACATTTATGATAAGTTGAAAAATTTCCGTTGAAAAAGACGGCCATTGCCCATGCGGATATCATACGCAGGTACATCGGCCTGCTGTGTCTCGGCAAGAGCGATTTCGAGGCGATCCACGGCTTTCGCCGGGACCGTTTTTTTCAGGAATCCCTGTACCAGGATCACGGTACCAGCAAGCAGTTTCAAAGCGAACCCCGAACAACTCAGCTTAAGGCAACACATCACCGGTGCGGCATCCGGCCAAGCGGCGGCGGCTCAAAACCGTCATGCAGGCTAGTCCTGACCCCGGACGTAAGTAGTGAAGAAGTTGTTGAGATTCTGGGTAAAGGTGGGGCTCACGTTTGACTCCTCATAGATAACCGATTTTTTACTTCCGATGATTTTACAGGACAGGGCCTTGGCCGATGCGATCCGGCCGAACTGTACTGGCGTCATGACTACGGTTCCTGTCTCCCATTTGGCGTAAGAGGCCGACCTAGTGATGCTGTTGTAGGCGATCGTGTCCGAAGTTTGGCTGGCATGGTTCAGGATCGGCAGGGTTATCAAGTCACCACCATCTAACTTGAAGATGACTTCCTCCAAGACGCCCAACTGGTTCGGTGCGCCGAACATGGTGTCGTAACTCGTCTTGTTGGTGATGTTGAGGCCGAGCAGAACGATCTCCCCATTTTCGGGGGTTTTCTCGACGAAGGGGTTGAGGTAGACGCCTGAAGAATCTATGTGGATTCCCCCTGCTATCGATTTGGTGGAGATTCGGTTGTTTTCGGAAAGGTAGATCTGGTTTTTGCTCTCGCTAAAGCGCGTATCGGCTTGCTGGACCTTGAACGCTGATGAACAGGCAGACAGGACAATAATTGTGGCAACCGTAGCAATGACATTCCTCATGTGTTTTACCTCCCTCTATAAAGTATAATCTGGTTATCTATTTCGTTCCAGTTAGCGACTAATCTTGATGCACTCGCGAAAAAAGCTCACGCGGCTTGAGGCATGAGCCAACCAATTCGGTTGTTGCCGGGCCGAAAGGCCTCGGCAAAATGTCGTAGATATCCCCGCAGCGGTCTTAATGGCTCTTTGAA
>NZ_JAVESI010000036.1:0-35135 GCF_034006665.1 Trichloromonas sp.
TTTCATAAAATTCACCCGCCAAGTGAGTTTTCGACGGGCTAGATGGTAGCATAAATAACAAAGAAAATCAATAGCTTATCTGCATTCGCTGAAATTCTTCTGATTGTGATCTTACGGATTCAGGGAATATTCAAAAGGGTCTACTGGTTTGCAGACTAGTGACGGAGCAACATTTGTCAGGCTTTGTCATGAACCTACCTTGTCATCGATTGGGTCGAAGTGGATAAGATTTGCTAAAGGAGGAGGGTTTCGAAAGTGGTATGGCAACGTTGAGCACTTGGTGAATTGGGAAGATGACGGTGCCGCCATAAAAGAATATGTAACAGTAAAATATCCTTATCTAAAGGGTAACTATGCGTTAGTTGTGAAAAATGAGAGCACATACTTTCTAGAAGGATTGCTTACATCTCGCGTTACTTCGGGAAACCTATCATTCCGAATAAAAAGCAGTGGAGAAATATATGCAGATGCATGTACCGCCATTTTCCCAAAGGAACAACTGTTTTTCCTTTCATTGCTTTCAACGAAATTGCTGGGAATTATTCAGGAGCTAAATCCGACCTTGAATTTCCAAGCAAGCGATATCGAAAAATTTCCGATTGTAAGAGACTCATTTGAGGTTCCGTATCGCCCTTTAGCTCAAAGATGTATTGAATTGTCGGAAGCCGATTGGGACTCCTACGAAACCTCTTGGGACTTCACCAGCCTGCCGCTATTGAAGTCCGACTACCGCCAGCCGACCATAAAGGCCACCTACCAGAAGCTCCGCGCCCATTGGCAGGAGATGACACTGGAGATGCAGCGGCTGGAGGAAGAGAACAACCGTATCTTCATCGAGGCCTACGGTCTGCAGGATGAGTTGACGCCCGAGGTACCGCTCAACGAAATTACCCTGACCTGCAACCCGCACTACCGCTACGGCAACGACAAGAGCGAGGAAGAGCTGGAGGCACTGCTGCTGGCCGACACCATGCGCGAGCTCGTCTCCTATGCCGTGGGCTGCATGTTCGGCCGCTATGCGCTGGAGAAGCCGGGGCTGATCCTGGCCAACCAGGGCGAGACCATCGAGGACTACTACAAGATTCTTAACCGCGAAACACGCGAAAAGCGCGAAAAAGAAGAAAATAATTTTAGCGATTTTAGCGCCTTTCGCGGTTCCATTGCTTTTCCGGCGGACGAGGACAATGTGATTCCCATGCTGGACGGGGATTGGTTTACCGATGATATTTCCGAGCGGTTCAAGCAGTTCCTCAAAGTCGCTTTCGGCCCAGAGCATTATGAAGAAAATCTGCGGTTTGTAGAAAACGCCCTTGGTAAAGACATTCGTAAATACTTCCTCAAAGATTTCTACACCGACCATGTGAAGCGTTACAAGAAGCGCCCCATCTACTGGCTGTTCTCAAGCCCCAAGGGCAGCTTCAACGCGCTGATCTACATGCACCGCTACCGCCCGGATACGGTCAGCGTGGTGCTCAACGACTACCTGCGCGAATTTCGCACCAAGCTCACCTCGCACAAGAACCACCTGGAGGCGGTCAGCATCAGCGCCAGCAGCAGCCAGGGCGAGAAGACCAAGGCCTTGAAGGAGATCGAGAAGATCACCAAGATGATCGCCGAGATGGAGGAGTACGAACGCGAGGTGCTCTACCCGCTGGCCACCGAGCAGGTGGAGATCGACCTCGACGACGGCGTGAAGGTCAACTACCCCAAGTTCGGTAAGGCATTGAAAAATATCACGGGGCTGATCTGATGACGGAATCTGTTTTGAAAGATTTCCCGGCATGGTTTTTGGGATTCGCTGAAGGACAATTGGCCGGTTACTTACATTTTGGTGCTGCTCACCATGATGAAACAATAGAACAATTGCAAATTGCATATATAAAGATATGGAGTGTTGTCGAAATATTTTCTAAAATCATAATAATACTTGCAGATAAAAGAACTACTACTAAAGAGCTAAAACCATTAGTAGAGAATATAAAACGGCACAGAGAAAAACTCGATGAATATGAAAAAGGCCTTATCGAAATAATTTCATTTCACGAAAGTAGTATCAATGATTCTGAAACCAATCAATTTAAAATTAATGATGTGGCCAATTTGAAAATAGATTTAAAAAAAATTAGTAGTAAGAAGTTTTCTGTCTCTAAAAGTGACGTTTTTAAACCGGCACTTCCTAAAAAAAATGATCTTGATAAAGCAATAAAGGTATTGAATATCGATCCTCCAAAGTTTTCAGATTTTTTAAATGCAGCTGATAAGGAAAGTAAATTTTATACAACCAGAAATAAAATTGCTCATGAAGGAACAGTAGATTTAAAAAAGGAGAACTTTATCAAAGAAAGACTGCTTCCAATATTGCAAATATCTCTTAGTATTCGAGATTTTGCTAGTAACATGTCAGAGGAGCAGTGAAGTGAATAGCTGTGGCCCGATTGTAACTACAATGGACCTTATAGCATCTCCCGAATCCAAAACCCTGGAATTCAAGCGCGATCTTTCTTCCCCCAAGCCGATCCTGAAATCACTCGTTGCATTCGCCAATTCGGCAGGCGTGGGAATTAACATGATTTCCGAATTGGAGGAGTACGAACGCGAAGTGCTTTACCCGCTGGCCACCGAGCAGGTGGAGATCGACCTCGACGACGGCGTAAAGGTCAACTACCCCAAACTCAGCGCGGCCTTGAAGAAGATCGTTGGCCTGGATGCGGCGGAGGAATAATTCACAATGAGCAATTCTCCCCTATTTGTCGGCGCTGACTATCAGGCGTGGTTGAAGCAGATCAAGAATCGCATCAGTTCTGCCCGCCTTGGTATGGCGCTGGCGGCAAACCGCGAGTTGATTCGATTCTATTGGGACTTGGGAGGCATGATTGCCGCCAAGCAGGTGCAAAGCCAATGGGGCGACAAGGTCATCCCTCAGCTATCACACGATCTGCAACGGGAATTTCCCGAGGTCCGGGGCCTGTCGGCCACCAACCTGAAATACTGCCAGCGTTTTTTTCAATTCTATTCATCGGGCAATGACGAGGGCGACTCACCCGCAGACATCACCTCGACACCATTTGGTCAACAGCCTGTTGACCAAATTCCCTGGGGGCACAACATCCTGATCTTCACCAAGTGCGTCAGCGTGGCCGAAGCGGGTTTTTACATCGCCCAGACTATCGAGCAGGGCTGGAGCCGAGATGTGCTGGCGTTGCAGCTCAAATCCAAGCTGTATGACCGGGCCGGCAAGGCAGTGACCAACTTTTCCAATACCTTGCCCGCGCCGCAGTCGGACCTGGCCCAACAGACGCTGAAAGATCCTTACACCTTCGACTTCATGACCATGACGGCCCCGTACAACGAGCGCGATGTGGAGCGGCAGCTCACCCAGCATATCACCCAATTTCTGCTGGAGCTGGGCAAGGGGTTCGCCTTCATCGGGCGTCAGTATCATCTGGAGATCGCCGACAACGACTATTACATCGACCTGCTCTTCTACCACGTTACCCTGAAGTGCTATGTGGTCGTCGAACTCAAAAACCGCAAGTTCATCCCCGAATACGCGGGCAAACTCAACTTTTACCTGTCGGCCGTGGACAGCCTGCTCAAACGCGACGACGACCAGCCCACCATAGGCCTGCTGCTGTGCCGGGACAAGAACAACATCGAAGTGGAATTTGCCCTGCGCGACCTGAACAAGCCGATGGGGGTGAGTGAATACTCCCTGGTGGAAACCCTGCCCGACAACCTGAAGGGAGCGTTGCCGACGGTGGAGGAGATTGAGCAGGATTTGCAGCAACTGCAGGAGGATGCCGGTGATGAACAGAATTGAAGCGGCCCTGACCAAACTCTTCGACCGGCACCGAATTGTCTTCTGGTACGACGCCAAGCAGGAGTTACGCGACGATTTCGAGGCGCTTCAGCTGCCCGGCGTCGAGAAGCTTACGCTTTTCAACAACGAGTACGGCATCAAATACAGGCTGCTGCGCGAGCAACCGGAGCAGAAATTTCTGCTCTACCGCGAAGGGCCAGAGCCCCCGCATTTGGATAACTGGCTGCTGGATGTGCAACTGGCCCACGGCGAGTTCCGCACCGATCAGGTGGCCATCTGGCTGTCCGAACTGGAACTCGGCCTGGAGTTCACCGATGTGGTGCAGGCTCATGCGGAGTTCTTCCAGGCGATCAAGCGCAAAGACGCCCTCAAAAAGCTGCTGAAAGCGGACGACACCGCCGGACAGATTCGCCTGAAGATGCTGGCGGTATGCAGCGGCAGCGAACCGCGCATGGATGCGGTGGTGGAAAACCTGCTGCAAGAGCTGGCCGACGGCCGGGACGAGAAGATCAAGTTGGTTGGCCGGTGCAGCCTGGACGGCTTTCTCTGGGAGCAGCTGACCCGCTGCTATGGTTACAAGTCTGACGAGCCGGGCATCCGCGACTTCACCATTGAGTTGTTCAAGTCATGCTACGCCATGGGCACCGATGGCCAGGTGAAACTGACCGGCGACGCCATGGTGTTTCTCAAGCGCTGGAAGGATAGCCGTCAGTTCGAAGGCGGCTTCGAGACCCTCTCGGGAGAATGCGCCGAGGTCCTCGGCATTGAGCAGGATCTGGCCAAGCGGGATTTCCGGGTGTTGATCGAGTTGGATTACTTCCGCCTGATCGATCAGAAGATCATCAGCGACCTGGTGCGGGCGGTATCCTCCCGCACGGTCGGAAGCCCGGATGTGTCGCTCTGGGTTCGTCAGCGGCGGCAGAGCCACTGGTATCGCGAATACCGCCATCTGTACGAAGCGGTTGACTTCGCCGCCCTCTTTATCCATGCCCTGGGCCAGGCCAATCTCGCCATGGACAGCTTGGCTGAAGGTGTGCAGCGTTACAGCCGCTTCTGGTATCAGCTGGATCAGCTTTACCGCAAGTTTACCTACCATGTGCGCATGTCGGGGCAAGCGTCGCTGATGGGCAGCCTGACGGACCAAGTCGAAAACCTCTATTCCAACAACTATCTGTTGAAACTGGGCGACCGCTTCCAGGTCTTTGTCGATGCTGCCTCCAAATGGGAGGCCTCACCTGTGCGGGGCCAGCAGCACTTTTTCGAGCATTGGGTACGGCCGTTTCTACGCAAGGAGAACAAGGTTTGTGTGATCATCTCCGACGCCATGCGCTATGAGATCGGCGATGAACTGCTGAGCCTCATTCGCCAGGAAGACCGCTACAGCGCCGAGCTGGAACCGGCGCTGTCGATGCTGCCCAGTTATACCCAGCTCGGCATGGCGGCGTTGCTGCCTAACAAGGCACTGGCGATTGCCGATAACGAGACCGGCGCCGTGCTGGTGGATGGACAAAGTTCCCAGGGGACTCTCAACCGCTGCAAGATTCTCGGCCAGGCTGCGGGGGGACGAGCAACGGCCTGCAAGGCCGATGAGCTGATGGCTATGAAGGGGGAGGATTGCCGGTCTCTGGTGCGCGACCACGATGTGATCTACATCTACCATAACCGTATTGATGACACCGGCCATACCCGGGAGTCGGAAGAGCGGGTTTTTGAGGCGGTGGAAGAGACGTTGCCGGAACTGATCCGCCTGGTCAAGAAGTTGAATAATGCGAATCTGTACAATTTTTTGATTACCTCCGACCACGGCTTCATCTACCAGAACCGCGCCATCGAGGAGAGCGACTTTTCCGGAGTCGATGCCGAGGGCGAGCAGATTCTGTTCCGCGACCGCCGCTTCGTACTCGGCAAGGGGCTTGTGGAAGCCCCCAGTCTGCACAAATTCACCGCCGAACAGCTTGGCCTGGCAGGCGAGGTGGAGGTGCAGATCCCCAAATCGATCAACCGCCTGCGTTTGAAGGGCTCCGGCAGCCGCTTTGTGCATGGCGGCGCGTCGTTGCAGGAGGTGGTGATTCCGGTGCTCAAGATCAACAAGAAGCGCCAGAGCGATGTCACCGCCGTCGAGGTGGACATCCTGCGCGGGGCCAGTTCGGTGATTACCTCCGGCCAACTGGCGGTGACCCTGTACCAGGCCGGACCGGTGACGGACAAGATCCAGCCGCGTGTGCTGCGGGCCGGCATCTACACGGCGGCCGGCGACCTGATTTCCGACAGCTTTGAGCTGACCTTCGATTTGACGTCGGACAATCCCCGGGAGCGGGAGCTGCAGGTGCGCTTTGTGCTCACCCGCAAGGCCGATGAGGCCAACGGGCAGGAAGTCATTCTGCGGCTGGAGGAAAAGCACGCCGGAACTTCACATTACAGGGAATACAAGTCGCTCCGCTATATGATGCGGCGCTCATTTACCAGTGATTTCGACTTTTAAAGGGCAGGTGGCCGATGAACGACCTTGACCAGAAAATTAACGCTCATTTCCCGGGGCTTGTTGTCCGCAAGGATCTCGTCAAGGTAGTCAAGGGCAACGCTATCGTTCCCTCCTACGTGCTGGAATACCTGCTGGGACAGTATTGCGCCACCAACGATGAGCCGACCATCCAGACCGGTATCGAGACGGTTAAGGAGATCCTGCGCAAGCATTACGTGCATCGCAACGAGGCCGGACTGGTCCGATCAAATATCAAGGAAAAGGGGCGCTACAAGGTCATCGACAAGATCAGTGTGGCCTTGAACGATAAATTCGATGTCTATGAGGCGAGCTTTTCCAATCTCGGGATCAAGAGAGTGCTGGTCGATTCGGGTACGGTCAAGGCCCATCCCCGGCTGCTGGTCAGCGGTGTTTGGTGTATTGCCGACATCGAATACGAATTCACCGAGGACAAAAGTGCTACTCCTTGGGTCATGTCGACGCTCAAGCCGATCCAGCTATCCCATTTCGACTTTGACGGCTACATCGAAGCTCGAAAACAATTTTCCACCGACGAATGGATCGATCTGCTGATCCAGAGTATCGGCTTCAATCCGGAGATGTTCGGCAAGCGCAGCAAGCTGACTCAGCTGATTCGCCTGATCCCGTACTGCGAGCGCAATTACAACTTGATCGAACTTGGTCCCAAGGGGACCGGGAAATCGCACATCTATTCGGAGTTTTCACCCCACGGCATCCTGATTTCCGGGGGCGAGGTCTCGGTACCCAAGTTGTTCGTGAACAACACCACCGGAAAGATCGGTCTGGTCGGCTACTGGGACTGTGTCGCCTTCGACGAGTTTGCCGGAAAGAAAAAGCGCGTGGACAAGGCCCTGGTCGACATCATGAAGAACTACATGGCCAACAAGTCTTTTTCACGGGGTGTCGAGACGCTGGGGGCGGAGGCGTCCATGGTCTTCGTCGGCAACACCCAACACAATGTCCCCTATATGCTCAAGCACTCGGACCTGTTTTGCGATCTCCCCGACAGCTTCTACGACTCCGCGTTTCTCGATCGTATCCATTTTTATATTCCGGGCTGGGAGGTCGACATCATCCGGGGCGAGATGTTCTCCAGCGGTTACGGATTCGTGGTGGACTACCTGGCCGAGATTCTCCGCTCCTTGCGCAATCATGATTACTCGGATCGCTACAGGGGGCTCTTCTCCCTCTCTTCCGATATTTCGACGCGGGATCGCGACGGCATCAACAAGACATTTTCCGGTCTGATGAAAATTCTTTTTCCGCATGGCGGAGCAACCAAAAACGAGGTCGAGGAGTTGCTGCGGTTTTCGATTGAAGGCCGCAAGCGCGTCAAAGATCAACTGATGCGAATCGATTCTACCTACGGCCAGGTTCATTTCTCCTATCTTGACGCCGAGGGGCAAGCCAAAATCGTTCTTGCGCTCGAAGAGGAGGAATACCCCCACTACTACCACAAGACCATCGCCGAGTGTGAAGACGGGGAAACCCCTCCTGCTGAGGAAGCCGCTGCGCCGTTGTCCCCATCCGAGTCGCCCGCACTGGCGGGGGTTGCTCTTAAAGAAAAACACCTCACCTTCCAGGAAAATCAGCGGGGGATCTCCTTCGATTCGTTGTTAGGCCCTTATCTCAAGGGGGCGACGACAATTACGGTGACCGACCCGTACATCCGACTGTTTTATCAAATGCGTAACTTTATGGAATTTCTGGAGACGGTAGTTAAGCATAAAGCTGCGGATGAGGAGGTGACCGTTCACTTGGTAACGGTGCAAGATGAATTTAAGAGCGAACAGCAGCAACAAAGCTTCGAGAAAATAAAAGAATCGGGAAACGGCGTAGGCGTGAACTTCACTTGGAAGTTTGACGGCACGGGAACGATTCATGCCCGCCATATCGTGACCGATCACGGCTGGAAAATCTCGCTGGATCGAGGCCTCGATATCTTCCAACACTACGAAATGAACAATGCCTTCACCTTCGCCAATCGACTACAACAATACCGCCCGTGCAAAGCTTTCGAGGCGACGTTTATCCGTACTGGAGACACGCCTGAATAATGGAGCCGGATTTTAAACTCGGATTCTGAACTGAAGATAAAATGTGTTGTCCCTATGGGAAAGGAGCAAATCCATGGAATTGATTCATCTTGTTGTTTTTGGGCTTGTTGGTTTTGGATTGATTATTGGGGTTACTGTGTGGATTAATTCTCGAAAAAAAGATGAAGATATGGAGAGCATAAGAAAAAAATATTCTGTCAGTGATACTGAGATATCTAGGAAGATTTTCGATAATTGTTGTGTTTTTGAAGGGGAGCTATGTGATGAACTTCCATCAAAAAAATTCCTTGCGAGCATTGACGCTCTATCCAAAGAATGTATGGATGCCCCTCTCCATGAAACAAACAAGGAAGAATTGATAGAGATGTTGGAGTATTGTCTAGAGAATGTAGACAAAGTTTATAAAAATGATCCAATAAGGCATAAGAGAAGATCTGCTTACGAAAAAGCTTTGCAAAAATTTGGTGTCCTGCCGACTCCTTCTGATGATACTGAAAACAATATTGTTAAAAAAAATAAATCAGATAATAAGATTAAATCTAAAGATAATTCATCCAAGAAAAGCGACAGTGTTATGGAAAATCAGAATACTGGAGATTCTAACAAACATAATGTTCTAGCATCAGAAAAAAAAGATAAATCAAAAGACACACCAAAACAAAATTCAAAAGAAAAGAAAAAGTCAAAAATAGAAAATGACCTTATCTCTATGCAATATTGCATCGTTCTTGTAGCGATTGGTGATGGAAAATTGTCAGAAGAAGAAATTGTAAAAATTAGCGAAATGAAGAGTTTTTCACGCTATATCTTAAAAAACAGGAAAGCTATAGAAGAATATGAGAAGAATTATGATTTTGAATCAGCTTTAAAATTTTCCAAAAAATCTACTACTATTGTTCATGATGGTTCAGATATATTTACTGACTCGAAAATAATAGATGATGTGAAGAGAGATTATTTTGAAGCAATTCAAAATGGCAAAATTGATGATTTGATTAAGGAGTATGCAGGTCGTATAAGCGATTATTTTATACAAAAAATAATTTCCTTTGTCTGTGCACTTGTTGCTAAGGCTGATGGTGAATTTGAAAAAGAAGAGCAAGAAATCTATATAAAACTATTAGAGCAGTGGAAGATTTCGCCAATTTATATTAGCTATTGGATATTCCGGACATTAGTTCCAGTTCTTGATGGAGAAGAACCGGACGAAGAGGAGATTGGCCGTTTTCTCATCAGTAGCTATGGTGTTTCAAGCCAGGAAGAATTATATGAAAAGATTGAGAATGGTTCCATTAATGCAATAATAGAAAAAAATGAAGATAACCCAGTATGGAGCTTGATTGAAGAACAGCAACTAGATGATCTTATTAATATAGAAAAGACTAAAGAGCAAGTCAATGAGACCCGTGATCGAGGTGGAATTAAAGGGCTCACTCCCATAATGGTCATTGCAGATTCTGGAACAGTCGAACAATTGGAAAGTTTGATAAAAGCAGGAGCTGATGTCTTGGCGAAGACTGAAGGTCCTAGTGAAGTTTATAGTGTCTTAATGTTTGCTGTAAAATCGAATGACGTTAATAAGGTAAAAATGTTGCTTGACGCTGGTTCAGATGTTAACGCAATCAAGCCAGGAGAAGCTCTTTACTCAGCATTAGGAATAGCAGCTGCGCAGGGGAATAGAGAGTTAGTACAGATGTTGCTTCAAGCAGGTGCGGATATCCATTGGCGAGCTATGCATGGCATCGACATCTTAAAAAGGGCTGCGATGGAGGCAGAAGATAGTGTAGCTGCTTCAATGATCGAGCTTTTAGCTTCCGCAGGACTCTCTTGCCAATTAAGTGATGATGAGGGCTTCTTCGCCATTCATAACGCCGCACAACAAGGCAAGGCAGATGTAATTCGTACCCTAATCAAATATGGAGCCGATCCGAATCAGAAAGTTTTGGCCGGAGATGATGAAGGTACTGTGCCTTTGAAATATGCTGTACAATCTGGATCTTATGCAGCTTATTCAACATTGATTGAATTGGGGGCAGATGTCTCGACTTTTAGACAGGAACAGAAAGAATTTGATGATATTTTATTCATAGGGGATGAAGGTGGAGGCACATCCCTCGATCTCCTCGACTCCTTATTTTTCAATGATATACAGAGAACGAACGGTCATTATGTAGAAAAAGACATGTTTCAAATCGCTAATGATCTTGTTGTAAATCACGGATTTAAACCTTCGATGAACTCTCTTGCTCAGTCATTGTTATACGATCACGGTGAAGATTTGAGGAGTATATTATTTAGAGCATCTAAAAAAGAATTTATCGAATATGGCATAAACAAAAACCCGATGAATTTTCTAGCAATTCTCGGTGCGATCATTCAAATATATGACATCGATTTGAAAACAAACGTTTTAGAAAATTTGAAAAAGGTATTTGCCTCGGATTTAGGTTCTGAAAATGGAACAATTGAAGATTATATGACTCGAGTCGAAGCTAGTTGTGGCAAAAGTTTCAATGTGATAGCCCGAGATCTAGGTATTATTGGAGAATCAATCAATTTTACAAAGGAAAATCAAGATATGGAATCAGTTATCGATAAATGCGGATTAAAGGAATGGTTGAATGAGGAGTTTAGCGAGAAAGAACGTGAAACTGTTGTGAATAATATTGGTACGATAGACATGTCTCTTACGTCCATACCGAAGATGCTTTCTAATATAGCTACCCAGAGTTTTCAATACAATTTCATAAAAGAAAATAGGAGTATAGTTCAAAAATTTTATGAAAAAGCCGATCAGCTTTTTGAAAACTCAGATGATATAATTGATCGCCACTTTTTCTACGACGCTTCGATTCGATTCTATTATTCTGACAGAGAAAATAAAGAGAGTATGAAAAAAGCCATAGATTCATGCCGGAAGCAGATAGACATAGCCCCTAGTGCGGCCGAAAATTTCAACAGATTTCAAGGTCGCATGCCAGAACACACTGGCTATAAACAATTGGCAATTATTTTGGATAAGCAAAACAAGTATGATGAAGCAATAAAAATCTGTAATCAGGCCCAATCAGAAGGTTGGGCCGGTGATTGGATTCCCAGGATAGCCCGTTACGAAAAAGCTAAAGCAAAAATAAAAAAATGATTTTTAACCCTAGCTTCAGGCTTAGCTACACACAGAACAATTCGACAAGTTTTTTTCACTGCTTTGCGCCTGCCAAGCGAACGGTATAACTGCCTTTCAAGGCTGGCTGGGCACTCTCCAGTTTCGAGATCGGGGTTGCCCGCTTAAAAACTCCTCCCCAGGGGCAGCGACGAGGTCTACGCAAACCGCTTTCGCTCATTTGGGATAAATGAGATCTTATTTAATTCCGTCTAGAGACATCTGAAAACCAAGTCCAGCTGGCGGAAGAATATCCTTAACTTCTATAATTACGATCGTTATTTTATCGTGAGTTCTTTCAATTTTGTAGCTCGCAAACATGGTCGAATGACATCTAAATATATGTAACCCATTATTCCATTCACTCAAGAATTCATCATGATCAATTCTATGATTAACTCTTCTCCCGTCTAGTAAAAGATCAAATTTTGCATCACTAGTTCCTGGTGCGCGTCTTATTGTAAATGTAGCGTCACGGAGGGTATCGTCTTTCTTCAAGGGATCGAGTAATGTATCCATATCGACAGGATTTTCACATATAAAAACAATCAATCCATCACGATCATGGTATGTAATATTTAGATAATTTGGACGACCGATTGTGATTTTGGAAAGTTTGACGATTATTTCGGCCAATAATTTCTTGTTTAAAGATAATGTCGGATTCAATTCTTTAAATTCTTCATTATTAAAATCTTTTTCAAGTTTTATCAATTTTTTGTGTAAGTTATCAAATTTAATTTTTGACCGAATACTATCCAAATCTGTAAGGATAATCCTCCGACTTGTAGCAAGAAATCGTTGTACACAGTCGATGGACTTTTGAGAAATTGGTTTGTCTGAAGAAATATGCATTTTGACATCCCCAATAATACCAGTAGGTGTCTGAAACTTTAAAACAATCGATCCACCTCCGAGATCGGCTACGATAAGTTTATCGAGGTCCTCAAGACAATCACATAGTTCCATCTGTGCTTTTAAGATTGGATGCTGACTAGACAATCCCGTATCGCCAGTCGCTAGTCTAATGCCGTAGTCAATAGTAATATTGTCGATCATTTCGACCTCCTTATTGTTGGTTGATGTCGACGACTATGTTTTCACAGAAATCCCACCCCCCGACCCTGAAAAAAGCGCCTTATTTCCCCGTTCTCAAAATGCGACAACTTTAGTCCTCAATCCTCCGCTCATTTCAGCCACGATTTCTCCATGAAAATCCGCCGGTCGATACTCTGTTTTGATTCACCATCATTCCTTGGGTCTTCATAATCTTTTTGCGCATGAGTATCCCTACCCTCAATATGAAATCAGAATGGACATTTTTGGGCCAGATTTTGACAAATTTCGAGACGAATCAATAAATTACAGCTACTTATGGACCAAAATTATTTATTGTTAATTTTTGTGTCTAAGAGTATTGGATCGACGTGATGGCGCCCCGGGGGGGGAGTTTGGGGCTTTGATATGTTTTCGTGGGTCTATAGAAGGTGGGAGGAGAACTGATGATGGAGCAGGCGCAGTGCGAGCAGATACCCTGGTGACCCTTTGGGCATCCGTTGGCGGGAGCTGCGCAGCTGCGGTTCGGTGAGGATTTTCAGGGTGATGCACCCGCGCTGAGGCGTTTTTTTGAAATTGGCGTCTTCACCGTTCTGGATCTGGTTTTCACTGAGGCCGAGTGCCGCTGCCCATCTGTAGGCAAATTCTTGCTGTTCGTTTTCCGGTTGTCCCCGGCGGGGATGGTGGACCACGAGTAGCTGGCTTTTGCTTAGACCACACTCCAGCAGCATTCCCACGATTTCCTTGGCCGAGCTGAACGTGGTGTAGACGCTGTCTTTCCAGCGTGGGGAGCGGTTGGTTAAAGCTGTTTCAATGATTTTCCGGGCCGACTTCAACCGTCGCCCATCGAGTCGCCGTACTCCATCATAGAGTTGAGCCGCCAGATCCCAGTCCGGACGGGTCAGCGCCTCCATCGCCGTCTGGAGATCTTCCGGGAGGGCACGCAGGCCCGCCACGACTTCTCCCCAATCCGGCAGCGTGTGGCTGTCCTCCTTCCAGGTTACTTTTCGCGGCGCACAGGCTTTTTCCATCAAGGGATGGCGCAGGCGCTGGGCATAACGCGGCGCCTGGGTCATGAGGATGGGAAGCAGCACATGCCCCGTCTTTTTTCCCTCCTGCAACAGGGCATAGACGCGGGGCGTTGACAGGTGGGTCAGGGCTGCCAAGGTCTTGGCGGGGATGGACCGGGAGTAATCGGGCTGTCGTCGCTCGCAGGCGCAAAGCCAGTCCATCAGGTGGATATAACTATGGTGCGTGGTTCTCGGACTGCTGTGCCCTGCCAGCATGGCCAGCAGGAAGGGGTAGGAACGGCCGGTGGAAGGCTGTTGCAGAAGATTTTCCAGAATGACTTGCCGTTTTGTATGTTCGAACTGCGGGTGATCGAGGGCGGCCACATCTTCGGGTGAATGCTCGCCCCCAAGAAAAAAACTCACGTAGCCCCAGGTGAGGAAGGAATGGCGCAAATGGTAGGAACGCAGGCTGTCATCGCGGGTGATGGCTCGCAGGTTTTCGCGTATCGGGCCAAACAGCTCGCCGTCGCCGAGCATGCCGGCCTTTTTTGTGGGGTGAGCCAGAAACAGTTCCTCGCCAAACAGCCCCGCCTCGCCCTTTCTCTGTTCCCGATACCCCATCAGGAAAGCCATCTCGTGCTCCGTCAGAAGCAGGGAGAGGGGAAGGCGGCGGACGCCGGAGCTGGTTTTGGTCGTCTTGAAACGGTTGTTCCGGATCAGAACCTCGTATTTTGTCACGCCTTGGATGTCCATCATCCGCAGCGCCCGGATCTCCACCGGGCGTAGTCCACATCGATACGACAGTATGGTGGCCAGCAGATGCAGGGTTTGCCGGCGAGTGGGCTCGGCTTCCCCCCAACCGAGGGACGCCAGCAGGGCTTCGTAAATGGCCGGACTGATCAGGTTGGCGTCGACCGCCGAGCAGACTTTTCCGAACTCGTCCACGACCTCGGTCCATTCCATCGCCGGCATTTTGTAAAAAGTCTCCAGGAAACCGTGGAACTGGGCCAACCGATGGATGGCATAGGGCTCATTGCCCAGCTTCATGGCGATGGTTTCATAGAGATCCTCCAGATCCTGCGGATCCATCAGCAATGGGCTTTCCAGACCGCAACTCCGTACCAGGGTGCCGCCGATTTCCGTCCAGTAGCGGGCGAGGCTGCTGGTCTTGATCGCCGGTGCGGTCCGTCGTTCCTTTACGGAAGCCCGTGACGACAGCATCTGCTGTCCCCACTGGATGAGCAGTTGCAGCGCCGGCCCCATCTCCCTGCGATGCTCGGCGAAAAACATTTTCAGGCGATTCTGCCCGTTGCCGATGGAGATTTCCTTCCCGTCTTCCCCTGGTGTGAGGAGGGCATAAGCCTGCTTGAACAGCGCGATCTGCCGTGCGATAGAGGTCCGTTCGGGCGGGAGAATGGGCTCGGCATGAACGGCTGTCGATGCCTCCCGTTGCGGGGGCTGCTTTTCGACCGGAATCGATTTTCCCGTCAGGAATCTCAGCCACGGGCCGATCGGCAGAGGGGGCCCGTCCAGGTTCCCTCGGGCATACCCCAGGAGACCGGACCCGCTTCGTAAGATCTCCATGGACAGCGCCCATCGCAACAGCTCGGACAGTGATTTGGGCCGTTCATCGCCCCTCAGGGGTAACCGTTCGATAAAAGCCTTCGCCAGCCGCCACGGAGCCCCTGCCCGAATCTCTCCGGAGCCGGATTCCAGGAATCGGTAAATGAGGAGTTGGGTCAGGGGGTCCGCTACCCAGCGCCCGTGCCTGGGCGGCGAACGCTTGCCGGCCGGGCGCACCATCTCCAGCCATAGCCAGCTGCCTTCCTGGTAGATCTCCGCTTTTGCCAAGGACTGGATGAGGGGGGCTTGCCAGCGAAGGTTCAGGAGACCGCCGAACAGAATCGCCGATAAGAGGATCTGCCCCAACCATTCATCGCTGCTATCGGGCCGTTGCTCCAAGTGGGCGATGTAGGCGGCCGTCAGCCGTTCAGCCCGATAGCGGTTCTGGTAGACCTCTGGCTGCAGGACGTTGCGGTCCCGGTTGACGCTAAAAAAGAAGGGGGAGAGGGGGATGTCCCAGTCCAGGTGACGGTTGCCCCATTCGATGCCCCGGGCGATGAAATTGAACCGCTCCTTCTTCCGCGACGCCGGACACTTGGCCAATCGGAGGCAGAACTGCTTGATCGCCTCCTCGTCGAGGCGCAGCCCGGTCCGTCCCGAAAGCAGAGTCGGCAACAGCTCTCCCAGAAGCTTGAGGCAGTCCTCCTGCTCCGGGGTAAAGGCGACCGGCACATCGGATCGGGCCAGTTTCTGGGCCACTTCCGGCCAGGGGCTGGCGACATTCATTCTTATAATCATCTAAACCCGCCACCTGTTCTCAAGCAAAACCATCCAGTCATTATCGGTCAAGTCCATCCGTCTATTATTTCATGAAACCAACCATTCGTAGTTGTCCGAAGGCTCCGCCTGGGTGGATGATAAATATTAGGTGATGTAAGACCCTATTGCGGAACAAAATGCAAGACAGCCCACCCTGGTGATTTCAGGGTGGGCTTCGGGGTGCCCTGAATTTTGTGAATTTTCGGACCGACTTTTTCTACATGCCCAACGGGGTGGCCTTTGAGCCGGCGGCTAGTCCGACCGCAGGCCGGAGGCTGTCCGCTCGATGGAGGTTAGGCGTTGCTGGCGCCGAATGCTCGGTGAACTACCTTGCGGAGATCCTCATCGCATGCGCCGTACTCATCCACCAGTTCGATGATTCGATCTACTTGGCGGTGGCTGCGATGTGGCAGCAAGTTCACTTCGGCAAGTTCTTCATCGGTGAGGTACTGGTCCAAGTAGGTGTACGGGTCGCGCTTCCCCGAGATGACGACTTGCTGAAGAATGATTTTCCACCACGAGCGAGAGCTGACAGCCTTGATTCTCTTGGTGCAGCGCCGATAGTCAGCAATAGTATCGCCAACCACCACTTCGACTGCCTCGTGCAGCCAATCGTGAAAACCTCTGACCTTTTCGGCGTAGTCGGCGACGAGGCGACCTAAGTCAATGCCATCGGCGTGACCTCGGACAAACTGACGAGCCTGCAAGTTGTATTCGCTAGCCCGGCTCAGTTGGTTCAGCCACAGCATGAACTTTGAGGTTGACTCTCCTGCCCATCCAGAAGTCAATTGCCATCCTGGACGGTGAAGTGTCACGTGAATCACATCAACACGTAGCTCTTGAATGAACCGATGCTCAGGATTCGAAGCGAACGCTCTGTCTACGCGATCGCTATAGCCGGGCAGTGTTACCTTTTGACTTAGCGTTCGAGCCTGGTCGACGAGGGTCATCGCCGACGAGGCGAAGACATAGAGTAGTTCGCGGAAGCCCTCCTCAAATGCATCGAGGTCGGGACGGCGTTTCCTGCAGAATAAATGTCCGTCGCGTGAAGCTTCATGAAACCGAACAAGTTCTTCTGCGAATCGCTTGGCGCTGCGATCAAAGATGCGTTGGACGGCACGCAGAGAGTCTAACCTCTCACTAAGGTCACGTCCCGGGTGCTCGTTGACCCACTCTTGTGCTTGGCGAAAGTTTCGCCAAACTGCCGCGACGAGGATTTCGTCTTTCCACGGCAAGGGGCCTAGGCTGTATTCGGATGGTGCTGACATATATGTTTTCTGACGTCTAACGCCAGCCTTCAGCGGTGGCCCACCACAGATGCGACATCGGGTGCAACGCAATTGTTACGGCCTAGTTTATTAGAAGACTGGGCTTTCCTGCCAACCTAATTTTTGAACTAGGCGGAATAGCCAGTACGAACAAGATTGTGCCAGAGATTAGGATTTTCTCTCTGCACGGACGGAATTAATTCCTGGGAAGACAAGTTCGTCCATGTCCCGAACTGCATCAGCATGGAGAGCTATTGCTAAGTTCAGTGACGCTTGGAGTACAGGTACTTGGGTGATGGCCGATGGCATCTCGATCGCCATAAGGTCGCCCGTTACTGTACGCTCGATAACTCCCCAGACCACCCCGACAAAATTCACTTTAGTCCCAGGCGTATAAGAGCCGTCCGGTTGTCGAAACATAGGTGACTCGTAGGTGAAGACTGGGGACCCGCTTGACCCCTGAAAGGCAGCAACATCGACGAGAAAGTTTCGCTTGCCCGCATAGAGAGCAAGTGCGTGCGTAGCTGTACTCCCGCGCCGCGCAATTGGCATGTTGTTATGCGAGTCCCAAAGCCCGCTCGGATAACCAATGACCAAAACCTGCTCTATATCACGGAGATTCTTTCGATCGTCAGGGCTTAGTAGCCAAGTTGAATTAAGATTCATGGATCGCAATTGTCGGCCCGACTGAAGGATCAGGCCGTAGGGAATGGTGATGTCAATTGCGCACAGATCGATGTCTGGATCGGGATGTAGCAGCAAGTTGCCAGCAAGCGGAAGAGAAATCGGATGGTCTCCCCCGACCTTTTGGTTGGTGCCCATCATCAAGGTCAGCGACAGACGGTGCCGAGGATAAGACAAAGTGAACGAATGTGGCACCGCGTACCACGTGCTTGTTCGTCAGGATCAGCACCTTTGCCTTGTCGGTCTCTGGATGTGTGACTTGGTAGAAGAAGCCTGTCCCCGTCGAGGTTAGCTGCTCTAGTGTAGCACCTGCCAACAATCGAACGGTATTGCGCGCCAGTGCGTGCTCAATGGTTGCCTTAAAGTTTTTCATGCCGCCTCGCTGCAAGTTGGGATCGTAAGCTTCCCCCAAAATAGACAGATCAAAACAAGAGCAAAATACAGAAAACCGCAGCCCCGGCAATCCGGCAACTGCGGTTGATTATGTTCTCAGGGCTGAATTTCAGGCTTTATCTGCATGCCCCCCCTCCTGCAAATCTATCAAAAATAAGACAAAATCAATTTAAGCCAGCCGCGTCCATCGGTCAAGGCTTTTGCCGTCCGGAAAATCATCTCGAATTGTGATGGAGGGTGCAAAAGTGTCTGCCGACCCCGCTCTCAGATTCCCTGGTCTGTGAGAAACGCCCTCCGTCCGAAGATCGAGGGCGTTTCGTGTCTGAGTGGTAGTGATTTTCAGAACAAGCGTCACCTGCTGTCTTAATACCTCTTGGTTAGGTTGATGTGTTTATTTTAGCGGGGGAAGGTCCTCTGTCCGTTGGAGCTCATTGTTATGTTCGCGATGCAATATTAAACGTGATCACCTACGACTGCTTCGTGCCAATTTCGGACATTCATCTGCGCTACGGCCCTTCGAGCCGGCCGTTCATAGTTTGTAGCAATAGTCAATGATTTCTTTGAACGTAACCTCTTCATGCGCTAGCCTCACCTCCAATTCGTTCAGGTGTGCGACGCTGGGTAATTGATCAGTTCCGGATATTTCAACCGAGAATTCGACTTTGTAACTTTTGCCAACCCTAGAGAGCTCTCTGCTTAGTTGGTTCAAAATGTCGTCTCTTAGCAAGAGTTGGTTTCGTCGAAAGCGGATCAGTCGGTGACAATCGAAGAAGTCTGAGTGCTTTGACGAGTCATATTTTCTACCGTTCCAGCCGGTACTTCGCGTGGCACGATACAAAGCGCGATCTAGCGTATCTCTCCACACACGGAAATCGAAATAGTTGGTCGGATTCGGGTTTTCGTGTGTGGCCTGAGAGTAGTTTTTGGCTCCCCAAAATTGGTGTTTGTCAAGGACAGCCAAAGTCCTGTTCTGTGCGGACAACATGCGTTTGATTGATGTGGGCATGTCGAAGCGCATTATTTTGGCTGCATCCAAGATACGTATTTCTCTCGGAAGTTCCTCGTCATCTCGATCCCAGTGCCTTTCCATGCGTTTTGGCACCCACTGAATATACATACCAAAGAGGCGCACAACGCCGTCTGAGCTGAACGAAGCCACGCGGATTTCTTCCTGCTCTATATCGTCATGCAGGAAATAGTACGCTCTTCCGAACCGAATTAGCGATTGAGCTATTTCCTCCACCAACTTACGTATTGATTCGTCAACCGGATGTGGTGCGTATCTCGTCTTAACATTGCTAACTAGCTTTTGAATGAGTTCGTCGTCATTCGATACGATCTCGAATAGATTTCCACTCCGGCCATTCATCGAGTGGAACAATCCCACGAAGTCCTCATCAAACATTTGACGATTGAAATCAGGACTCTCCCGCTTAGTTTCGACCAATAGTCGATCAATGAATCCAAGATGCACATCATGGACGTGGTATCGAGGCATAGGTTCGGATTTAAATATCTTCATGCTGAACCTATTCACGTTCCTCACGCAACCGGCGAGCAAGAATGGTGATGTGATGATCGATCTCGAAGTCAATTGTATTAAGTTTCGGTACAAGCTGTTTTGCAAAGAACAGATGAGACGCATCCGAATATGACATCAGGAACTCCCTCACGATTTTGTTTTGGTGCGGAACCCCTCGTGTCATTCCCATTTGGTCCCCAAAACCATCGTGTCTCGCGCGGCGTTCAAACGATATTCTCCAATTAATCCGGATTAGAGCACGCGGTGACGCACTCAAACTAAAACTGTGCGGGTTTGAGAGGAGCACCATTCTCTTGAAGTACTGTTGCTTGTCAGTTGCGTGCTCAATCCAAGCATCGAACTTCGCTAGCGCACCCACAGACAACTTTTCATTGTCGAAGTATGCACCGTAGAGGATGGCAAAACCTAAGACTGACGCCAAGTCATTGATCACCGTTGAAATGAGATGAAGCCGGAACTCGTTGTTTACATCCAGTGATGGGTCCGCAAACTTCGAATCCGCCGCCAGAAACGCAAGGGACATGAACATCGGGAGAACCTTGTCCAACTTACTTTCATCGTTTTGTTCAAGAGCGCTTATGCATGCTTCGGCCAGTTCGAAGTAAATCTGTCCAAAATGATCCGGCAGTTCATCGTTGTGTTTTTGTTCGAAGATATGTCTGACCATGGCTCCACTGCCGAACCGAGTAATTGCATCATCTCGCGCAGAAGCAAGCTGCAGGGTCATCTCCATCATGTTTATCTCAGGTAGTTTGTACTGCTCTTCGGTGTAGTGCCCATACTCATGATACCGGTCCACGAGCTGGGCAAGTTCGTCGAACCAGCGTGGCAGTTTCCAATGGCTATGTAAGCTTGCTAGAACGACCTGCGTTGCGGCCTCTGACATTTTCAATTTTGCCAATGACTCCACAAAACTTGGAATCAAATTTTGGTAGAAGTCGCAAACCTCAGGCAGGACTTTTGCGTAGTGCTGCAACAGCTTTTGGACCGCCAACTGTCGAACGTATTTGGGCTTGGATAGGCGCTGCCCTTCAATCTCTCGCTCAAACTCAATTCGGTCGGCAATGAAGGCGAGTTCCACTTGCAGAAAGGCAGGTAGATGGCGCAGGGATTGCTCATTCCACGCGTCCGTCTTAAAGAATTTTTTCAGCTCTTTCTCAAACGTCATCATTCGGCGTAGAGTTTCTAAGCAGAGATTGCTCCCCAACGCAGCCCATGTGTCTGCTATTTCTATCTTTATCTTCGCCTTTTCATTGTCTACTGCCGCATTCGATGAGCCAAAAACCTGCTCAATGATTTCTTTGAATCTTTTGAGTTCTTTCATGCCGACTTCGAACTGAAACCGTGCTGCATAAGATGAAATACGGGTCGAGAAGCGACCGATGAGTTTCAATGCAAGATCGAAGTCACCGACTTGAAATGCGAGTTCAACATGGCCTGTCAATCTGTCGCCGATCTCGTTTTCCAGCCATTGGTGATCAGGTTTTTCCTCAATCAGCGGCTGCTGGCTACTCGTTTGCAGCGCCATAGACGTGGCGGTGTCCCCCGCAAAAAACCACTGTTTATGCTTGCTTCGCCTCGGGAACCAATAGCTTTCTTGGTCTATTGTGTGTTTCCGTTGCAGGTAGTGCAGAAGCAAAGCCGTATAGTCGTCGGTCAACGCAGGCAGATTGTCTTCCAAACTCTCCTTGTCAGCTTTAACACGATCATCAATGTACGAGAGTTGCTCAAGAGCCTGTCGCGCTGCCTTCGAATAATGGTTGGCCAACGAAATTGAATTCTTGCCGTTCGCCGCACCTTCGATGTGGCGCGCAATGTTGGGGAGTATTTCGCTGCGAACCAACAGATTGAGGTCAAAAAAATTGAACAGCCTCTGGCCCAAAGGAAACAAGGCCAAAGCACTTAACAAAGTCAAAACCGTGCCGACGACATAGACGAACAGGTTTGGTTCAGACCCAAACATAGGCAAGGCCGTTGCTGCCAAACAGAACATCGCTGCAAGCACCAAAACCCGAGAATACACGCTGCCCACCTGCTCGTTCGTGAGCATTTGGATGATATCCCGGCGAAGTCTGGTGTAACCGGCGCTCAGTATTATGCCGATTGTGGCGAAATAGATCGAAAATATCGCTGTGAGCAGTTGGGCGTACAACCTGAGTTGCTCGATATTAAACTTTTTGTCGTCTGCACTAAGCGTTGGGAGCCAAGACAGGTTACTTCTGACATAACCCTCAGCGGGAGTAAGGGCCGCCAAGCACAAAACGACCCAAAACAAGATTTTCACCCCGGTCCATGCGAAGGAGCCTAAAATGCGGGCGTTTGCTTTTGCTTTAGTGACTGAGGCGCTCCTCTTGTATGCGCTGCATTCGAAGACAAAACTAATCTTTCCAAGCCATGTTCGGAACTTCCAAAACCAAGACTTGGAACTCACCAAAATTATCAGCCGATCAATCAAAATGTGCTCACTCTCAATGCTTACTACTCACGTATAGTTGGGTCCGATTCCTATTGCGAGATTGTGGAACCAGGATCACGCCGTGAGTGGTTACAGAAACTTCAATCGTTTGGAAACAATTTTGCTTCAAACCTTCAAGCGACGGCACGACTTCTGAATAACCGCTTAAAGCTTGCTCGGCTGCTACATCACCCACCCGCAGCGAACGTTGCCATTGGCCGATAGCAGCACTCGTTAAGACCAAAATCCTAAGCACCCTAGGCAACGAGTCTTACCCCTGAAAAATGGCCATAGTTAATCTTTCGAAAACCCGCTTTTGTTCACTCCGTAAGCTTCCCCCTTAAATTGGCAGCTCTAAATCATAGTGAAAATAGAAAACCGCTGGCCAGTGTCATGCTGGCAGCAGCGGTTTGGGTCTTCCTACAGATTTGAATTTCGATTCCGACAACCATCTTTCCCTCCGACAAATCCATAAAAATAAAACGTTTTCAATGTAGACCCTACCTCGGCCACCGGTCAAGGTTTTTGGCCGTCCGGAAGATCGTCTCGGAATGAAGATCTGGGGAGTAAGGGATCTAACGGCCCTATTCTCAGAATCCCTGCCCTCTGGGAAGGCCGTTAGAGACTGTTCGAAATATAGCGTTCAATGAGAAAACCCCGTGATCCGCAAATCGTGGGGTTTTCTGTCTGATGGCCAGTGACCTTTGATACTCTGTGCTGGCTATAGCGATATAAAAGGTGAGATCATTTAGTTGTCCGAAGCTCCGACAGTGCCGATGCAAGCACACGTGTGGCGGATCGCATCAGAAACAAAACAAGACCGGCTGCGACCACCATATCGGGCCAGCTTGAACTTGTAAGCCAAACGGCAGCTGAGGCGATGAAAACGGCGAGGTTTGCGGCGATGTCGTTCCTTGAGCATTCCCAAACGGAGGCCATGTTCACGTCGTCTTGCCGGTGGCGCCACAGCAGGAAAAGACATAGGGAGTTTGCACCAAGACCAATGAGGCTGAATGCTCCCATGATCTCAAAGAGAGGCACGCTTGGGACGAAAATTTTGTAAATGATTTGCGCCAACACCCCTAATGCCGCAAGGAGTATCAGGCCACCCTTGAACAGGGCAACCTTGGCCTTGACGGCAGTGCTTCTTGAAACGGCGTACAGACTCAGACCGTAGGTCAAGGCATCACCAAGGTTGTCAAGACTATCTGCCAGCAAGGCGGTCGAATTACCATAGAGAGAAGCGGCTACGATGACTAGGAACATCAAGGTATTAATGCCGAGGACGCTCAGTAAAATTTCGCGTTGCCGCTCACGTAATCCATCCAGAGAATTCGATTCGCAACATCCACCCATATCGACTTCATCCTTACTCTGCCCAACTGTTCCTGAGCCCTTTGCTCTTGGGAACCACAGCTGCCCCAGATTAGATACCAATAAGTTTTCCGGGAGGAAATGTCCTGAGTTCTTTGGCTTGCGAAAAAGGGCTACCCCATCCCGCGGATGAAAATGGCCCTTTTTTCTTGTTTGAAAAGTTCCGGACGGCAGGCGCCGTCGGGTTCCAACGTGTCTATTGAGCCGGCCCTGGCTCAGCCCTGGTCTAGTTGAACTACGACCGGGGTCGGTTTGGCCACAGTGTTAAACACCGGGGAAAATTTCTGAGCCATTTCGATCAATTCCTCTTTCTCACGATTAGTGATGTCCGCATCGATCTTGAAATAGATACGGATCTCCTGGTAGCCAACAGGAACCTTCTCGGAGATGCCGAGAAATCCCTGCAGGTCGATATCCCCTTCGAGGCGACAGGCCAAAGAACGAATCCGGATGTGCTTGGCCGCGGCCTGGGCCACCAAGGTGGTGACAAGACAGCCCGACAACCCCACCAGCAGGTATTCCACCGGGTTGGGCCCCTTGTTTGCCCCCAGCAGGACAGGGGGTTCGTCAATCTCGAACATCATCGGATCGCGGCTGTCGTCCTCATTCAGGGCGCCGTAGAAAGAGGTCAGCAGGGCCCGGTTGTGGGTCCCATCCTCCCACTTGTTGGCGACCCGAAATTTGAATTTGGCGATTTCCGGGTTTTCCTTGATCTGGTTGACCGTTTCGACCAGTTGTTCGACGTTGATTCCATTGATGATTTTGGTTGCCATGATCGTCACCTTCTTTCTTGGTAATTGCCAGAACGGCGGAAGAGTTCTCGGCCGGTCTGGCGCAGTAGAAAATCAGGTCCTCGGACCTGGGGCCATGTTTCCATGCCTGACTCCTCCCGCTTACACCCGAGGTCACCGCCGCAATGAACGTGTCTGTATGGACTATAACAAAGATCGGATGAACCTCCAGCGGGGCGGGTCAATGCGCTCACTGCTGCCGAAATTTCCAGCAAAATGGCCGGTTGCGGTTGACATCAGTACCGATTGCGATAAATGTACGGGATCGGTTAATCCATTGCTTGACAGGGAGGTGAATCATGGGAACCAAAGGGAGGGCCATCATCGGCCTCGATGTCGACGAACTGTTGAAGCTCCTCAACAAAGCGTTTGCCGATGAATGGCTGGCCTACTACCAGTACTGGGTCGGCGCCAAGGTGGCCAAGGGGCCGATGAAGGACGCCATCATCGCTGAACTGATTCAGCACGCCACCGAGGAGTTGGGGCATGCGACCCTGGTATCCGACCGCATCATCCAGCTTGGCGGCACCCCACTGACTTCCCCCAAGGTCTGGTTCGACTGGACCAACTGCGGCTACGAACCGCCGGATAATCCCTTCGTCCGCACCCTGCTGGAACAGAACATCAAGGCGGAGCAGTGCGCCATCGACGTCTATGACAAGCTGATGAAGCTGACCGAGGGCAAAGACCCCATCACCTACAACATCGCCCTGACCATCCTGGAGCAGGAAGTGGAGCACGAGGAGGACCTGCAGGCACTGCTCGAAGACCTCGACCTGATGATTTCACCGCCCCGCTAGCAGCTCTCTTCGCCTGCCGTCGGTACTAAAATGGAAAAGCCTCCGGGAACTCCCCCGGAGGCTTTTTATCGTTGCGAATTCGACCTCGGGCTGAAATAGAATCAGGACGACGCCTCCGTCTCCTGCAACTCGGCATAACGGAAACAGTCGACGAGATGGTCGTTGACCATCCCCACCGCCTGCATGAAAGCATAGCAGATGGTCGATCCGACGAAACCGAATCCCCGCTGCTTCAGATCCCGGCTCAAGCGGTCGGAAACCTCGCTGAGCGCGGGTACCTCAGCCAGCGTGCGCCAGGCGTTGCGCCGGGGACGGTGATCCACATAGCGCCAGAGGAAGTCAGCAAAGGAGCCGAATTCCTCCTGAATAGCGAGCACCCCGCGGGCGTTTTTCACCGCCGCATCGACCTTGAGCCGGTTGCGCACGATACCGGGATCGGCGAGTAGCCGCTCCACCTCCGCCGTCGAGTAGCTGGCCACCCGTTGCGCATCGAAGCCGTGAAAGGCCCGGCGATAGTTCTCCCGCTTGCGCAGGATGGTCAGCCAGCTCAGGCCGGCCTGGGCCCCTTCGTGCACCAGAAATTCGAATAGCAGGCGGTCATCGCGGATGGGAACGCCCCATTCAAGGTCGTGATAATCGACATAGAGCGGGTCGGAACCGCACCACGGACAACGCTTTTTCATCCTCGCCCTCCAGATGCCTGGTCAGTTATTTTGTCATCTCTGACTGCGTCAACCGCAACTTGAAGGGCAAGACGTTATTTCAAAACAAGTCCGGTCAATCTACCCCCAGCATACCCTCAGTACCTTGTCGTCGATATGGAAGGCTCGCTCGATCTGGATGTTTTCGACCGATCGCTGAAAAACGCCGAGCTCTTCTGTGTCTTCACGACAACGACTCCCGAATCCACAGGCCGTCCCATCAGCCGCCGACCTTCCAATTTATTTCAATAGCGCGGAGGATACGTACCGCTCTCAGGCCGTAGTTTCCCAGTGGATGACTTCCACCGGACAGACCGGATCGCACTCGCCACAGTCGGTGCAGATCTCCTTGTCGATAACGTGAACCTCGCCCTGTTCGCTGATGGCGTTGACCGGACAGACCGCCGCACAGGCCCCGCAATTGATACAGCCCTCGTCGATGTAATGGGTTCCCATAATGGCTTCCTTTCCTCCGCTCGGGTAATAATTAATCGTCTTTCTCCAACTGCGCCTTGATGTAGCCGAGGGTGCCGCCGGCCAAAAGATGTCGGCGCTGGCGCTCGGATACGTTGAGGTTGGCCAGAATCTGTCGGTCGCCGACCCGCACTGGGATGTCGCTGTCGCCCTGCTCCAAATGCCGGCGCAAATCCGGGAAGATCAGTCGATCGCCAGGCTGGATAGCGTCGTAGTCTTGCGGGTTCTTGAAGGTGAGCGGCACGATGCCGAAGTTGCACAGGTTGGCCTGGTGAATGCGGGCGAAGCTTTTGGCGATCTTTACCCGCACGCCGAGAAAGCGCGGCGCCAGGGCTGCGTGCTCGCGACTGCTGCCCTGGCCGTAGTTGTCGCCGCCGATCACCACAGCAGCGTCCAATTGCTTGATGCGGCCGACGAACTCCGGGTCGACTTGGTGAAAAACGTATTCGCTGATGGCGGCGATATTGGAGCGCAGCGGCAGGATTTCGCTGCCGGCGGGCATGATGCCGTCGGTGGAGATGTTGTCACCGACCTTGATCGCCGCGGTCGCTTCGAGTGTCTCGGGCAACGCGTCCAGTTCGGGAAACGGTCTGATGTTGGGGCCGCGTTTGATCTCGGTCCGGCGCAGGCTGTCGCTGGGGAAAATGATGGACGACTCGTCGACCCGGTACTGCTGAGGGTCCTGGATCCGGGGATAGACCATTTCCCGGCCGAGGTCGCGGGGATCGGTGATCTCCCCTTTCAGGGCGGCGGCGACTCCGGTTTCCGGCGAGCAGAGGTAGACCTGGTCGTTCTTGGTCCCAGAACGGCCCGGGAAGTTGCGGGGGAAGGTGCGCAGCGACACCTGTCCAGTGCCCGGCGCCTGGCCCATGCCGATGCAGCCCAGGCAGCCGCTCTGGTGGATGCGGGCGCCGGCCAGCAGCAGGTCCATGACGCCGCCCTGGTCGGCCAGGTTTTCCAGCACCTGCCGGCTGCCGGGGTTGATGTGCAGCGAGGTGTCGGGGTGGGCGTGCCGCCCCTGGATGATCCGCGCCGTCACCATCAGGTCGCGATACGAGGAGTTGACCGAGGAACCGATGATGACCTGATCAACCTTGGTCCCGGCCACCTCTCGGACCGTCTTGACGTTACCGGGTGACGAAGGACAGGCGATCAGCGGCTCAACCTGGTCCAGATTGAGCTCGATCTGTTCGTCGTAGTCGCAACCGGCATCGGCCCGCAGTTCACACCAGTCCTCGCCGCGCTGCTGGGCCTGCAGGTACTCCCGCGTCCGCCGGTCGGAGGGGAAGATGCTGCTGGTGGCGCCGAGCTCGGTCCCCATGTTACCGATGGTTTCGCGGTCGGTGGCGGAGAGGGATTCGACCCCCGGGCCGTAGTATTCAATCACCTTGCCGACGCAGCCCTTGACGTCGTAGCGGCGCAGCATTTCGAGGATGACGTCCTTGGCGCTGACCCAGTCTGGCAGCGCACCGGTGAGTCGGACACCCAGAACCAGCGGGAAGGGGAAATAATAGGGGTAGCCGGCCATGGCCATGGCCACGTCAAGCCCGCCGGCACCGATGGCCAGCATCGATACCCCGGCCGCGCCGGGAGTGTGGCTGTCGGCCCCGAGCATGGTCAGACCAGGTCGGCCGAAACGTTCCATGTGCACCTGATGGGAAATGCCGTTACCCGGCCGGCTGAAATGGATGCCGTAACGGGCGCAGGCGGTCTGCAGGTAGCGGTGGTCGTCAGCGTTTTTGAAGTCGGTCTGCAGCAGATTGTGGTCGACGTACTGGGCCGCCAACTCGGCCTTGACCCGGTCTAGGCCGAGGGCTTCGAATTCGAGCATGGCCATGGTGCCGGTGGCGTCCTGCAGCAAGGTGTGGTCGATGCGCAGACCGATTTCCTCCCCCGGCACCAGCCGGCCCTCGACCAGGTGCTCGGCCAGAATTTTCTGGGTGAGATTACGTGCCATGCCGCTGCCTCCCGTCAAATGATCCCGCTTAGATGGTGCTACCCCGACCGAAATTCCTGAACTCGTCGAGATTGCTAAATTCACCCCAGGCCAGGTACTGATTCGGCGCATTGACGAAGTCGTAGACGTTCTGCAGAATGTTGAAATGCTTTTGTTCTTCGCCGGCGATCCGGAGCAGGATTTCCTTGGTCTTCGGATCGGTCTCGCGCCCGGCGGCATCCTCGTAAAAACGGAAACTGTCGGCCTCGAGCTTCATGGCATACGTATATCCTTCGAGGTCGCCCTCAAGCTCGGCGGTGGACGATTTTTCTTTCAACAACTTTTCAAAAATGTTTTTCGCCTTTTCCAGGGCCGTGGATGCCGGCATGGCGGACGGGGCTTTTTTCTTCAGCCCCTGGAAAATATCGTAATGCTTCTGCTCATCCTCGGCCAGCTGAAGGAAGGTATTTTTCAATCCCGGCAGTTTGGTTTTTTCGGCCATTTTCTGGTAATACGCTTTTCCGTCGAGCTCCATCTTCATTGCGAAATCAAAAACGTTCATTTGGTCCTCCCGGTATTTCTTGGTAGCCAAAAAACTGAAGACTGTCCCTTGGGGTAAAAAGTCTATCTGCCGCCAACCCTCTGTCAAGAAACGAAAAAAAGATCTGAAGGTTTATAGTGTCTAAGAGACGGTAAAATGTTGATAGAGAAATATCCGCAGAGCCAATGTTCGCAGACTGCGAGCGCATCGTTGACTTCAGCCACAGAAAGCTCAACTGAATGGAGGAGTGACATGGTCAAGCCAGCAAAGAATACGATCTGCCTTTGGTACGATGATGACGCCGAGGCCGCGGCGCGTTTTTACGCCAAGACCTTTCCCGATTCGTCCGTAGGGGCTGTTTACCGCGCCCCGGGAGACTACCCTTCCGGGAAGAAAGGGGATGTGTTAACGGTTCGGTTTACCGTGATGGGCATTCCCTGCCTCGGGCTCAACGGCGGCCCCGCGTTCAAGCACAACGAAGCATTTTCTTTTCAGGTCGCAACGATTGACCAGGCCGAAACCGATCGTTACTGGAACGCGATCATCAGCAACGGTGGCCAGGAGAGTGCGTGCGGCTGGTGCAAAGATAAATGGGGTGTATCCTGGCAGATTACGCCGATCGCCTTGACGAACGCGATCTCCGATTCAGATCCGTCTGTAGCCAAGCGTGCGTTCGATGCGATGATGCAGATGAGAAAGATTGACATCGCTACGATTGAGGAGGCGCGTCGGGGTTAAGGCTGTATTTTAGAAGAGAAGGAGATGGCAGGCGTCTCCAGCTCTCTCAATTTTGAGTAGGGAATTTCGGACGGCCTGGAATACCTCGCCAATAAACTGTAGCCTCGGAGAAAGGTCTTTTGGTGACTGTCGAAATATAGAGGTCTGAGAAAACTCCGCGATCCGCAAATCGTGGGATTTCCGTCTGATAGTCAGTCAATTTTGGAAATCCGTATGTCACACGCTAAACGATCGACAATTCGCCCAATCAGAATTGCCCTATCAATCGTCCGGATGCTCATTGAGGAGAATCGCTGGGCCGGCAAGACCTATTCTCAAATTCTCCCCCTTATCGGGCAGAGAAAAACCGCTGCCCCCGCGCAATAAATAGCGCATTATTAAAAAGGCTCTCGATCGGATGATTGAATTTCGTGCTTTACTGAGGGAACCGTGCGAGACAACCTCTTGATACTACCCCTCCCAGATACCGGACCACCCGGTGTCTGGGGGGGGGCTGCGCGATGAAATTCTACACGAAACAGCATCGGTTTTATTGCGGCGTTGATCTGCATGCCGATGCCATGTACGTCTGCATCATTGGGGATGCGACCGGAGAGGTGGTCGTTCACAAGAACATTCCGACCCGCCCGAAAGCGTTTCTGCGACTGATCAAGTCCTATCGCTGAGGCCTGGTGGTCGGCTGCGAGTGCATGTTCACCTCCCTAGTACTGGCTGGCTGATCTCTGTGCGATGAGGGGATCGATTTCGTCCTCGGCCATGTGCTCTACATGCGGGCTATTCACGGTGGCAAGCCTAAGAACGACAAGATCGACTCGCACAAGATTGCCGTGCTGCTGCGCGGCGGCTCCTTTTCGCTGACCTGTGCCTATGCCAAAGAAATGCGCGCTACCCGCGACCTGTTGCGCCGCCGCAATCATCTGCCCCGGAAGCTAGGGAAACTCTTCGCCCACATCCAGAACACCGCCACCCAGTACAATCTGCTCGAACCCTTGGGGGCGGATTGCGAAACCGAGCGAACGGGGGGATTTGCTGAAAAATTCCCCGATCCGGTGGTCCGCCGGATCGGGGAAGTCGATCTACTGACCATCGAGCGAGAAGACGAAGGCTCGAATCGGTCGTTCAAATTGACTTTTGTGGAGGCCATGATAGGGTTCAATCATTATTACTGCTTCACAAAGAGCTATAAAAACATGTTTTTTGATCTCCTGTTTTTATTGTTCATTGTTTATTGTTCACTCTTCCGAGACATAACTTTTATCATTGGAACCCTGGTAATCATGAAGCCAAAAAAAATTCTCTCCCACCACCGCCTTTGCCTGTGGCGTGCCGCGAGCGGAGGACTGTTCCTGTTCCTGTTCCTGTTTTTCGGCTGTCAGGAATCCTCTGCGCCTGAAGCAAGAGGCGAAAAAACAGCCGCGCAACAGTTTGCCAGTTGGTGTTCCCCCTGCCACGGCAAACGGGGCGAGAGCGGGTTGACCTACAAAGGGCCGTCACTGCAAGGCCCAGACTTCATCTACGGCGGTGACCCTGACTCCCTGCGCACGAGCATCCGCGACGGCCGGCCAAACGGGATGCCCGCTTTCGGTAAGCGGTTCTCCCCAACACAGATCGACGAACTGACCGTTTATCTGAAGTCCCTTCAGACCACCGGCAGTTGACCCCCTAATCAAATCGTCAGCGACAGCCTCTCCGCCATCCCGTCGATGATCCAGAAAAGATGGTCGTTCGTGGGACATTTTTAAATTCACATGTTCCATTTCTCCTGCGTTGTCAGGCACAGAAAGCGATATGGTGCTGTGCGAAATTTGGCGACAGGTAAGAACGCCCTCGATCGGAAAATCGAGGGCGTTCTTACGTCTGATAGAGCCTGCATTACTGGAAAACCCCGCATGAATCGTCAAGCGGGGTTTTGCGTTCGAGAAGCGGTGCGTATTGAGACGCCTTCGCTTTCTACCCGTCAAGCTATATCCCTTGGGTACTTTTAAGTTCGGCGCTTAGTGCCGCCCCCCGAAATCGGGCAGCGAGGGATGCGATTTCCTCTCCTCTTTGCCCTGAAAGTTTGACCTTCTCTTGCAGGGCCGCTGTCAAGTGATAGATTGCTGGAAAACGGTCAGAACACATCCAGCGGAGGACCAGCGATCATTTTCCATGCCACGAGTGAAAGGAGACGAACTATGGCCGAGATCAAATGGGAAAGGGAGTTCAGCGCCGCGCTGGTGCGGGCGAAGACAGAGAAAAAACCGATCTATCTCGATTTCTGGTTCGATGGGTGACTGGGCTGCATCGCCATGAATACGGGTCCGTATTCGAGCCAAGAGGGGCAGAAGTACATCGAAGAACAGTTCATTCCGGTGAAGAGTGAATGTTTTTGGGACAAGCGGACCGACCTCATGAAGCGGTTCGCCGTCAAGTGGACCCCCACCCTGCTGGTACTTGACGCCGAAGGAGAGGAGCATCACCGGGTGGTGGGGTATGTCCCCAATGACGACTTTCTCGCACACCTTGAACTGGGTCTGGGGAAGATCGCCTTTGACCGGGACCGATATGCCGAGGCGAGGGACCATTTCCAAGCGGTCATCGACCGGCACCCGGAGGCGGGAACGACCCCTGAGGCGGTCTTCCTGCATGGCGTGGCCGGCTACTGGAAGTCCCATGACGCCAAGTCCCTGCGCCGGATCTACGATGAGCTGTCCGCCAAGTACCCGCAGAGCGAATGGACGCGGAGGTCAAAGCCCTATGAGCAGGTCCCTCTGTGACTTCCTTACTTTTCCTCTCCTCCAGTCTCTCCGGGGGAGAGGAAATGGCTAAGCTTGCCCTCGTCCCGAAATCTTCCCCTGGTTTCGGTTAAAGTGAGGAATACCTATGAAAAAAGAGCAGTATGTCTGTCTCGTTTGCGGCTTCAACATGGTGGGTTTCCATCCCGACACCTGTCCTTTTTGCGGGGCGAAAAAAGAGCGGTTCATTACCGCAGAGGAATGCTCTGTCCGCTTCAAGGTGGTTGCAACTCCGGTGAACGCTAAGGTGACCAGGCTCAACTCCCAGCCTTCGCTCGGCTTCGAACATGCCGCCTATCGGGTCGAAACCGGTCAAAGGGCCTACTGGATTGACTCTCCTTCCTCCCTCGATGCCTCGCTGCCGAGAGTCGACACAATCCTGTTCACCCATCATCACTTTCTCGGCGCCTCTAACCTCTACCGGGAGCAATTTAACGCCAGGGTGGCCATCCACCAGGCTGATTCGCGCCATGAAATCTGCCGGCCTTTCACCTTTGACGACATGTTCAACGAGGATTTCACTCACCTTGACATCGAGGCCTTCCACGTCGACGGCCATACCCCCGGTTTCACCTTCTACATCTTCGAACAGACCCTGTTCATCTGCGACTACGTCTTTCTCGAAGGCGACGGCATGAAACTCAACCCCTTCGGCCCGGCTGACCGGACCATCGCAGGGTGCCGCCGCATCCGCGAGCTGCTCGATGGTCGCAATCTCGCCACCGTCTGCGGTTACAATTACGTCATTAGCTACCCCGACTGGCGGAGTCGGTTCGACGCGGGGCCGCCGTTCGGTGGTTTCTGAATAGGCTGTCGGTATTGACCTAAGGCAAGGCCCTGATCGTCCTCATTAACGGGGAGCCCCTCCAAGGAAGTCCAGCAACGCCCTAAAGCTATGGCCACCCCGTCAATTTGAGGTGGCCATTTACTCATCTGAAAATATCAGGTTTTTTTCATCGTCGATGACTCGCTCTACAACCGCAACCGCAGCAAAAAAGTGGAGCTTCTGGCCCGTGTCCACGATCATAACGAGAATCGCTACTACCGCGGGTTCCGGTTGCTGACGCTGGACTGGTCCGATGGCTCCACCTGTGTGCCGGTATCGTTCAGCCTGCTGAGCTCTGCCAAGGAGAAAAATCGCCTGATGCCGATGGCCGAGATCGACAAACGGACCAACGGTTTCAAGCGCCGGGCCGAGAGTCTGCGCAAGGCTCCGGAAGCGCTCAAGGACCTGGTGATGCAAGCCCGCCATAGCGGCATCACCGCCGATTACTTGCTCTTCGACAGTTGGTTCGCCTTCCCGGCAACGATCCTCGGGCTGCAACATCTGTTATGGCCAGGCGATGATGGCGTTTTTGTGGCAGGACGCCGGAATCCCGCCGGAAAAGATGGTCCAGGGGTTCGAAAAGAAGTTCGAAAAATTGATCGAAAAGTTCAGCAATAAATAAACGAAGGCAACCGAAGCTGAAAGCTACAACCGGCTATGCCGCAGGCGCAGGGCGTTGCCGACCACCGAGACCGAACTCATGCTCATGGCAGCGGCGGCAATCATCGGGCTGAGCAGCAGGCCGAAGAAGGGATAGAGGATTCCCGCCGCGATCGGCACGCCGAGACTGTTGTAAACGAAGGCGAAGAACAGGTTCTGGCGGATGTTGCGCATGGTGGCTCGGCTCAACCTGACCGCCTTGACGATGCCGGTGAGATCGCCCTTGACCAGAGTGATGCCAGCGCTCTCCATGGCCACCTCGGTCCCCGAGCCCATGGCGATTCCGACCCTGGCCTGGGCCAGCGCCGGGGCGTCATTGATGCCGTCCCCCGCCATGGCGACAATACGTCCGTCGGCACTCAGCTCTTTTACCACCTCATTTTTGCGGTCGGGCGAGACCTCGGCTTCGACCTCGTCGATCCCCAGCTTCTCCGCAACAGCGCGGGCGGTAGTCCGGTTGTCGCCGGTGAGCATGACCACCCGCAATCCCATCCGCTGCAATTCCTTGATCGCCGCCGGAGTCGATTCTTTCACCGGGTCGGAGACGCCGAGAACTCCGGCGGGGCGGTCATCGATCGCCACGAACATGGCCGTCGCCCCTTCCGTGCGCAAGGCTTCGGCCCGTTCGGCCAGTTCTCCCGCCTCGATAGAGAGCTCTTCGAACAGCTTCATATTGCCGACCGCGACCTTGTGTCCGTCGATTTTTCCCACCACCCCCTTGCCGGTTTTGGAGTCGAACTCTTCGGTGGAGGAGAGCTTCAGCCCTTTCTCTTTGGCCGCCTGGACGATGGATTCGGCCAGGGGGTGCTCGCTTCCCTGTTCCAGACCGGCAGCGAGCCTCAGCAGATCGTCTTCGCTGAAATCCTCCAGCGGTTCGACCGCGGTCAGTTTCGGTTTCCCTTCGGTCAGGGTGCCGGTCTTGTCGACCACCAGGGTGTCGATTTTTTCCATCGCCTCAAGCGCTTCGGCATTCTTGATCAACACGCCGGAGGTTGCTCCTTTGCCGGTGCCGACCATGATCGACATGGGGGTGGCCAACCCCAGGGCGCAGGGGCAGGCGATGATCAATACCGCCACCGCATTGACCAGGGCGTGGGCCAGACGCGGCTCCGGCCCCAGCAGCGCCCAGACGATGAAGGTGAGCAGGCTCACTCCGACCACCACCGGTACGAACCAGCCCGCCACCTTG
>NZ_JAVESI010000067.1:0-10982 GCF_034006665.1 Trichloromonas sp.
CCGGCTGCGCTGGGCTTCGCCGACCATCCGGACGATCTGCGCCAGCATGGTGTCGCGGCCGACCCGTTCGGCCCGCATGATGAAGGTGCCGCTCTTGTTCAGGGTGCCGCCAGTGACGTCGGCCCCTTGTTTTTTCTCCACCGGCAGCGGTTCGCCGGTCACCATCGATTCGTCGATGGCGCTGGACCCCGTCTCGATGACGCCGTCCACCGGCACTTTTTCGCCGGGGCGCACCCGCAGGCGGTCGCCTTTCTCCACCTCATCCAGAGGGATGTCCTCTTCATTGCCGTCGACCCGAACGATGCGGGCCGTTTTCGGCGTCAGTCCGAGCAGCGCCTTGATTGCTCCGCTGGTGCGCTGGCGGGCGCGTAGTTCGAGCATCTGGCCGAGGAGGACCAGGGTGATGATAACCGCCGCCGCTTCGAAGTAGACCGCGACATTCCCTGCCGAATCACGGAAGGAGGCGGGGAAGAGGGCGGGGAAAAAGGTCGCGGCGAGACTGTAGAGGTAGGCGACGCCGGTTCCGATGGCGATCAGGGTGAACATGTTGAGGCTGCGGTTGACCAGTGATTTCCATCCGCGCACGAAGAAGGGGTAACCGCCCCACAAAACCACCGGCGTGGCCAGCAACAGCTGAATCCAGACCTGAAGATTTTTCGAGAGGAGATCCTGCGACGCCAAGCCGGGAACGTGTTCTGACATGGCGATGGCAAAGATCGGCAGAGTCAGCACCAGACAGACCCAGAAGCGAAGGGTCATGGCTTTGAGCTCGGGGCTCTCTTCCTCTTCGGCGTTGACCTCCTTCGGTTCGAGATCCATGCCGCATTTAGGGCAATCACCCGGTCCGACCTGCTCCACCTCGGGGTGCATCGGACAGGTGTAGAGCCGCCGGTTGTCTTTGTCGGAGGCCGTCTCCACCTTTTTCTTGTCGAGATAGGTTTCAGGGTCGGCTTTGAATTTTTTCAGACACTTTTCCGAGCAAAAATAATAGGTTTTTCCGTCGTAACTCGTTTTGCCGGCGGATTTTTCCGCCGAGGCTTCCATTCCGCAAACAGGATCTTTCATGTCGGTTCCTATGGGTTGATGCCATCAAACCAGTCAATGATTTTTTTGCGAATTTGTCCTTTATCCATATTTCAAGAATATCCTCCCTTGCAGGTTTTGCTACCGAGAAAAGCCCCCCGACCCGAAAGTACTTACCAAGCAAGAAGTCTAATTGGGAGCGCTATCGAGGCCCAGGACACGCGGTGTATGTATCGTGGCGCATCGGCCTACCCAACAGCCCCCCTTTCCAATAAATCATCTCGCATTGTGAAAGATGAGATTTTGAAGCTCAGATGTACATTCCCACAATTCCTGGTATCCGAGACGTTTTGCCGGGAAGGATATGCTAATCGCTTGTGTGCCCGGAGTATTCTCAAAAATCTTTCGTGCTTGTCGTGATACAGAACGACGAGGATAAAGATGGTTGGACTGCCGGGCCGCAGTGTGGTAGGATTTAATCCTACTAAAAGCAATTGGGGGCGACCATGCGAACTACGAAACAAATTAGCATTACCCTGCCCAACGACATGGCGGACATGGTAAAAGCCAAGGTGCGGACTGGCGAGTATGCCAGCGAGAGTGAAGTAATTCGGGACGGCCTACGGGTTCTCATGGCGCGTGATCGCGCCGTCGAAAGCTGGCTGCATAACCAAGTCGGTCCATCCTACGACGCACTGAAGGCCGACCCATCTCGCGCCGTCACTGCTGACCAAGTACGTGCTCGCTTAGCCACTGAACGTGCCAAGACACGATGAGCTATCGCATCATCTTCACTCCGGAAGCCGCGGACCAGCTTGCCGACCTGTACCATTACATCGCAGAGGCGGCCGCACCCGAAATCGCCGCACAGTACACCGAGGCAATCGTGAGCTACTGCGAAAACCTGCATATGTTTCCTCATCGTGGCACAATGCGAGATGATGTGCGCCCAGGCCTACGCATAACCAACTACAAAAAACGAGCAATGATCGCTTTCCACGTGGACGCCGATCTGGTCTCAATCATTGGTATTTTCTACGGTGGTCAGGACTACGAAGCAATCCTTTCAGATAATGACTCTGGCGATAGCGGCACTGAACACTGACTCAGTTAGGGTCCCTTCGGACCGTTCAAAATATAGCGCATTATCGGAAAAGCCCTCGATCACCGGATCGGGGGCTTTTCGCGTGTTATAAGGAGTGATTTGTGGGACGTCGTATCAGTGGTTTGGGATGATGTAGTTCGGTTCGTCCTGCCCATCAATCCAGACAGTCAGAAGGTAGCAGATGCCGTTATCATCGACGTAGTACCGCACGTGGATACGTCTATACGCGAGATCCACTATGGCAAGGTGAAATTCATGCTGGACTCCTCCCAGCATTTTCCGCCTAACTGGCCAGGCGTGAGGATGCTTCTCGATGACATCAAGGATCGTCGCCATTGCGGATGGCAACGCCAGGTATGCCACCGGGCTTTTCTCCCGGAGGTGGGATCTCACTTCGGAGAAAGCAGCGATGAAGGTCGGGGCCCGGCGGATGTTTTTGTACTTGACGGCCATCACCGCTTCTTCTTGGCCGGGACATGACCGCTTCTGACCATTTCCTCGCCGATCTTTTTATCCTCCTCGATCATTTGGAGCAGATCATCGATCGGCTCGGAAAGACCGTCCCTGACCTCTCGCATCGCCTGCAAAGTCATGAGATCGGCTCTTTGTTCGAGAATATCCGCGTCGATGAGACGTTCCGCACCAGCCTTGAAAAAACTTTGCGGCGTCATGCCGTGGACGCGGCAATATTCGTTGACATTGTGCATCTCCGCTTCATTGAGGGTGATGTTGATCTGGTTGCGCTTTAACATGGTCATCCTTTTGCTAGGCATAATAGTAATCCTATCAACGCCGCATGGGTTGCGCAAGGATAATCGGTGGTCCATACACCTTGGCAATGGGCTGGTCATCCTGCAATTCACCCAACGAGAAGTGTCCAGTTAATCATTTCGGATTTTGCTTGAGGCGAATTACGGGGTGGCGAGGCACATTCTCTCATCTCCTGCAACCTGGCGCTTCGAAATCCCTGATCAGGTCGGCAAGTTCCTGCTTTCAGTCAGTTTCGGCTTGGCGCCAAATTTCACCCTGCGGGCGATCGCCTTGATTCGGTCCTCCATGGATCGCTCCTTGATCAACTCCCGCTCAAACTCGCCGATTGCGGCAAGAATGTTGAATTGCAGGCGGCCATACATGGTCGTGGTATCGATCCCCTGATCCAATACCACTAGGTCCACCTTCTTGGCTTCCAGTTTCTGGACAATCCCTGCCAAATCGACCACCGATCTGGCTAGGCGGTCAAGCTTTGTAACAATGAAAAATCTTCGACCCTGACGAAATCCAAGGCCTTTTGCAATTCCGGCCGGTTTTTTGCCGAAGCGGCCGAGACTTTCTCGTGAAAAATCCGATCGCAATCTGCGAGGCGATCCAGTTGCACATCGAGCTTCTGCCCTGATGAACTGACCCTTGCGTACCCGATCCGCATTCCCTTGGCTTTCTCTCCCATGACTTTTCTCCTTTTCCTTTGGGTTAGAGTCCATAAGAGGTGAGAGTGGTAACGGGAGTTTATCGGGACGGCGGCATTTTTATTCCCGAAAAGTACCAACAGATATTATATAATGGTGAAAACTCAAAGGGGAGATTGATCATGGGGAAAAATACCAGTGTCACTCTAGGCGATCACTACGAAAAGTTTATTTCACACGCCATCGAGGAGGGTCGATACGGCTCTGCCAGTGAGGCGATTCGTGCCGGATTGCGGTTGCTGGAGGAGCGTGAAACGAAACTCGGGATTCTTCGTAAGGCATTGGTTCAAGGGGAGCAGAGTGGTCCGGCCAATTACTCCCTGGACGAACTGAATCGCGAACTCGATGAAATACCCGGCTAATGCCAAAGTTCTCGCTGACCAAACAGGCCCTTGAGGATCTGCGTGATATTGGCCGGTATACCCAACTGCAATGGGGGCGTGAGCGGCGGCGCCAGTACCTTGCCCTGCTGGACCGTTGTTTTCATGCTTTGGGAGAGAACCCGAGCCAAGGGCAGCGATGTGACGAGATCCGCGAGGGTTACCGCAAGTTCCCCTCCGGCCGGCATGTCATTTTTTACCGGGAGTCAGTTGGCGCTGGTATTGAAGTTGTCCGAGTCCTGCATGAACGCATGGATATGGGCGCCTACCTTTAATAATTTCGTTGCCCGCTTGGTTTCAACGTAATGCAGCAGGAGAGCTTTGCATGGCGCAGCAGTGTAAATGGGAATTCCGCAACCGCTTCCGTATCAACGCCTTTGGCTGGAAAGGATCCTCGCTGGCCATCAAGAGGCTTGACGAAGCTGTCAAAGAAATCCGCAAAACCAAGGATCCTATCTTTCGTGCTGAGGGTGCAATCCTGTTGTGTGAACGCATGTGGCCGGCCCTTCAGCAGATCGACAGTTCATCCGGGGCCTTGGGCACCGCAACCAACAAAGCGGTCCATGAGTTGGTGCAATTCATCATCGATGCTCCTTGCGGAAACCAGATCCGGGCAAAATGGCTCGAAAGACTCTGGCAAGCGATGGAAGAGGACGGGGTTGATTTCCTTTTTGAAGTCAGCGAGCGATGGGGAGAGTTATGTGTGGATCCTGCCGTCGCCGCCCACTGGGCCGACGAATTACGACCGACACTTGAATATTCCTGGGTGCATGGTGGATATTTTCGTGGTGGTCCGGCATGTCTTTCCTGCCTGCTCAAGGCGCAGCGCCATGACGAGGTATTGCAACTGGTTGACAAGGCTCCTTTCCTCACGTGGTCTTACCGCAGATACGGTGTCTTGGCATTGGCAAAATCCGGGAAAATTGCAGAAGCAATCCGGTATGCCGAGGCATCACAAGGATTGAACGACGGATATTCCGCCATTGCTTCCGCATGCGAAACGATTCTTCTCGACATCGGACAGCGCGAAGAAGCTTATCGGGAATTTGCTCTTTCAGCCACGACCGCCACAACCAACCTGGCTCGGTTTCGCGTGCTGGCAAAAAAATATCCGGAAAAAGATTCCCGGCAAATTTTGCAGGACCTGATCGCCAGCACCCCTGGGGACGAGGGGAAGTGGTTTGCAACCGCCAAGAGTCTTGCTGATTTCGAGCTTGCAACCTCCCTCGCTTACGCTTCGCCAGTAAATATCGGAACCCTGAACCGCGCAGCACGAGACTTTCTTGAGAAGAGACCGGAGTTCTCTCTCGATGCGGCGCTTGCTTCCCTGAAATGGCTGGCCGCCGGCCAGTATTATGAGATCACGGGGCTCGATGTGTACGATTCTGTGCGCTATGCCCTTGATGCCTCGGGGAGAGTGAGGTGCCGAGAAGAAACGCTCCAGCGAATCAAATCTCTAATCGACGCTCTCGATACGGATCATTTTGTCCGGGAGCAAATAATTGCGTCTCTTGGCCGTTTGCGGATAACCGATTAGGGTCAGACTTTTGTCGGGATGCACGCTCAATAACACAAGAAAAGCCCTCGATTTGGCAATCGAGGGCTTTTCTATAATGGTCGATTTTTCAGACAGTTCCGAAAGAGCTGTTTTCAATGGCAGAAACGGCGGATCTAACCGGCAACTTTTTCAAGTTTTTCTGCTATCCACAATTTGATGATTGATTGCCGGGGAACGCCAAGCCGCTGAGCTTCTTTGTCAAGGGAGTGGATCATCCAGACAGGAAAGTCAACATTGACCCGCCTCTGCTCATGCTCCGGACGACGAGCTCTGGAGAGATCGAGGTCATCAATAATGGATTGGTCGTCATCAAACTTTTTGTCAAAATCTTTAGCTTTCATAGAGTCCGATCTCCTCTGGCCGAGAGCGCCTAACCGAGATGAGGCGAATGGTCCGGTCTCGATAGGTAATGACGGCGGACCAGTGCTTACCGTCGATTTTGCCAATAACGAAATATCTTGGCTCAACGGTTGTTTTTGCTGGGATCTCCAGCAGGTCCGGATCGTTCCACAGGGTTTGTGCGACGTCGAAATCGATGCCATGCTTGGAAAAGTTCGAGAGGCTTTTATTGGGGTCGAATTCAAATCGCAGGGTATAAAAAATATACCTTCATGGTGGCATTGTCAAGATCGTGTATTGATCGTGTCGGAGAATGGACCCTCTGTAGAACACGAAACGCCCCCGATATGAAGATCGAGGGCGTTTTTCATAATGCGCATATTTTCGGACACCACTGACGGAATCTTCAGGGCTCCCGCCGAACAACAGGCCAAGTTGAAAAATTTACCTTAAAAATGACGTTCGAAATCCATTCTTTGATGAAGGATCCGAACAACATTAATTCCATCGGCAGTCAATTTAAAAAAAATGACATGGGACCCGGATTTGGTTTTCCGATATCCCTTCCGCACATCGCTAATATCGATAGAAGTTGATGAGTCACTGGCTTGCTTTTGTATTGCTGCCCATACCTCACGTATGTACTTTTCAGACTGGGAAATCCCCCATTGCGCAAGGGTATAATCCCAGATATCACTCAAGTCTGCCTTGGCTTTGGGAGACAAGGTCACCTGGTTCATAGTGACAGGGACTTCTTTTTGTCAGCGATGAACGCATTAATGTCCAAACCGGTTGAGGGACCGGAGTTTTCCCCCTCGATTAAAGCCTGTCGTAATTGCTCGAGTTTTATGTGGTCTTTTCTGATCAGGTCGCGTACGTAATCGGAGGCGTTAGCATATCTTCCGCTTTGAACACACTCCTCAACCCAAGTCTTCATCTGTTCCGGCAGGGAAATATTCATTGTTGCCATAAGATTCTCCTTTTGGGGCTCACAGAACTAAGCTATGGCAAAATTTGCCAATTGTCAATCTTTGTCAAGCCGATTTGCGACAGCAGCAGGGTGGCACCCAACAAAATCGGAACCCGTCCCAAGTATGCGCGATGCCCTGAATTGCAGCAAAACGGAAATTGCCGAGCACTATGGCCTGAGTCGTTCCTCGGTGTATCGGCTGTATTCAGTGAACCGGCAGGAAGCGTCTGGAATGTAGCGCATTATCGGACATTCATGGGATGAACCCCGGCAGCGGCAGCCAGCCATCGGCCTGCAGTCGGGCGGGCAGGTGGTCTTGCAGGATTTTTCGGAACGTCGCCGGGCGCAGACCGGAAAGACCGTGCCAAGGCTCCAGGCCCAGTTCCCAGTGACCCAGATAGGCTTCGATGATCTCCGGGGGGCAGCCACTTTTCAGGAGGTAGTTTTTAAGATAATGGCGGTTGGCATTGGGCGGCAGGTGATAGTCGAACTGTCGAGCCAATACCTTGCTCAGCAGCCCCGGACCCAGTAGCTGCGATTGGCCGAGATCCAGGTCGAGATGAAACAGCCTCGAAGGCCGCCCCGGACCGCAATGGTTCTTGATCAGGTTGAAGAGCGGCGGACTGGCGGGGCCGATCCGGTCGTACAGCGCCAGGAGGTGCTGCCGGTAATGGCGGATCTGCACCAGGCACTCTTCTGGCATCCATACCAGCCGGTTGGAGTAGCCGAGGTCATCGGTCTTGTCGCTTATGAGTGCCAGCCCTGTATCCTCGTCGATGTCGCCATCGGCGAAAGAGGGATCCCGCACCGCCCGGTAACCGGTGGCGAAGGAGATGAAGCAGGCCGTATAGACCGCATAGTGGTTATGGAAGAGGGCCACGCGGTGGGTGTCGCCCGGGTCGGGGCGATTGGCTTCGACGGTGTCGATCAGTCTGCGCACCAGGTCCTGGATCGTCTCTTCCGCGGGGCACCACGGCGTTCCGACCGCTGCGGTCGGCGAATTGACCGGTCGTGGAAATGCGGCGGCATAACCGAGCGGAGTCAGCAGTTCCCGGCACAGGGTGCGGAAGGAATCTTCGAGCCGGGGCAGGGGGGCGTGGGTATAGTGAATGCGGGTTGTGGCCAGTTTTTCGCTGTAACCGAAAAAGAGCGCCGCACTCGGCAGATCCTGTCCCGGCATGCGGGCCAGATTTCTGAGCAGATATCCGCTGATCCGGGTGGCGGTGAGCCTGGTCCCGTGCGCGCGATTCAGCCCCCGCAGACCGGCGGACAGAGTGGTTTGCAATTCCTGGCGGGCTTGCGCTGCTGGGTCAAACAGCGGACGGGACTCGTATTCATGAGGTCTGAAAACGTCCGGAAGTAACGGCCCGAGAATGTCCCGGATCACATCCGGGAGGGGGATGTTGGCGGCCGGTGATGTGGGAAGGGCCTGGGGGAAATCCCTGGTCATGGTTTCATCGCTCAGCTCGGGTCCCGGAGACAGCAGACGAAAAAAAGGCGCTTCGCCGTCGTCCCAGTACAGGGCGTGGCCGGCTCCGTAGCGAGCGCCGCCTACCCGGAAATACTCCATCTCCAGTGCCCGCTCCAGCGGTGACCCGCTCCAGAGCATGACCAGGAGCAAACGCCGGACATCCTTCTCCCGTAGGTTGGGTCCGCCTACGGAGATTTTTCCTTCCAGATAGTGCAGCAGGACGGCAAGGTCGAACTGGTTGAGTTCTTCCCAGGACAGGGGGAAGAGCTGGTTGTGCATCGAGATCCGGTTACTGACCTGTCTGGCCTGGAAAGCCAGTTCTCGCAACCCTGCCCGGTCATAGAGCCGCTCTTGCGGGGCCACGACCGGAATGTCGTCCCGTGGTCGGACGAACTCTCTGGAGGTTCCGCCGTAGCTGCGGTATGCTTTATCCTCTTCCGGTCGGCTGGCCGGTGACTCGACGAGGTCGGTGCCGGTCCAGGCGACCTCCGGTGGCGGCACTTCCTCCCCTGGTTCCTCGGAATCGTCCGGCTTGGGGGCGCGCTTGGTCTTGGGGGTAGGGGCGGGCGGCGTTGCGGCAATACTCAGTTGGGCTTTTTCAAACAGGGCGCTCGCATCATGGAGTCGGGTGCCTTTTTTTGTAGAGCGGATCACCGCGAGAAATTCTTGCGGAGTCGTCGGTCGGGCGGGGAGCGTGGCGAGTTGGGAAGAATATTCGCGCTGGGAAAGCATGCGGATACCCCGAAAAGCCTTCAGCAGCGAGGGAATATCCTGCGGGGACACCTTATGGCCGGCTAAAAAGGTCTGGGCCAAAAGATGGGTGTAGTGGTCGGCGAGGTTTCTGTTGTCGGCCGTATGGCCGAGGGTACAGTAGAGGGGGTACTCTTCCAGGATCCCCTGGAATGCGGTTCCCCGTTCCGGGGCGAACAGGTGACTGAGACGGGGATCGTTCTCAAGCTCCGAGGCCGTGGAAAGAAGCGCCCGAACGGAGCGCATGGATGGCTCGATGGTCCCATCCTCGTGACCCGACAGCCGGCAAATTCCCCGGGCGCACTCCAGGACCGGCATCAGCCTGCCGAGGAGAAAAAAGAACCCCTGCAGGTGTGGAGGAGCCATAACGGCATCCAGCAAGACTTGGAGGTCCTCCGGGGTCAGAGCCACTCTGTCTGCCTGGGCGAGCAGGTGCGATATGGCCTGGCTGGAGGGATTCACGGCGTAGATTTTTGGGATGGTGGGTTGTAGAGGGTCTGCACACTCACGCCCAACAGGTCCGCACTGGCGCGAACCCCGGCAGCCAGGGCCGGGGACCACCGAGTGAGCAGGTCGGGATCCAGGTGCCGGCTGCCGGCATAGATCGTTTTAGCCCCAGCCTGAGTCCCGAAGGCCATTTGCGAGAGCAGCATGTCCGCCTCCAACAGGGTGATGAGCTCTTCCTGGGAGGTTTGGGCGGGAAGGATGCCGACCGGCACCAGGTCCTCCGGCTGGAGGTAGGGGGCTGCTAGGGTGAGGATTCTCAATCCGCCGATACACTGATGCTGCCGGCCCCAGACGAGGGGAGGGTGCAGGTACACCAACAGGAGGGCCGCTTCCCGGGTCAGAGACGGGTGCCTCTTCGGGCCGACCTCGGTCTGGTTGATGATATATTCCGGCCTCGGGATCCTGCAAGACTGAAGGATATCCTGCGGCGGAGGGGAGATATCGCCCACCTGGAGAGTATGCCATTCGACCTTTTCGATCATGCCCCATGGTAAGGCAGTGGTCGAAAAATGTCAAAAGTTTAGAATCGCTATTCTTTCGATAAATTGTTTTAAGTATAAAAAAGTGAAAAACAAAAAAAGATTAAAACATGACAAACTACCGATATAAAACAACTTTACACAATATTAGTGGATATGGAAATGTGTTACGCTACCGCCTTCACACGGCATCGTAGGTTCGAACCCTACTGCGCCCACCATAAAAATCAAGGGGTTAGCGATGCATCGCTAACCCCTGTTTGCGTTTGTGCCCATTTCGTGCCCAAATTGCGCCCACTTTTTTTCATTCCCCCGGCTTTCTGACCCCCTGCCATTCTTTGGGCTCTCGATCCGTGCTGCGGCAGTTGATTGCCGGACTGGAGGAACTCTCGGGTGACGCCTCATTTAAGCAGATCAAAGTCGCCCTCGACGGGGCGGCGCTTCGAGCCGTGCCGAAGTCTGCCCGGCGCCGCGCGCTGGAGGTTTTCGGTAAGGAGGGCAGTAGGCGGATTGGTTGACGGCGAAAATCATGACCTTGGGCGGACATGTGCCGATCGACATCTTGATGCGTGCGGATGGAGAAGAAGTGCTCAGGATTCTCGAACGCATCGAGCAGGGGGTGTTCTCATAACGAATGGAAAACCCCGGGTCGGATTAAAGACTTGTCAGGAGAGATGAGATCAGGATAAGGTATCGACTGATGATATGACATTGACTTGATCGCGATGGTGGAGATGTCCCACAACCTATGACCGCATACCCAAAGAGCCGCCCGGGAGGTTGATCCCCCTGGCGGTTCTTGTGTTTGCTGGGCGGTGTAAATGATTTTGTGTAAATGGTTTGGTTTTCGGTTATCAGTAAGCCGGCATCCTGTCTTCGAACAGGATGGAAAACCGGTTGAGGGCCGCCTTCCAGTCCCGGATCGGCATGGTCCATT
>NZ_JAVESI010000028.1:0-45698 GCF_034006665.1 Trichloromonas sp.
TCCCTCGCAAGGCATTGGAATTGTTGAGGAATATACCATAGATTACGTCCCGGCGCAAGAAAAAAATTGCAAATAATCTAATGATTTAAACTATTTGTCGGATCTTCTCTTTTTGCGGTGGCATCATCAGTTGACCCCGATGGGAACGATCATCGAGGGAGACCTGGATAAAATTTTCCTGTTGTTGCGGCAAATGCACGAGTCGCCTTTCGTCGCCGGCGCGGGTCGGGTATCGACACTGATCAAGATCGACGACCGCCGGGATCGGGATGAACACACCATGGTCAGCAAAATTCGCTCCGTGACCAGTAAACTGGAGCAGGATTAACCGAGCCTGCGAGCATCATTTCTCTTCCTTTTTTCTCCTTGACAGGGGGCCGGGCTTTTTGTTATCAATACCGGGCCTTAGGCGGCACCTGTAAAAAAATCGGCCCCGTCGCCAAGTGGTAAGGCAGAGGTCTGCAAAACCTCCATCACCCGTTCAAATCGGGTCGGGGCCTCCATCATCGTGAAAAGAGCCGGTCCTTATGGGCCTGGCTCTTTTTTTATTTTCGAGGGTAGGCATGTCTCTGTTTTCTCCCCAAGTACTGCTTCTTTTCGCTCTCACCGGTTCCCTGGCCGGGCTGCTGGCCGGGCTGCTCGGCATCGGCGGCGGCATCATCCTAGTTCCCCTTTTCCTCTGGACCTTCGAATTCGTAAACTTTCCCGCCGAGATCGTCGTACATGCAGCCTTCGGCACCAGCCTGTGCGTCATCATCCCCTCTGCCGTGAGCAGCGCCCTGGGGCATCGCCGGCGGGGCAATGTCCAGTGGCACCAGGTCCTGCGCATGGCCGTCGGCGGCATCGGCGGGTCGCTACTCGGTGCCTCATTTGCCGCCTCGCTTTCCGGGGACTGGCTGAAAATACTGTTCGGGATAATGCAGATTCTCGCGGCAGTGAAAATGTTTTTTTCCAATCCACGTCTGTTTCCCGAAGAAAAGGATTCCCACTCTTGGGGCCGGCTGTTGTTCATTGGTCTGGTCGGCGGGCTCTTTTCGGCCTTTTTTGGATCCGGTGGCGGCTTCATCGTGGTGCCGCTGATGCTGATGCTGCTGCACATGCCGATTCATCTCGCGGTGGGTAATTCCAGCGCCTTGATTGCCATTTCTGCGGCTTTCGGGGTGCTGACCTATATCTATCATGGCTGGAACCATCCTCTGCTGCCCGCCCATTCCCTGGGGTATGTGAATCTGCTTGCCGCTGGGCTGGTCTTTCCGTTCACCATGCTCTTCGCCCGTCTTGGGGTTCGCCTTGCCGTACGCTTCAGCCACGCTAGACTGGTAAAGATCTTCGCGCTGATGCTGCTGGTGATCGGGACGCGCATGATCATCACGACCCTCAATTCCTGATCCGGGAGGTACCTATGCTGAGACATCCCGCCGTGGCCGGTCAATTCTATCCCGAAAACGCCCAGTCCCTGCGCCGCCTGATTCAGGAGTATTGCCCCCCGGCCGATGAAAAGACCGCGGCCCTGGGAGTCATGGTGCCCCACGCCGGGTATGTCTATTCAGGGGCGATCGCCGGGGCTGTCTTTTCCCGGGTGCGGATTCCTTCACGAGTACTTCTGCTTGGCCCCAACCATCACGGGTTGGGAAGGCGGGCGGCGCTCTTTCCGTCGGGAAGTTGGCTGACCCCCCTGGGAGAGGCCGTTATCGACGAGGAACTCGGTGCGGAACTAATGACGGCCTGCCCGTTGCTGGAGGCGGATGCCCGGGCGCATCTGGCGGAACACTCGCTGGAGGTGCAACTGCCCTTTCTGCAGGTGCTTGCGCCCGATTGCCACATTGTTCCCCTTTGTTTGGGCCATCTTCCCCTTGCTGAACTGCTCGAACTCGGTGCCGGTCTGGCCCAGGTATTGAGTCGGCATTCAGGCGAGGTGCTGATGGTCGTCAGCTCGGATATGACCCATTACGAAGCGGGATCCGTCGCCCGGGAAAAAGATCGGCACGCCCTGCAGCAAATCGCCGCCCTTGATCCCGAAGGACTCTATCGCACGGTACGGAGCGAGAACATCAGCATGTGCGGGGTTTTGCCGATGGTGACGATGCTGGCGGCGGCCCGACTCTTGGGCGCCAGGGAGGCGACCCTGATCCGCTACGGCAACTCCGGCGACATCACTGGCGATCAATCCTCGGTGGTCGGCTATGCCGGAGTGGTCATCACCTAAACCGGAACATCACCCATGCCCCTTGTCAATCCCCCGGGGATGCAGTATAAAATCGGGCTCGCTTTCGGCGGGCTCGAATTTTTTACCCTTTTTTCAGCACCGAACAACAGGAGAGTTTGATGTCGGATTTACGTCTTCGTTTCGCGCCCAGCCCCACCGGCTATCTGCATATCGGCGGCGCCCGCACCGCGCTTTTCAACTATCTGCTGGCGAAGAAAGAGCGGGGAACCTTCATCTTGCGCATTGAGGATACAGACGTCGCCCGCTCCACCCAGGAATCGGTCGATGCCATTCTTCAAGCCATGGCTTGGCTGGGATTGAGTTACGATGAAGGGCCCTATTACCAGTCTGATCGCTTCGATCTTTACAAAGCCAAGGTGCAAGAGTTGCTCGACAAGGGGTTGGCTTATCGCTGCTATTGCACTCAGGAGGAACTCGACGCTAAGCGGGAAGCCGCCCTGAAAAGCGGCGGCAAACCCAAATACGACGGCACCTGTCGTGAGCGCAGCCAGGCTGCCGCGCCGAATGCGCCCTTCGTGGTTCGCTTCAAGTCCCCCCATGAGGGGGAGACGACTTTTGTCGACCGGATCAAGGGCCCGATCACCTTTCGTAACGAAGAACTGGACGACATCATTATCCAGCGCAGTGACGGCACCCCGACCTATAACTTCGTGGTAGTGGTGGATGACGCGGAAATGGGGATCAATCTGATCATTCGCGGCGACGATCATGTCAACAATACCCCCCGACAGATTCCGATGTACACCGCCCTCGGCTATCAGATTCCCGAGTTTGCCCATGTGCCAATGATTCTCGGCGCCGACAAAAGCCGCTTGTCCAAGCGGCACGGTGCGACCTCGGTGATGGCCTACCAGGAACAGGGCTATCTTCCCGAGGCGCTGGTCAATTATCTGGCACGGCTGGGCTGGTCTCACGGTGATCAGGAGATTTTCTCCATGGAGGAACTGATCGAGAAGTTCTCCCTAGAGCAGGTCGGCCGTGCTGCCGGGGTCTTCAACCCGGACAAGCTGCTCTGGCTCAATGCTCACTACATCAAGACCGGCGACCCCGTGCGCCTGGCATCCCTGTTGACTGAATTTCTTGCCAAACTGGGACTCGCCACGGAGAACGGGCCGGACTTGTCGGCGGTGGTGAAAACCTTGCAGGAGCGGGCCCGGACCCTGGTGGAGATGGCCGAAGGCGCCGCCTTTTATTACAAGTCCGAGGTGGAGTACGACGAAGATGCGGTCGCCAAATTTCTAACGGCTGACAAGCACGAACCTATCGCCGCGCTTCTCCGGAATCTGGAAGCCTGTGACAGCTGGAATCATGACGGTATTATGGCCGCATTTCAGAAGGTCACCGAAGAAACCGGTCTCAAACTCGGCAAGTTCGGGCCTGCGGTACGGGTGGCACTGGTTGGAGGAACCACCAGTCCCGGAATCCACGAAGTCGTTGAGGTTCTTGGCCGGGAACGGGTTCTGACGAGATTGCGTCAGGCTCTCGATCTTTTGCGGTAAGGCGAGACCGGGTCGCGGCCGGTGAAAGGGGGCGGCCGCGACCTCGATGAATTTTTTAACCTATTGTATTTAAAAATGTTTTTAACGTCATCTGGGCTCGGAGAGATGTCCTGAAAAAATTCTATTGACAATGTTATTAGAAGTGGTAATTTCCACCCGCTTTACATGATTTTCCCCTTTTTATAGACCCTTGAAGCAGGCGATGATCACCAGCGGACCACTTCAAAAAATTTTTGCCATCGTGCTGCTGTTCGCAATTGTCGCCATGCGTCTGAGTAGCGTCAGCTACGTCGAGTTCGTCGTTCCGGTGCAGGATGTCATCGCCAAGGTTGCCGTCATCCTCGATGGCGACTACAAACCGCAAACAGCCCATTACAAAGTCAAGGGGCAAGGACTGGACCTTCCCGTTCCTTGCGCCGATTTCGTCCTGGCCGAAAACCTTCAGGTGTCGCGCTTGGTCTATTCTCCCCCGCCGGAACTTGCCCTTCCTGAAGGCCATACTCGAATTTTCATTCCTCCCGCCTAGATCTTTTGCTCCCCGCCCGGGGAAAGACCATCCCCCTTTTCGTTTTGCGTGATAAATGATGCCGGCGTCGGTGTCGTTCGTGTTTTTTATCGTGTTTTTCATGCCGTCTGTCTGTGCGGCGGTTCAATCAACCTCATTGGAAAGGTCACAAAACAATGCAAAAGAAAGTTCTCTGCTCGGCCGTGATGATCGCTTGTTGCGCATTTGCTTTCGGTTGTGCCAAGAAAACCCAGGTCGCCGAAAACCTCGAAACTCCCGCCGCTGTCGCTGCACCTGTCGCTTCGGCTTCGGCGGACACGTCTTCCCGCCAGTCTTCGGCGAGCGATCTTCGCGTCGGTAACGCCCAGATGGGGATGAATACCGTTCACTTCGAGTTCGATAGCTATGTCCTTTCGGAAGAGTCGAAGGAGATTCTTCGCCAGAACGCCCAGTGGATGAAGGCCAACCCCGGCGCCAATATCGTCATTGAAGGTCATTGCGACGAGCGTGGTTCCGACGAGTACAACATGGCCCTGGGTGAAAACCGCGCCCGTGCCGCCAGCAACTACCTGGTTTCTCTCGGTGTTGCTCCGGAAAGCCTGCGCATCGTCAGCTACGGTGAAGAAAAACCGGTGGCCATGGGCGCGAACGAAGCCGCCTGGGCTCAGAACCGCCGCGCCGAATTCAAGTAAGTCGTCTCGATTATCGGTCTTGAACGAAAAAAACGCCCGGTGGAAATCCACCGGGCGTTTTTTTCGTAGACCTGTCTCCAATCAGCCGAGAATCTGTTTGAGATCTTCCTCGGCGGTGGTGATGGGGCCGATGTTGAAGTTTTCGACCAGAAAGTTGAGCACATTCGGAGTGATAAAAGCCGGCAGGCTCGGTCCCAGCTTGATGTTTTTGATTCCCAGGTGGAGTAGGGTCAGGAGAATGGCTACTGCCTTCTGCTCGTACCAGGAGAGGATCATTGACAGGGGCAGGTCGTTGACGCCGCAGTTGAAAGCTTTTGACAGGGCAACGGCGATCTGGATGGCGCTGTAGGCGTCGTTGCACTGGCCGATGTCGAGCAGGCGGGGAATGCCGCCGATGTCGCCGAAGTCGAGCTTGTTAAAGCGATACTTGCCGCAGGCCAAGGTCAGGATGATGGTGTCCTTGGGCGCCTTCACGGCGAAATCGGTGTAGTAGTTGCGTCCCGACTTGGCACCGTCGCAGCCGCCGATCAGGAAAAAGTGCTTGATCTGCCCGGCCTTGACCGCCTCGATGACCTTGTCGGCCACACCGAGAACGGCGTTATGGCCGAAACCGGTGAGAATCTCTTTTCCCGGAGCCTCGGGGAAGCCTTCGCACTCCTGAGCCTTCTTGATGACGGCGGAGAAGTCCCAACCGTCGATGTGCGTGACGTCGGGCCATTGCACCAGACCCCAGGTGAAGAGGCGGTCTTTATAGTTGTCGGCGGGACGCTGGATGCAGTTGGTGTTGAAGATGATCGCGCCGGGGAAGTTGACGAATTCCTTCGCCTGATCCTGCCAGGCGCCGCCGAAGTTGCCGACCAGGTGGGCGTACTTCTTCAGTCCGGGATAGCCGTGGGCGGGGAGCATCTCGCCGTGGGTGTAGATGTTGATCCCTTTGCCCTCAGTCTGCTTGAGCAGCTCTTCAAGCATCTTCAGGTCGTGACCGGAGACGAGAATCGCCTTGCCCGCCTTGGTTCCAAGCTGTACCGGGGTCGGCACCGGGTGACCGTAAGTGTCGGTGTGAACCTTGTCGAGCAACTCCATGGTAACCAGGTTGATGCGACCACACTCCATGGCGAGATTAACGAAATCCATCAGGCCGAGGTTCTTGTCGAGGGTGGCGGCGAGGGCCTTGTGGGTGAAGGCGTAGATTTCGTCATTTTCGGCGCCGAGAATCAGGGCATGATCGGCGTAAGCCGCGTAACCCTTCATACCGTAGATCAGGGTCTCCTGCATCGACTTGACATCGGGATCAACTCCGTTGCTCTTGACCCCATGCGCTTCGCCCTGCTTGATCAGCTCATCCGTGGTGCCGGCAGGCTGCCATTGCGCCGCCTCGGGAATGGCGCCGGTCACGGAACCGGCCAGATTTTTTGCCTTGGTCAGCAGGGGGCCGCACTTGCGCAGAATCTTGACGATGGCTTCGGGATCGAAGTCGACGTTGGTGATGGTGGTAAAGAGGCCTTCGTGCATGAAACGATCGATTTCAGCATCTTTCTTCCCGGCCTTGCGCGCTTCATTGGCCCAAAAGGCGACGCCCTTGAGACCGAAGATCAGCAGATCCTGCAGAGCCGCGACATCCGGCTTCTTGCCGCAGACGCCGATTTTGGTGCAGCCGCCGTTTGCGGCCTGTTCACACTGGTAACAAAACATGGGGATGTTCCTTTCTGTTGAAGTTGGGGTTTGCTCCTTGTTCGATAAACCGAGCCAATCGAGAATGCCCATAATGTCCGCTCCTTGCTGTTGCCGGTTGAAAATCAGATTAGAATCCGCGAATATGGCGTTGTTCCATGTATAATCTTCACGTTAGTCGTGATGAATGGACCTTAGCAAAACCCTGCTGCAACCCCCTTGACCGAGGTCAAAAACCTTTTTTTTATTGAAGGATTTTTCATGCCCCAGTTCTGGCTGATGAAATCGGAACCGCACTGCTTCTCCTTCGACGATCTGCTGCGTGCTCCTGATCGGACCAGCCCTTGGGACGGGGTACGAAACTATCAGGCCCGCAATTTTTTGCGTGATGAGGTTCGTGTTGGCGACGGGGTTCTTTTTTATCACAGCAATGTTCCCGATCCGGCCATTGTCGGCGTAGCGAGGGTGGTACGACCAGGCTATCCCGACGATACGGCTCTGAATCCGGAAAGCGATCATTTCGACCCTCGTTCCAGCGTTGCCAACCCCATCTGGTATATGGTCGATGTTCAGGCTCTCCAGTCCTTTTCTTGTCCGGTTACCCGCCAGGTCATGAAAGACCATCCCCGGCTTTCCGACCTGGGCGTACTGAAGCGGGGCAACCGCCTCTCGGTGCTCCCCGTCGAAAAGAGACATTGGTCCGTACTTCTAGAGTTGGGAGGTCTTTCCCCGGCCGTGATCGAAAGGTTTCTGCAATCTTCCGGAGAAAATAATGACTCGACCCGTTAAGTGGCTTGGATTTCTTTTCGCTTTTCTGGTTCTTTTCGCTGTCGGTCTGACGGTCTTGGTGAAAACCCTGATGACTCCTGAACGCATCAAGGCGCGCATATTGCCGCTGGCGGAACAGACCCTGGGTCGCGAGGTGCGTCTGGGGGGCGTGGAAATCGGGCTGTTCAGCGGTATTCGCCTCGACGCCGTGCAGGTGCTGGCGAAAGAGGGGAACGATCCCCTTCTCCAGGCCGATCAGGCGGTGTTGCGCTATCGCTTCTGGCCTTTGTTGCAGGGACGGGTGGAGGTAGACGAGGTGCGCCTCGAGACGCCTCGCATCACCCTGATCCGCCAGGCCGATGGACAGTTCAACATCTCCGATTTGTTTCAGCCCCAAGACGACGCCGCCTTGCGAAGCGAACCCGTCGCCCCGCCGGACGACGCCGGGGGGGCAAAGAACGGGCTCGATCTGCTCATTTCCTCATGCGTGATCAACGGCGGGGAATTCACTTTTGTCGATCAGCGGATCAACGCCCAGGCGCCTTATCGTTATCAGATCAGCAACCTGGATGTCGAAGCCACGGAAATTTCCTCCGGACGGGAATTCCCCTTCACCGTCAAGGCGCGGCTCAACGGCGCGGAGTTTTTCATCGACGGCAAAGCCGATGTCCATGGTCGGTCAGGAGCGGCCGCCATCCGCCTCGACAATCTTGATCTGACCGCTTTTCTTCCCTATTTTCGCGACGAGATTCCCGGGCACCTCGGTTCGCTCAAACTCGATCTTGACCTGACCTTCGCTAATCGTAACCGGGATCTTGTCGGCAAAGGCAAGGTCGTTTTGCGCGACATCGCGATCAATCTCAATGCCCTGCCCAAAGTACCGATCTCCAAGGCCCGGATGGCCGTCGATTACGACCTCCTCTACGATACCGCCGCCAGCAGGCTTGCACTCAACAGCCTGCGGGCCGACCTCAACGGTATTCCTCTGGAACTGCGGGGAGAGGTGGCCGGGCTCGATCAATCCCCCCGCTTGGATCTGGACGTTAGTCTGAATGAACTGGAACTGCGTTCGGCGCTGAATGCCCTTCCCGATGGCCTGGTGACGTCGCTCCGGGAGCTTGATCCGGCCGGCTTTGTAACCGCGCGGGTGACTCTCGCCGGACCCGTCGACAGGCCGATGGATCTGATCAAACACGGGGATTTCCAGCTGACCAACCTTCAGGGCTCCGTGGGCGCGGTACGGCCGCTACTGAATGGCCGAATCACCATGGAAGAAAAGGAGCTGTCGGCGGAAAATCTTCAACTCCTCCTAGGCGAAGATGCGGCTTCCATCAATTTCCGGATCCCCGATATTTTCGCCGATCCGATCGCCGTTACCAGTTCGGTTTCCGCCGAGCGCTTTCAGGTCGATCCTCTGCTCATCAAGAAAGAATCTCCTGTGCCTTCCGGAGGACAAGGGGACCTGCTCCCTGCGGTTCCGCCGCCGACCGTTTCCGAAGAGGTTGGACCCTTTGATTTGCCGCTGCGGGCTGAGGGCGAGATGCGCGTCAAACAGGCTCTTTATCAGGGGATGACCATTGATGATCTGCTTTTGCGTTATCATCTGGCTGACAATCTGCTGACGATTGAGACCCTCTCCGGTCAACTTGCCGGAGGCGCCTTCAAACAATCGGGGACCGTCGATTTGAGTCGTAAGGGGTTGGCCTATGAGGGGCGCATCGAGCTTTCCAGTCTTTCCATCGACGCCCTCACCCGGCTATTCGCTCCCCGTGCCCAGGGGACGGTGCTCGGTGCGCTCTCCCTCGCTACCGACTTCAAGGGCCGAGGGAGTCGCGTCGCGACCCTGCGCGATCAACTCACCGCCGAAGGTGAGTTCTCTTTCGTCAATGGCCGTCTGACCGCCACCCCTCTGACCCGGGGCTTCGCCGAAATTCTCCGTCTTGATGAATTGAACGAACTGACTTTCCGCAACGGCTCGGGAAATTACCGGATTCGTCAGGGACGGCTGCAGCTCAACAGCCGCATGAACGGTCAGGATCTGCAGCTCGCGCCGACCGGAGAGATCGGTCTGGACGGAACTCTTGCTCTCGATCTGGGGGCGCGACTCTCCCCCGGGCTGAGCGCCAGACTCGACAAAAAAGGAAAGATCGCCGGGTACTTCAGCGATGATCAGGGGTGGGCCCGGCTTCCTCTGAAATTGGCCGGGTCGTTCGATCAGCCCCGCTTCGATTTCGATTCCACGGCACTCAAAAAGCAAGCGGGAGCGGAATTGCAACGGAAACTTGAAGAAAAGGTCTTCAAGAAGCTCGATGCATCGGGGGTGGGCAAAGAACAGGCCGAGCCGGCAAAACAGCTGATGCGGGATGCCCTGCAGGGGTTGTTCGGCCGTTAACGAATCGTATCCATCCTGCGCTTTTCCCAGGATGGACGTCACGGGTGTTTGCCCTTCCCAAGAAGAATGAGAGGATTATGACGGAACAAGAAGGAGTCATTCAGTATCGTCTTTCCCATCAGCCGGAGCCCCCGCTTCCGATGGCCGCAGTCGCCGAACTCATCGCCTGGCGTCGCATCCTTCACCGTCTCGATCTGATCGGGGAAGACCCCCAGCGTTACGGCGGCTTCGGCTTTGGCAACCTGAGTGTTCGACTGCCGAGCACAGGCGCCGCGCGTTATCCCTTTCTGGTCAGCGGCACCCAGACTGGCGCCTTGGCCGAACTGGGGCCGGAGCATTTCGTCACTGTCCTTGAGTGGCTTCCCCGGGAAAACCAAATCGTTTCTAAAGGCCCCGTCCACCCCTCTTCGGAAGCGATGACCCATGCCGGTATCTACACCCTAGATCAGCGTATCCGGGCGGTCATTCACGTCCATTCCCCCCACATCTGGCAGGCTGCCCGCTGGCTCGACCTGCCCACCACCCCGGCCGCTGCCGGTTGTGGTACGCCGGCCATGGCCCAGGCGGTTCGCGAGCTTCTCGCCCGGCGTGAACAGCGTCGGCGTCGGGTTTTCGTCATGCTCGGCCACGAAGACGGCGTCGTCGCTTTCGGTCCCTCTCTTTCCCAGGCTGGCTGCGCCTTGCTGAATGCCTTGGCCGATGCCTATCGGACGGTCTGAGCAGCACTACGGGTGGTGCCTTTTTCTTCTATACATAAATTATTTTTAGTGTATTTTGGTTCAGATTGTTCAGCTTTCCTGGTCGAAGACTGACGGTTTCGAGTCCTTGATTCATTCATCCGCTTTTCCCGCACGCTCCTGGAACGTTCAATGTCCGAGAAACAGACTCTTTCCGGCGCCATCCCCCTGCCGGGATATCTGGGCAAGTATTTTCTCTTCTTCATCTGCATCTGGACGCTGCTGATCGCCGCCTCCCTGGTCTGGACCGCCCATACCTCCAGAGAGAACATGGAACAGCTGGCCTTGGTGCAGGCCCGTACCCTCTCCGCCAAGGACGTTCTCTACCGCCGCTGGGGCTCGATTTATGGCGGCGTCTATGTCAATCTCGCCACCGGAATCGAACCTAATCCCCTGCTCGGCGACTTGCCTGCCCGGGACATCCGTACCGAATCGGGGGAAACCCTGACCCTGATCAACCCCGAATACATGAGCCGGATGGTTTATGCCTTGGAAGACCCCCGTTTGGGAGTGAAAACCGGCATGACCAGCACCCGCCCCCGGAACCCGGACAACCGGCCCGATGAGTGGGAGAGTGCTGCTCTCGGGCTGTTGCAGGCGGGAGAACCGGACGTTTCCACCGTTGAAACCCGTGCCGAAGGACGGGTGCTGCGTCTTATGACCCCGCTTAAGGGGGAAGAGGGATGTCTGCAATGTCACGAAAAACACGGCTGCGCCCGTGGCGAAATCTGCGGAGGCCTTACCGTCGTCGTGCCGCTGAAACCTTATGAAGAGCAGGCCTGGATCGAACTCTATAATCAGGGCTTCAATCATGCTCTGATCTGGCTTTTCGGGCTGCTGGCCATCGCTCTTGGTTTTCGTCAGTACGTCGCATCGGAACGCACCCGTCTGCGCATGCAGAACGACCTGATCGCCGCTTCCCGGGCGGCGGAAGCGGCCAACCGGGCCAAGGGGGAGTTCCTCGCCAACATGAGCCACGAGGTGCGCACGCCGATGAACGCCATCATCGGCATGACCGAACTGGCTCTCGACGGAGACCTGAGCCCGCATCAGAAGGATTGCCTGGAGACAGTCAAGTTTTCAGCGGAGTCCCTTCTCGGCTTGCTCAACGACATCCTCGATTTTTCGAAGATCGAGGCGGGCATGCTGGAGTTTGAATCCGTCTCTTTCTGCCTCGCGGAGAGTGTGGAAACGGCGGTGCGCAGTCTGGCCGTCGCCGCCCATAAAAAAAATCTTGAACTGCTCTTCAGTGTATCTCCGGAGATCCCCGAGAACCTGGTCGGCGACCCCTTGCGCCTGCGCCAGATCCTGCTCAATCTGCTGAGTAATGCGGTGAAATTCACCGAACGGGGGGAAGTGATGCTGCGGGTCGAGTCCGTTGCGTCCGTTGCGAACGGCTGCCGTCTGCGTTTTTCCGTCAGCGATACCGGGATCGGCATTTCCGAAAGCGCCCAAGAACGCCTGTTCAGAAATTTCAGTCAGGCCGATGTTTCCACTAGTCGCAAATACGGCGGAACCGGGCTCGGGCTGGCCATCAGCAAGGCCTTGGTCGAAGGGATGGGGGGTGCCATTTCCCTGACGAGCACGCAAGGGCAGGGGAGTACGTTCATCGTCGAGCTCCCCTTTGCCGTCACCGGGGAAGGCGTTTTGGTTTCCGAACAGGTTCTATCCGGATACAAACTGCTGGTGGTGGACGACCATGCCGCCGGTGCCGCCCTCCTGGTCGAGGGTCTTCGCCGTTTGGGGGCGGAAAGTCAGGCCTGCGCGGCGGGGGATGAAGCCATCCAGATCCTGCATGAAGCCCGCCATCGCCGGCAACCCTTCGCCGCCGTGATTCTCGATGGGGATATGCCGGGGATGGACGGCGTGACGACGGCGTCCATCATTCGTGAGCATCTCGATGAGCGGATTCCGATTCTGCTTCTTTTGACAACCGTCGACTCCGGACGACAGATCGCCCGCCTGCATGAGGCCGGGTTGCGGGATTACCTGCTGAAGCCGGTGTCGGTCCGGCAGATTCTTGCGGCGTTGACCGACTGTCTTGCTCGCCGGATGCGGGGCGAGGCCGTCTCCGCATCCGGCGAGGAGTTAGAGCCCCCCCCCCCGGCGAAAAGTGCGGAAGCCGGTTATCAACTGCTGCTGGCCGAGGATAATGCCTTCAATCAGAAGTTGGCCCTGGCCCTGGCGCGCAAGAAAAACTGGAATCTGACCTTGGTCAGCGATGGACAGGCCGCCGTCGATGCCGTTGCTCAAAGGGACTTCGATTTGATTCTCATGGATGTGCAGATGCCCGAGGTCGACGGGTTGCAGGCGACGCGGGCCATTCGCCGGATGGGCGAGGAGCGGGGACGGTATATCCCGGTCGTCGGCATGACCGCCCAAGCCATGACAGGGGATCGGGAGCGCTGCCTGGCCGCGGGGATGGATGAATACCTCGCCAAGCCGATCCGTCCCGAAGTCTTTTATGAAGTGGTGGAGCATTTTCTGCGGCAAGCCGTCGCTTCCGACGAGGGGCACGAAGGCCGCAAGACCGGTGCTGGAAAACGGGAAGCGGAAAAAGCCAATCTGCTCGCCGACATGGCTCGGGAATTCCTTCGGGATTTCCCCGAAACGCTGGAAAATCTGGGACGCAGCAAGGCGCGAGGGGATCGTCGGGAATTGGAGATGCTTGCCCACAACCTCAAATCGGTGGTCGGCTTTTTCCAGGCCGAAGAGGCCATGGCCCTGGCCCGGCAACTGGAAATTTGCGCCCGGGAAGATCGCCTGGCCGATGCAGAAAATCTCTTCGCCGCACTGGAAGAGTCCCTGAGAAATCTGCGGGAAGAACTAATCAACCGTTATCGCCTGGCAGGCTGAGCCCAGTGCAGAAAGAACAATGAGACGAAGACCGGTTTACCGCCGGCCATGAGATTCGCGCCGGAGTAATGTCCGGCGCGAATGAAATTTCTGGTGAAAGGACTTTCGTTCTTCAGTTCGCAACCGGCATTCAAGAGTTCTCCTCTTCCGCTCGCCGTGGCGGCTCCGCTATGGGAATCCGAGCCTCGACGGCGAAACGCTTGATCTTCCGGGTCGTCGTTTTGGGGAATTCATCCTCACGCAGAGTAAATTTTTTCACTCGTTTGTAGTCCGCCAGTCGTTTCCCCGCCGTCATCACTTCCCGCCGGAAAAGCTCCTCGACCTCCGCTTGACTCAAAGCCGACTCACCGCGCGCTCGCGCCAAGCCGTCTAGGGCCTCCGCGTCGGGATAGATGAGGGCATGCACTTCCTCGGCACTGGCGGAGAGTTTGTGGCCATAGACCATCGCTTCGGCGATGTAAGGGCTTTTCAGGAGTTCCAGTTCGACCTCTTCGGGATAAACATTCTTGCCGTTAGGAGTGACGATCAGGTTGCGGACCCGGCCGCGAATACTCAGATAACCGTCGCCGTCGAGGGAGCCGAGATCGCCGGTGCGATACCAGCCATCGGTCAGCACTTCGGCGGTCGCCTCGGGGTTGTTGTAATAACCGCGCATGACGTTCGGTCCGCGCACAAGAATTTCGCCCACCCCTTCGTTGTCGGGCTGGTCAATTCTGATCTGCACGTCGCGCAGGGGCACCCCGACCGTGCCGATGCGCGGGGCATCAGGGGGTTCGGCGCAGATGACCGGCGCCGTTTCGGTGATGCCGTAGCCCTGCACCAGCTTGAGCCCCAGACTTTGAAACCCCCGGGCGATTTCCGGGTCGAGGGCGGCGCCGCCACTGATAAAGAGGGTCTTGTGGCCGAAGGTTTTGCGGACTTTGGCGGCGACCAGGGATCGGGTGAGGGGAAGGGCGAAGAGGGTGCGGGAAAGGGGGTTACCCTGGATGTTTTTCATGATTCGGTCGTAGAAGATCCGGTAGAGGGCAGGGACGCCGAGAAAGCAGGTCGGCTTGATTTCGGTCAGGTTGTCTCCAAGTTTCTTTAGGGATTCGGCGAAGGAGACGCAGCCCCCTAGGGAGAGGGGCAGAAGGATACCGCAGACCTGCTCGAAGACGTGATTGATCGGCAGGAAAGAGAGCGTATGGGTGTCGGCGTCGAGGTGAAAGAGTTCCGCTGCCGAGCGGATGTTGGAGACGATGTTGCCATGGCTGAGCATCGCTCCCTTGGAGCGCCCGGTGGTGCCGGAGGTGTAGAGGATGACGGCAGTTTTCTCGGGTGGGATTTCCGGCGCGACGGCCGGCGATGCGTTCAGCAGTTCGTCGAAGGTGAGCAGGCACGAGTCCTGGGGGGGGATGCGCTTGTTGCAGAAGGGGGGGATACGGTCTTTTCTCAACAAAGGCCGATCCATTCCCGGGGGGTGGGGAGCGAGCAGGCAGTAGACACGGTTCGCCAGATTTTCCATGACTTGGCCGCGGGCTTCGGGCAGATCAAGATCCCGGCGCAACCGTTGCCATTCGTCGAGCAGGGCATCCAAGGCCCGGGCCAGCTCCCGTTGTGGCCGGGAATCATCGGGAAGGGTTTCGAGTAGGACAATCCGCTCCAGGCGGGGCAGACTCTCCCGCAACTCCGCCAGGGTTTCCAGATAATTCGACGTGGTGAAAACCAGTTCGGCGTCGCTGTCCGCTAGGACATGACGCAGTTCTCCCGTTTTGAGCTCTTTGTCCACCGGAACCACCACCCCCTCGGCGTGGAGGACGGCGAGGTAGGCCAGAATCCAACGGGGCGAGGAGGGGGCGAGGAGGGCGGCGTGCGCCCCGGGGGCAAAACCCTGCTTCCGCAATCCGGAGGCAAGAGATTCCACCCGCTTCCACAGTTCGGCATAGGAAAGCCCCACCCAGATGCCGGATACCTTTTCCCGCAGGGCGACTCGATCTCCGTGAATCCGGCAGCTTTCAGCGATGAGAGAGACAATACTGTTCACGGCGCTTGACGACTCCAGGTTGGTTTTTGTTTCGGAATGTGAATCATGTCGGTTGGCCGGGGCCAAGGCAAGGATAAAACATCTCCTCTTGCAGTGAAAATTGTCCGGAGCGGGCAGGGGGAAGCCCCGCTCTTTTTCACCCGCATTTGTACTTTACAAAGACGAACCGATTCACTATGTTATGGGATTGCGTCTTTAATCCCAACATCAAGCCAAAAAGGGCCTGCATGGATCAGAAGTATATCCGAAATTTTTCCATTATCGCCCATATCGACCACGGCAAATCGACCCTTGCCGACCGTCTTCTCGAAACCACCGGCGCCTTGACCGACCGGGAAAAGACCGATCAGTTCCTCGACAAGATGGAACTGGAGCGGGAGCGCGGCATCACCATCAAGGCCCAGGCGGTGCGCCTCAATTACCGGGCCGACGACGGCCATGATTATGTTCTCAACCTCATCGATACCCCGGGGCATGTGGACTTCACCTACGAGGTCAGCCGTTCCCTAACCGCCTGCGAAGGGGCGCTGCTGGTGGTCGACGCTTCCCAGGGGGTTGAGGCGCAAACTCTGGCCAATGTCTACTTGGCCATCGACCAGAATCTGGAAGTCTTTCCCGTGCTCAACAAAATCGACCTGCCCAGCGCCGATGCCAAGGCGGTCAAGGCCGAGATTGAGGAGATCATCGGCCTGGATACCGCCGACGCCGTGGAGGCAAGCGCCAAGGAAGGGATCGGCATCCACGAAATCCTCGAAGCGGTGGTCAAGAAGATTCCTTTTCCCAAGGGCAATCCCGACACACCGCTCAAGGCGCTGATTTTTGATTCCTGGTACGACTCCTATCAGGGGGTCATCATCCTCGTGCGGATCTTCGACGGCTGCCTCAAAAAGGGGGACAAGATCCAGCTCATGGCCAACAAAAAGAGCTATGAGGTCTTGAAGGTCGGGGTCTTCGCTCCCCATCCCGTGGAGATGACGGAACTTGCCGCAGGCGAGGTCGGTTTTCTCATCGCCGGGATCAAGGTCGTGCAGGATGCCAAGGTCGGCGACACGATCACCCATCTGCACCGCCCCGCCGCCGCACCGTTGCCTGGCTTCAAGGAAGTGAAGCCGATGGTCTTTTCCGGGCTCTATCCCATCGACACCGGCGAATACGACGCCCTACGCGATGCCCTGGAAAAGCTGCGCCTCAACGACAGTTCCTTTTCCTTCGAACCGGAAAATTCCCTGGCCCTCGGTTTCGGTTTCCGCTGCGGTTTCCTCGGCCTGCTGCATATGGAGATCATCCAGGAACGTCTGGAGCGGGAATTCGGCGTCGAGCTCATCACCACCGCGCCGACCGTCGTTTACAAAGTGACCACGGTCAAGGGGGAACACCTGCGAGTGGAAAGCGCCAACAAACTCCCCGAGGTCCAGCATATCGAACGAATCGAAGAGCCCTTCATCCTCGCTTCGATTCATGTGCCCAACGAATTCGTCGGCATGGTTCTGGCCCTGTGCGAGGAAAAGCGCGGTGTGCAGCGGGAGATCAAATACCTGACCGCCAACCGGGTCATGGTCGTCTACGAACTGCCGTTAAACGAGATCGTCCTCGATTTTTACGACCGGCTCAAGTCGATCACCCGCGGCTATGCCTCCTTCGACTACGAGCAACTCGATTACCGCGAAAGCGCCTTGGTCCGTCTCAACGTTCTGATCAACGGCGATCTGGTCGACGCCCTCTCCCTCATTGTCCATCGCGACAAGGCCCAGTACCGGGGCCGGGATCTGGTTGCGAAGATGAAAGAGTTCATTCCCCGTCAGCAGTTCGAGGTGGCCATCCAGGCCGCTATCGGTAGTAAGGTCATCGCCCGCGAGACGGTCAAGGCCCTGCGCAAAGACGTTACCGCCAAGTGTTACGGCGGCGACATCACCCGAAAACGGAAACTGCTGGAAAAACAGAAGGAAGGCAAGAAGCGCATGAAGCAGGTTGGCAATGTCGAACTGCCTCAGGAAGCTTTTCTCGCTATCCTCAAGGTGAAAGAGCAGAAATAATGTCGAAAACCGAAACTCCCTCCTCGGCACCGGCGACCGTCAAGAAACCCTGGTATCGGGAATACGCCGAGGCCCTCTTCGTTGCCGCCATCCTGGCCCTGATCATTCGCACCTTCGTGGTCCAGGCCTTCAAGATTCCTTCCGGCTCTATGGAAGACACCTTGCTGATCGGCGACCACCTGCTCGTCAACAAGTTCCTTTACGGCATGCAGGTGCCCTTTGCCGACGGCCGCTATCTGACCATCCGCGAACCTGAGCGAGGGGATGTGATCGTCTTCGAATTCCCCGAAGACGAAGGGAAAAACTTTTTCCAGCGTCGCGATTTCATCAAACGCATCGTCGGCCTCCCCGGCGACACGGTGGAAGTCCGGGACAAGGAAGTCCTGGTCAATGGCGAGCCCTTTCATATCCCCCAGGAAATCCATAAAGAGAACAATATCGTTCCTTCCGGTTTCGGCCCCCGCGACTTCATGCCCGCCGTGACGGTTCCCAAGGGGCACTATTTCGTCATGGGGGATAACCGTGACCGTTCTTATGACAGTCGTTTCTGGGGTTTTGTCGAAGAGTCGAAGATCAAGGGACTGGCCTTCATCAAATACTGGTCCTGGGATTCCCAGGCCGATTGGCTTCACAAGATCCGCTGGAACCGCCTCGGCCGTCCCATCGAGTAGTTTTCTCTCACGCATTTTCCGTTGACTTGACAGATTTTATGTTGCTATAGTTCCGTCCAAATTCGACGTATCCCTTTAACGTTAATCCCGAGAGATTAGCAAGGGTGGCAAAGATGCAGAAAATCCAGCTCCGGAATTCGTACCCCCATACCTTTTCGCCCACCGGCGGGAAGGTATTTTTTTTGCCGCAACCACGAACCAAAGGAGATTCGGGCATGGCCAGCAATGAAACGGTGATTCTCGACAGCGCCGGCATCGGTCGCGCACTCACCCGGATTGCGCACGAGATTCTCGAACGCAACAAGGGGACGGAAGGGCTCGTTCTGATCGGCATCCGCAGCGGCGGCGACCATCTGGCGCGCATCCTCGGGCAGCGGATCACCCAGATCGAGGGGGAAAAAATCCCCTTGGGAACCATCGACATCACCATGTATCGAGACGACCTCGGCTCCCGCGGCAGCCTGCCCCTCGGCAAGACCGAAATCCCTTTCCCCCTCGACGGCCGCAAGGTCGTGCTGATCGATGACGTCCTCTTCACCGGCCGCACCATCCGCGCCGCCATGGACGCCCTTGTCGATATCGGCCGGCCGAAAAACATCCAGCTGGCCACCCTCATCGACCGGGGGCACCGGGAACTGCCGATCCGCGCCGATTATGTCGGGCGCAACGTGCCGACCTCCCGCGAGGAGAAAATTCTCGTCGAGTTCGCCGCCGACAACAACCCGGTCGAAGTCCGTCTCGTCAAACCCTAACACCCCATCAGGGAGGCCCCCATGTCTTTCCGCCATAAGCACATCCTTGGCACGGAACAGCTCTCCAGAGAAGACATCGAACTGATTCTCGATACCGCCGAAAGCCTCAGGGAAATCAATAGCCGTGAAATCAAGAAGGTGCCGACTTTGCGGGGCAAGACCATCGTCAACCTCTTCTATGAAGCCAGCACCCGCACCCGCACTTCCTTCGAAATCGCCGGTAAACGCCTTTCCGCCGATACCATCAATATGACCGCCTCCACTTCCTCAGTGACCAAGGGCGAGACCCTGGAGGATACGGCCAAAAACATTCAGGCGATGAAGCCCGATATCATCGTCATGCGCCATTCCGCCTCCGGCGCTCCGCACTATCTGGCCCAACGCGTTGACTGCTCGATCATCAACGCCGGCGACGGCGCGCACGAACATCCCAGCCAGGCTCTTCTCGACCTGCTCACCATTCGCCAGCGCAAAGGCAGACTCGAAGGTTTGACTGTCGCCATCGTCGGCGACATCACCCACAGCCGGGTGGCTCGTTCCGACCTCTACGCCATGACCAAGATGGGGATGAAGGTTCGGTTCTGCGGCCCCGGAACCATGGTTCCACCGGGGATCGAGCGTCTCGGCGCCGAGGTCTTCACCGACATGGACGACGCGGTGCGCGACGCCGATGTCGTTATGATGCTGCGCATCCAGCTGGAGCGCCAGGGCAAAACCCTACTCCCAACCTTGCGCGAATATGCCCGCCTTTACGGCCTCAACCCGGCGCGCTTGGCCTTGGCCAAGTCTGACGTCATCGTCATGCATCCCGGCCCTTTGAATCGCGGGGTGGAAATTTCCTCCTATGTGGCCAACGGCAGCCGGAGCGTCATTCTCAACCAGGTGGAAAACGGTGTGGCGGTGCGCATGGCCCTGCTCTATCTGGTGGCCGGCGGCGATCATTCGGAAGCTTGAACTAAATCATCGTTTTTTTTGATAGAGAGGTGACGGATATGAGCATTCTTATCAAAGGCGGCCGGGTCATCGACCCGGCGAACGGCATCGACGATACCCTCGACCTGCTGATCCAGGAAGGATGCATTGCCCAGGTCGGCAAGAACCTGAACGCCGCCGGCGCCGAAGTCATCGACGCCGCCGGACTGCTGGTGACCCCAGGATTGATCGACATGCACGTGCATTTGCGTGATCCCGGCCAGGAATACAAGGAGGACATCGTCTCCGGTACGAAAGCGGCGGTGGCCGGCGGTTTCACCTCGGTGGCCTGCATGCCGAACACCAACCCGATCAACGACAACAAGGCGGTCACCCGCTACATCGTCGAGAAGGCGAAGGCGGAAGGGGTAGCCAACGTCTTTCCCATCGGCAGCATCACTAAGGGGCTTAAAGGCGAAACCCTCAGTGAGATGGGGGATCTCAAGGACGCCGGCTGCGTCGCCTTGTCCGACGACGGCAGGCCGGTGAGCGACGGCGAGATCATGCGCCGCGCCTTCGAATATGCCAAACCCTTCAACCTGCCGCTGATCTCCCATGCCGAGGATCTTTCCCTGATCGGCGAGGGGGTGATGAATGACGGCTTCGTCGCCACCGAACTCGGGCTCAAAGGCGTTCCCTGGGTCGCCGAGGATGCCGCCACCGCCCGTGACGTGATGCTGGCTGAATTCACCGGCGCCCGTCTCCATGTCGCCCACGTTTCCACCAAGGGCTCAGTGGAGATCGTCCGTGCCGCCAAGAAGCGGGGGGTCAAGGTGACCTGCGAGGCGACTCCCCATCACTTCACTCTGACCGAGGAAGCGGTGCGTGGTTACGACACCAACGCCAAGATGAATCCGCCGTTGCGCACCGCCGAGGATGTGGCCGCCCTGCGCCAGGGGCTGGCCGACGGCACTGTCGACGCCATCGCCACCGATCATGCGCCTCATCATCTCGACGAAAAGAATGTCGAGTTCAACGTCGCCCTGAACGGCATTGTCGGTCTCGAAACCGCCCTGCCGCTGAGTCTGGCCCTAGTTCGCGACGGCGTCTTTTCCCTCGTCGACATGGTGACCAAACTGACCGTCGCTCCCGCGCGGATTCTTGGCATCCCGCGTGGCACGCTGAGCGTCGGCGTCGTCGCCGACGTGACCCTGATCGACCCGGAATTGAAATGGACGGTTGAAGCCGCCAAACTCCATTCGAAAAGCAAGAATACGCCTTTTAACGGCTGGAACATCCAGGGCGCGGCGGTTCGCACCATCGTCGGTGGCAAAGTCGTCTATCAGCGTTAAGTCCCAGCTTATCAGCGCCCGTCGAAACGCCATCGGTGGCGTTTCGACGGGCATCCGCCCATCACAAGGAGCCCCACGCATAATGAAAGCCATTCTGGCCCTGGCCGACGGCCGGGTTTTCCACGGAAAATCCTTCGGCGCCACCGGCGAAGTCACCGGTGAAGTGGTCTTCAACACCAGCATGACCGGCTATCAGGAGATTCTCACCGATCCCTCCTATCGCGGCGAGATCGTCACCATGACCTATCCGATGATCGGCAACTGCGGCATCAACCCCGAGGATGTGGAATCCTCCCGCCCGCATCTGGCCGGTTTCGTGGTCAAAGAATGCCACGAAGTGCCGAGCAACTGGCGCGCGCGCATGAGCCTCGACGCCTATCTCAAGGAGAACGGCATCATCGGCATCCAGGGGATCGACACCCGGGCGCTGGTTCGGCACATCCGTGACCACGGCGCCCAAACCGGCATTATCTCTTCCGTCGATATAAATCCCGAGAGTCTGGTGGCGAAAGCGCGCCAGGCGCCGTCCATCGTCGGCCGCGACCTGGTGCGGGAAGTGACCTGCGACGCGCCCTATCACTGGGAAGAAGGGCTGTGGGAGCTGGGCCGGGGCTATGCGCGCCCCGAGACGCCGCCGCGCTTCAAGGTCGTGGCCTACGATTTCGGTATCAAGCGCAACATCCTGCGCAACCTGGTCAGTCTCGGTTGTGATGTCACCGTCGTCCCCGCCTTCACCCCGGCGGAAGAGGTGTTGGCGATGGATCCGGACGGGGTTTTTCTCAGCAACGGACCCGGTGACCCCGAGCCGATCCGTTATGCCCAGGAAAACATCCGGAAGATTCTCGGCAAGAAGCCGATTTTCGGGATCTGCCTCGGCCATCAACTGCTCAGTCTGGCTCTCGGCGGCCGCACCTACAAGCTCAAGTTCGGCCATCGTGGCGGCAACCAGCCGGTCTTACAGGGGGAAAAGCACGCCGTGGAGATCACTTCGCAGAATCACGGCTTCGCCGTCGATGCTGCCTCCATCACTGACAGCGCCGTCCAGACCCACGTCAATCTCAACGACAGCACCGTCGAGGGGATCTGCCACCGGAGCGTCCCGGCCTTCTCCGTTCAGTACCACCCCGAGGCTTCCCCCGGCCCCCACGACGCCCGCTATCTCTTCGACCGCTTCATCGCGATGATGGAGCAGGAAAAACAGGGAAAAGGATCCAGGATAAAGGAAAAAGGTCTTTAGCATGTCTTTTGTCCTTTGTCCTTTAACCTCTCTCCTCTTGAGTGAAAGATAAAACATGCCCAAACGCGCAGATATCAAGAAAATTCTCATCGTCGGCGCCGGGCCGATTGTCATTGGTCAGGCCTGCGAGTTCGACTACTCCGGCACCCAGGCCTGCAAGGCGCTGAAGGAAGAGGGGTACGAAATCGTCCTGCTCAACAGCAACCCGGCGACCATCATGACCGACCCCGGCTTTGCCGACCGCACCTATGTCGAGGCGGTGACCCCCGAGGTATTGGCGCGGATCATCGAGAAGGAGCGCCCCGACGCCCTGCTGCCGACCCTGGGCGGGCAGACCGCCCTCAACACGGCGGTGGCGGTAGCCAAGAACGGCATCCTCGACAAGTTCGGCGTGGAACTCATCGGCGCCAAGCTGCCGGCCATCGAGATGGCCGAGGACCGCACCCTGTTCAAGCAGGCGATGGAGCGCATCGGCGTGGCTGTCCCCCGCTCGGGCCTGGCCCATAACTATCAGGAGGTGATGGAGGTCATTGAACATGTTGGTTTTCCCGCCATCATCCGCCCCTCCTTCACCCTCGGCGGCACCGGCGGCGGCATTGCCTACAACCGGGAAGAGTACGAGCAGATGGCCATGGCCGGCATCGATGCTTCGCCGACAGACGAAATCCTGGTCGAAGAATCGGTCATCGGCTGGAAGGAGTACGAGCTGGAGGTCATGCGCGACCTCGCCGACAACGTGGTCATCATCTGCTCCATCGAAAACCTGGATCCCATGGGCGTGCATACCGGCGACTCCATTACCGTCGCCCCGGCGCAAACTCTGACCGACAAGGAATACCAGATCCTCCGCGACGCCTCCTTGCGCATCATCCGGGAAATCGGCGTGGAAACCGGCGGCTCGAACATCCAGTTCGGCATCAACCCCGAGGACGGCCGACTGGTGGTGATCGAGATGAACCCCCGTGTTTCCCGCTCTTCAGCCTTGGCCTCCAAGGCCACCGGCTTTCCCATCGCCAAGATCGCCGCCAAGCTTTCGGTCGGCTACACCCTCGATGAGATTCCCAACGACATCACCCGGGAGACCTACGCCTCTTTCGAGCCAACCATCGACTACGTCGTCACCAAAATTCCCCGCTTCACTTTCGAAAAGTTTCCCAAGGCCGACGCGACGTTGACCACGCAGATGAAGTCGGTGGGGGAGGTCATGGCCATCGGCCGGACCTTCAGGGAGAGTTTCCAGAAGGCGCTGCGCTCTCTGGAAATCGGCTCCCACGGTCTGGAGAGCCGGTTGTTCGACGTGCATGAAGAAATGCGACGGGAACTGACGGAAAGCGAGCAGGCCCTGCTTCAATCCCGGCTGCGGGTGCCCAACTGGGAGCGACTCTGGTATGTGGGGGACGCCTTTCGCGCCGGCTTTACCATCGACCAGGTTCATGAACTGACCCGCATCGACCCCTGGTTTCTGCACCATCTTGCCGCCATTGTCGCCATGGAGTCGAAACTGATCGCCCTCGCCCCTTCCGCCCGCGAGGATGGCGAAACGCTGCGCGAGGCCAAACAAAACGGTTTTTCCGACAAACGTCTGGCCCAACTCTGGCAAACGACGGAAGGGGACATTCGTACCCTGCGTCACCGCTTCGGCGTGCGCCCGGTCTACAAGCGGGTCGATACCTGCGGCGCCGAGTTCGTTGCCTTTACCCCCTATCTCTACTCGACCTACGAAGAAGAGTGCGAGGCGGCGCCGAGTGACCGCAAGAAGATCATGATTCTCGGCGGCGGTCCCAACCGCATCGGCCAGGGGATTGAATTCGACTACTGCTGCGTGCATGGGGTCTTCGCCCTGGCCGAGGACGGTTTCGAGACGATCATGGTCAACTGTAACCCCGAGACGGTCTCCACCGACTATGACACCTCGGATCGCCTCTACTTCGAACCCCTGACCCTGGAAGACGTGCTGGAAATCGTCGCCGTGGAAAAACCGGTCGGGGTCATTGTTCAGTTCGGCGGCCAGACCCCGCTCAAGCTGGCGGTGGCCCTGGAACAAGCGGGAGTGCCGATCATCGGCACTTCCCCCGACGCCATCGACCGCGCCGAGGACCGGGAGCGCTTTCAGGCGCTGTTGCACAAGCTCGACCTGAAACAGCCAGAAAACGGCTTGGCCCGTTCCTTCGAGGAGGCCGAGAAGGTAGCAGAACGCATCGGCTACCCGGTGGTGGTGCGGCCGTCCTACGTACTCGGCGGCCGGGCGATGGAGATCGTCTACGAACTGGAGCAGCTTTGCAATTACATGAAGCACGCGGTCGAGGCTTCTCCCGAGCATCCGATTCTCGTCGACAAGTTTCTGGAAGACGCCATCGAGGTCGATGTGGACGCCCTCTGTGACGGTCAGGAGGTCGTTATCGGCGGCATCATGCAGCACATTGAAGAGGCGGGTATTCACTCAGGCGATTCGGCCTGCTCCCTGCCGCCTTATTCCCTGGCGCCGGCCATCGTTGACGACATCCGCCGGCAGACCGCGGCCCTGGCCCTGGAGCTGAAGGTCGTCGGCCTGATGAACATCCAGTTTGCGGTCAAAGACGGCATCGTCTACCTCCTGGAAGTCAACCCCCGGGCGAGCCGCACCGTCCCCTTCGTCTCCAAGGCCACCGGCCGGTCGCTGGCCAAGATCGCGGCCCGGATCATGGCCGGAAAAACTCTGAAAGAACTGGGGGTTTCAGGAGAAATCACCCCCAAGCACATCTCGGTAAAGGAATCGGTCTTCCCCTTCGTCAAGTTTCCCGGCGTCGATACCCTGCTCGGACCTGAGATGAAATCGACGGGCGAAGTCATGGGCATCGACTACGAATTCGGCAAAGCCTTCGCCAAGGCGCAGTTGGCGGCCAACGTCAAGCTGCCGTTGAGCGGCAGCGCCTTTATCAGCGTCAAGGATGCGGATAAGCGCCATATCCTCGAATCGGCGCGGAAATTGGCCGAAGCCGGTTTCAAACTGGTGGCGACTCACGGCACGGCGAGCTATCTGGAGGCTCACGGGGTTTTGGTCAGCCCCATCAACAAGGTCAAGGAAGGTCGGCCCCACGTTGTCGACGCCCTCAAAAGCCGGGAAATCCAACTGGTTTTCAATACTACCCTGGGTCCCCAGTCGGTTGCCGACTCTTATTCCATCCGCCGCACCGCGCTGATGAACAACGTCGCCTACTACACCACCGTCGCCGGCATTAACGCCGCTGTCGACGGCATCCTCGCCATGAGCCGCGAAGCTCTTGACGTGACGCCGCTACAAGAGTATTATCCGCCGAAATAAAGGTTTTCTTTTCAGCGAAAAAACGGTATGAATACACATGTCGGGCGGGGTAACCTGCCCGACACTATTTTTGGAAAAGGAAAGAGAAGCAGCCATGTCCCATTCCCTACCCATGACCCAGGAGGGCTATCAGCGCCTCCAGGAAGAACTCAAGAAGCTGATTCGCGTCGATCGTCCTAAAGTCGTTCAGGACATCGCCGAAGCCCGCGGCCATGGAGATCTCTCAGAAAACGCCGAGTACGACGCCGCCAAGGATCGTCAGGGTTTCATCGAAGGTCGAATCAAGGAACTGAACGACAAGATTGCCCGCGCCCAGGTCATCAACCCGGCGGAGCTCGATACGGACAAGGTGGTCTTCGGCGCCACTGTTACCATCTTCGATGTCGATTCCGGCACGGAAGTGACCTATCAGATCGTTGGTGAGGATGAAGCCGATCTCAAGCAGGGAAAGATTTCGGTGACCTCCCCGGTGGGCAAGGCCCTTATCGGCCACAAGCTCGATGACGAAGTGCGCATCAAGGTTCCCTCGGGGCTGCGCATCTACGAAATCATCGATATCAAATACGAATAATCAAAGGAGACCCGCTATGAGCCAGAAAATCACCAAGGATATGACCTTTCATCAGGTGATGCAGATGAGTCCGGAAGTCGTCGGTGTGCTGCGCCAATTCCGCCTCGGCTGCGTCGGTTGCATGGGTGCCATGAGCGAAAGCCTGGAGCATGGCGCCACCGCTCACGGCCTGGATATCAACGAGCTGCTCAAAGCGCTCAACGCCATTTTCGAAAAGTAATCGGGAGGGGAGGGGATGCCCCTGACTCCCACCCGAAATCGCGGTATGCAACTACTTTCGACCCCCCTGGAAACGATCCGGGGGGTCGGTCCCCGTGTCCTGGAAAAACTCGCCAAACTCGGACTCCACACCGTGGAGGACGCCCTCTACTGCCTGCCTTTCCGCTACGAAGACCGCCGCCAACTGAAGAAGATCGCCCAACTCGTACCCGGCGCCGCCGAGGTTTTTACCGGTGAAATTACCTACGCCGGCGAAACCGTCACCCCTCGTGCCCGCAAGAAGATTTTCGAGGCAATGGTGAGCGACGGCAGCGGCCAGGTAGCCCTCAAATGGTTCCGCTATCGCGGCGACTGGATGCAAAAACAGTTTGCCGTCGGCCGCAAGGCGGTCTTCATCGGCGAGGTCAAACGCTTCGGCGCCCTGCGCGAAGTGCATCATCCCGACGTGGAATTCCTTCCCGACGGTGCCGACGCCGAAATCGTCCTGCGCGCCGACCCTTTAAGTTTCGGCCGCATCCTGCCGGTCTACCCCCTCACCGAAGGCCTGCCACAAAAGAGCCTGCGCAAGATCATGAAGGAGGTGGTCGAGCGCTATGCCCCCTTGGTAACCTCCGCCATTCCCAAGGAGATCGCTCGCCGCCGGAATCTGCTCCCATTGGCCGAGGCCTTGGCTCAGGCCCATTGGCCCGAAGGCGAGGTTTCTTTGCGGGAACTGGAAGAGGGGAGGGATGCCGCTCGCCGCACCCTGGTCTTCGACGAGTTCTTCTTTCTCGAACTTGGCCTGGCCCTGAAACGGCGCGGCATCGTTCTGGAAGAGGGCATTCCCTTCCAGGTCCAACACCGCTACACCAGACCCCTCGCGAAGATGCTCCCTTTCCGGCTCACCGCCGCCCAGCGCCGGGTCCTCGGCGAAATCAAAGCCGATCTGATGGCCCCCCATCCCATGAACCGGCTGGTGCAGGGGGATGTCGGTTGCGGCAAGACCATCGTTGCTCTGATGGCGGCACTCATCGCCATCGAAAACGACACCCAGGTGGCGGTCGTGGCGCCGACGGAAATCCTCGCCGAGCAGCATTACCGGCAATTCCATCATTGGCTCGAAGCCCTCGGCTTGCGCTGCGCTCTGCTGACCGGCTCGCAAACCGTCAAAGAGAAGCGCGAAACTCTTGAAGCGATCCGTGCCGGTGCCATCCATCTCGTTGTCGGCACCCATGCCCTGTTGCAGGAAGGGGTGGAATTTCAGCAGCTTGGCCTCGGGATCATCGACGAACAGCACCGCTTTGGCGTACGCCAACGGGGGGAGCTCAAGCGTAAAGGGGTTTCCCCGCATATCCTGGTCATGACCGCCACGCCCATCCCCCGCACCCTCTCCCTGACCCTCTACGGCGATCTCGCCCTGTCGGTAATTGACGAACTGCCGCCGGGTCGTACGCCCGTCGTCACTAAGATGCTGAGTGAAAATCACCGTGACCGGGCCTATAATTTCATTAAAAATGAGGTGGGGCAGGGGAGGCAGGCCTACATCGTCTATCCGCTGGTGAAGGAATCCGAGAAGTCCGATCTCCTCGCCGCCAGCGAAGGGGCCGCCCATCTGCAAGAGAAGATTTTCCCCGATTTCAAGATCGGCTTGTTGCACGGCCAGATGAAGCCGGACGAAAAAGAGGCGGTGATGGATGACTTCAAAAAGCGCCGACTTGATATTCTCGTGTCGACCACAGTTATCGAGGTCGGCATCGACGTGCCCAACTCCACGGTGATGCTGGTGGAACACGCCGAGCGTTTCGGCCTGGCCCAGCTCCATCAGCTGCGCGGACGGGTCGGGCGCGGCGCCGACCAGAGCCATTGCCTGCTGATCCGCTCCCAGCGCTGCAGTGAGGACGGCATGAAGCGCTTGCAGGTGATGACCGAAACCAACGACGGTTTCCGTATCGCCGAAGCCGACCTGGAAATTCGCGGCCCCGGCGAATTCCTCGGCACCCGGCAATCGGGCCTGCCCGACTTCCGCGTCGCCAATCTCCTCCGTGACGGACGCGTCCTCGAAGAAGCCCGTCAGGAAGCTTTCCGCCTCGCCGCCGAGGTGGATTTCATGACTCATCCAAAGTACGAGGAGTTACGACAAGTTCTGATGGAGCGCTGGGGGAATCGACTGGAGTTGGCGAGTATCGGCTAAGAGGGAAAACCCCGTCGGGAACGGATCATCCTATTGTATTGGTGGTGACTTGACGGAGTGGCGTTTCGCAACCATAATGGTTCCAAAGTGAAAGGAGGAGCCATGCCCACGACTCTGACTCTTAAAAATATCCCCGACGAGGTTTACGCCCGCCTTAAGGCTTCCGCTGAATTGCATCGGCGTAGCATCAACAGCGAAGCCATCGTCTGTCTGGAAGCTGTTCTGACCCCCGGCGGTTTTGCCGCCGAAGAACGTTTGCGCAGGGCACGTCAACTGCGCGGCCGAATTGAAACGGTCTTTCATGCGGACGAGCTGGATGCCTTCAAACGGGAAGGCCGCTCGTGATCGTCGTCGATACCAACATTCTGGTCTATCTGTACCTGCCTTGCGAATTCACCCCCCAGGCCGAGCAGTTGCTGCTGGACGAGCCGCAGTGGGCCACGCCCATTCTCTGGCAAAGTGAATTCAGAAATGTTCTGGCCGGTATTCTGCGCCGAGGGCAGTTAACCTTGGTGCAAGCGGTTCAACTGCAACAGGAGGCTGAAACGATGATGGCCGGTTTCGAATTCGACGTCAGCTCCGAATCGGTCCTGACTCTGGTGGAGAGGAGCGATTGCTCGGCCTATGATTGCGAATTCGTAACGTTGGCACAACATCTTGGAGTCAAACTGATCACCATGGACGGTAAAATATTGCGGGCGTTCCCCGAAACCGCCGTGGCGCTGACGGCACGGTAATAGGCGTCGAAAAGTATCAATAAAAACAAGTGGTTGAAACTGAACAAATCCCAACCTCCAAATTTGCCCTGTAATCGACTTTTTTCGACCGGCCCTGGCTTGGATATGGGGAAAAATCTCATCTTTAGCGACTTTGTGATTAAAGGGGGATCGCAACATCCATGACCTGGTTTCCATTGCCACTTTCTCTCGCTCGGCCCCTTTGGTTTTACGTCTGCTTTAGTTTACATAATATATCTTATGCGACGTAACGTGTTGATGTCCGCCTTTAGCTGTTGCCGTCCAGAAACTTCTCCCCCGAAATAGCGCATGACTTCTTGCTCACGGAAATTTTCGACATTTTCCACGTGACTATGTTAAATTGCCCGCCAATCAAGCAGTTATTGAAAAGGATCTTGGATAGATGAAAATTGAATGGTACCCCGGGCACATGGCGAAAGCCCGTCGGCAGGTTGCCGATGTCATCATGTCCTTCGATGTCATTATCGAAGTGCTTGACGCCCGTCTTCCCGTTTCCAGCGCCAATCCCATTCTCGGCACCCTGCGTCGCCATAAACCCTGCATCAAGATTCTGAACAAAAGCGATCTCGCCGACCCGGAGGTCACCCAGGCGTGGGTGCGTTTTTTCGACGCGCAGAAAGATGTGCGCGCCCTGCCCTTTGATGCCCGCGACCGGGGCCAGGTCGGATTCATCACCAAACTGTGCAAGCAGCTCGCGCCCAAGCGCGCTAAGCCCGGCTTCCCCCTGCGGGCAATGGTGGTCGGCATCCCCAATGTCGGCAAATCGACCCTCATCAACACCCTGGCCGGCAAGAAGATGGCGCGGGTCGGCGACCGGCCGGCCATCACCACCTGCCACCAGCAGGTCGACCTGCGCAACGGCATCATGCTCTCCGACACGCCGGGGCTGCTCTGGCCGGACATGGAAAATCAGGACGTCGCCTATCGGCTGGCAGCGAGCGGCGCCATCGGCGACAGCGCCATCGATTATCTCGAAGTGGCGCTCTATGCCGGAGACTATCTCCTGCGGCGCTATCCCGAAATGCTGCGCGAACGCTACGGATTGGCTGATCTTCCCGAGACGCCCACCGCGCTGGTCGAGGCCATCGGCCACAAACGGGGTTGTCTGATGGCCGGTGGCGACATCGATATGCACCGCGCCGCCGAGGCCTTCATCCGCGAGCTGCGCGGCGGCAAGCTTGGCCGCGTCAGCTTCGAGGAACCTTCAGAAGAGACCTTAGATTCAACCGATAACTCATAAATAACACTGGAGATATTATGCTGGTCGATTTTTACGTCGGAAATATCGCCTTCGAAACGACAGAAGAAGAATTGCAGAAACTCTTCGAGGTGGCGGGCAAGGTGCGCTCCATCCACATGATTACCGATCACCAGAGCGGTCAGTTCAAGGGCTGCGCCTACGTCAAGATGGCCGACGTCAAGGTGCGCGAGGTCGTCGATACCCTCGACGGCGCCCTTCTCGGTCCGCGCAAGATCGAGGTTTCCGAGGCGCGGCCGCAAAAACCCGGGCCGGCCAAGCCCGGCGGCGGGAAAAAGCCCGCGCGCCTCGACCGCCCCGGAAAACGCCGTCCGTAACTGGGGATGAACCATGAACCGCGAAAGCCCCCTGCTCTTTTCGGAGTCAGGGGGCTTTCACGGTTCTAGCCGGTTTCCGACGGGTCTTCAGGAATCTGTGCGCCGTGCCAGACGGCCACGACCCAGACCACATCGTCTTTGACCCGATAGAAAAACCGATAGGGCGTCACGATGACCTCACGGTAGTGAATGTCCGGAAACTCCGGAAGAGTTCGTCCGGTTTCGGGATAATCGCGGAGACGGGAGAGGATTTTCTCGGTCTTCTGCCGAAATGAAACCGCCGCGAGCGGGTTGTCGCGGCGGATATAGGCTAATGCGTGCAGAAACTGATCGCGTGCCGCTGGGGTAAAGACGATTTTCATTGCTGTTCCGCCAGAAGCGCATCCGCGTCGGCGAGCACGGCTTCCAGGTCGAAGCCGACGCCGGCCTCGATGTCCCGCTCGCCACGAGCAAGCAATCGCAGGATTTCAAGCTCATGCTGGGTTTGTTCGTATTCTTTCATGCTGACCATCACGGCGGCGGCCCTTCCGCGCTGAGTGATAATCAGGGGTTCGCGGGAAACGGATACGCGCTTGATGACGCCGCCGACGTCCTGGCGAAGATCCGAGATGGGGATGATTTTCGGCACTCTTGGCATTGGTTGTACCTCCTGTTGTACTTTTGAAAGTAGCATCTGGAGGTGGCTGACGCAACGGTCTTTTTTCGGGTGATGTTACGCCTTTGATTTGGAGTCAGGGGGCTTTCGCGTTCAGCTGCGATCCTTGGCGGCGCGGTAGACGGTCAGGCGATCACGGCGGCCGACCGCCACCACAATCACCAGAACCTTTCGGTCGTCAACCTGGTAGACCAGCCGATAACCTGCATTTCTCAGCTTAATCTTGTAACAGTCCGGCAAGTGGCGCAGACGATCCGCTTCAACCCTGGGCTGGACGAGCCTTTCGGCGAGCTTTTTCTTGAACTGATGACGAACCGACTCGTCCAACTTGCGCCATTCCTTGAGCGCGGACACCTTGAATTCGAGTTCATAGGTCATCAAGGCTGACCTTCACTGTCGCTTCCTCGGCCCGTTCTTCCACCAGTTTCACCAATTCGTACTCTTCGAGTTTTTCCATCACGGCCTCGAAGGTCTCGGCTGGAACCAGATAGGCGCTCGGTTTGTTGTGGTTCAAAATCGCCACGGGAGCGCCTTCGGCCTGAAGGATAACGCGACTGGGATTTTTCTTGAGGTCGCTGATGCTGACGGATGCGGAGGCGAAAATTCGGTCCATAATAAGCCCTTAGAATAGGTTTAAATATGGCACCATAATAACCTGGGGATCGCAGGGAATAAAAGAGTTTATTTTCTCAAGGCAGAAAGTTATGGAATTTCATAGGTTTAATCAAGTTGATTGGGTTGACGTCCTGATTTACCCCTCAGTTGATCATCCTGGCAACTTGGAAGCCTGACCCGCTGCTGTTCCACCTGACCCGCTGCTGTTCCACTGCCGTGACCTATGGCCTGCTGCGGTCCTATTAGTCATTTTTCGCTAAATATGGGGCAAAGAATGCATGATCTACTTGGTAAATCCGCTTGGGCTTCAGACCCAACTCGATGCTTTCGAACATTTCTACGAGTTTTTCACCATCTACAAGCTCAACTGGCGGGGCACCATCACGATCTGCTTCTCGACGCGCATCCGTCGTGAAAGTTCCGGTTGTCATAATAATGCCCTTGTCTGCCCGTCCGATCATGGCGTTGCGGAAATCACCGACCTGAGCCCGAGAAACCGCACCTTTGTACCGCTTGCACTGGAAAAGAACCTTGAAACTCACGAAAGGATTAACCTGAAGTATGCCAATCCCATCGATCCCTTCATCTTTTGGACCGCCAGTGACCGTTACCTTCTCGAATCCGGACTCTCGAAGTAAACGCGCGCAAACGCGCTCAAATCCCTCCGGTGTCAATCCTTTCAAAACCTCCAGTAAAACCTGTTTGTGATCATCATCGTCTACGCTCTGCTCAATGGCAGCAGGAATGTCCGGATCGGTGCCCTTCTTGCGTGCATCAGAATGAATTTTGACCCATTTGAGGAATATTTGCCTACCTGCCTCATCGCTCAGTTTGGTTTCGTTGCCTTTCTCAGTAAGCGACCAAACACCACGGGTCGAGCTATCTAGAAGTCCCTCCCAAACTAAGTATTGTCGAGCCCAAGCAACTTGGTTATGAAATCTGGACTGACCAGATTTGAGCGTTTCCTCCTGTTTTTTATCTGGAACCGAAAGCCTTTCAGCTACAAGCTCAGAGACCTCACGGGGCTTACCGGAGCCACCAAGATAACGAAGTGCATCAAGAATAGGCCCCATCCATCTAACGAACTCCGATTGTCTTTTCGACATTTCCCTCGTCCTGTATCTGCCCGTCTGATTAATTGCTAGCAATTATGGGCATTTGCATTAAAAGTAAATCCTTAAGTCTGGTCAGAATCAGCACCAAATTTACTTTTCCTCTTCACCGGCGGCTTCTTCCCGACCGGTTTCGTCCGCGCCGCTTTTTCGACTTTCTTCCCCGGTCTTTTTTTAAATGGTTTTTCCTTGCCCGACGCGGGTTTGCCTTCGTCGAGGCTGAGTTGCAGGCGTTGGCCGCAGACCCAGACGTCTTTGAGCAGACGGATGGTTTCCTTGGGCAGATCGGCGGGGAGGTCGACCAGGCTGAAGGCGTCGTGGAGTTTGATCTGGCCGATGTGGGTACTGCTCAGTTGCGCCTCGTTGCTGATGGCGCCGACGATATGGCGGGGTTCGACGCCATGGATGCGGCCGACCTCAATGCGGTAACGGCGCATGTCGCCGGTCTTCTCGCGGACGCGCGGGCGCTCCGGGGCCTCGGGCGCCGCCTTGACCTTCTCTTCGGCGCCGCCTTCCATTTGCAAGGGTTTGTCCTTCTGCACCAGATAAGCCAGAGTCGCGGCAATGCGGCGCAGGCCGACATCGTATTCATCCTGATAGTTGTCGATTAACTCCTCGAAAAATTCCAGATCCTGCGACTCCATCGCCTCGGCGATCATCTCTTTAAAGAGGCCGATGCGCCGGTCGGTGATGTCCTGGCGACTCGGCAGAGTCATCGGTGTGATCGGCTGGCGGGTGGCCTGTTCGATGGCATAGAGCATCCGCCGCTCGCGGGGGGCGACGAAGAGGATGGCCTTGCCTTCCCGCCCCGCCCTCCCCGTCCGGCCGATGCGGTGGATGTAGGCCTCGGTGTCGTAGGGGATGTCGTAGTTGACCACATGGCTGATGCGCTTAACGTCGAGGCCGCGGGCCGCCACGTCGGTGGCGACGACGATGTCAAGACTACCGTTTTTCAGGCGCTCGACGGTCTTCTCGCGCATCGCCTGGGTCATGTCGCCGTTTAAGGGCGCGCAGGAAAAGCCCCGCGCTTCGAGTTTTTCCGAGAGTTCGACGGTGTCGATCTTGGTGCGGACGAAGATGAGCATCGCCTCGATCTCTTCCGCTTCGAGAATGCGGGTCAGGGCATCGAGTTTGTGCAGTCCCTTCACCTGCCAGAAACGCTGGCTGATGGTCTCCACCGTCGAGGTCTTGGTTTTGATGCGGATTTCCACGGGATTTCTGAGGTGCCGGCGGGCCACCTGCAACACCTCGTTGGGCATGGTCGCGGAAAAAAGCGCGGTCTGCCGCGTGGGGGGCGCATGTTCGAGAATCTGCTCGACCTCCTCAATGAAGCCCATCTTGAGCATTTCGTCCGCTTCGTCCACCACCACCGCCAGCAGCCGGTCGAGCTTGAGCGTGCCCCGGCGCAGATGGTCCTGAATCCGCCCCGGCGTTCCCACCACCGCCTGCACGCCCCGCGACAACTGGCGCAACTGCTGACTCATGTTCTGGCCACCGTAGACCGGCAACACCTGAAAACCCGGCAGATGGCGGGCGTAGGTCTGCATCGCCTCGGCCACCTGCAAGGCCAGTTCGCGGGTTGGCGTCAGCACCAGAATCTGCGGATATTTCAGCGCCGGGTCGATGCGGCTCAAGAGCGGCAGGGAAAAAGCGGCGGTCTTGCCGGTGCCGGTCTGCGCTTGGCCGAGCAGATCGCGCCCTTCCAGCAGTGGCGGGATGCTCTGGGCCTGGATTGGCGAGGGGGTTTCGTAACCGACTTCGTCGATGACCCGGAAAACGGCCGGGGCCAAGGCGAGATCGGCGAAACTGACGATGGCTTCTTCGCTCATGGGAATCCTTTGCGGAGGGAATGGAACAATGGCAAGTCGCCCCATCATAATCGTTCAAAAAGAAAAACAAAAGGCGCCGTGACCGGAAAAGTCAGGACGCCTTTAAAATACCCTCTTCCGGAGGGAGAGGGGTTGGACGGGCGTTTGTCTCTTACATCCGCTCCAGCGTTTCGATGCCGAGGAGCGCCAAACCCTGTTGCAGCGTCCGAGCGGTGAGCCGGGCGAGTTTCAGGCGGCTGGCGCGGATGGCGGCATCGTCGCAGTTGAGGACCGGGCAGCTCTGGTAGAAACCGGAGAAAATTCCGGACAGGTCATAGAGATAGCCGCAGAGAAGATGCGGCCAACCGCGTTCGGCGACGCGCTGGACCACCTCGCCGAACTGGGCGAGCTTGCCGGCGAGTTCCTTCTCCACTTCTTCTTCCAGGCGGATGCTCCCTTGCAGCGCCTCGGCGTCGATCTCTCCCCGCCGGAAAATGCCGGCCACCCGAGTGTAGGCGTAGAGCAGATAGGGGGCGGTGTTCCCCTCAAAGCTGAGCATCTGGTCGAAGCTGAAGACGTAATCGCTGGTGCGGTGTTTGGAGAGGTCGGCGTACTTCACTGAGGCGATGCCGACCACTCGGCCGATGTGGCGCAGCTCTTCCTCGCTCATTTCCGGATTTTTGGCCTTGACCAGCTCATAGGCGCGGGACTCGGCCTCGTCGAGCAGATCGGCGAGTTTGGCGACGCCGCCGGAGCGGGTCTTGAAGGGCTTGCCGTCCTCGCCCATGACCGTGCCGAAGGGCATGTGTTCGAGGCTGGTGTGCTCATCGGCGAATCCGGCTTTGCGGGCGACGGCGAAGAGCTGCTGGAAATGCAGGGATTGGCGATGATCGACGAAATAGAGCAGCCGGTCGGCCTTGAGGACGCGCAGACGGTAGCGGATGGCGGCGAGGTCGGTGGTGGCGTAGAGATAGCCGCCGTCCTTCTTCTGGACGATCATCGGCAGGGGTTCGTCATCCTTCCCCTTGAATTCATCGAGAAAGACGCAGCGGGCGCCCTGATCTTCGGTAAGCAGACCGGCGGCGGCCAGATCCTCGATCACCTGGGGCAGATCGTCGTTGTAGGCGCTCTCGCCGCGCACATTCTCACGGGTCAGGGCGACGTTGAGCCGGTCGTAGATCTGCTGGCAGTGAGACAGGGAGATGTCGAGGAATTCCCGCCAGAGACGATTACAGTGGGCATCGCCGGACTGGAGATCGACCACCAGTTGCCGGGCGCGGTCGGCGAATGCGGGGGACGCGTCGAAGCGCCCCTTGGCCTCGCGGTAGAAGCTCTCCAAGTCGGAAAGCTGCATGCGGATCTCTCCCGCCTGCCCTTGCAGTTCCTCCATGTGCGCCAGGAGCATGCCGAACTGGGTACCCCAGTCGCCGACATGGTTGTGGCGGATGACCTGGTGACCGAGGAATTCGAGGGTGCGGGAGACGCAATCGCCGATGATGGTCGAACGCAGATGACCGACGTGCATCTCCTTGGCGAGATTGGGGGAGGAATAATCGACCACCACCGTCTGCGGCGCGGCCGCTAGGGGAATGGCCAGGCGCGGATCGGCCAGGGCGTTTTCCAGCTGTTCGGCCAGCCAGTCGGGATTGAGATAGAAGTTGATGAAGCCGGGACCGGCGATCTCGACCCGGCGCACCAGCTTCGATGCCGGCAACTGTTCGATGAGCTCGGCGGCAAGCTGGCGAGGATTCTTTTTTGCCGTCTTGGCTCCGACCATGGCCAGGTTGGTGGCGAGATCGCCGTGGGCCTTGTCCTTGGTGCGGTCGATCTGGATGGCTGGTTCAAGGTCGGCGGGGAAGAGTCCCTTTGCTTTCATGGCGGCAAGGGCTTCTTCCAGCAACCGCTGAATCTGTTCTTTCATGATCTGCATCCTTCGCGGCGGGCTTAAAGAGCCGCGCCGAAAAAAAAGGGAGTGACCAAGTCACTCCCTTTTTCTCGTTGGTCGGGGCGAGAGGATTTGAACCTCCGACCCCGTGCACCCCATGCACGTGCGCTACCAGGCTGCGCTACGCCCCGTCAATCAACGAGGCCGGATTATCGGCGATAGCGCCGGGAATGTCAAGGATAAATTCATCCGGCTTAAATTTTATTTTATCTTTTAAAGTCAATAGGTTGGAAAATCAGAGCCGACGTTTGTCGAAGACCCGCTTGGCCTTACCTTCGTGGCGGGTGATGGACGACGGTTCGACCAGTTTGACCTTGGCGCCGACCCCGAGGGTGGAAAGGAGGCGCTTCTCCAGAATTTCGACGAAAGCCCGCTGCTTTTTCATTTCATCGAAGAAAATACTCTCGCAAACCTCGACCTGCACCTCTAGGGTATCGACATTGCCGACCCGGTCGATAACCAGTTGGTAGTGGGGTTGGCAGCCCTCGACCTGGAAGAGCACTTCCTCGATCTGGGTCGGGAAGACGTTGACCCCTTTGATGATGAGCATGTCGTCGCTGCGGCCCATGGTCTTGCGCATGCGTACCAACGTGCGGCCGCAGGCGCAGGGCGCGTAATCGAGGCTGGTGATGTCGCGGGTGCGGTAGCGAATGACCGGAAAAGCCTCCTTGGTGAGGCTGGTCAGCACCAGTTCGCCGACGGAGCCGGGGGGAAGAACCTCGCCGCTTTCCGGATCGATGATCTCCGGCAGGAAGTGATCCTCAAAGATGTGCATGCCGCAACGCTGCTGACACTCGCCGGCGACGCCGGGCCCCATGACTTCGGAAAGGCCATAGTTGTCGGTGGCGATGACTCCGAGGCGGTTTTCGATCTCACGGCGCATTTCCTCACTCCAGGGCTCGGCGCCGAAGAGGCCGACCCGCAGGGAGAGCTGCGAGCGGTCGATGCCGAGCTTGTCCATGCGCTCGGCCATGGTCAGGGCGTAGGACGGCGTACAGACCAGGGCGCTGGAGCGGTAATCCTGCATGATCATCAGCTGCTTGTCGGTATTGCCGCTGGACATGGGGATGACCGAGGCGCCGATGCGTTCGGCACCGTAGTGCAGACCGAAGGCGCCGGTGAAGAGGCCGTAGCCGAAGGCGATGTGGACAATATCGTCCTCGGTGACGCCGGCGGCGGTCATGAAGCGAGCCGCCAGTTCCGACCAGTTGTCGAGATCCTGCCGGGAGTAGCCGACCACCGTCGGTTTGCCGGTGGTGCCGGAGGAGGAATGGATGCGCACCACTTCCCGCAGGGGAACGGCAAACATGCCGTAGGGGTAGTTCAGGCGCAGGTCTTCCTTGGTGGTGAAGGGCAGCCGGGAGAGATCGGCCAAGGAGCGGATATCCTCTGGCCCCAGGCCGAGTTCACGGAACTTGGCCTGATAGCAGGGGACGTTCTCCCAGACCCGGCGCACCGTCTGCTTGAGGCGAAAGAGCTGAAGTATCTCCAGTTCGGGGCGGGGCATGCATTCGTTCGCCGGATCCCAGATACGTTCTACCGGGGCGGCATTCTGTTTGTGTTCAACTCTGGACATCGAAAATCAACAATCCGTTTGATCTACATGTTGTAGATGCGTTCACCGTAAAGAACCGTGATGCCGCCCCGGGTCAGAACCTGGATGGCTTCATCGGTGTTGTCGAAGCGGAAGATGATGACGGCATTTTCGCCGCAACGTTCGACGAAGGCGTACATGTACTCCACATTCACATGCCCCCGGTCGAGGATTTCGAGAATACTGTTGAGACCCAGGGGCCGGTCGGGAACCTCTACCGCCACTACGTCGGTCTTGTTGACGGTGAACCCCTTGCTCTTGAGCACCGCCTTGGCTTCATCCGTTTTATTAACAATGAGCCGCAAGATACCGAAATCCGAAGTATCCGCCAAGGACAGGGCGCGGATATTGACGCCCGCTTCGCCCAGAACCCGGGTAACTTCCGCCAGCCGTCCCGACTTGTTTTCTATGAAAATGGAAATCTGATCGACTTTCATGGTACCCCCTTGACTGTTGCGAACGGTCACTGTTCCTTGCGCTTGTCGATGACCCGCTTGGCCTTGCCTTCACTGCGGGCGATGGTCTTCGGCTCCACCAGGCGCACCTTGCAGGTGACGCCGAGCATGTCCTTGATCTCTTTCCGGATGCGGTTGGAAAGCCCCTGCAAGACCTTGATTTCGTCAGAAAAGGATTGTTCGTTGACCTCGACCTGCACTTCCAGGGTGTCGAGATTCTCTTCCCGGTCGACGATCAGCTGATAGTGGGGCTCGACCCCTTCGATATTAATCAGCACACTTTCGATCTGCGACGGGAAGACGTTCACGCCGCGAATGATGAGCATGTCGTCGCTGCGCCCGCTCATCCGTTCCAGACGCACATGGGTGCGACCGCAGATACAGGGTTCGGGGATGATCCGGGTGATGTCGCGGGTACGATAGCGGATCATCGGAATCCCCTCTTTGGTGATGGTCGTAATCACCAGTTCCCCCTGCTCGCCCCAGGGAAGGATCTCGCCGCTCTCCGGATCGATGATTTCGGGGATGAAGTGATCCTCCCAGATGTGCAGCCCTTTTTGCGCCTCAATGCACTCGATGGCGACGCCGGGGCCGAGGATTTCCGAGAGCCCGTAGATGTCGATTGCCTTGAGATTGAGTTTTTCTTCGATCTCCTTGCGCATCTCTTCGCTCCAGGGCTCAGCGCCGAATATCCCGACCTTGAGCTTGAGCGCCTTGAAATCGATCCCCTCCTCGGCCGCCACCTCGGCGAGATAGAGGCTGTAGGAGGGCGTACAGGTCAGCACCGTCGAGCCGAAATCCTGCATGATCATCAGCTGTTTCATGGTGTTGCCGCCGGACATGGGGATGACCGAGGCGCCCAGACGCTCGGCCCCGTAGTGAGCGCCGAGACCGCCGGTGAAGAGGCCGTAGCCGTAGGCGTTATGGATGACATCCCCCTTGTGGGCGCCGGCGGCGACGAAGGAGCGGGCCATCAGTTCCGCCCAGGTATCGATGTCGCGGCGGGTGTAGCCGACCACCGTCGGCTTGCCGGTGGTGCCCGAGGAGGCGTGGATGCGGACGATCTGCTCCAGAGGAACGGCGAAGAGCCCGTAGGGGTAGTTGTCGCGCATGTCCTGTTTGAGGGTGAAGGGCAACCGGCGCAGATCATCGAGGCTTTTGATCTGGTCCGGCGTCACCTTGGCCTTGCGGAACTGCTCCCGATAAAAGGGGACGGTGGCGTTGACCCGCTCCAGGGTCTGGCGCAGACGCTTGACTTGCAGGGATTCGATGACTTCCCGGGGCAGGGTTTCAAATTCGTCGTTCCAGATCATGACTCACCCTTTGACAAAAAACGAGATTTACCCATCAGGCCTGACGGCCGAGCTGGAAAGCGGCGAGATTTTCCTTTAGGAACCTTTCCGGAACCATCTTCTTCAAGCCCGCCAGCCACAGCTCCTCGCCAATCTCCATGCGTTGTGACAGGGCCCCAAGAAGGACGGTGTTGACGGTACGGGCGTTGCCGGCCTTCAGAGCCAGGTCGAGGCCGTCGACAATCTTGGCATCGGCGCAGACGGAGCAAATTTTTCCGGGAATATCCACGGGATAGTTTTCCGTCCCCATGGCCACGGTCGCGGGCATGACTTTCAGATCGTTGACCACCACCGCGCCGCCGGCACGCAATGTCGGCAGATAACGATAGGTTTCGAGCAGCTCGAAACCGAAGAGCACGTCGACCTGCCCGTCGGGGATGAGCGGGCTGTAGACCTTGGTGCCGTAGCGGACGTGGGACGTGACGCTACCACCCCGCTGGGACATGCCGTGGACCTCGCTCTTCTTCACGTCGAAACCGGCCAGCATCAGGGTTTCAGAGAGGATTTCGCTGGCCAGCAGGGTGCCCTGACCGCCGACCCCGGCGAGCAGGATATTTTTTACATCAGGACTCATGACCGACTCCAAAGGCATCGAATTTACAGACCTGCCGGCAGAGACCACAGCCGACGCAGAGCGCCTGGTTGACATAAGCGTGGCCCTTGCCACCCCCTTCGTCCGTCCGCCATTCAATGGCGGGACAACCGATCTTTAAGCAGGCCTTGCAGGCGGTGCAGGCTTCTGTCTTGACGAACAGCGGTGTGCTGCGCACCCCGCGGCCGTGACGGTCGAGCATGCAGGAACGGCGGGCGATGACCACCGAGGGCTCGGGTCGGCGCATCTCCTCGTCGATGACCTGCTGGGTCCGGTCCAGATCGTAGGGATCGACGACTTGCACATTGCGGATGCCAATGGCGCGGCAGATCGCTTCAAGATTGACGGGAAGCGTTTCCAGACCCGCGAGGGTGTGGCCCGATCCGGGATTATCCTGGCGACCGGTCATGGCGGTGATGCGGTTGTCGAGGATGATGGCCGTGGCCGGGGTGCCGCTGTAGGCCATGTCCATCAGGCTGGTGATGCCCGAATGGAGGAAAGTCGAATCGCCCATGACGCCGACCACCTTGAAGCGCTCCGCCTCGCCCAGGGCCTTGGCCATGCCGGTGGCGCTGCTGATGCCGGCGCCCATGCAAACGCAGGTATCCATGGCCGAAAGAGGCGGCAGGGCGCCTAGGGTATAGCAGCCGATGTCGCCGGTGACGAAGGCACCGAGACGCTTCAGGGCATAGAAGACCCCGCGATGGGAACAGCCGGGGCACATGTTGGGGGGCCGGTTGGGCAGCGGCTCGGAAGGCACCGCGACTCCCTGAGGCTGGGGCAGACCGAGAGCGGCAGCGACGCGGCTGGGGGAGAATTCCCCGCAGATGGGGAAGATCTCCTTACCCTTGACGTCAATCCCCATCGCCTTGACCTGCTCTTCGATGAAGGGATCGAGTTCCTCGATGACGTAGAGGGTTTTGCAGCGGGCAGCGAAGTCGCGGATCAACTGCTCAGGAAGGGGATAGACCATGCCGAGCTTGAGGATGTGCGCCTTGGGCAGCACTTCCTTGGCATACTGGTAAGCGATGCCGGCGGTGATGACACCGACCTCCCCCTCCCCTTCCTCGATGCGGTTGATCTCGTGGTTGCAGCCCCAGGTCTTGAGATCGAGCAGGCGCTGCTCGACCAGCGGGTGGCGCTTGCGGGCGTTGGCCGGGAGCATGACGAACTTGCCGGGGTTCCGCTCGATTTTCGGTTCGGGCAGGCCGCTGACCCGCTCCCCCAGGGTGACGATGGATTTTCCGTGGGAGATGCGCGTATTGGAGCGCAGCAGGACCGGGGTATCGAACTGCTCGCTCAGTTCGAAGGCGAGCCGGGTGAATGCCAGTGCCTCGGCACTGTCGGCGGGTTCAAGCATCGGCGCTTTGGCCAGCCGGGCGTAGTGGCGGCTGTCTTGCTCGTTTTGCGACGAGTGCATCTCCGGGTCGTCACAAACTACCAGTGCGAGGCCGCCGCGTACGCCGATATAGGATAGGGTCATGAGGGGGTCGGCGGCGACGTTGAGGCCGACATGCTTCATCGCGACCATAGCCCGGGCACCGCCGAAACTGGCGCCGATGGCAACTTCGAGGCTGACCTTCTCGTTAGGAGCCCAGTTGGAATCGATTTCCTGGTACTGGGAAATATTCTCAAGAATTTCGGTGCTTGGCGTGCCGGGATAGGCCGAAGCGACACGTACCCCGGCCTCGAAAGCGCCGCGGGCGAAGGCTTCATTGCCGGACAGAATTGCCTGTGACATAGAACTCCTCGGTTGGGATGTAATGAAGAAAGGCGAATATAGACAATCGGGGGGTAAAAGTCAATTTGCCGGCGCAGCCGCCAAATCCAGAACGATGCCTTCCAAAAGACCGAAATCACTAACAATGATTTCGGCTTTGCGGAATCGGGCAAGAAGCCCTGAAACGATCGAAAGGCCTGGAACGATCAGGTCGCCGCGCCCCTTTTCCATCCCCGGCAGATTTTCCCGTTCGCTCACGGACATGGACCGTAAGCGGTAAAGAAAATATTCGACCCGTTCCCGTGACACCCGGTGATTGTTCACCCGCCGCCAGTCGTAATCGGTCATTTCCAAATCCAGAGCGGCGATGGTCGTGACGGTGCCGGCGGTGCCGACCAGCGCGGTCGTGTCGGTGACCGACGTTTTGACGTCGTGCAGATCTTTTTCCAATCGATCAAGGATGTCATCAATGACCTGATCCGTTTCCTCCGATGATTCGGCCAGACGGACCACGCCCAAAGGATAGCTGCGGGCGAACCGGCGCTGGTTCCTTTCGAGCAGGATGAACTCGGTGCTGCCGCCACCGATATCAAAGATCAGGCAGGACGGGGGCTGAGGCCGCAGGGCTTCGCGGACGCCGAGGGCGCTGAGGCGGGCCTCTTCGTCGCCACTGATGATTTCGACGGCAATGCCCAGTTCGTGCCGGATGGCGTGAACAAAATCCGTGCCGTTCGTCGCCAGACGCAGAGCCTGGGTGCCGACCGCTCGCAACCGTTGGACATCATGAGCGGCCATGGTCGCAACCATGTCGCGTAACGCGCAAAGGGTCCGTTCCCGGGCATCGGGAGCCAGACCCTTTATCGGGCACAACCCGCCGCCCAGGCGGGTGATGCGGCGTTCGTAACAACATGGCGTCAGTCCTTGAAGACCGACCTCGGCCAGTAACATGCGAACCGTGTTGGTGCCAATGTCGATGGCCGCAAACAATTATTTCTCCCCCACCACCGCTTGCGCCACGTTAAAGGTGTGGTCGCCGATCTTCTCGAAATTGTGCAGCATATCGATGAAGATCAGACCGGGCAGAACCGCGCATTCGCCGGTATTGAGGCGGGCGATGTGGTTGTTGCGCATCGATTCTTCCAGATAATCGATGTTGTCTTCCATATGCCGGGCCTTTTCCATGATCGTCTTGTCTTCCCGGGCCTGGCCGGCGACGACGAATTCCAGCAGGCTCTTGGTGCTTTCTCCGATCTGCACCAGTTCCGCCTCCCCCACATCCGAGAAGATAATTTTCTGGGCTCCCTTTTTCTGGCCGAGACGCCAAAGGTTTTCGCAGTGATCCCCCACCCGCTCCAGGTCGTTGACCATGTGCATCATCGAGGCGAGCTGCTTGGACGTGTCCTGGGTAATCGATTTTTGCGACAGGGCGACGAGGAAGTCGGTGATCTCCTTCTGCAAAAGATCGACAATCTCTTCCTTCTTTTCCAGAACGGCAATCCGCTTTTCGTTGCCGTCCTTCAGAAAAAGGAGGGTTTCGTCGAGCATTTCCAGGGCGATCTGACCCATACGGCGGGTTTCCGCCTTGGCCTGTCCGAGAGCGATCGGCGGGGTGTTGAGGACACGGTTGTCGATATATTTCAGATGGAATTCCATCTCTTCATCGCGGCCACGGATGATCAATGTAGTGAGCTTCGCCAAGATTCCGACGAGAGGCAGGAAGATGATGGTGTTGATGATATTAAAGAGGGAATGGGTATTGGCGATATGCCGGGCGATAAAGGGTTTGTCGCCAACGGCGGCACCCAGGGTCTGGGCCTGTTGTTGGGCCTGAATGACGAAATCGGCATCGCCGGGGGTGATGCTGTTAACGAAGGAAAGAAAGAAGGGCAACAGCAGAATCATGTAGGCAACGCCAATGAAATTGAACAGGAAATGGGCGAAAGCCGTACGCCGGGCGGCCAGATTCGTACCGATGGCGGCCAGATTGGCGGTGATGGTGGTGCCGATATTTTCGCCCAGAACCAGGGCCACGCTCGCCTCGAAGGAGATGAGTCCGGCACTGGCCAGGGCGATGGTGATACCCATGGTGGCACTACTGCTCTGGACGATTATGGTCAGAATCGTACCAATCAACACGCCAAGCAGCGGCATATCCCCGACCAGAACGAATATTTCACGAAATTCCTGGCTCGATTTCAGGGGATTGAATGCTTGCTCCATGATCTGCAGGCCGAAGAAAAGCAGACCAAAACCGAGCAACACCTCACCGATGTAGACCCACTTGCGACTGCGGGAAAAAAGTTTAAGTCCGGCACCGAGGCCGATGGCGGGCAAGGCGTATTTGGTGATCTTGAAAGCAATGAGCTGGGCAGTAATGGTGGTGCCGATGTTGGCGCCAAGAATAACGCCGATGGACTGGACCAAGGACATGAGGCCGGCATTGACGAAGCCGACCACCATGACCGTCGTGGCGCTGGAGGACTGGATGATGGCGGTCACGGTTAGACCGACCAAGGTGCCGATAATCCGGTTGTTGGTCAGGGCGGAAAGAATCTTGCGCATGCGGTCGCCGGCGATCTTCTGCAACCCTTCGGACATGATCTTCATGCCGAAGAGAAAAAGTCCCAGTCCGCCGACCAGGCCAAAGATCAGTTTTTCGTTGAGAAGAATGTCCAGCATGGGTTCTCCCTGGGGATACGGTGGGCCGGCACGCGGGAATAAAAACCCCCGGCGTCCGATTCATCGGGCCACCGCGAGGAGGATGAAAGGGATGGGCTTCGAAAACGCGGGGGAACTATAAAGGATGCAATCGCGAAAAAAGCTCACGCGGCTTGAGGCATGAGCCAACCAATTCGGTTGTTGCCGGGCCGAAAGGCCTCGGCAAAATGTCGTAGATATCCCCGCAGCGGTCTTAATGGCTCTTTGAAAC
>NZ_JAVESI010000075.1:0-7843 GCF_034006665.1 Trichloromonas sp.
TCCCTCGCAAAGCATTGGAATTGTTAAGGAATATACCATAGATCACGTCCCGGCGCAAGAAAAAAATTGCAAATAATCTAATGATTTAAACTATTTGTCGGATCTTCTCTTTTTGCGGTGGCATCAATAAAAAATCCGGTATGGAGTGCTTCAATTGAGCGGAAAACGAATTTTCATTACGGGAATAGCAGGTTTTTTAGGGAGTCATATTGCGGACAGGTGCCTGGCTGAAGGGTACAGAGTTTCGGGATGTGACAACCTGATGGGTGGCTACCTTGACAATGTTCCGAGTGGCGCTGTGTTTCATCAAATCGACTGCAATGATTTTGCGCCACTGGCCGCTTTGATGAAAGACGTCGATATTGTCTACCATTGCGCTGCCACAGCCTATGAAGGCCTCTCCGTATTCAGCCCACATCTGGTCACCCGGAACGTTGTAACGGCGACCAGTGGCGTTGTTTCCGCTGCAGCGGCCGGAGGAGTCAAGCGCTTCGTTCTCTGTTCGTCCATGGCCAGGTACGGCACAAATGAGGTTCCGTTTACCGAGGATATGGTGCCGGCTCCTCAGGATCCCTACGGTATCGCCAAATGGAGCGCGGAACGGCTGCTTGCCAATATTGCCGAAACCCACGGCATGGAGTGGGTGGTGGCGGTTCCTCACAATATCATCGGGCCGCGGCAGCGGTACGACGATCCTTATCGCAATGTGGCCGCTATATTCATCAACCTGATGTTGCAAGGACGCCAACCCTATATCTACGGGGATGGCAATCAGAGTCGCTGTTTCAGTTATGTCTCTGATGTGGTCGACCCGCTGCTGCGGATGGCCACGGACGACCGCTGTGTCCGGGAGATCATCAATATCGGTCCCGACGATGAGTTTGTCACCATCAACGAGCTGGCCGCCACAATCGCCCGGCTGCTCGATTTTGATCTGCAGCCGAACCGGATCGATAGCCGCCCCCAGGAGGTTTTCTTTGCCAACTGCTGCGCCGACAAGGCCCGGCGACTGCTTGATTACCAGCCGAAGGTGAAACTCGAAGAGGGCTTGGCCGTGATGATCGACTGGATAAAATCTCGCGGACCCCGCCCCTTTTTACACAATGTTGAGTTGGAAATAGACGGGCCGCTCGCGCCGAAAACCTGGTCAAAGAAGATCCTGTGACAGGGCTGCTCCATCACGAAAGGGATGGCGGAGGGGTCGCACAATCGGCTGCCACTCTGTTGGCGGAGGCCACGGCATTAGAGGGAAGGCTGCATCTGCCCGGAGTGCGCGATGACTATCGATCTCGGCTGGAGCAGGTTGTCCTGCTGGCCACACAGGCGCTGGAGGGCGCGCGGGAAAACAGTGAGCTAGGATCTCTCCACTGGGTGTTGCTGCGGGCGCAAGGCGCGCGGGCCGAGGATGCGCGCTATGGTGCCGGGCAGCTCTCGCGCGGAGCGCAGCGGGCGCCGACATTGGCAGATTGCGAAGAGGGCTGGCAGCGAGTCGAGCAGATCGCTTGCACTGCGGAAGTGGCGGCATTAGCGGCCGCACGTTTTGCCCGGCTCCTTGATACGGCCGAAGCGAGAACGATTGCCCGCAGAGCCGAAGCTGCCGCGAACGCCGCCAGGAAAATCGTCCTGGAGCGGAACCGCGCCTATACGTTCCATGCCGATCCTGGCTTTTCCTTTGGCGAAGGCTGGTACCTGGCTGCGGCGGCACTGTTTGCCGGCCTTTCCATCCAGATCAAACCCGGCGCTGCCCAGGAATTGCAGGCCAAACGATTCCTTCACGATGCCGGGTTGGAAGGGGCCCTTCGCCCCTATCGATCTCGTCCGGCGAGCCCCAAGCACCTGACTCATATCATCGCCGAGGCTTTTCACGCCGACGCGGCAGAAGCACAGCGCACCCTTCGCGCAGCCTTCCTGGGAAACGACACGCCGGCGGCTTCCTTGAAATCATGGATCGATGGCCATGTGGGAGGAAATCCAAAACGGAAGGTGCTGCTTTGGGTACGAACGGGTGACCACGATGCCCTGCGCAATACCTGTTTTGATGAGTTGCGTCAGCTTTCCGAGCTGGTATTGAATGCCGGGCTCACTCCCATCTTTTTCGGCGATGCTGTTCCCGCGGACCTTGTGCCGATAAGTGGAGTGGACCTGACCCTTTGCTGGAAAGAGCCGCTCTTCCAGGGGCCGGACATGCGCCGAGCGCAACTGCGGCTGTTTGAAGAATTGAGAGACCGTCACGGCCTGGTGGGCCAGATTGGTGTTACCACTGCCGGCATGGACGGTCCGGCGCTTATGGGATTGCCCACCCTTTATCTCACACAGGAACGCAACGTCCGACTGGGCAAGTGGGTGGGAGTCGTTCCGGGATATCAAGAAGTCGTGCGGGCGCCGGGCTATTTCGAAATCATTCGCACCACCCTGCATCAGTAGCGGCAGTGACCCCCGGGGCATGCCGGTCAACCCGGAGCAGGCCAGGCTGCTGATGGAGGCTTCCGCCAAAGATGTCGCCACCTACTACGACCGGTACAAGAAGCTGGATAGTAGAGGGCTTTGTCGGCGCTGCTCTCACAATCCCTGCAATCCAGGGCATCGCGCATACCAGAGATGCGTTCCGATTTTGCTGGGTGCCACCCTGCTGCTGTCACAAATCGACTTGACAAAGATTGACAATTGGCAAAGTTTGCCATAGATTAATTCTGTGAGCCCCAAAAGGAGAATCTCATGGCAACGATGAATATTTCCCTGCCGGAACAGATGAAGACTTGGGTTGAGGAGTGTGTTCAAAGCGGAAGATATGCTAACGCCTCCGATTACGTACGCGACCTGATCAGAAAAGACCACATAAAACTCGAGCAATTACGTCAGGCTTTAATCGAAGGGGAGAATTCCGGCTCATCAACCTGTTTGGACATTGATGCGTTCATCGCTGACAAAAAGAAGTCCCTGTCACTATGAACCAAGTGACCTTGTCTCCCAAAGCCAAGGCTGACTTGAGTGATATCTGGGATTATACCCTTGCTGAATGGGGGATTCCCCAGGCTGAAAAGTACGTACGTGAGTTATGGGCAGCGATGCAAAGACAAGCCAGTGACTCATCAACTTCTGTCGATATTAGTGATGTACGGAAAGGGTATCTGAAATCCAAATCCGGGTCCCATGTCATTTTTTTTACACTGACTGCTGATGGAATTAATGTTGTTCGGATTCTTCATCAAAGAATGGACTTCGAACGACATCTTTAAAGTGTAAAATCGGTAAATTTTTCAACTCGGCCTGTCTTTCGGCGGGAGTCTCTGAAGATTCCGTCAGTCGTTTCTGAAAATATGCGCATTATGAAAAACGCCCTCGATATTGAGACCGGGGGCGTTTCGTGTTCTACAGGGAGTGGATTATGAGAAAGTGGCGGCGTCCAAAATAGATGCTTCTTCCGCTTGTTAAGGAAGTGAAATTTTAAGTATAACGAAGATCAAGGGAGCGATCCGTACGGACTTTATCCTCTCGGCCGAGATAATCGTCATCGCCCTCGGTACCGTCCAAGGCACAAGCCTCGGCTTTCAAGTCGCCGTTGTCTCCGGGAGCTCTTAATGCGCTTGCGGGAGTGCTCGCAGGCGCTGCCATCCTGTCGCTGTTACGCGTGGCAAGAAGCGTACGCATACTGTTCTATAAAAAAGAGCGATTGACAGGACGGACTTGCGAACGCAGCAATATCAGGAGCCGCAGCATCGACTAATTCCCTGTCATGCCTTAGTCTTCGCCAATGGTTGAGCCGAACGCAGGTAGCCGACGAAGGTCTCGTTGTAAAGAGCCCCTGCCCTTTTCGATTGCAGTAGTTTGACCACCTCTTCGCCCGTCATACCCAGATACACTAAAATTAAACCTGCTAACAAGGCCGAGCGGTTGAACCCCATAAGACAATGGCACAATACCTTATGCCCCGCTGCCACCAGACTCGCACCTAAGCGAGCCACTGCATGGAGTTTTTCCAAGTCAGGCAGATGGTCGTCATTGAACGGAAAGTATATATAGAGCATCTGGTTGGGAATGGTCGGAACGCCAATATCAAATATAACTGACAAGGGTTCGGAACCACTCCGACTTTTCCCTACGTATCAACTATTTGTATCAGACCACCTCAATTTTAGCAATCGGCGGCATGAATCCCAGATCCACCACCTACCGAACATTAAAAGTTGGCGGAGTCTTTTTGAGGGTCGTTTTTTAGTTCATTCCCCGATCTCAGGCTTTCGGCGGGGGCGAACCGGGGCTGTGGGGACCGGACGCGCTTATTCCGGGCTGTTTCGGCGTGCTTTGGGCGCAGCTATCCCCCGAAGGCCGGTTTCTTCCTCTTTTCGCCGGGGCTTATCCCCCTACCCCACCGCCAGCGGCTCGCCTCGGGCCAAATCGACAATCTTTTCCCGCATCTGCCGAAGCAGAGGCAGCGCCGGCTGTCGGGGGCTCAGCAATACCTCCAACTGTCGGGAACGTTCCCGTACCTGACCGGCCAGATGGATCAGACCGAAGCGCAGGGCCTTGAATCGTTTGTTCCTCCAGCTTGCGGGCAGAACCAGGCGCTTCATGGCCGAATTCAGATTCAACGCCAGGATCATGATCCCCCACCAGGCGGCGTTCTCGCCAAAATCTCCGGAAGGAAGCTTCCCGCCGGCTAGGTCGTCTTTCATCACGGCGTGGATTTCTTCACTCTTGCCGCAGCGCTGCCGGTACCAGGCGATCAGTTCGTTGCCGTCGAGGCTCCGGTTGGTGACGATGCCACGAATCTTGTAGGCGCCGCCGTCGCCGCTCTCAACGTTGTCGGACGGGGGCTCCACTTCGGAGTGCTCCGGCAGGGTCAGTTGCCGGTGTAGCGGCTCGCGGATGGCGAGATAGCGATAATCCGGGCCGCTCTTGCAATGGCCGAGCCCCGAGGGCACGTAGCAGACCTCCGCCCATTCGCTCTCTTCGACCTCGGCCACCGCGTTACGGAAACTTTCACTGACATCGGCGCCGATCGCGAATTCGATCACCCCGAAGCGCTCGTTTCGGCCTTCGGCGCAGTAGCGCAACAGCTCCTGCTGGTAGCCGGCGGTGTCGGAGCGAACCTGGACCTTTTCCACGCCTTCGGGCAGCTGCTCCAAGGTTTCCTGCAATAACCGCAACTGCTGATGGCCGGCCGGGACGTTGCCGTCGCGAAACTCCGAGTGCACCACCAGTTCCTGCTGCGCCCAGTAGACATTGAAGGGCTGATAGGCCCGGTAGCCATCATAGCACCACAGCGCCCCGGCTTTCTCGCTGCCTACCAGCGTGGCATCCATGTCGAGGGTGGCTTCACGCTGCACCGAACGACTCTGAACAAAGGCGATAAAATCGCGATTGACGCGTCCCAATGCCTGTAGATGGGCGTTGGGCGCCGGGATAAAGGCCGTCCCTCCAAGCCGTTTTTGCTCTTGCTCTTCGTCGTGAAAGGCCGCCAGATAACGAAACACCGGCGATGCCGAGGGAAAGGCGCGGCGCCGTTGCTTGCGCCAGCGTCGCTCCAAGCTCCGCCGCTGTGCTCGCGGCAGTCCGTAATGCTCCACGCGCCGCATCACCCGGCACAGCCCTTCGTCCGCCTCCAACCGCTCCAGATCAGCGACGCAATCCCCGCCCGACAGGTTCAAAAGAATCAACGCCATCACGATCTGTTCGTCGTTCCATCCCTGGCCGTGCGCCGGGCGAACCGACAAGTGCCGGCGGATGGCATCACGCAAACCCGCCGCCTGGGCCAGATCCAAATACGCCGGCAACCCACCCAGCGCGGTCAATCCCGAAGCTTGGCCCTGCTCTTTGTACTGGAACGGAAGAACGCCCTGTGCCATACTGATTTCACCTCGTTGATGGTAGATTGTTGCTCGCACAACTATTCTATCTCCCCAATTTCATTGGGACAACGAGGTTTTTATGTTTTTTGCCGGTGAATCAGGATGAATACTCACGATGTGTCCGCGTCCGACCAACAAATCGTTTTGGGGTCCCACATCTCCTTAAATCCCACTATCCCCAAAAAATGGCGGGCTAAAATCGGGAATTTCTACTTCCACCGAACCACATAATCCCCAAACTCCCGTACATCATCCGGCAGCCTGGCCGCAACCGGATCAAGAACATTGGCCACGTCCTCAATAGCAAGGGGAGCGACTTCATCGCTCCCCTTGCCGTCCCAAATCTGCACCACCGAGCAAACCCGAACGCCCTTAGCTACAAGCCTTTCCGCCATGAAAGGCCAAACCCTTCCACTCTCCCACCGAATCTTTTTCGTCGCGTGAAGACACCCCAGAAGACAAACCACCGGCCCCTTCCCGAGACAGGGGGGGCAAAGCCTCAGCCATCCAGGCATCCCGATCAATCTTTTCCGCAATCCCATCAATAGCCACCACATGCAGACACCGCACCTTGGTCTTCAACCCGCGAAGCCCGGCGAGCATTTCCCGGTAGCCGGGATGGTCGATAATGGGATCAACCACAACCTCATCAACGGACCCATCCCCATTCATCGCCCGATCAAGCGCCGGCTGCTGGTCCGAGCTGATTTCCAAAGCCACAGTTAGGCATTTCCCGCTACGGGTCGCCTCATCGACAAGGCCCACAAACAGCTTGGTCGATTCCGCCTTTCCGTGCTTCTCCCCCCAAGGATAAGAACATCGCTGTCCTTCAGCATGGCCGCAAGTTGGCGGGTATGGTGTCCTGTGAATCCCCCAGACCACACACCGGCAACAGAAACAGCCCCAACCATATCAGCTGGGAGAAAATTACTCTTCGCATTTCAATCAACGCTCCTGAACCAGCTTTCCCCGGCTTCGCCTCGGTGACTTGCGGAAGCGGTTGTCCCTGTTCCACCTGAGCAGAAACCCGATCCACAACCCCGGACATAAACCGCTCTTGGTCCGGTTTATTTGGAAATCGCTGAGAACCTTTTCTGCCAACTTCAACGTCACCGCTTCATTACTCAATTCCGGATGCTCCTTTACCAAATCTTCCGGCTTTTTCTCCCACAGGGCCTTTTGCATACTCAGCTTTTCCAACGTGGCAAGGTCCGTCTCCTTGGGCTCATACCCCTTGAATTCAATCCCCTGGACATTAGCCTCCAACCACACCGCCCGGCGGAACTCCTCGGACCCGTTCACCTTAATTTCAGTTAAACCCCCTCGCGAGTGGGCAATCTCCACCAACGCCGCAGGGACATTCACCCCATTGGACTTAGTATGCAGCTTATTCCCCTTGTTTCGAAAGCCAGTTGGTCCGGGGTCTTCTGGACTCTAAGAAGAAAGGGATTATTTAAAATATTGCGCATTACTGCCTTAAAAGGAAATCCTTGCGATGTATGTCAGGAATCCGGTTACAGTTTTATCTCACGATGGCCCTCAACCGAAGAATGAGCGGAAACCTGTTTCGTCCAACCGGGACAGCCCTTCCTCCTGAGCGATGGTCACCGTTTCGCCGAATTCTTCTTGGCTGATCCGTCGGTGCAGTGGGGGCGTAGATGCTCGGTCGCCCGGTGGCAGGGATGGTATTGATCCATCACGTTGACGTAGGTTTCGGGGAAGAGTTCGCGGGAGATAAACTGCATGCCCCGGCGGGTGCCTGCCGGTCCTGCGGAGAATCAGATGCCGCACCAACAGGCCACGCAGGGCGATGCCCCCGGGATCGAGATCCAGATTGCCACTTGCCGGTGCATTTTGATCAAAGCAGCCTTGATGCAATCGCGAAAAAAGCTCACGCGGCTTGAGGCATGAGCCAACCAATTCGGTTGTTGCCGGGCCGAAAGGCCTCGGCAAAATGTCGTAGATATCCCCGCAGCGGTCTTAATGGCTCTTTG